>NZ_JAEAGP010000001.1:1818750-2425000 GCF_015999305.1 Erythrobacter sp. YJ-T3-07 | reverse complement strand
GGGTAGCGACTGTTTAGCAAAAACACAGGACTCTGCTAAGTCGGCTTCAAGACGACGTATAGGGTCTGACGCCTGCCCGGTGCTGGAAGGTTAAGAGGAGGAGTGCAAGCTCCGAATTGAAGCCCCAGTAAACGGCGGCCGTAACTATAACGGTCCTAAGGTAGCGAAATTCCTTGTCGGGTAAGTTCCGACCTGCACGAATGGCGTAACGACTTCCCCACTGTCTCCAGGATATGCTCAGCGAAATTGAATTCTCCGTGAAGATGCGGAGTACCCGCGGTTAGACGGAAAGACCCCGTGCACCTTTACTGCAGTTTCAGAGTGGCATTAGGAAAGAGTTGTGTAGCATAGGTGGGAGGCTTTGAAGCGACGGCGCCAGCTGTCGTGGAGCCATAGGTGAAATACCACCCTGCTGTTTTCTGATGTCTAACCTCGCACCGTTAGCCGGTGTAGGGACCCTCTGTGACGGGTAGTTTGACTGGGGCGGTCGCCTCCTAAAGAGTAACGGAGGCGCGCGATGGTAGGCTCAGGACGGTTGGAAACCGTCTGCGAGAGTGCAATGGCATAAGCCTGCCTGACTGCGAGACTGACGAGTCGAGCAGAGACGAAAGTCGGTCATAGTGATCCGGTGGTCCCTCGTGGAAGGGCCATCGCTCAACGGATAAAAGGTACGCCGGGGATAACAGGCTGATGATTCCCAAGAGCTCATATCGACGGAATCGTTTGGCACCTCGATGTCGGCTCATCACATCCTGGGGCTGGAGCAGGTCCCAAGGGTTTGGCTGTTCGCCAATTAAAGTGGTACGTGAGCTGGGTTCAGAACGTCGCGAGACAGTTTGGTCCCTATCTGCCGTGGGCGTCGATACTTGAAAGGAGTTGCCCCTAGTACGAGAGGACCGGGGTGAACGTGCCTCTGGTGTACCTGTCATCCTGCCAAGGGTGCCGCAGGGTAGCTATGCACGGACGGGATAACCGCTGAAAGCATCTAAGCGGGAAGCCTCCCTTGAGATTAGGTATCTTCGAACCGTCGTAGACCACGACGTTGATAGGCCGGGTGTGGAAGCGCAGTAATGTGTGGAGCTAACCGGTCCTAATAGTTCTGATCATGCTTGAGAGTTCGCACCATCAATGACAGTCCTGCTTGCAGGCTTCGTTGACCGGAAAGAATGCTCGAAGCCAGATAGACGCCTCGAATACCAACACATCGATTATAAACCGCCGCACGCAAGCTTCATTGCTTCGTGGTCATAGCGCCTGTGACCCACCCGATCCCATCTCGAACTCGGCCGTGAAACCAGGCAGCGCCGATGGTACTAGTGCAAAAGCACTGGAAGAGTAGGTCGCCGCGAGGCATTGCAGCTTGCGGGCAGCGGAAATAACCCATTCACTTGTCGAAGGGCTGACCCATCAAGGGCGGCCCTTTTGGCGTCTCTGACGCCAACGCCAAACCCGACCCACGCAAGGGAAAGGCAAGGCAATGGCTGCCACAGCAGCCGCCGGCCATCAAAGCCGGCACATTGGTGACGCGGGATGGAGCAGTCCGGTAGCTCGTCAGGCTCATAACCTGAAGGTCGTTGGTTCAAATCCAACTCCCGCAACCACCACCACTCACCGTAACCGAGACCCGTGGCTCCACACCAAAACCCCGAGCGGGCGCTGCGGTAAGCAGGAATCCAGGCGATCGCGCTTTGGTGACTGCTTAGTCGATCGATCCCATCACAGCGCCTGGCACCCAGCACCGGGCATGCTGCCACTCGGTGAAGCTGGCCGACTAACAAAGCCAGGTCGATACGCGGCTCAGCGCTATCGAACGCGCTGTCTCAAATGCGGCAGCCCCTCGCGCTACGCATGCCCTAGAACAGGGCCGACAACGGATCTTCGTCTACCTCATCGGAAACCTCCGCAGCGAACACCTCCGCGCCGGTCCCGCTGTTGCCGCAGATCGCGTCATGCACGCGACGCTCGCTGTCCATCGTGTAGATGCGCCGCAGGTTGGTGAAGGGGGCCGCATCGCTCTCGCCCTCGGGCGGAGCGATAGTCTGCATTGCTTCGATCTCGTTGAGCGCTGCGTCCCAGATCATCGCAACATCGTCGAGCCCTCGGGCTGCCAGAGCGGCCTGACGCAGGATCGCAAGCGCGCCCGGTCCGCGTTCCGTCAGCGTGTGTGCATGCCCGCTCATTTCGTCGATCACATGTTCGATATGCGCAATCGTCTCGTTAGTCGCACCGTCGAGCCGGGCGAGCTCGTCAGAGCGGTCATCGCTACTGCCGATCGTGCCCGCGCTTCGCGAACCCTTGCCGAGCAGATCGCGAACCTTGGTGGCCGCGCTCTCGGTCCGCATCGCGAGGTCACGCAGTTGCTGGGTGATGACCGTCATCGCGCGGCCATCCTCTCCAAGCCGGTTGCACCGCGCAGCCATGTTGAAACTGAGGACACGTATATGCCGCTCGATACGGTCGATCGTGCTGAGTTGCAGGACCATGTCTTCGATTGCGGCGGCCACGGCCTGGGCGGTCTGATCGGCCTCGCCGTGTACCGAACGGAAGTCGGCGAAGATGCCACGCACCTGGCGCAGATCGGCCAGCATGCCGGCCAGCGTGTCGCCGCTGCTTGCGGTGAGGGCGCGTGCCTGGGTGTCCCCTTCCGCCAAGACGTGGTCGGTATCCTCGGCCAGTTGCGGGAGCGACTGGCAGATGAAAGCCGTGCGATCGCGATATTCGTCGATCGTGTCGCGCAGTTGTGCCTCAACCAGGCGGCGCAATTGCGCGATGGTTGCGGGACGCAGCGACGCTTCTACCGAGCTGGCTGGTTGCGAGAGTTCGGCCAGCATCTCCAGTCCGCGCTCGACATGCTCGATCCGCTGGCGGGTGATGTCGCCGATCTGCATCGCGGCAACCACGTCGGCCACCCGCATCGCGATGCGACGCGTGGCACCGCCGTTATGGGCGAGCTGCTGGCCGGCAGAGGCGCGATAGCGGGCGATGGCTTCGGCATGCTCGGCCAGTCGCGTCCGGACGTGATCGAGCGTGTGCGCATGGGTCCCGGCAAAACGCTCCCCGGCCGCACTCGCGCCGGAAAGCTGGTTGATCACCACCGCGCGAGACTGCGCGAAAGTTCCAAGACCGTCGATCGCTCCGCGCGCCAGCGCGATCATATTGCCGGTAAACGCGCCCAGCTCGGCGCTCTCGCCAGCGACCTCGGCGGCGAGGATCCCGGCGTTTGCCGAGATGATCTCCAGCAGCAGCATGACCTTGCGCAATTCGGCGAGGGGATCCGCCATCTCTGCCGCCAGCTTCTCCAGCTCACCGATCGCCGGAGTGCCACTCCAGTCGCTTTGGCAAATGCGTGCGAGTTCGTCCGAGATCGTCACCAGGCTCGCCTCGGCTTGGGCGAATTCCTCGCCGTCGAGTGCGCCGGGAAGCCCCTCATGCGCAGCCGAAACCGCATTGAGGCTCATGGTACATTCGACCAGATTATCGCCCGTTGCCGAAAAGCGCGATTCAATCGCGGCGCGCGTCTCCGCCAGACTGGCGCGGACACCGATTGCGAGCGAGGCAAGCGCATTGAGGGGCGCGGATTCGGGCGCAGAAACCGATTCGTTTTTCATCTTTGCGTCAATCCTGCTCTGGCCCCGAAATCGGCCACTTCTCTGGCGATCCGGTGCAGCGAGACGACCTTCGCCGCGGCACTCAGATCGATTGCTGCCTTGGGCATGCCGAATACGACGCACGAGGCTTCATCCTGTGCGATCGTGTCTGCGCCGGCGCTGCGCATTTCGAGCAAGCCTTGTGCGCCATCATCGCCCATGCCGGTCATGAGGATGCCAAGCGCGGCCGGGCCTGCAGTCTGTGCAGCAGAGCGGAACAGCACGTCGACCGAGGGGCGGTGCCGCGATACGCGCGGCCCATCCTTGATCGCGACGCGATAGCTGGTCCCGACGCGTTCCAGCATCATGTGACGGTTGCCAGGCGCGATCAGCACGCGCCCGGGAATGACGGCATCGCCGTTGGCCGCTTCCTGGATGTCCGGCGCACACAGGCCGTCGAGCCGCGCTGAGAAGGCGGCGGTGAACTTTTCGGGCATGTGCTGCACGATGACCGTGGCCGGGCAATCGCGCGGCAGCTGCGTGAGCACTTCGCGCAAGGCTTCGGTTCCGCCGGTCGAGGCACCGATGCACACGATCGGACCGGATGTTCCCGGTGGTGCGCGCCGCAAGGGGAGGGCAGGGAGTATTGCATCGGCGGTCAGCTTCTTCTCGATCCTGACCGCTGGCGGCGCAGCCCGGGCCCGGGTCGGGCGGGCATGCGCGGCCGCGCGCGCGACGTCGCAGATATGGACGGTCGCTTCTCGCAAGGCCTGCGCAGTGTCGACCCGCGGCTTGGTAATCACGTCGACCGCGCCCGCCTCGAGTGCGGCGACCATCGAGCTCGACCCGTCTTCGGTCAGGGTCGAACAGATCACCACCGGGATCGGCCGCTGGCTCATCAGTTTCCGCAGAAAGGTCAGGCCGTCCATCTTCGGCATTTCGATGTCGAGGATGATGGCATCGGGCACCTCGTCGCGGATCCGCTTGGCGGCGGCATAGGGATCGGGCGCGACGCCCATCACTTCGAGCGATGGATCGCTGGCGATGATCGCGCTGAGCGCTTGGCGCACCGCCGCCGAATCGTCGACGATCAGGATGCGCTTCTTGCGTCCGACGACCGGAGGGAAATTGTGGCTCACGGCAAAATCTCCCTAGTTCGGGTCTTTGCGGAATACACCGCTGGCCGCCTGGGGCAGTCCCATGCGGGTGCCGATCATCGATTCCGAGTGACCGAGGATGAGATGGCCACCGGGCCGCAAATGACCCCACAGCCGGGTGACCACTGCATTCTGCACCGCCGGTTCGAAATAGATCAGTACATTGCGGATGAAGATCACATCGACGTCGCGATCGACCGGGTAGCTCTTGTCCATCAAGTTCAACTGCTGGAAGCCGCACTTCCTGCGCAGTTCGGGAACGATCCGCGCCCGGCCGCTCTCCCCCACGCCATTATCGAACATCACATAGCGCCGCTGCAGCGCGGGCGGCACCGGGTCGAACATCGGCCTGGGATAGATCGCCCGGCGCGCGCTCTCGAGAACCGCGGTCGAGATGTCGGTCCCGAGGATGGCGTAGCGCAGGCCGGTGTTGCTGCGCGCCAGCTCGGCCATCACCATGGCGATGGTGTAGGCTTCCGCACCGGTCGAGCTTGCTGCGCTCCACAGCTTGATCGTGCGGTTGGCAGCACCTTGCGCGAGCAGGGCGGGCACGATCCTCTCGGCGAGGAAATCGAAGTGACTGGCCTCACGGAAGAAGTCCGTCTTGTTGGTCGTCGAGACATCGACGACGTGCTGGAATTCCTCTTTCAGCCCGCCTTCTTCGAACAGATAGGCGCAATAGTCATCGATAGTCGCGAAGCCGGCCAGGCCAGCCCTGCGCCGCAGACGGCCCTCCAGCATCAGGTGCTTGGTCGCAGGCAGTTTGATGCCGGTATGCTCGCTGATGATGCCTGCTATGCGCGCGAAGTCTCGCTCGCTCAGCGTGGAGGAACCGGCCGCGGGTCGCGGTGCCGGATTGCACGGGGCGGTAGCCATGGCGACGTGGTTGCTTTCGGTCAGGCGGCCAGATCCGGCGCGTCCACAATGGCGCCGATCTGCCGCAGGGAGAACAGCCGGTCGATGTCCAGCAGGGTAACGAAGGTGCCGTTGCGCCGGCCGAGGCCGACCACACAATTCGTCTTGCACGCCGGACCGACCGACGGCGGCGGATCGAGCGCACCATCGTCGTCGAGCACGGTCACTTCGAACACGCGATCGGTCTTCAGGCCGACGGTCATCTCCTGGCCCTCGGGCGTGACCACGGTGAGGACGACGATGCGGGTATTGTCGCCGTCCTCGCCCGCCTCGAAGCCGAGCTGTGTGCGCAGATCGAACACCGAGACGCTGTGGTTGCGCACATCGATCACGCCGAGGAAGCCGTCCGGCGCGTGGGGCATACGGGAAATCTGGCGGTTCTCCAGAATTTCCCGCACCCGGGCGACGGGGAGGGCGAATGTCTCGCCTGCCACGCTCATGGTGACATATTGGGTCGTGTCAGCCATTTGTCGGTTCCCTGTCAGGCCGCGTCGCGGTTCCGGGTGAACTCGCGGTCGAGATCGTCGCCCGCATCGCCCAGATTGAGGTCGAAGCCGCCGCCCGACGTGCGCAGGGTGCCGGTCGCGCTTTTCAGCCTCTCGTGCATCGCGCCGACCGGATTGCGGGCGGGCTTGGTCACGGTAACCGACTGGCGCGCCGCGGTTTCACGCTCATCGAGGCGGAAGTAGCTGATCGCGCTCGTGAGCTGATCGGCCTGGCTCGACAGCTCCTCAGCGGTCGAGGACATTTCCTCGGCGGCGGAGGTGTTCTGCTGGGTCACCCGGTCGAGCTGCTGGATCGCCTGGTTGATCTGCGCAACACCGGCGTTCTGCTCGTTGCTCGCACCGGCGATTTCGGCGACCAGTTCCGCGGTCTTGCGGATGTCGGGCACCAGCTTGGTCAGCATCTCGCCCGCGCTCTGCGCCGCCTTCACGGTGTTGCCCGACAGGCCCGAGATTTCCTGCGCGGCCGCCTGGCTGCGTTCGGCAAGCTTGCGGACTTCGGCAGCGACGACCGCGAAACCGCGACCATGTTCGCCAGCCCGCGCAGCTTCGACCGCCGCGTTGAGGGCCAGGAGATCGGTCTGACGTGCGATTTCCTGCACGATCATGATCTTCTCGGCGATGGTTTCCATCGCGATCACCGCCTCGGCCACCGCCTTGCCGGAGACTTCGGCATTGGCCGACGACTGGCGGGCGATCTCCTCGGTCTGCGCGGCATTGTCGGCGCTCTGCTTGATGTTGGCGGCCATCTCTTCGACGGAGCTCGAGGCTTCCTCGGTCGAGGCGGCCTGTTCGGTCGCGCCCTGCGAGAGCTGCTCGGCACCGGCTGCCATCTGCTCGCTACCCGATGCGACGTTGCGCGCCGCCCCGGACACTTCGCCGATGACTTCCTTAAGCTTGGCGACCATGTCGCGGGTGCCGGCAAGCAGCCTGTCCTTGTCGCCGCTCTTGGTGTTGACGGCGACGGTCAGGTTGCCGGCTGCGATTTCACGGAGCACGGTGCGGGCATAGTCGGGTTCGCCGCCGATCTGCTTCAGGATGCTGCGGGTGACCACCACTGCTGCGGCCAGACCGACGAGCAGAGCGACCAGAATGATCCCGATGAACAGATTGCGCGCGTCGGCATAGGCAACGTCGCCATCCGCACTGGCCTTCTGCCCACCATTTACGTTGAGCTCGACCAGCTCCATCAGGTCGTTCGAGAAGGCGTCGTACAGTGTCACCGAGGAGTCCAGCATACGTTTCGCCGCGTCGTTCTCGTTACGGCGCGAAAGGACCGTGAACTGCTGGTGGGCTTCCATGTACCGGCCGAATTTCTCGGAAAAGCGATCGTAGATTGCGCGCTCTTCAGGTGAAGAAATCAGGCCTTCGTAAACGGCGCGCTCCTTTTCGAGCGCTGCCAGGATCTCGGCGATGGACGCCTCGGCCGCGCGCATGGCATCGGCTTCGGTCGCCACGACGTGGCGGTATTCCTTGACGCGCAGATCGGATGTCGAGGTGTTGATGCGATGGATCGCGTCGATGCTGGGCATCCAGTTGGAGGCGATGATCGTCGACTGATTGTTGATCGCGCTCATCCGCGTGATGCCGACAATGCCAAGAATGGCGGTCAGTATCAGAATGGCGGAAAATGCCGCCGCCAGTTTCAGCTTGAGGGTCATCTTCATGGCTCTACCTTCGGGTTTGAGGTGGATTAGTTGGTTTCGGGAATGAGGGTTCCGAGATGCTCGGCGAAGATCCGGGCGATGTTCGGAAGGATGACGAAGTCGCCGTTGTGGCGGGCGATCCCGAGCAGGAATTCGGGCCGCCAGCGCATGCCGACCTGCGGCGCTTCCTCGACGGACACGTCTTCCAGATCGCACACGTCGAGCACCTTGTCGGCGACGATGCCGAGGATGTTCTCCTCGCCATCGAGCAGCGTCTCGATCACGATGATCCGCGTGTCGTGGTCGGCGGGCGGACGCTCCATCCCGAAGGTCACGCGCAGGTCCACCAGCGGGACGACCCGCCCGCGCACGTTGATCAGCCCGGTGGCGAAGGCGGGTGCGTTGGGCACCTGCGTAACCGGCGGCATGTCGAGAATCTCGCGCACGGTTCCCGCGTCGATCGCGAAGACTTCGCCCTGCAGGGCAAGGGTCAGTGCGCGCCGGGTGCCTGCGTGCGTTTCGGTTTCGGGTTCGGCAAGAGTCTCGCTCATGCTGCAAGCTCCAGATGGCGGCCGGCGGCGCGGCGCTGTTGCTGTTCGGCGGAGCTGACCAGCTGCGCCACGTCGAGGATCAGCGCGACTTCGCCGTCGCCCAGGATCGTTGCCCCCGAGAAGGTGCCGATCGAGGAATGAAGCCGGGACAGGGACTTGATGACCGTCTGGGCGTTGCCGATGATCTGATCGACCACCAGGCCCACACGCTGCTCGCCCGAGCCGACGATGACCACTTTCTGATGCAGGTCGGCGGGCGTCTGCGTACCGAACATGTCGCGCAGTCTGAGATAGGGGACCAGCGCGCCGCGCACGTCGAGGAAGTTGCGCCCGCTGGTGCCCGACACTTCGGATGCGGGCAGTTCGAGACATTCCTCGACCGCCGAAAGCGGGATCGCGTAACGTCCGTCGCCGACGCGAACCAGCATGCCTTCGACGATCGCCAAGGTCAGCGGCAGGCGCAGGGTCGCCTTCGTCCCCTCACCGGGCTTGCTGGTCAGCTCGATCGTGCCGCGCAGCCCTTCGATCGCGCGCTTGACGACGTCCATCCCGACGCCGCGACCCGATACCGAGGTGATTTCCTTCGCGGTCGAGAAGCCCGGATGGAAGATGTACTGGAACAGCTCGTGATCGCTCAGCTTCGCGTCCGGCGCGATTAGGCCGCTTTCCTCGGCCTTCGCACGGATGCGCTCTGCATCGAGACCCGCGCCGTCGTCCGACACAGAGATTGCGACCTCGGCACCCGAATGGACTGCGGTGATCTGCACCTTGCCGCATTCCGCCTTGCCTGCCGCGCGGCGGGCCTCGGGAGTTTCCATCCCGTGGTCGATCGCATTGCGGATGATGTGGACCAGCGGATCGGCGAGCCGTTCGACCATGGTCTTGTCGAGCTCGGTCTCCTCGCCGGTGGTGACGAATTCGACCTTCTTGTCGAGGTCGCTCGCCAGATCGTGGACCAGGCGGCGGAAGCGACCGAACAGGCTACCGATGGGGACCATGCGCACACCCATCGTGGTGTCGCGCAGCGTCGCCGCGAGGCGTTCAATGTCTTCGGCAACGCCGGTGAGGCCGACATCCTGGCTGCCCGCCGCGATCTGCGACAGGCGTGCCTGCGCGATCACCAGTTCGCCCACGCAGTCCATCAGCTCGTCCAGCCGCTCGGCCGCAACGCGAAGCGACGCGCCCGTGTTGCCAGCGGGAGCTGCGGATGCGCGAGGGGTGGCCGACGCGTCGGGTGAGGCATCCGACTGCGGTTCGGATCCTGATCGACCTGCATCGGCATCGCCATCCGCGGTGAGCGGCTCGATCGACAGTTCCATGTCGTCGCGCAGAAACAGGAAGACATCCTCGATCGCGTCCTGCGCAACTGCCGCCCGCAGCGTCACATCCCAGCCGAGATGGCATTCGAGCGGGTCGAGCTCGTCCAGTGCGGGCACGTCATCGCCGCTCGCCACGATCTCGCACGGGCCGAGTTCGCGCAGTTCATCCAGGAGCAGCATGGGATTGGTGCCCATGCCGATCGCGTCGGCTGGCAGTTTGAAGCGGATGTGCCAGCCCGTTGCCTCGGGTGCGCCGGCGTCATTCTGCGCAGGGCTCGCCTTATCGCTCGACGGCTGTGCCTGGCTGCCGGCATCCGCGACGAGGGCGCGCAGCGCATTCAGGATCGGCTCGCCGGCGGGAGCATGTTCACCCGGTTCGGCGACCAGCAGCTGGACATGATCCTTCGCATTGAGCGCGATGCGGACCAGCTCTTCGCTGATCGGCGCGAGCCCCTTGCGAACGCGGTCGAACGCGTGGACGAAATCGGCCACCTCGTCGAAACCGAACATGCTGCCCGATCCCTTGAGCGTGTGCAGCGCGCGAAACGCGCTGTCGACCAACTCACGGTCGCTGTGATCTTGCGAAAGGTCGAGCAGCGCCTGCTCGAGTGCTTCGAGCAGGTCGCGCGCTTCCTGGCGGAAGGTATCTGCGGGATCGCTGCCACTCATGCGCCGACTACCTTGCGCATGATCGCGAGCATCTGATCCTGCTTGAAAGGCTTGACCAGCCAGCCCGTGGCGCCAGCGGCGCGCGCCTCTGCCTTCAGCCCGTCATCGGACTCGGTGGTGAGGAAAATGATCGGGACGCCCGCACTGGACGGATGCGCGCGATACTGCCGGATGAAGTCGAGGCCGTTCATCACCGGCATGTTGAGATCGGTGATCACCGCGTTGACGCGGTTGTTCGTTGCCTTGGCAAGACCATCGGCCCCGTCGCACGCTTCGATCACCTGATATCCGGCGTTCGACAGTGTCATCGCCACCAGCTGGCGGACCGACGGGGAATCGTCGATGGTGAGGATTGTCTTGCTCATGCCGCTTGGCTCCCTTTGTTGAGAATGTCCGCCCAGGCCTGTTCTTGCGCGTTGCGAGGCTGGCCGTTCGCGTCGAGGAGTCCGACGCGCACCAGCGATTGCTCCAGCGCGCCGCCCCGGTCGGCGAGGATGGAAAATTGCGTTTCGAGGCGTTCGGCGCTGCGCTTCGCGGCGATCAGCAGCTGAAGGCCCGAGGCATCGATCTCGGCCGCCTCGCCAAGGTCGATCGTGACCGCTTCGTCGTTTCCGATCATCGAATTGAGTGTGGTGGCGGTCTCACGAATTCCGGTTACGGCAAGCGCATCCGCTTCCGGACAAAGCCTGTTTGATTTCAGCACGTTGGCGATCCGCTATGAGAGTGTTGCCGAAGTGCCTTTGAAGACAAAGGCGGCACTCACTCACTTTTAGTTGGCGGCGTCGCGTGCCCGTTCGCCTTGGCATGCTTTTTTTTAGGTTAACGTGAATTCAGGACTTTTTCGGATCTTGCACGACCCGAGCGATGACGAAAAATTGCGTCAGGCGCGGGCTGTTCTTGCCTTGCGCCAGATCACTTTCGCGCATGAGGAGAGCACCATTGGTGAGCGCTATTGCGAATTAAACGCATGAGCGTTAGGCGGTTTCGAACTTTCACGGAGTCACTCATGTACCGCTACTCCGTCGGCGCCCTCGCGCTGGCACCGCTTTCGACCATTGCGTTCGCGCAGGACATCGCGCCCGCCGATGGTCCCTCCTCCGACGCGGACGAGCAGAGCACCATCATCGTCACTGCGGCCCGCACCCAGCTTCCCGCGAGCGCGCTGCCGCTGACGGTCGACATCATCGACAGCGAGGCGCTGGAGCGGCAGGTGCAGATATCCGGCTCCACCGTCGACGCGGTGTCGGCGTTGCTGCCGTCCTTCTCGCCTACTCGAGAGAAGCTGACCGGGGCGGGGGAGAGCCTGCGCGGTCGCGCTCCGCTCTACGCGATCAACGGCATTCCCCAGTCGACCCCGGTGCGCGACGGTTCACGCGACGGCTACACGATCGATCCGTTCTTCATCGACCGGGTCGAGGTAATCTACGGCTCGAACGCGCTGCAGGGCATTGGTGCGACCGGTGGTGTGGTCAATCAGGTGACGGTTGGCGCACCGCGAGAGGACGGGGTTTCCTTCCGGACCCTGTCGCAGGTGACGCTGCCGACCAACTTCGAAGGCGAGGGCATCGGTGCGAAGACCGGGGCGCTGGTCGGCTATCGGGCCGGGCCGTTCGATGCCAGTATCGGTGCCACCTACGAAAAGCGCGGCGCCTTCTTCGACGGGAACGACAACCGGATCGGTGTCGACGGGACGCAGGGCGACATTCAGGATAGCGATAGCTGGTCGGTCTTTGCGCGCCTGGGCTATGAGCTGGCCACCGGCGCAAAACTGGAAGTGGTCGCCAACCGGTTCGAGCTGCAGGGCAACGCGAACTATGTGTTCGTTTCCGGCGACCGGTCTGCGGGAATCCCCGCGAGCAGCATTCGCGGGGTGACGCCGGGCGATGCGCCTTCCAACAAGGCGGAACTCCTCTCCGCATCGCTGGTCGATCCCGATCTCGGCGGCGGCACCTTCGTGCTGCAGGGCTTCTACAGCCGCACCAACGATGTGTACGGCGGCGGCGTGTTCGGGACCTTTCAGGACCCGGCGATCGATCCCACGGGCAACCTGTTCGACCAGTCGGCCAACCGCTCGCGCAAGCTCGGCGGCAAGGTCAGCTACGAACGTGCGGTGCCCGGCTTCGACGACCTTGTCCTGACCGCCGGCTTCGACGCGCTGTTCGACCGCACCGAACAGGTACTGGTGCAAACCGACCGGGCCTGGGTGCCGCAGACCGATTTTCGCAGCCTCGCTCCGTTCCTCCAGGGCAATCTCGCGCTCGCCGACGGGCTGGTGCGTCTCGCCGGCGGGCTGCGGTTCGAGAATGTCCAGCTCAAGGTCGACGATTTCACGACCCTGGCGAGCTACGGCCCGGTCAACGTGACCGGCGGCTCTCCGTCCTTCGAGGATGTGCTGTGGAACGGCGGCGTCATCGTCGAGCCGATCGAGGGCCTTCGCGCCTACGGCAGCTATGCCGAGGGTTTCACGATCGCCGATGTCGGGCGGATCCTGCGTGGCATCAGCCAGCCCAATATCGACGTCGATGACTACCTCTCGCTCGAACCGGTTGTGTCGAACAATCGCGAACTCGGGCTCGAGTGGGATCGCGGGGCGGTCAAGGCTTCGGCGAGCTACTTCTGGTCGTCGAGCGAGTTCGGATCGATCCTCGTCCTGCGCAACGACGTGTTCGAAGTGGAACGCCAGCCGATCGAGATCGAGGGCTTCGAAGCCAGCCTTTCGTGGCAGACACCCGTGCCGGGTCTCGCGCTCAGCGGGGGCTATGCCAACCTCAAGGGGCAGACCGATGCCGACGGAGACGGCCTGATCGACGAAGATCTCGACGGCGCGAACATCTCGCCCGACCGGATCAACCTCGCGGCGGACTACAGCGCAGGCCCCTTCAGCGCGCGCGCTCAGGCCCGCATGTATCTCGAACGCGAGTTCAACGACGCATCCACCGCGACCGATTTCGAAGGCTACACGCTGCTCGACGCGTTCATCTCCTATCGAACCGATTTCGGCGAGATTTCGCTGGCGGCGCAGAACCTGACCAACGAGTTCTTCATCACCTATGACAGCGACACCGTGCGGGTGACCGACAGCAGCCGGTTCTTCTCAGGCCGCGGGCGCACCTTCACGCTGAGCCTGCGCAGCGAGTTCTGATGAAGCTGCTCTCGCTCCTGCACCGCTGGACGGGCGGCATGGTCGGCATCCTGCTGGCGGTCATCGGCCTGTCCGGCACGGTGTTGCTGTGGGAGGATAGCTGGATCATGCTCGACGGCGCGCATGATCCGGCAGTTACCGATCCCGTGGCGATGGGGCGTGCGATCGAGGTGGCGAGAGAGACGGCACCGGGCCTTTCACGCGTCACCTTTGCCGGGGATGAGATCGGTCTGCACCAGGCGGTCTATTCCGACGGCGGCGGGGCCTACATCAGGCAGGACGGGACGATCGTCGATCGCTGGTCCGGCATGTGGGAGCGGCCCGAGCTCTGGCTGTTCGATCTGCATCATTACCTGTTTCTGGGAGAGACCGGGAAGACGATTACCGGCGTGCTGGGCATCCTGCTGCTCGCGTTCACCATCACCGGAACGATCCTGTGGTGGCGCACGCGAAAGACGTTCCGGTTTCGCCTCTGGCCGCCCCGCTACACGGCCAGCGCCATCGTGCGACACCATCGCGATCTGGGCGTGGTCGCCTCGCCGCTGCTGATCGTGGCGGCGGCGACGGGCACGCTGATGATCTTCCCGGCGGTGAGCGGCTTTCTGCTGTCACCTTTCGGGGAGGCACACCAAAAACCCGCACTCCCGGCTGAGTTGGCCCCGGTCGGTCCGGCGACCGACTGGCAAAGCGTGATGCGCAATGCGCAAGGAGCCTTCCCGTCGGCAGCGCCGCGACGCCTGATGTTGCCATCCAAGCCCGGCGAGCCGATCGCCATACGTTTCCGGCAGGATTTCGAATGGACGCCGAACGGGCGCAGCTACGTGTGGATTGCCCCGGACAGCGCAGCGGTGGTCGGCATCGACGACCCTGCAAAGGCTGGTGCGGTGTCGGCCATCAGCGAGACGTTCTACCCCATTCACGCCGCCAAGGTCGGCGGGATCGTGTGGAAGTTCGCGATGACCTTTGCCGGTCTGGCCCTCGTCATGCTGGGCCTGCTGGCCAGCTACAGCTTCTGGAGAGGGCAGATCGACAGGCGAGCCGGTCGCGGGCGAGCGGCCCCGCGCGCCGGGCGGGCGGTCGGCCAGTCCTGAACCTCCCCGGGGCCAATCGCGACGTCCCCGATTCCCACGACGCCCGAATGACCGGGAGTCAGAGCCCGCCGAACTTGCCAGCCTGATAGTCGCGGATCGCCTGCGCGATTTCCGCCTCGCTGTTCATCACGAAGGGACCATGCGCCACCACCGGTTCGCCGATCGGGTCGGCGTGTCCGAACAGGATACGGCATCCATGCTCGCTGCTGACCGCGAGGCCGTCGCCATCGCCGAACTGGGCCAGCGTATGTTCGGGCACGGTCTCTTCGCCGATCTTCGCTTCTCCTTCGACGGTGTAGAAGAACACGTTGCGACCCGAAGGCGCGGGGAGGGTGGCGCTGCCACCGGGCGCGATCTCCACGATAGCCAGCATTACATCAGTCAGCGAATGGATCGGCGCTCCTTCGGTGCCGGAGACCGCGCGCATCGACACGCCTTCGCTCAGCTCGGTCGCGGCGATATCCGCCGCAGGCACCGGGATATAGGCAGGGTCGGTCATCTTCAGCCCCGAGGGCAGGTTGACCCATAGCTGCAGGATTTCCAGCGGCCCGCCGGTGCGCTTGAAGTCTTCCGGCGAAAGCTCGGCATGGACCAGCCCGCTACCTGCGGTCATCCACTGCACGCCGCCCGCCTCGACCACGCTCGCGCCGGAACCGCTGTCGTGATGGGCGAGACTGCCTTCGAGAATGAAGGTCACCGTCTCGAATCCGCGATGCGGGTGCGGGCCGAAGGGCAGCCCGCGATTGCCGGGCGGGTAGGTCTGCGGCCCGTGGTGGTTGAGGAACAGGAACGGGTCGACCTGCGGCAGGCCCGGGCCCGGCACCGGACGGCGCGTCGTCAGGTCCTGAATATCATCGCGTATCGCGCGGTGCAGGGAGAGAAGCTGGCGGCTGCTCATGCGTTGTTCTCCGGGATCAGCGGGTCGGGCCCGGCTGGCACGATGCCGTTCGGATTGATCCGCTCGTGACTCTCGTAATAGTGGTGCCTGATGTGGCGGAAATTGACCGTTTCCGCGATCCCGTCCAGCTCGTAGAGCCGCCGGGTCAGCGCGGAAAGGTTGGGGTAGTCCGCAATCCGGCGGATATTGCACTTGAAATGCGTGTGGTAGACCGGATCGAACCGGATCAGCGTGGTCCACAGGCGGATGTCCGCCTCGGTTAGCCGGTCACCGACCAGCCATTCGCGCCCCTCCAGCCGTGCCTCCAGCTCGTCCAGCACCGCGAACAGTGGCTTGACGGCCCTGTCGTAGGCTTCCTGCGTGATCGCAAAGCCGGCCTTGTAGACGCCGTTGTTGACCGCGCCGTACACCCGGTCGTTCAGCGCATCGATCTCATCGCGCAGGTCGGCTGGGTAGAGGTCGAGGTCGTTCGCGCCGCAGTCGTCGAAGGCGGTGCCGAGCATGCGCAGGATGTCCGCACTCTCGTTATTGACGATCGTCTCGGTCTTCGTGTCCCACAGCACAGGCACGGTGACATGGCCCGAATAGTCGGGCTCGGCATGGGCGTAGAGCTGGTGGAGGTGGTCAGCGCCGATTGCGGGATCGCCGGTGACGCATTCACCCTCGCGGAAGGACCAGCCGCCGTCCTTCATCAGCCAGTGGACCACGTTCAGCTCGATCGCGTCGGTCAGTCCTTTCAGATGCCGCGCGACATTGGCCCTGTGCGCCCAAGGGCAGGCGAGGCTGATGTAGAACCGGTAGCGGCCAGGTTCGGCGACGAACCCGCCTTCCCCGGTGGGGCCGGGCGATCCGTCGGGCGTGATCCAGTTGCGAAATGCGCTCTCGTCGCGCTCGAACTCGCCGCTGTCCTCGTCGTTATGCGCCCACTCGTCGTGCCAGGTGCCGTTCTTCAGGAAGCCCATCGTCTCAAAGATCCTTTGCAGAGAAGGGGAACTGGCGCTTGCCGTGCTGGACCGAGATCCAGTGCGTGGTCATGAAGGCCTCGATCGCCCAGCGCCCGTTGAACCGGCCGACGCCCGAATTCTTGACCGCGCCGAAGGGGGAGAAGGGGCTGTCGTTGACCGGCTGGTCGTTGATATGCGTCATCCCCGCTTCGACCTGCTTGGCGAAGGCCAGCGCGCGCCCCTCGTCCCGGCTGAAGACCGAACTCGACAGGCCCATGTCGGTCTTGTTCGCCAGTTCGAGCGCATGGTCTTCATCCCGCGCGCGCTGGATCGGCGCGACCGGGCCGAAGATCTCGTTAGCGACGAGGCAATTGTCATCGGACACATCGGTGAAGACGTGCGGCGGGATGACGAGCCCGTCGGGCTCTCCGCCCAGCGCGCAGGTCGCGCCCTGGTTTTTCGCCTTGGCGATCATTTCCATGATCCCGTCGAACTGGTCGCGATTGACGATCGGTCCGATCAGGCAGTCCGCCGCATCGCGTTTGCCGACGACCAGCTTGCGGGTTCGCGCGACGAATTTCTCGACGAATTCGTCGTGCACTGCGTCTTCCACCACGATCCGGTTCGCGATCATGCAGATCTGGCCCTGATGCATGAACTTGCCCCAGACGCTCGCCTCCACGGCATAGTCGATATCCGCATCGTCGAGCACGACGATCGGCGAATTGCCGCCTAGCTCAAGCTCAAGCGACTTGATCCGGTCGCCATCGAGCGCCGCCTTGCCGACGCCGCGCCCCACGGGGGTGGAGCCGGTAAAGCTGACCACCGAGGGGATCGGGTGACGCACCAGCGCATCGCCGATCTCCGACCCGCTGCCGGGGAGCACCGAGACGAGGCCCTTGGGCAGGCCCGCTTCCTCGCAGATCGCAGCGAAGATCGTCCCGCCGGTGACCGGCGTGTCGCTGGCGGGCTTCAGGACCACCGCGTTGCCCAGCGCCAGCGCCGGGAAGAGCGTGCGCGCGGTCAGCTGGAGCGGGAAGTTCCACGGGCTGATCAGCGCGACGACGCCCGCCGGCTGGCGATAGGCGCGGCTTTCCTTGCCCGGGATATCCTCGGGCAGGATCGCGCCTTCGACCATGTAGGGCAGGGCAGCCGCCTCCTGCCGGGCGACCTGCGTCACCAGCATCAGTTCGAGCGCGGCCTTCACCTTCGTCCCGCCGACTTCGCGCACGATCCACGCCGCGATCTCGTCCTTGCGCGCCTCCAGGATGTCTCCGATCGCGAGCATCTTCGCGGCGCGGGCCGAGGGCGGGAGCGCGGCCCATTCGCGCTGGGCCCGCTGAGCGGCCTTGCACGCCTCGTCGACGTCGCCGGCCTGCGCGGTCTTCATCGAGAAGATCTCGCTTTCGTCCCACGGGCAGATGTTTTTCAGGGTGTCGCCTGTGCCTTCGCGCCATTCACCGGCGACGAAGAGGCGGTCGAGCTTGCTGTATTTTTCTGACATGTCTGGCGAACGGGCAGATGCCGGTATCGTTTCCCCGGGAATGTCGCAGATGGGCGATCACTCTTATCGAAAGAGGCAGTGCGGGCGCCCGCTCAGGTCAGGCGCCCTGCCAGCTTGCGCGCGGGCGCGTGCAGGACCCCAAAGGGCACGCCGGCTGCGGGAACGAGCAGTGGAGGGCGCGGTTCTCGAAAGAGGAAGGTGAAAGGACCGCCATGACCGAAAAGGGGCAAACGCTTCGCGACATTCCTGTCGGGATCAAGGCGAAGGGCGAACGCGTCGAGTTCGACTCGATGGGCGAGGTTCGCGTCCCCGCCGACCGCTATTGGGGCGCGCAGACCGCCCGCTCGCTCCAGCATTTCGATATCGGCGAGGACCGCATGCCGGTCGAGCTGTGCCGCGCCTATGGGTATCTCAAAAAGGCCGCTGCCATCGTCAATCGCCGTGCAGGTCTGCTTGCCGAAGACAAGTGCGAGGCGATCACCCGCGCCTGCGACGAACTGATCGCGGGCGAATTCGACGACCAGTTCCCGCTGCGCGTGTGGCAGACAGGCTCTGGCACGCAGACCAACATGAACGTCAACGAGGTGATCGCGAACCGCGCGATTCAGCTTCTGGGCGGGGAACTGGGCAGCCAGAAACCGGTCGCGCCCAACGACGACGTCAACAAGAGCCAATCCTCCAACGACACCTTCCCCACCGCGATGCATCTGGCCGCGCTGGGCGCGCTCGACGCGCAATTGATCCCCGAGATCGAACAGCTGGCCGAGGTGATCGAGCAGAAGGCGGGCGGCTGGATGGACACGGTCAAGATCGGTCGCACCCATCTGCAGGACGCGGTGCCGCTGTCGGTCGGGCAGGAATGGAGCGCGTGGGCCGAGGCGCTGCGCGCGGCGGTTGCCGACCTCAACCATGTGCGCGAGGGACTGCTCGCCATCTCGCTCGGTGGGACGGCGGTGGGGACCGGCCTCAACGCGCCGGACGGCTTTTCGGATCATGTCGCGAAGGAAATCGCGTATCTCACGCGCCTGCCGGTGCGCACCGCAGCCAACAAGTTTCACGCGCAGGGAACGCTCGACCCGATCGTGCGCCTGTCCGCCGCGCTGCGGGGCGTTGCGGTCGCGCTGATCAAGATCGCCAATGACGTGCGCTGGCTGGCGAGCGGCCCGCGCTGCGGGATCGGCGAGCTCAAGCTGCCCGCGAACGAGCCGGGCTCCTCGATCATGCCGGGCAAGGTCAATCCGACCCAGAGCGAGGCGCTGCTGATGGTCGCGATGCAGGTGATCGGCCACGACACCGCCAATGCAATGGCGGGAAGCTGGGGCAACCTGCAGCTCAACGCGATGCGCCCGGTGATCGCGGCGAACGTGCTCCACTCGATCCGCATCCTCGCCGATGGCTGCGCGAGCTTCCGCGAGAACGCGATCGAGGGCACCACGCTCGACGAGCAGCGGATCGAGCAGCATCTGGAGCAGTCGCTGATGCTGGTGACCGCGCTGGTGCCCGAAATCGGCTATATGGACGCAGCGCATATCGCAGAGGCCGCCGCCAAGAACGGCACCACCTTGCGCGAGGAGGCGATCGCCAGCGGCAAGATCAGCGAAGAGGATTACGACCGGATCGTGCAGCCCAGGACCATGATCGGCAACGGGCTGGCCGGGGCCTAGATTCAGGTGACGTAGCGTGCCGTAGCGGCAGTGCCGCTGCGGACCTGCTACGCATTTGACTCACGCCCTTCGATCGCGCCAAGCGGGTCGGAAACACGCAAAAGCGACACACGAGGAAGGACAAGAGAATGGGCATGCGCGAACTCGCCGGGCTGAAGGTTGCCGAGGAACTGGCCGACTTCATCGAAGCGCAGGTGCTTCCCGGGCTCGACATCGACGCAGGCGCCTTCTGGTCTGGAGCGGCGGACATTTTCAGCCGTTTCGTGCCGCGCAATCGCGAGCTGCTGCAGAAGCGCGAGGCGATGCAGGCGAAGATCGACGCCTGGCACCGGCAGAACCCCGCGCCGATCGATGCGGACGCCTATCGCACCTTCCTGACCGATCTCGGCTATCTGGTGCCCGAGCCGGACGCCTTCAGCGTGAGCCCGCAGAACGTCGACCCGGAACTGGCGCAGATCGCCGGCCCTCAGCTGGTGGTGCCCGTGCTCAATGCGCGCTTCCTGCTCAATGCCGCGAACGCGCGCTGGGGCAGCCTGTACGACGCGCTCTATGGCACGGACGCGATTCCCGGATCGCCCAAGCCGGGCGGTTACGACGAGGAACGCGGGGCGATGGTGATCGACTGGGGCCGCCAGTTCCTCGACCGCGCGGTGCCGCTCGAAGACCAGCTGTGGAGCAACTGGGATGGCAGCGAGCCGAAGCTGAAGGCCCCGGCTCAGCTGATCGGGCGCAACGGCAAGAACTGGCTGATCCGCCACAATGGCCTGCACGTCGAGATCGTGATCGATCCCGATCATCCGGTCGGCGCGGGCGACAAGGCCGGGGTTGCCGACATCGTGCTGGAATCCGCCATCTCGACCATCTGCGATTTCGAGGATTCGGTCGCGGCGGTGGATGCAGAGGACAAGGTGCTGGGCTATTCCAACTGGCTCGGCCTGATGAAGGGGGACTTGCGCGAAACCTTCATGAAGGGCGGGGAGGAGATGACCCGCACGCTCCACCCCGATCGCGAATATGTCGGCCTTGACGGCGAGAGCTTCACGCTCCCCGGGCGCAGCCTGCTGCTCGCGCGCAATGTCGGCCATCTGATGACGACGCCTGCGGTGCATCTGCCCGATGGCAACGAAGCGCCCGAGGGCATCCTCGATGCGATCGTCACCGCGACGATCGGCTGCCATGACCTGAAGCGCACCGGCACGCTTTCCAACAGCCGCGAAGGCTCGATCTATCTCGTGAAGCCCAAGATGCACGGGCCCGAGGAATGCGCGCTGACCAATGACCTGTTCGACGCGGTGGAGGACATGCTCGGCCTCGCGCGGCACACGATCAAGGTCGGCGTGATGGACGAGGAACGGCGCACCTCCGCCAATCTCGCGGCGTGCATCCACGCGGTGCGCGACCGGATCATGTTCATCAATACCGGCTTCCTCGACCGGACGGGCGACGAGATCCACACGGCAATGCGAGCGGGTGCGATGAAGCGCAAGGGTGCGATGAAGGAGACGCCCTGGATCGCCGCTTACGAGGATCGCAACGTGCAGATCGGGCTCGCCTGCGGCCTCTCGGGCAAGGCCCAGATCGGCAAGGGCATGTGGGCCATGCCCGACCGTATGGCGGACATGCTGGCGGAGAAGATCGGCCATCCGCGCTCGGGCGCGAACACCGCCTGGGTGCCATCCCCGACTGCGGCGACCCTGCACGCGACGCATTATCACATGGTCGACGTGTTCGCGCGGCAGGACGAGCGGGCGAAGGAGACAATCGCGCCGCTATCCGACCTGCTGACCATCCCGCTGCACCGGGGTGAGAACTGGTCGCCGGACGAGATCCGCGCAGAGCTGGAGAACAACGCGCAGGGCATCCTGGGTTATGTCGTGCGCTGGGTCGATCAGGGCGTGGGCTGTTCCAAGGTGCCCAACATCGACGATGTCGGCCTGATGGAAGACCGCGCCACGCTGCGTATTTCCAGCCAGCACATCGCCAACTGGCTGGAGCATGGCGTGGTCAGCCCCGAAGAGGTCGACGAGGTGCTGGTCGCGATGGCGAAGAAGGTCGATGCGCAGAATGCGGGCGACCCGGCCTATCGCCCGATGGCCGATAATCCGGAGCAAAGCCTCGCCTTCCAGGCCGCGCGCGCGCTGATCTTCGAAGGGACCGAACAGCCTAGCGGCTATACCGAGCCGCTGCTGCATGCGTATCGCCAGAAGGTGAAGGCGGGCGGCTAGGACGCCCCTTTTTACTCCCCTCCCCTTGGGGGAGGGGCCGGGGGTGGGGGTACTGCGCTCTTGGTGAAGTGCGTCGGGGCCACATGCACCGTACACCCCCCACCCGACCTCCCCCTCAAGGGGGAGGAGTTAAGCAGTTCAGGCCGAACAACTCGCCCCGCCCAGCACGCAGAAGCGCGCGCAGTGCGGGTGGTTCAGCTTCACCGCGACGTTGGCATCGGCCAGCGTCTCGCCGAAGTCGAACTCGCGATCATGCGGGATCAGCGTGCAGGCGACCACGCGCGGGGTAGGTTCGCCCTTGCGGTGGACGACCATGCGGCTGGTTGCGCACATGATGTCGGCAGGCGACTTGCCCAGAATGTCCCAGCAGGCCGTGGTGATCTCCGCGACGTCTTTGTCCGCGTCCATCTCTGGAAACAGCACGCAGCGTGAGGGATCATGCGCGTCGATGCGGATGGTCTCTCGCTCGAACAGCGCGGCATAGCCCTCGCGCGCCTCGACCATGCCCTCGCCGGGCAGCAGCCTTCCTGCGACCGCGATACGAAAACCGTGCTCGGACAGCCAGCGGAGCCCGTCGATCGCGGCATCCCAGCTGTTCGGCCCGCGCTCGCCCTCGTGCACGGGTTTGGTGTGGTGGTCGAGGCTGACTCGGATCGTCAGCTTGTCGCCATAGGCCTCGCGCAGGGCCAGCAGCTTGGCCTCGTGCAGACGCATCGGCTTCATCGCATTGGACAGCACCAGCACTTCAAACCCGCGCGAGAGCGCGTCTTCCAGCATGGCCATGAAATGCGGGTTCATGAACGGCTCGCCGCCGGTGAAGCCGATCTCGCGCGTCGACCATCCATCGCGCTCGATCTCGTCGAAATAGCGCGCGGCGTGCTCTGCGGTCAGATAGATCAGCGCGTCGTTGGTCGGGCTGCTCTCGATATAACAGGTGGCGCAGGCGAGATTGCACAGCGTGCCGGTGCACAGCCACAGCGTCTCCAGCTCCAGCAGCGGGACCTGCGCGCGCGGCGATCCGTTGGCGGTGATGTCGGGATCGGTGAACTTGCCTTCGGGCAGAGCCTCGGCCTCGACCGCGAAGGGCGAGGGGCCTTGCGGCGCGTTGCGGCTTTTGGAACGCGACGCCATCAGCGCAGCGTCTTCCTGAACCAGGCGCGCGTTCTGGCGTAGCCTTTGGGCATGCTGCCGAACACCGTGCCCTCCCACGCGCTGAACGCTGCCGCCTTGGTGATCTCGCTACGGGTCGGATAGGCGATGATCGCGCTGCCAAGCGCGAAGGTGCTCGCCTTGCCGGTAATCGCTTGCGTGAACGGCAGCAGCATCTCGCCCGCATTTTTGCCGACGATGCTGGCGCCGAGAACTTTCTTTCCGACCATCACCACCTTCAGGTGGCCCCGCGTGTCCCCTTCCGCAATGGCGCGCTCGTTGTCGTCGAAGCCTTCGCGCACCACGGTCACCTTGTCGCCCAGTTCCTCGCGCGCCTGCGCCTCGGTCATCCCGATCTGCGCGACTTCGGGGTCGGTATAGGTGCACCAGGGCAGGGCGGACCAGTCGACTTTGGTCGGCACGCCCAGCGTGATTTCCAGCGCGACGTTGGACCCTTCGTAGCCAGACACATGCGTCAGCCGCGGGCCTTCTCGGCAATCGCCGATCGCGTAGATATGCTTGAGGTTCGTGCGCCGCCGCGCGTCAACCTTGATCCCGTTGCGGCCAAGCTCGACGCCGATCTCCTCCAGCCCGTAGCCTTCGGTGCGTGCCTTGCGCCCGGTGGCGATCAGCAGATGCGTGCCCGCAACTTCCTGCCCGTCCTCCAGCGTCACGGTGAGGCTGGCGAGCACGCCGGGCGTCACCTTGGCGGCTGTGCCCTTCACGAACATCACCCCTTCGGTCTTCATTTGCTCGACCACCACCGCGACCGATTCCGGATCGTCGCGGCTCATCAGGTCGCCCGGTTCGATGATGGTGACTTCGCTGCCCAGCCGACGGAAGCTCTGCGCCATCTCCATCCCGATCACCCCGCCGCCGATGATGACGAGGTGCTGGGGCAACTGGTCGAGATCCCAGATATTCTCGTTGGTCAGGTAGGGGACGGTGTCCAGCCCCTCGATCGGCGGCACCATCGGTTCGGATCCGGTGGCGATGACGATCTTTGGGGCACTCAGCTCGACATCGCCGACCTGCACCTTGCGCGGGCCGATGAAGTGCGCGTGGCCGCGATAGACGTCGCAGCCCATCTCCTCGAACCGTTCCTGGCTGTCGTGCGGGGCGATGTGCGCGATCGCTTCGTGGATATGCGCGTGCACGCCGCTCCAGTTGACCTTCGCGGCGGCCATCTGGATGCCGAAGCGTTCGTGCTCGTTCGCTTCCGCTGCGCGTTTGGCGGCGGTAATCAGCGCCTTCGACGGCACGCAGCCGTTGTTGAGGCACTCGCCGCCCATCTCGGCCCGCTCGATCAGCGCGGCCTTCAGGCCGAACATCGCGCAGCCGCCCGCAGCGGTGAGACCGGCGGACCCCGCGCCGATCACGATCACGTCATGGGTAAATTTCATGCCTGTCCCTGAAACCAAGCTTGCCCGAGAACCGAACCTCGTGCTGTGTGTGGCATATTCGCAGGCAAGGGTCGAAACGTTTCATGAATCTCGAAAATTCGCAGAACTATTATGGCGAGGTGCTGCAAGGCTCCGCCGATCTCAAGACCGATGCCTGCTGCACTCTCGACGCACCGCCGCCCGCGCTGATGGCGCTGCTGCGCAATGTGCATGAGGATGTCCGCGCGCGCTATTACGGTTGCGGGCTGGTTGCCCCGCAGGCGATCGAGGGGGCCAAGGTGCTCGATCTCGGTTCGGGCAGCGGCCAGGACGCCTATCTGCTGGCGCAGATGGTGGGCGAGAATGGCTCTGTTACCGGCGTCGACGCGACCCCCGCGCAGCTGGCGGTCGCCCGCGAGCATGAGGAATGGCACCGCGAGCGGTTCGGTTACGCGAAGAGCAACGTGCGCTTCATCGAGGGCGACATCGAAAAGCTGGGCGACCTCGATCTGGAAGATGGCAGCTTCGACGTGATCGTCTCCAACTGCGTGATCAACCTGGTGGCAGACAAGCGGGCGGTGTTCGACGCGGCCTACCGCCTGCTCAAGCCCGGCGGGGAGCTGTATTTCTCGGACGTCTATTCCGACCGCCGCGTGCCCGAGGGTCTGCGCGACGATCCCGTGCTGCATGGCGAGTGCCTTTCGGGCGCGATGTACTGGTTCGACTTCATCGCCTCGGCCAAGGCTGCCGGGTTCCTTGACCCGCGACTGGTCACCAGCCGCCCGCTGGGGATCAATGACCCGCAAATTCAGGAAAAGCTGGACGGGATCGCCTTCCACTCGGCCACCGCGCGCCTGTTCAAGCTGCCCGAGCTTGAGCCGCTGTGCGAGGATTACGGGCAGGCGGTTCGCTACAAGGGCACGGTCGCGGGCGAAGAACGCGTCTTCGTGCTCGACGATCATCACCGGATCGAACGCGGGCGTATGTTTTCGGTGTGCGGCAATAGCTGGAAGATGCTGGCCGACACACGCTTTGCCGAGCATTTCGAGTTCTTCGGCGACTTCGGCACGCATTACGGCATCTATCCCGATTGCGGCACGCTGTTTCCGCTTGCCGGGGCTACGCCCCAGGTCGCGACCGGCGGCGGCTGCTGTTGAGCCGGATTCTCGTAACGGGTGCCGCCGGGCTGATCGGCGGCGAGGTTTGCGCGCGTCTTGTCGCCGCAGGGCATCGGGTGACCGCGCTGGTCCACCGCAACCCCGAGGTGCGCGCGAACGACGGGAGCGAGGTGGCGATTGCCGAGGCGGTGCCGTGCGATATCCGGCGCGAGCGGCTGGGGCTGGACGCAGCGACCTTCGACCGGCTGGCGCAGTCGCACGACCTCGTGATCCACTGCGCGGCCACGATCCGCTTCGATCTGACCGACGCCGAGTACGAGGCGACCAACACGCGCGGCACGGCGAATGTGGTCGCGCTGGCGCAGGCGGGCGGAGCAGGGCTGCTGCATGTCAGCACGGCCTATGTCTGCGGCACGCGCGACGGGGTGATCCGCGAGGACGATCCACTGCCCGACAGAGGTTTCGCCAATGGCTACGAGGCGAGCAAGGCTGCTGGCGAGCGGCTGGTGCGTGCCTCCGGCCTCGACTGGGCGATCGCGCGGCCCGGGATCACGCTGGGCGAATACGAAAGCGGCCGGGTGCGCCAGTTCGACGCGCTTTATGTGGCGTTCCGGCTGATCGCGGAGGGGCGCATCAGGCTGGTCCCGGCAGGGGCGGACGCGACGCTCGCCTTCGTGCCGATCGACCATGTCGCTGGCGGGATCGCCGCGATGGCGGAGCAGTGGGAGGCTGCACGCGGTGGAACCTACCACCTTGTCCCGTCCGAGCCGCTGCCGATGGCCGATTTCGCGCGCGGGATCGGCTCGGTCGAAGGCCTGCGCTCGCCCACGCTGGTCGATCCCGCGCGCTTCGATGCGAGCACTCTGCCACCGCTCGAACGGCGGCTGCATGGGCGGGTTTCGGCGCTTTATGCGAGCTATTTCCAGCGCGACCCGCGCTTCGACGACAGCCGCTTTCGCTCGCTCACCGGGATCGAATCCGGCCCGGCGGACGAGGCCTATCTGCGCCGGTTGATCGATTTCTGCACGGACGAAGGCTTCCTGCCCGCCGCCGGAGTGCTGGCGCGCTAGCTCACCGGATATCGGGGTAGTCGCGCTCCATGCGTCCGCGCAGGCCGAGTGCCCACAGGATGCCGACCTTGAAGTAGATCCAGTTGGCTTTGAGCGGACCCCACGCGGCGATCCGCCGGTCCGATGTGCGCACCACGCGGGGGACCATGCGGATACGGCCCAGCCGCGCGAATTTCACGCATAGATCCGCTTCCTCCATCACCATGTCGCCCGGTGTACAGCCGCCAATGGTCAGGAAGTCGGCGCGGCGGAAGAACATCGCGTGGTCGCCGAACAGCAGCCGCACCCCGCGCACGAACTCGTGCGGGCGGCACAGCAGCGGCGCGTACCAGGTCTTCACGTAATTGTGCGCGCTGGTCAGCCAGCGGGTCTTTGCGCCGGTAATCAGCGGAGTGAAGCTGGCGAGCGCGATGCGGCTGTCGGCCAGCGTCTCGCGGATCACCGTGACCATGTCGGCGGGCGGAAAGCTGTCGGCATGGACCACGCAGACAAGGGGCGCCTCGGCGGCTTCGACCCCCGCATTGATCTGCCGCGCGCGGCCACGCTCGGCGGAGAGTGTCTGCCATCCGGCTGCGCGCGCCAGAGCAAGCGTGTCGTCGCTGCTCCCTCCATCGACGACAATGACCTGCGCAGGCTTTGGGTCGAGTGTGGCGAGATGCGTGGCGAGCGCGGGAATCGCCGCCGCCTCGTTCAGCACCGGCACCACGATCGTGACGCTTGTGTCGCTCACGCCAGCAGTTCCGGCCATGCGGCGAGATCCTCGCCCGTGTCGATATCGGTCAGCTCGGGCAGCAGGTGCGGGGCGATCCCCCTGGCCTCAAGCCGCCGCATGGTTTCGGGGAAGACCGCGTCCGTGCTCCACGCCATGTCGACGAACAGGTCGGGGCAGGGCGCGCGGAGGCCGAGCAGCCAGTAACCGCCATCATCCGCCGGGCCGACCACTGCTTCGTGGCTCGAAAGAGCATCGCCAGCCTCGCGCAACAGCGCGGCAGTCAGGCCCGGGCAGTCGCTGCCGATCATCATCCCCGGCGTGGGTACGCGGGTCAGCTTTTCACCCAAGTCGCCGCCCCCCTGGTCGCGCACGTCGAGATCGCTGCCGAGCCACTCGCGGAAGCGCGCCGGGTCGCCGCCGGTCACCCGCAGGTGGAACGGCAGGCCGCTGCCGCGTGCCTCGCGCACGGTCAGTTCCAGCAATGTGCGATAGAGCTGCGCCGCGCCTTCGGCGCCCAGCGTCGGGATCAGTCGGGTCTTGGCCTTGCCCGGCTCCGGCCAGCGGACGAAAATCGCGATCTCGGGCGTCATCCTTGCGGGCATAGCGACAGCGCGCCACTTTTCCCATAAGCCAAGAGGGATGGCTCGCATTTCACCCCTGACGGTACTCGGCGTCGCGCTGGTCGGCGGATTGTGGCTGGCCGAACGGGCGCGGCCGCTGCGCCGCCAGACGCACTCCACCGCAACCCGGCAGGTCCGAAATCTCGCGCTGGGCGCGGGCACGATGCTGGTGGTCACCGCGATCGAGATGCCGCTGCTCACCCGGCTGGCGAAGGGCAATGTCCGCGCGGGACGCGGCCTCGTGCAAGTGCTGCCACTGCCGCGCCCGTTGCAGATCGTGCTGGGCGTCGCGGCGATGGATTACGCCTATTATTGGTGGCACATCGCGACCCACAAGGTGCCATTCCTGTGGCGTTTTCACCGGGTCCATCACATCGACCCGGACATGGACATGACCACCGCGCTGCGGTTTCACGCGGTCGATATGCTGGTCTCTCTGCCCTTCAGGGTCGCACAAGTGATGCTCAGCGGCGCAGACGTGCGCATACTGATGGCACACCGGCGCTTCTTCGACGCATCGGTGCTGTTCCACCATTCCAACCTAGCGCTGCCGGGGCGCTGGGACGAAACTCTGTCGCTGATCCTCACCACGCCGAAGATGCATGGCGTGCATCACTCCAAGGTATGGGACGAGATGAACAGCAATTGGACCAGCGGGTTGAGCATGTGGGACCGGCTGCACCGAACCTTGCGCAGCAAACCACAGGATCGGATCGAGATCGGGGTCGCGGACGCGGCCTCGCTGGCGGACCTGTCGCTGGGCAGTAGTCTGACCGCGCCGTTTCGCGCGACGCCCGCGCCGCTCCCGCCGGGCGCTGTCAGCCTGCGCTAGCCGCCCTTGTGCTGTGCGGCGGGCGGGGTGCCGCTGAGCACCTTGCGCACCAGCAGCACCGCGACCAGCCCGCCGATGATGTTGGCGGCAAGTTCCGCGGCGTAGATCGCGTCCGAATCCCAGACCGGCCGCAGCAACCAGCCGAAGGGCAGCATCACCAGGAACACGCGCGCGCAGCTCTGCGCCAGCGCGAGGCCTGCCTTGTCGACCGCGTTGAGGATGCCGTTGCCCACGATCAGCAGGCCGAACCCGGCATAGCCCCATGCGGCGATCTCCAGATAGCGGGAGAACTGACGCACGATCGCCGGGTCGTCGGTGAAGAAGCCGGCAAACCACTTCGCCGCTGCAACCAGCGCGACCGCAATCACCAAGCCGTAGATCACGGCGAACAGCCCTGCGCCGCGCGCCGCCGCGCGCGACCTTTCGGGCTGGTTCGCGCCCCAGTTCTGGCCGACGATAGCGCCGATCGACCCCGACAGCGCAAGCAGCGGGACGATGGCGAAGCTCTGCAACCGGCCCGCCGCACCGAAGGCGGCGACTGCGGACTGGCCTTCCAGCGCGATCAGCGCGGTCAGCACCGACAGGCCGATGGGGTTGATCGCGTTGGAGAAGGAGGCGGGGCCTGCCACCTTCATGATCGCCACGATCGGCTCGCGCGGGTTCTCGCAATCGCGGATCAGCGCCGGATTGAACGGCAGGTGCGTGCGCCCGACACATACAACCGCCAGCACCACCGCAATCGCCCAGCCCACAAGCGTGGCATAGGCCGCGCCTGCGATGCCGAAGCCTTCGAACCCGAATGCGCCGGTGATCAAAAGCGGGTCGAGCACCCAGTTCACCGCTGCGTAGGCGATGTTGATGAAGCTGCTCATCTTCGCCTCGCCCTGTCCGCGCAGCACGCCGTTGAAGCCCATCAGCACGAGCGAAAAGGGGAAGGCGAGCGCGAACGGGTCCATATAGTCGCGGATCAGCGGCAGCAGGTTGTCAGGCGCGTTCATCAGCCGGAACAGCGGCTCCTGCAGCAGCCACAGCGCGATCCCCAGGATCACGCCGACCACGGTGGCGAACACGACGCCCAGGTTCGCCCGCCGCGCGGCCTGATCGTGATCGCCCGCGCCTAGCGAACGCGCGACGACCGAATTGATGCCGACCATCACGCCCACGCCGAGACTGGTCAGCGCGACCGAGATGGGGAAAATGAAGCTGATCGCGGCGAGCGGGTCCGGCCCCAGCTGGCCGATGAAATAGGCGTCGATCAGGCTGATCGACATGATTGCGGCGACACCGATGATCATCGGCAGGGTCTGCGTCACGAGATGGCCCGGAATGCTCCCGCGCGTCAGCTTTGCTTGTTTGCTCATTGCGCGGGTCGGTAGACCGAACGCCGCACAAGCTAAAGCGCCAAATCCGCGTGCTTGTGCGCGTGCCACGCGTTGCCCTATCATGCGCGGCAAACAGGCATGAAGGAGAGGCCCGATGGCGACGCAGGCGAAGCTCGATTACGAATGTTCGAAGGAAGAATGGCAGGCGCGGCTCGATCTCGCCGCCTGCTATCGCATCTTCGATCTGCTCGGCTGGTCGGAATCGATCTACAACCACATCTCGCTCGCGGTGCCGGGCGAGGAGGGCGCGTTCCTGATCAATCCGTTCGGCCTGCTGTACGAGGAAGTGACCGCCTCCAACCTCGTGAAGATCGATGTCGAGGGCAATAATATCGGCGGTTCGCCCTACATGGTGAACAAGGCGGGCTTCACCCAGCACGCGCATTTCCACAAGCATCTGGGCGAGCGGGCGAACGCGATCTGCCATGTCCACACGACCGCGGCGATGGCGGTATGCAGCCACAAGGACGGGCTGCTGCCGACCAATTTCTACGCCTGCAATTTCCAGAACCAGATCGGCTATCACGATTTCGAGGGCGTCACGGTGCGCGCCGAAGAGGGCGACCGGCTGCTCGAGAATCTGGGCGACAAGTCGATCCTGATGCTGCGCAACCACGGCCCGGTGGTCATGGGCAAGACGATCCAGCAGATGTTCGTGATGATGTGGTCGCTGCAGCGCGCGTGCGAGATTCAGGTCGCCACGCTCAGCCAGGGAGAGGCCGTGGTGGTACAGCAGGACGTGGTCGACGTGCACCAGCGCGACCTTGCCGTCATGCAGGGCCAGGGCGGGGCCGGCCTGTTCGATTTCGAGGCGTGGAAGCGCAAGGCCACGCGGATCGACGACAGCTGGCAGCAGTGAGCGATCCTGCACCCGCCGAAGCGCGCCATTGCGGCAAGTGCGGCGGGCGCGCCGCCGAAGGCTTCGTGCTCGACATGGGCTATGGCGAGGTGCAGCCCGCCCGCTGGCAGGAAGGTACGCCGCAGACCGGCTGGACCGGCAGCGTCAAAGTGGACAAGAAGCAGCTCAAGCCGCTGCGCGCGTTCCGCTGCGAGCGGTGCCATCTGGTCGAGTTTTATGCGGATTAGGGCGGATTAGCTTGGTGATGCCGTGACAAAGATGACGGTCAATAATCGGCCGGTGCAATATCTGCTCGACCCCGAAACCCCACTGCTGTTTGCACTGCGCGAGGCTAGCAACCTTACCGGCACCAAATTCGGCTGCGGGACGGGCGATTGCGGTGCGTGCATGGTGCTGATCGACGGCGTGCCGCTGCGATCCTGCCTCGTTTCCATTGCCGAGGCCGAAGGGCGGCTGATCACCACGATAGAGGGGCTTTCGCGCGATCGTTCGCACCCGGTCCAGCAGGCGCTGGTCGCCGAACAGGCGATCCAGTGCGGCTTCTGCACGCCGGGGATCGCGATCGCCGCGGCAGCGCTGCTGGAAGACAATCCCTCACCCTCGCGAGAGCAGATCGACGCGGCGATCCCCAACCTGTGCCGCTGCGGGGTCTATCCGCGGCTGGTCCGCGCGATCGAGCGGGCAGGGCGGGTGGCCGCGCGCGCCGAGGTAATCGACGCCGCGCCGCCACCGGCCATCGCCCCGGAAGAGGCGGCGCGCGACGTGCCTGCATTGAGGACCACCACCGCGCCGCCCGCGACTAGGGGCTAGTAATCCGCCCCGGCAGCCGCCGTGCGCCGGCTCGAGGCGGCGCCTGGTGCCGTCGCCTCCCCGATCAGCGCGCGTGCCTCTGCAATCGCGGCATCCTGCGCGATTGTGCCTTCCTGCAGCTCGTTTCCGATGGTCAGCAGCCGACCGCTGATGACCGTGCCGGTCTCGGCCTCTTCCTCGATCGTGATGCCGCCATTCGCCTCGGCTACCTCGGCCCACATGTCGCGCACCGCCGCCCAGTAATCCTTGGTGGCCGCCCAGTAGGCATCGGCCGCGCCGGTGTTGTAACCATCGAACCGGTCATAAGTGTTGAGGACGTATTCCTGCACCACCGGCTTCAGCCCATCTTCTGCCGACGCGTCGGGCATCATCTTGGTGTTGTCCTGCCAGTGGATCCAGCCGGTCGGGGTCAGCTGGTGGCGGTTGATCCCTTCGTAGCGGTCGTAGATCGGATGGCGCACCGCGTCGCGGCGGGCGAGCGGGCGGCTGGTCCAGTTGGAGCGCCAGCGGCGAATGCCCTGGCTGTCCTGCCATTCGCCCCACCCGGCATAGCGCGGGCTGTCGTCCACCTGATAGACCGTCTGCGACCAGCGGCCATTGCGCATCCGCTCGGGCATTTCCTTCCATTCCCAGGTATTGGGGCCGGTATAGGCGAGGATCTTCTCGGGCTCGTATTCCCAGTCCTGCCGCCAGTGCTTGATGACGAATTCCTCACCCTCGTCGCCGACCACCAGCAGGTGCTGGAGGACGATTTTGGTGCCGGTATCCTCGATCACGCGGACCGATTCGTACCCGCCGGAAATCTTGCGATCGAGCGGTTCGTAACCTTCCATCCAAGGGGTCGATTCCTGCATGTCGAAGCGCACCTTGTAGTCGCCCGCCATTAACAGGATGGTCTCGCGGTCCTTCTGGAAGTGCGCGCGCTCGACCGCTTCGCCGCGATCCGCGATGGGGCCGTCGGCGAGCGCGGGGCTGGCGATGGCAGTGGTGGCGAGCAGGGCTGCGCCGATCAGTGTTGTCAGTTTCATGTGGTCCTCCCTCAGAATGAAAAGTTGATCGAAACGCTGGCGTTGCGGCCCGGCCGGGTGAAGGCCGAGGTGATCGTCGAAGTGTCGGAAAGGCCGCGCACGTCCTGCCAGTAGGCGTAGGTCTCGTCGGTCAGGTTGAAGATGCCGGCGCGCAGTTTGAGCGCATCGGTGATCGCGACGAAGGCGGTCGCGTCGAGCACCGTGAACGCGTCGGGGCGATAGCAATCGCCGGTGCACGTGCCGGTCGTCTCGTCCAGTTCCTTGCGCGCGTGGTGGATCGCGGTCAGGTTGATGCCGAAGCGCCCTTGCGGATGGCGGTATCCGATACCGGCCACCAGATTGAGTGGATCGATGGTCGAGAGCGGCTGAGGTGCAGCCCCCGGCGACAGGATGTCGCCATCGGCATAGGCGATGGCGAAGTTCGCCGTCAGGCCATTATCCGCACGGTAGGATGCCTTGGCCTCCGCCCCGTTGATCTCGACCGCGTCGAAATTGACGTACTGGTATTGCGCCGGATCTGCGGGGGTAAACGACCCGCCGACGATCTGCTGGCTGATGAAGTCGTCGTAATTGGCCTTGAACCCAACCACTTGGAGCGAGACCGCATCGGTCGAGAAACGCAAGCCGCCCTCCCAGCTCTCGCTGGTTTCCGGGCCGAGGTCCGGGTTGGGCAGCGAGGTGTAGCCGTAGGCCAGGTTCTCGAAGAAATTGTTCACCTGATAGGGGGTGGGCGCACGGAAGCCTTGCGCGTAATTGGCGAAAAGCAGCGTGTTCTCGGCCAGCTTCAGCGTGACGCCCAGCTTGGGCGACAGGCGGTTTCCGCTCTGGGCCGATCCGGTGAAGCTGGGCAGCAGCGGGTCGTCGGTCGGCGAGAGGTCGTAGAAGTCGAACCGCACCGCGGGGAAGATCGTCAGCCGGTTGTCGAACAGCGCGATCTCGTCGGCGAGGAATATCCCGCCCAGCGTGAAGTCGGTCGCCGGGAAGGCGCGCGAGGGGAAGACCTCGCCTGCGGGCGGTTCGGTCCCGTCGCGCAGGCCCTCCTGCCGGGTGAAGCTGACATCGCCGCCGAAGGCCAGCACATGGCCGATCGCGCCGGTCGAGAAGACCTTGCGCGCCTCGGCCACGCCGCCGAACACCTCGTTCTCGAAGGTGTTGAGCCGTTCGCGATCGGGGCGCGGAGTGGCCCCGACGGGGGAGCGATCCTCGTCTGCGAACTGCACGTCCTTGCCCGTCTGATAATAGGCCGCGACATGCGCGTAATCGACCGCGCCACCGCCGCTATAGGTCCAGTCGAGCGAGACGCGCTTGCGGCTCGTGGTGTCGTTGGCGGTCAGGTCGTCGACGATCCAGCTGGGGGAGGGGCCGAACAGGAATTGCGGGCCTTGCCCGGTCAGCACGTCGGTGAAGAGCGCGCTGTCGAGGTACTCGCCGGTCAGTCGTACCCGGTGCGCGCCCTGTTCCCACACCAGCTTGCCCAGAAACGCGTCGGACTCGCCATCCTGCGGGTTGGGCAGCGTGCGCGCCTCGCCGATCCCGCCGACCGTGGCCTTGTTCTCCAGCTCGTGGAAATCGCGGCGGGTATAGGCGAGCAGCGCCGAGAACGCGCCGCTCTGCCCGGCGAGCGCCACGGTTTCGGAGAATTCCTCGTCAGCGCTCGAATAGGAAGCGCTGGCGAAGCCGCCGAAGCTGTCGTTTCCGATCAGGTCGACCGGATCGCTGGTGGTAAAGCTGACCGCCCCGGCCAGCCCGTCACTGCCATAGAGCGCCGATGCGGGCCCGCGCAGGATTTCGACCGATTTGACCAGGCTGACATCGGTGTAGCCGCCACGACCCGCTTCCTGCGCGCCGAAGGTGAAGCCCTGCGGTGTGCGGATGCCGTCGACCTGGATCAACACCCGGTTGCCGCCGATCCCGCGGATCACGAAATCCTCGTTCCGCGCGCGGCCCAGCGTGCCCAGCGCCGCGCCGAAGCGGGCAGGGGCGCGGCGCACCGAGACACCCGGTTCGTAGCGGACCAGATCCTTGATGTCGGTCACCATGTCATCGGCTATGTCTTCGGCGTCGATCACGGTGACGGTGGCGGGCACATCCTCGATAGCGAGAGGGGTGCGGGTTGCGGTGACGACGATCTGTTCGCCTTCCCCGGCCGCCTGCGCGGCCTCTTCTTTACCGGTGGCGGCGTCCTCCGCATGGACCGCGCCGGGCAGGGCAGATGCCCCCAGCAAAAGCGCGATACGGAAAGTGTGGTCCCTCATGGCGATCCCTTTGTTGCAATTGATTCGCGATAGCTCCGACTAATGAGAAGGGTTCGCAATTACAACCGCTGTATGTCGAGAGTCTCGTCTTGGCTGGGGATCGGCGCGGCGCTAGGCGAGCGGCATCAGTTTCATCGAAGGGATGCGGATCATGAAAGCGACCATCTGGCACAATCCGAAATGCGGCACTTCGCGCAAGACGCTTGCGATCCTTGAGAACCTCAAGTCGGTCGACCTCACCGTGGTCGAATATCTCAAGGAGCCGCCGACCCGCGACAAGCTTGCCCAGCTTTACCGCGATGCCGGGATCACCCCTGCCGAGGGGCTGCGCACACGGGGCACGGATGCGGAAGAACGCGGCCTGCCCGATGCCGATGCGGACACGATTCTGGATGCGATGGTCGCCGACCCGATCCTGATCGAGCGCCCGCTGGTCGAGACGGAGAAGGGCGCACGCTTGTGCCGCCCGCAGGACCGGGTGCTGGAAATCCTCTGATCTGGCGGGGCTTGGCTAGCCCGGGTGCGTGCGGAGCGACCTAGTCGTCCGCGCGTGCCATCAGCGCCTCGTCACTATCGAGCCGGGTCCAGCCGATCACCATCACCGCCACGCAAAAGCCAATGATCGCGGCGAAGCCGATCCAGTCGCTATGGCCGTACAGCCACACGCCCAGTGCAGGCGCGTAGATGTAGCTCGCGCCGTTGACGCTGGCGACCTTGCCCGAAACCTGCCCCTGCTCCGGCCTGCTGACCGCAAGCGACATGCCCGAGGTGAAACCGGGGCGGAACAGGCCGAAGCCCAGCGCGGCGACGGCAAAGCCCAGCGCGATGCCGTGAAGGTCGCCCGCCGTGCCGAAGATCGCCGCGCCGACCACGCTCAACGCCATGCCCGCCAGTGTCGAGACACGCGGGCCCAGATGCAGAATGGGGATCAGCCCCCATTGCGCGAGCAGGGTCGCCACCGCGCCGATCATCAGCACGATGCTGACCGGCCCGGCACCTGCCAGCGGATCGTCGCGCAGGCCCAGCCGGTCGAGCACGAGGAAGCCCGCAATACCCAGCATCATCGCCTGCGCGTGGCCGCCTAGCAGCCCCGCCAGCAGCCACGGGCGAATGCGCCTGTCGGCCCATTTCAGAGCGGGCGCTTCGGCAGGCAGGGGCGTGTCTTGCCCGGCGGGCGTATCCGCCTCCTCGTCCGACGGCTTGTCGGTCGCATGGCGGCCCGCGCCACTGCCGCCATAGGGCGCATCGAAGGCGAGCCCGCGCGCGGCAAAGCGCGGCTCGTCATTGGGCAGGCGCAGCCGCAGCGCGACCATCGCGACGATCCCGATCAGCGCGAAGGAGAAGAACGGGCCGGTCAGCCCGACCAGCGGGAAGATCAGCAAGGGGGCAAGCGCGGGGCCGATCACCGTGCCGAGCCCGAAGCTGGACGAGATGAGCGACAGCGCCTGCGTGCGCTCCGCGCGGGGGGTGCGGCTGGCGACATAGGCCTGCACCGCCGGCGGCGCGGCGGAACCCAGCAGGCCGTAGAGCGAGCGGCACAGCGCAAACAGCAGCAGGGTCAGCAGCGGGGTAAGCCAGCCCGCAAGGCCGATCCAGAGGACCGCGCCGCACAGGCCCATGGAGGCGACGAAGCCTGCGAGGCCCAGCGCCATCATCGCCTTGCGGCCGCGCCGGTCCGACCGGCTTGCCCAGTAGGGCGCGAAGATCACCCACAGCAGCGCGGACCAGCTGTAGGCCAGGCTGATCCAGACGTCCGCGACGCCCAGCGCGGTGCCGATCGAGGGCATGACCGACTGCATCGCCGTGTTGCCCGCCGCCGAGACCAGCACGACGGTGAACAGCAGCGCCATGCGCCCGCGCGGGATGCCCTGGTGATCTGCCGGAGCCGGTGGGCTCAGACGGGAATTCTCGGAAGCGGTTGGGGGATTGTCGGCCATTACGGCGCAACGCTAGGCCGCGCGCGCGCAGGTGGCAATCGGCGCTCCCCCATAAAGGCTATTCGAAGGTTTCGCCCACGCTTTGCGCGCTCGGCCCGGCGAGCTGGCGGTGAACTGCGGCGAGGACGCCCAGCATCAGCACGATGACCACCGCATTAACTGCCGAATTGATCAGCCCCGAACCGATCAGCATGACTTCCTCCCCCATCAGGCCGAAGACCAGCATCACGATCATGCCGATCACGCCGCTGACCACCACGAGGGCGATGAAAAGCAGCAGGTAGAAGAAGAACAGCCGCACCGAATTGCCTTTCGTCAACCGCCACGACCGCAGCAGGGCGGTGAGCGGGTTGTAGACCTTGTCGATCGCGATGACCGGCGCGAGCAGCGAGAACTTCACCATCAGGTAGATGAAGGCGACCAACAGCAGGAGGCCCAGGATCACTGCCAGCGCGGTGATTTTGCTTGCGATCGCGACCCCCATCAGCACGCCCCCGATTACGCCCACGCCGATATACAGGATGATGGTCGCCGCGATGGAGGTGAGGAAACCGATCGCGCCCACCGTGATCGCCTGGCCCACGGTCGGGCGGTTATCCGCCCGCAGCAGCGCCAGCAGGGCGAGCGTGCCGACGGTCTGCGCTACAATCAGCAGCAGCATGATCCACCAGATGTCCGCATACAGCGCCATAATCTGATCGAACGCGGCGGTCGGATCGTCCGGGTTGGGTTCGACGGCGAAGTTGGCCGTCTGCGGCATCAGCAATGCGAAGGCGAGATAGGGCAGGAAGAAGAACACGCCCGCGACGGTCGCGACCACGCCGATATTGGCCTGGATCAGGCTGAGCGCTTCGGTCCACGCGCGATTCATGTCGAGTTTCATTGGCAACCCCCTTGTGTGCGGCTCTTGATAAGCGGCGGGTCATGGGCCACGCAAACGAAAATGGCCGGACTTGAACAGATCGAATGGCACGTCGCCGCGCAGCAGGTGCCCTATCGCGAGGCGCTGGACCAGATGGAGGCGCGCAACGCCGCGATCGAGCGGGGCGAGGCGCGCGAGCTGATCTGGCAGCTGGAGCACCCGCCGGTCTACACCGCGGGGACCAGCGCTGTGGCGAGCGAGTTGCTCGATCCGCGGTTCGAAGTGGTCGAGGCGGGCCGTGGCGGGCGCTACACCTATCATGGGCCGGGTCAGCGGGTGACCTACACCCTGCTCGACCTGCGCAGGCGCGGCAAGGATGTCCGCCGCTTCGTCCACTCGCTGGAGGGCTGGGTGGTCGATACGCTCGGCGGCCTCGGGGTGGAGTGCTGGACGGTGCCCGAACGGGTCGGCATCTGGACCAAGGGGCCCGACGGGCGCGAGGCGAAGATCGGGGCGATCGGCGTGCGCGTACGGCGCTGGGTGACGATGCACGGCTTTGCGGTCAACCTGTCGCCCGACCTTTCGCACTTCACCGGAATCGTCCCCTGCGGGATCGACGAGTTCGGCGTCACCAGCCTCGCCGATCTGGGGATCGCGCTTGCGCCCGAGGCGTGGGATGAGGCATTGAAGGCAACCGCGCCCACGTTTCTCGAGGCGCTCGAACGACAGGACGTGTCATGACCCGCAGGATTTTGGCCATTGGTGCATGCGCTTTGCTGCTCGCCTCGTGCGGGGGAGGCGAGGATGCCGCCGAATCGAAAGAAGCCGAGGATACCGGCCCGCAGGGCGAAGTGCTGGGCGGGACGATCACCGACTCCATGCTGCCGGTGGTGATGGTCCAGTCGCAGTCGCCCAAACGTGGCGGCGACGACAATGGCGACGCAGCCGATGGACGCGCTGGCAGTGGCGGTGCTGCGAACGACGATGCCGCTAACGACGACGCTGGCGCTGACGATGCCGCTAGTGACGATGCTGCCAGCGACGAAGGGGCGGATCCCGAACAGGCGGACGACGCCGAATAACGCCGTCCGCCGGTCCGCGATCGGAAGATCAGGCGCTCGCCGCGGCTTCTTCTTCCAGCGTCGGATAATCGATGTAGCCTTCGGGGCCGGGAAGGTACCAGCTTTGCGGCACTTTGACGTTCTCAGCCAAATGCGCGCCCTTGGCGATCCGCGTAGGCAGATCTGGGTTTGAGATGAACGGCCGGCCGAAACTGATCGCGTCGGCACGCCCGCTCTCCACATCGCTGGCTGCCTCTTCCGGCGTGTAATCGCTGTTGAGCACCAGCGGGCCGGTGTAGATCCCCCGGATGTGCGCATCCTGCTTGGGCACATCGGTCGCGCCGAAGGTGCCGTTGGGGCCGGGCTGGCGCAGTTCGAGGAAGGCGACCTTGCGATCTTCCGCCACCTTCGCTGCCGCGCCGAAGGTTTCCGCCGGATCGGGATCGTCTACACCCTGCGTCTCGCCATTGGGCGACAGGCGCAGGCCGACGCGATCCGCGCCCCACACATCGATCAGCGCGTCGAGCGCTTCGCCCAGCAGGCGGGCGCGGTTTTCCGCAGAGCCGCCATATTCGTCTTCGCGCAGGTTGCTGCTGCGGCGCAGGAACTGGTCGATGAGGTAGCCATTCGCGGCGTGCAGCTGCACCCCGTCGAACCCGGCGGCCTTCGCGTTCTCACCCGCCTTGCGGTAATCCTCGACCACCCGCTTGATCTCGTCGATCGACAGCGCGCGGGCCTGCACGTGGTCCTTGCGGCCCGTGGGGGTGTGCGCGTGGCCCGGCGCGGTGGTCGCGCTGGCCGAGACCGGCGGTTCCCCGCCGAGGAAATCGGAATGGACGATCCGCCCCATGTGCCACAGCTGCAGGACGATCCGCCCGCCATCCTCGTGCACGCCGTCGGTGATCGGCTTCCAGCCTTCGATCTGCTCTTCGCTCCAGATGCCCGGCGCGTTGGGCCAGCCGAGCCCTTCCACGCTGATCCCGGTCGCCTCGGTAATGATCAGGCCTGCACCCGCGCGCTGGCGGTAATAGGTTTCCATCATCGCGTTGGGTACGAAGTTGGGCGGGGTCGCGCGGCCGCGCGTCAGCGGTGCCATCAAAATCCGGTTGGGCGCGGTGATCGCGCCGAGGCGGATCGGCTGGAACAGGGCGTCGTGCATGGAGGTGTTCTCCTTATTTGGTTGACCCGTGGGCGTCGGGCGGAGTTAGGGGCGCTCCATGGCCACGGCAAGCAACGCACATGAAAGAACGCCTTTGCAGGGGGCAAGCCAAAACCCGCGCGCGCTGCACTGGGCCGCGCTGATCGCGGGCAATGTCGCGCTCGCGCTCGGCCCGTGGTCGGTCCGGCTGGCGGACAGCGGGCCGGTGTCGGCGGGGTTCTGGCGGCTGGTGCTGGCCTTGCCGATCATCTGGCTGATCGCGCGCAGTGCGCGTCAGCCTGTGCTGGGCGTGCCGCGCCGCACCGCATGGCTGGTCGCGCTGGGGGCGATCGCCTTCGCGCTCGATCTGGCCAGCTGGCACATCGGGATCGAACATACCCGGCTGGGCAATGCGACGCTGTTCGGCAATGCGGGCAGCATCGTGCTGCTTTTCTGGGGCATCGTGATCGCCCGGACCATGCCGGCGCGGGCCGAGTGGGCGGCGATCTTGCTCGCTCTGGGCGGGGCGGCGATCCTGCTGGGGCGCAGCGCAGAGATTAGCGCGGATAGCCTGATGGGCGACCTGTTCTGCATCACTGCGGGGATGCTCTACGCGATCTACCTGCTGTGCCTGCAGGATGCCCGCAAGGGGCTGGGCGGGTGGAGCCTGCTGGTGCGTGTGTGCTGCATCGCTGCGCCGGTGCTGCTGACGGTGGCGCTGCTGCGCGGCGAGCCTGTGTGGCCGCACGACTGGACTCCGCTGATCGTGCTCGCGTTGCTGAGCCAAGTTGCCGGGCAGGGGCTGCTGGTGTTTGCGCTGCGCGCCTTCCCGCCGATGATCATCGGCCTGGCGCTGCTGATGCAGCCTGCGGTGGCGGTACTCTCCGGCTATCTGGCGTTCGGCGAGACGCTCGGCCTGCTCGATCTTGTCGGCATGGCGATGGTCGGCGCGGCGCTCGCGGTCGCGCGCGCACGGGTCGGCTGACACCCTATTTGGGGTGGTCCTCCAGCCGCTTGCGAAACAGCGCGAAGCGGGCCTCCACCTGCTCCAGATCCGGCCCGGTGAGGGAGGCTTTTGCCTGGCGCATCAGCTGGTCCGCCTCGTCGCGGATATTCTTGTGACGCACCGGATCGGTGATCGTCGCAGCGGCGCTTTCGAGAGAATCGAACATGACCGTCGCAGCCGGCGGGCTGGTTGCGACGGCGGACCGGATCGTGCCGAAGCCGCGCCCGAGATAGTGGCTGAAATCGTCCGCCATCGGCCGCAGCGGGCGTCGCCCGTCCTCGTCGGGTTCGCCCACCGACCAGTTCAGGTCGCGCTTGCCCAGTTCGGCAGTGGCCGCGCCGATCCAGTGCAAGGCGGAGATCGCGGTGAAGGGATCGTTGATGCCGGGCGACAGCGCGCGCAGCCCGATCTCGACCAGCTCGTCGATCATGAAATGCAGATCCTGCGCCGGGGTGCGTGCATCGCCCAGCGCAATGCACTCGCGCACCTGCTCGTCGCAGGCATCGTCCGGCTTTTCGGACCAGTAGCCGATGGCGACCGAGGGGTGGCAGAAATCGCCGGTCCGCACCGCCAGTTGCAGTTCCGACCCGCTCTTGCGCGCAACCTTGAGCAGTTCGTGCCAGTTGATCACCTGGATGTAGCCTGTGCGCGAGGCAAATACGGGCGTGCCCTCGCGCACCTCGCCTTCCACGCGCGCCTTCATCGGTTCGTCGAAATTGTCGCGAATCGCGTTCAGCAGGCGGCGACCGATCCCTTCCAGTACGGCGTTGATACGGATCGAGGAGGGCACGTGGTTTAGGAAATAGACCAGCACCATGACCGACAGGGCCATCAGAACGTAGGCGATCACCATCGACAGTTGCGGCACGAACCCGTCGCCTTGCGAGCTCAGCATCCCGGATTCGTCGGGCATCCGCACCGACAGAAGCACCGTGATCGCGTAGACGAAGGTGCCGATGAAGGTCGCCAGGCTCAGCTGGTTGCCGCGATCTTCCATGAAGTTGGTCAGCAGCCGTGGGCCGTAATTGCCGCTGGCATAGGCGACCGCCGCGATCGTGATCGAGAAGACGGTGGACGCCACCCCGATCATCGAACTGGCGATCACGGTCAGCATGTTGCTGGCCCCCTGGGGCCGGGCGGGGGGCAACCAGTTGAGATGATCGACCCACTCGGTCAGGCCCCGCCGGTCAAGCTCCACCGTCAGCGTCGCCAGGAGCAGGGTCGAGATCGCGAACAGCCCCGGGAAGAACCAGTAGCTGGCGTTGATATCGCTCCATAATTTTTGCAGTCTGGCGATCATCTGGGGTATTTCACTCCGGTTTGGTGGCGAAGTTAGGGACTTTGCCCGCGTGTGTCTCGCCACGAAACGGGAGCGCGCAGATTATCCTTACCAGAATTGCGCTGCGGCAGGCTTCCTGCGATTGGACGCGGGCATGGCGAGGCCGGATTTCCCGCCCTCTGAAAGGACACACATGGCTGCCCCGATCGCCGATACCACTGTTGCAGAGCCGCAGATTGCTCAGGCCGACGCAGCGATCTCGGCCATAGAGAACCTCGTCACCCTGACCAGCCAGCAATACCATCTGGGTTCGTTAATCCTTATGGTTAGTTACGCGGCGTTCTTCGGGTTCATTCTGTTCTTCCTGATGAGCGTGCAGAACCTCGCACCGCGTTATCGGCTGGTGCCGATCCTTTCGGCGGTCGTGATGGCGAGCGCGGGGCTGACCCTGATGCAGGAATTCGGCCTGTGGAAGGAAAGCTACGCCTACGTCGACGGCCTGTATCGCCCGCTGGCGCAGAACGACAGCTTCTCCAACGCCTATCGCTACGGCAACTGGACGATCACCGTGCCGATCCTGCTGGCCCAGCTGGCGATCGCGATGGGCCTGCGTCAGGCGGAGGTGCATCGGCGCGCGCTGCGCATGGCAGTGCCCGGCGTGCTGATGATCTGGACCGGCCTCTACGGCCAGTTCGGCGCGGTGGGCGATTTCTCGCATCTCAACCTGTGGGGTGTGATCTCTTCGATCTTCTTCCTGTGGCTGATCCTGGAAGTGCGCCAGACGCTGATCGCGGGGTTGGCGACCACGCCCGACATCCTGAGATCCTGGCCCAGCAACCTGTGGTGGTTCTTCCTCGCCACCTGGGGCCTCTATCCGCTTGCCTATGCCCTGCCGCAGCTTGGCGCGACGGGCGATCTGGTGGTTGCGCGTCAGGCGATCTATTCCTTCGCCGATATTGCTTCCAAGCTGATCTACGGCATCATTCTCGCCCGCTTCGTCCTGCGGCGCAGTGCTTTCGAGGGCTACATGCCCGCCGCCGAAGCGCTCGCCCCCGCGCCGGACAAGCCCAATACCGGCGGGCCCGGATTACGACGCGCTCCCTGACAGCAGCACGTCACATAAGAAGGGCCGGGGAAGTGGATCTCCCCGGCCCTTTTTCGTGTGTCCGATGTTCGGCTGGCGGCGTCAGTCGATCGTGTCGAGATCGCCCTTGCCGATTGTGCCGCTGGCCATTTCCAGCATCTTGTCGAGGCTCTGCTTGGCCTGCAGGCGCAGCCCTTCCTCGATCTCGATCCGCGGCTCCAGATCGCGCAGCGCGGTGTAGAGCTTTTCCAGCGTGTTGAGCGCCATGTAAGGGCAGATATTGCAGTTGCAGTTGCCGTCCGCGCCCGGCGCACCGATGAAGGTCTTGTTCGGCAGCGCCTTTTCCATCTGGTGGATGATGTGCGGCTCGGTCGCGACGATCAGCTTGTCGCCCTCGAACGTCTCGGCGAATTGCAGGATGCCGCTGGTCGAGCCGACATAGTCTGCATGCTCGACGATCGCCGCCGGGCACTCGGGATGCGCCGCGACCGGCGCGCCGGGGTGCTGGGCTTTCAGCTTGAGCAGCTCGGTCTCGCTGAACGCCTCGTGCACGATGCACACGCCCGGCCACAGCAGCATGTCGCGGTTGAACTTGCGGTTGAGATAGCCGCCCAGGTGACGGTCCGGCCCGAAGATGATCGGCTGGTCCTCGGGGATCTGCTGGAGGATGGTTTCGGCCGAAGAGCTGGTTACGATCACGTCCGACAGGGCTTTCACCTCGGTCGAGCAGTTGATGTAGGTCAGCGCGATATGATCGGGATGCGCCTCGCGGAAGGCTTTGAACTTCTCAGGCGGGCAGCTGTCTTCGAGGCTGCAGCCCGCGTCCATGTCGGGCAGGACGACGATCTTCTCGGGGCTGAGGATCTTGGCCGTATCGGCCATGAACTTGACCCCGCAAAAGGCGATCACGTCCGCATCGGTCTCCGCCGCCATCTGGCTGAGCTGGAGCGAATCGCCGACGAAATCGGCGAGATCCTGAATTTCGGGCCGCTGATAGTAATGCGCCAGGATCACCGCGTTGCGTTCCTTGCGCAGGCGCTCGATCTCGGCAAGCAGGTCGTCGCCGGTCGGCGGGCGGGTCTGGTCGTTCATGGTCTAGTGGGCCCCGGTCGTTCGTGTTGGGTGACGCATATAGGACGAACGGGCCCGCGCGCGAGTGTGTTCCGCGCAAAAGCGCATCGGGGGCATGCGAAGCAGGCTCGCTGATAGCGAAGATGGCCAGCTTGCCTTGCCCCGAGGGGCTCAGGATGCAACAGCGCACCGCCATGACCGATCCCGTATTGCAAGAAGCCGCCGACAATCCCTCGCAGTGGCGTCTGGTCGCCAATCGCCCGGTGTTCTTCGGGTCGGCGATCCTGATCGTGGCGTTCGCGCTGTTCGGGGCGCTTTTTTCGGAGACGGCGGGGCAGGTATTCGATCGCTTGCAGGCCCTGATCGTGGCCGATTTCGGCTGGTTCTATATCCTTACGGTGGCCGGTTTCCTGATCTTCATCGTGTTCCTCACGATCAGCAAATACGGCGACATCAAGCTGGGGCCGGACTGGAGCGAGCCCGAGTACAGCCACCTGTCGTGGTTCGCGATGCTGTTCAGCGCAGGCATGGGGATCGGGCTGGTGTTCTTCGGCGTGGCCGAGCCGATGCTGCACTATGCAGAGCCGCCGCGCGGTGACCCGCTCAGCGTGGAGTCTGCGCGACAGGCGATGGTGCTCACCTTCTTCCACTGGGGCGTGCACGCCTGGGCGATCTACGCGGTGGTCGGGCTGGCGCTGGCCTATTTCGCCTTCCGCCGCGGCCTGCCGCTAACCCCGCGCTCCGCGCTCTATCCGCTGCTCGGGGAGCGTATCCACGGGCCGATCGGCCACGCGATCGACATCTTCGCGGTTCTCGGCACCATGTTCGGGGTTGCCACCTCGCTTGGGCTGGGCGTGCTGCAGGTCAATGCCGGGCTCGCCTTCATCGCAGGGATCCCGCAATCGCCGGGCATCCAGATCGGCCTGATTGCGGTCATCACCGGGCTCGCGACGATGTCGGTCTATCTCGGGCTCGACAAGGGCGTGAAGCGCCTGTCCGAGTTCAACATCCTGCTCGCCGTGATCCTGCTCGCCTTCGTGCTGGTGACCGGTTCGACGATCTTCCTGCTGCAGGCCTTCGTCCAGAATACCGGGGCCTATCTGGGCCAGGTGGTGGAGCGCACGTTCCGTCTCTACGCCTACGAACCGAACGACTGGCTGGCCAATTGGACGCTGTTCTACTGGGGCTGGTGGATCGCATGGTCGCCCTTCGTCGGCATGTTCATCGCGCGCATTTCGCGCGGGCGCACGATCCGCCAGTTTGTGCTCGGCGTGCTGGTGGTGCCGGTGCTGTTCACCTTCCTGTGGATGACCGCGTTCGGCAACACCGCGATTGCGCTGGACATGGCAGGCGTCGCACCGCTCGCCCAGGTGGTTCAGGACAACCTGCCCACCGCGCTGTTCGCGACGCTGGCCGAGCTGCCTCTGTCGTCGATCACATCGGTTGCGGCCACGCTGCTGATCGTGACCTTCTTCGTTACTTCTGCGGATTCGGGCGCGCTGGTGATCGATACGATCACCAATGGCGCGGCAGAGGCGCCGCCGGTGTGGCAGCGCGTGTTCTGGGCGGTGTGCGCGGGCGCAGTCGCCGCAGTCCTGCTGGTCGCGGGCGGGCTGCAAGCCTTGCAGACGGCCGCCATCGCCAGTGCGCTGCCTTTCGCGGTGATCATGATCTTCATCTGCTATGGCCTGCTCAAGGCATTGGCCATGGAACACGCTGGCGGCGTACCCGATTACGGCGTGCTGCCCAGTCAGCCGGTCGACCCCGACATCAGCTGGAAGAAGCGCCTGTCCACCATCACCGGTTCGTTCCGCAAGGAGCAGGTGGCTGAATTCCTCGAACAGAAGGCCTTGCCCGCGCTGGAAGATGTGGCGGCGGAAATGCGCCGCCGCAGCCTGGCGCCCGAACTGACCCGCGATGGCGGCGATGTGCTGCTATCGGTCCCGCACGGCGAGCACGGCACCTTCAGCTACGAGGTGCGCGCGCGCTCCTTCCGCCCGCCGAGCTTCGCCTGGGCCGAAGCGCATCGCCCGGGCGACGAAGACAAGCGCCATTTCCGGGCGATGGCGCGTAGCTCCGAAGGCGGCCATCCGCTCGATGTGACGGGTTACACCACCGAACAGCTGATCGGCGACCTGCTCAACCGCTACGAGCATTTCCGCCACGCGCGGCGGCTGGCCTGATCGCCGCGCGCTAGCGGTTACCGGGTGGAGGTCTTTTCGGCAGCCTTGGTCGCCGCCTTGGCGGGCGATCCCAGCTTCCTGGGCGTATCCCCGTCGAAGCTGACCTCCACCGTAATCCCGCGATAGCCCGCTGCGGCGAGCGGCACGGCGATGTTCTGCTGCACCGCTGCCCGCGCAGACGCGCGCGCCAGTTCCATCAGCGCCGGGCTGCGCGCGCTGTCGAGCGCTTCGCGCTCTGCGATCTCGGTATTGTTGCGGCTCAGATCGTCTTCCGCATCGCGCGTGATCCACAGGCCTTCGCGCATGTACTTGGCGCGCGCCTCGTCCAGATTGGGTTTGCTCAGCTCGAGCGAGGGCAGGCGCACATCCATGGTCTGCGTCTCGGCGTTCCACGAGAGGCGCGATCGGTCCATCTTCGACAGGTCGACCGAATAATCGACCCGCGCGGGGATCACCGCGATCTGGCGGCTTTGCAGCGCCCCGAAAAAGCGGCTGTCCTTGCTCGCGACGACCGGCGCGAATTCGGCGGTGAACACCACCAACCGATTCTGCTTCTCGAACGAGACCAGCGTGGTGCCGATCGGGTCGCCCATCCGGTTGGGGCCGTAGGTACGCCAGCCGATCCATGCGATCGCGGCGAGCAGCAGGATCACCAGAAACCATGGCAGAAACGGCGGGCGTGCCTTCTTGACCGGCTTTGCGTCCTTCACGGGCGTTTCATGCTCGACGGCGGTCTCGGTCTGATCGTCACTCACAGGCATTCGTCTCCACTAAAGGGCGGTCCATCGCTCCCCAGAACGGTTAACCATGTCGCGGCGTTCCAGATGGATGAGGTGGGCGTGAACCGACATCTGCGCAGCTTTCTCCAGCCGCGGGTCGAGCCCCCTGTACATGATCGGGATGAACTCAGGCAGACTGCGCGGCCCATCGGCCAGCACCTTGAGGATCTGGCGCTCCCGCTGACGGCGGTGCCCGAGCATCGAGCGGACCAGTTGCTGGGGCTTTTCGACCGGTGCGCCGTGGGCTGGATAATACACCCGATCCTCGCGGCCGTAGAGCTTGTCGAGGCTTTCCAGGTAATGCCCCATGTCGCCATCGGGCGGCACGATCACGCTGGTCGACCAGCCCATCACATGGTCGCCGGTGAACAGCGCTCCGCTCTCCTCCAGCGCGAAACATACGTGGTTGGAGGTGTGGCCGGGGGTGTGGATCGCGCGCAGCGTCCAGCCTTCGCCCGACACCGCCTCGCCATCGGATAGAACCCGTTCGGGCTCGTAAGTGGTGTCGAAAGACTCGTCGAGGCGCGGGCCGTTATCGGCGATCACCAGCTTGGCGCAGCCCATCACCGGAGCGCCCGTCCGCTCGGCCAGCGGGGTGGCGCCCGGGGAATGGTCGCGGTGGGTATGGGTACACAGGATCGCGGAGATGCGCGCGTCGCCCGCTGCGGCGAGGATCGCGTCGAGATGCTCCGCCTCGTCCGGCCCCGGGTCGATCACCGCCCGATCCGAACCGTGGCCGACCAGATAGGTCTGCGTCCCGGTGAAGGTGTAGGGCGAGGGATTGGGCGCGAGCACGCGGGTGACCAGCGGCTCGGGCTTTTCGGGCGTGCCGGTCGGCCATGGGCGGGGCGGAATCTGAACCATCGCCATTGCATATGGGCACCGCGCTGGCGCATGTCACGCCGCAGATAATCGAGAGAGGTCAGCCTTGAGCGAACATATCCTGGTGATCGACGCCGGAACCACCTCGACCCGCGCGATCCTGTTCGGGCGCGACGGCGCGGTCGCGGGCACCGCGCAGGCCGAGATCACGCAGCACTTTCCGCAGCCCGGCCGGGTCGAGCACGATGCGCAGGAAATCTGGCAGGCGAGCCTCAATTGCGCGCGCCGCGTGCTCGGCAACCGCCCGCCCGAGAGCATCGCCGCGATCGGAATCACCAACCAGCGCGAGACGGTGGTGGCGTGGGATCGCGAGACGCTGAAGCCGCTCGCCCGCGCGATCGTGTGGCAGGACCGGCGTACCGCGGATGCTTGCCGGCGGCTTCGCGACGAGGGCCGCGAAGAAGCGGTCCACAAGGAGACGGGCCTGCTGCTCGACCCCTATTTCTCCGCCACCAAGATGCGCTGGATGCTCGATAATGTCGATGCGGTCGCGCAGGCGCAGGAGGCCGGGCGGCTTGCCTTCGGCACTGTCGAGAGCTGGCTGGTCGCGAAGCTATCGGGCGGGGCACATGTCAGCGATGCGAGCAATGCCAGCCGCACGCTGCTGCTGCCGCTGGGTGAGGCGGGCTTCTCGTCCGATCTGTGCGATCTGTTCGGCGTGCCGCACGAGGCGCTGCCGCAAGTGGTCGACACGCATGGCGAGATCGCCCGCACCGATCCCGAACTGTTCGGCCGCGCGATCCCGATCTGTGGGCTGGTCGGCGATCAGCAGGCGGCGACGATCGGCCAAGGCTGCCTGTCCGAAGGCGAGACCAAGGCGACCTACGGCACGGGCGCCTTCATCCTCGCCAATCACGGAACCCAGATCCCGCATTCCGAGCATCGCCTGCTCTCGACCGTGCTCACGCAGAACGACGGCCAGCGCACCTATGCGATCGAGGGTTCGGTATTCGTCGCGGGCAGCCTGATCCAGTGGCTGCGCGACTCACTCGGTCTGATCGACAGCGCGCAGGAAACCGAAGCGCTGGCCCGATCGGTCGAGAATTCGGGCGAGGTGGTGATCGTGCCCGCGCTTGCAGGGCTGGGCGCGCCGCACTGGCGGGCCGAGGCGCGCGGGCTGATCGCGGGCCTCAGCTTCTCCACCGGCAAGGCGCATGTCGTGCGCGCCGCGCTCGAATCGATGTCGTGCCAGACCTACGATCTGGCGACTGCGTTTGCTGCCGACGGCGCGCGCTGGGAAAGCCTGCGGATCGACGGGGGGATGAGCGCGAACGACTGGCTGGCGCAGGATATTGCTAACATCCTGAACATCGCGGTCGAGCGGCCGCGGTTCGTCGAGACCACGGCACTGGGTGCGGCGGTCGCGGCAGCGACCGGGGCCGGCTGGTTCGCCGATCTTCAGGGGGCGGTCGAGGCGATGCGCGGCCCGATCGACCGGTTCGAACCGGAGATGGGCGAGGGCGTGCGCAAGGAACGTCTGGAACGCTGGGCGCAGGCGCTCGCCAACGCCTGAGGCCGCGCGGCTAGCCTTGCGCGAACTGACGCTCGAGCCGCTCGTGCAGCTGGCCGCAGGAGGGCTGAAGATTGCTGCGCGCCATGCGATATTCCGCATCGATCCGCGCGACCCGGGCATGCAGACGCTGCGTCTGCGCGACCAGCGCTCTGGTCGACAGGTCGAGCATGTCCATCAGTTCCGCGCTCGGTGCGCGGTCGGGCGGCAGCTGGGTGTGCCGTTCCCATTGCAGGTCGCTCATCTGCCCGGCGAGGAAGGCGCGGTGATTGAGCAGCCAGGCAAGCACATGCATGATCCGGGTGGTCGCCTTGAGCCCTTCGCATTCGAGTGCGCGTCGCAATGGAAGGTCGATGGGCATCAGCTCGGTCGCGGCGGGGACGAATGCCGTACGCACCTCATCGGCGAGCACGTTGGCCTCGCAGTAGAGTTCCTCGATGATCAGAGCGGTGATATCGACCGTGTGCTGCATGGGGGTGTCGCCTAAGCAGTTCGGGCTGCTGCGATAAGTGGCCCGCACCAGCCTGTCCCGCGAAGGGGCGGGTGCAACGTAGATGTGCATATCTCCCGCAGGAATCTTGCGCGCCCGTGCAAACAGGCGTGCGCCGCGAGCAAGCGCTCAGGCGATGATGTCGGGGATAAGCTCGTCCTCGATCGCCGCCATCCGGTCGCGCAGTTGCAGCTTGCGCTTCTTGAGCCGGGCGATCTGCAACTGATCGGGCGATTCCATTGCCGACAGCGCCGCAATCGCCGCGTCGAGGTCGCGATGCTCGATCCGCAGCTGTTCGAGCCGTTTGCGCAATTCCGCTTCGGTCACGCGAGACGTTCCTCATGGTCGACAGGTGGTTGCCAAACGGCGATCCGACGCACGCAACGCCGGTTTAATCGCATTGCCTCATAACACCCCTTCGCAGGAATGCGATTGTGTGGTTTTATCCAATTGCGATGGCGGGCAGGCCCAAGCGATCGCAAGGGCCTTTTTCCCCGCCATTCGCGGATGCTCGCCCCCCGGCGAGCAGCTTCGATGACCAAGGAGAAGAGGCATATGAACGCTTCGCACATCACCGCCCTCAAGACCAAGCATGCCACGCTCGACGAGGCGATTGCCGAGGAAATGCGCAAGGCCGCGCCCGATGATGCGACGATCCGAACCCTCAAGAAACAGAAGCTGCAACTCAAACAGGAGATGGGTGGCAGCTGACCGCGATCTAAAAAACGGTCAACCATTTCCCCTGCGCGCCGCAATAGGCTAGTCGCTTGCATATGAAAGCGACAGCCGCGGCGCGACAGATCCTCACCGGCCTCCATGCGTTGATGGCGACGCGCCTGTCTGCGCAGGAAAAACTCGACCGCACGGTGGAACTGGTGGGCGAGGCGCTCGATAGCGAGGTCTGCTCGATCTACCTCCTGCGCTCGGGCATGCTCGAACTGTTTGCCACCCGCGGGCTCAACCAGTCGGCGGTCCACGTCACCCGGATGACGGTGGGCGAGGGGCTGACCGGTACGCTGGTCGCCAATGGCGAAACGCTCAACCTCGCGCAGGCCAAGGCGCACCCCGACTTCCAGTACCGCCCTGAAACGGGCGAAGAGAAATTCTCCAGCTTTGCAGGCGTGCCGATCGTCTATCGCGAGCGGGCGGTGGGTGCGCTCAACGTCCAGCATGTCGATCCGCGCCGGTACGAGGATGTCGAGATCGAGGCGCTGCAGACCACCGCGATGGTGCTGAGCGAGCTGATCGTGAATGCCGAGCTGATCGACGAACGCTCGGCAGACGAGGCCGCGCCCGAACGCAGCGGCCCGGCGCAGCTTGCGGGGCTGGCGCTGGTCAAGGGGCTCGCCAGCGGCACCGCCGTCTATCACCAGCCGCGCATCACGATCGACAAGGTCGTCGCCGAGGATACCGAGTTCGAGCGCCAGCGGGTCTATCGCGCGTTCGAGCGGATGCGCGAACAGATCGACCAGATGGGTCAGCAGGCCGAGTTCGGCGCAGGCGGAGAGACCGACGAGGTGCTCGCCGCCTACAAGGCCTTCGCCTACGACGAAGGGTGGAGCCGCCGGATCAACGAAGCGATCGACGCAGGCCTTACCGCCGAGGCCGCGATCGAGCGCGTGCAGCAACGCACCCGGATGCGGATGCGCGAGATCGACGATCCGCTGCTCGCGGACCGGATGCACGATCTGGAGGATCTGTCGAACCGCCTGCTGCGCATCGTCGCGGGCCAGATGGGAACGGCTGCGACCACCGGCCTCAAGAACGACACGATCCTGATCGCCCGCAACCTGGGGCCTGCCGAACTGCTCGAGTACGACCGGCGGCGGCTCAAGGGCGTGATTCTGGAAGAGGGGTCGCTGACCTCGCATGTGGTAATCGTCGCGCGGGCGATGGGCATCCCGGTGCTGGGCCGTGTGCGCGGCCTTCGCGGCATGATCGGAGAGGGCGACCACGTGCTGCTGGATGCGGACGCGGGGATTGCCCACGTCCGCGCGCAGCCCTCTATTGTCGAGGCGTTCGAGGCGCGCTTCGCAAAATCCAAGGAACGCCGCGCAGCCTATGCCGAGCTGCGCGATGTCGAGCCGTTTACCCGCTGCGGCACCCGCATTCAGGTGATGATGAATGCCGGCCTGCGCGATGACCTGACTACGCTTTCGCTGGTTGGCGCGGACGGGATCGGGCTGTTTCGCACCGAATTCCAGTTCCTCGTCGCGGCCACTCTTCCGGGGCGGGAGAAGCAGACGCGCTTCTACAAGGACGTGCTCGATGCCGCGGGCGACAAGCCGGTGGTGTTCCGCACGGTCGATATCGGGGGCGACAAGGCGGTGCCCTATGTGTCGAGCGACAGCGGCCTGCAGGACGAGAACCCGGCGATGGGCTGGCGTGCGCTGCGGCTCGCGCTGGAACGCGAAGGCCTGTTCAAGGCGCAGGCGCGTGCGCTGATCGAAGCATCCGCCGGGCGCACGCTCAGGGTGATGTTCCCGATGGTGTCGGAACCGTGGGAATTCGACGCGGCGCGCAAGGTGTTCGAGGAACAGCGCGAGTTTCTTCGCAAGCACAAGCGGATCAGGCCGCCCGAAGAGATCCAGTACGGCGCGATGATCGAGGTGCCTTCGCTGGTCGAAGTGCTCGACATGCTGGTGCCCAAGGTCTCGTTTCTCTCGGTCGGGACCAACGACCTGACCCAGTTCCTGTTCGCCGCCGATCGCGCGAACCCCAAGCTTGCGGCGCGTTATGACTGGCTGAGCCCGTCGATCCTGCGCTTTCTCAAGCGGATCGTCGATGCGACCACCGGCCACCAAGTGACGCTGGGCCTGTGCGGCGAGATGGGCGGCCGTCGGCTGGAGGCGCTCGCGCTGCTGGGTTTGGGCTATCGCCGGCTGTCGATCACGCCGGTCTCCGTCGGGCCGATCAAGGAGCTGATCCGCCAGATCGACCTCGCCGAAATCGGGGCTTTCATGGCCCAGCTGATCGCCCAGCCGCCCGCCGATACCCGGGCGGCAATCACGCAGTGGGCGCAGGAGCGCGGGATCGAAACCGACTGACCGTGTCTCGCTTGCGAGAAAAGGCCCGGAAATCATGCCATCCGGGCGTTGGCTTCGCGCACGAAGGCCGCTAGACCGGGCGCGTGGCAACCGGGGGCAGCTGGGGCGCGCCAAGGATGGGATATGGCAGAAGACGAAGCCACTTTTGAAATAGACAATTCGGAGCCGACCGCTCCGGGTGAGCGGCTGCGTGCCGCGCGCGAGGCCAAGGGAATGAGCGTGCAGGACGTCGCGTCCGCCACCCGTATTCCCAAACGGCATCTGGAAACGATCGAGGATGGCGATTTCGCCGTCCTTCCGGGACGTACCTACGCGATCGGTTTTTCGCGCAGCTACGCCAAGGCGGTCGGGCTGAACGACGAGGAAATCGTCAACGACGTGCGCGAGCAGCTGGGCATCGAAGACCCGGCGGAGCGGCTGCGCGACGGCACGATGCAGACGGAGGACCCCACGCGGTTGCCTTCGCGCGGGCTGGTGATCGCATCGATCATCGCAGGGATCGTCCTGCTGATCGGCGTTTTCGCCTTTTCGCGCAGCTTCTTCGCGCCCGAGTCCGAGGCGGATTCACTGCTTGCGGCAGAAGAGCAGCGCACCGAGGCGGAGCAGCAGGCGCAGGCCGCCGCTACTCAGAGCGGGGCTCGCGCCGCTGCGGTCGAGGGGCCGGTCGTGTTCACCTCCACCGAAGACGGCATGTGGGTGCGTTTCTACGACGGCGATGAATCGAACGTGCTGATGGAAACCCTGATGGGCAAGGGCGAGAGCTACACCGTGCCCGACACGGCGAGCGATCCACAGGTCCGCACCGGACGCCCGGATGCCTTCACGATTACCGTGGGCGGGAAGAGCGTGCCGCGCCTTGCCGAAAATGATGCCGTGGTCAGCGATGTGCCGGTGAATGCGAAAGCGCTGCTCGCACGCGATGGCGTCGGCCTGCCCGGGACTGCGGCAGCCGATCCCGCCGTGCAAGGTGGCCCGGGTGGCGCGCAGCGCTGAGCGCTGGCACCACTGGTGAGAAAAATGGGGGGCGATGGTTCAGGCCCGGTTCGTGCCGCGCCGCGCACCATCGCCCGATGGACACAGAGAGGGATTCGATGATTTTGGCCAAAGCACCCGCAAGGAAACGGCTCGCGATCTACGGCGCGCTGGCAGGGCTTTTGTTGACGAGTGGCGTGCCCGCCATGGCGCAGGACAACGATTCCTCGCGCATCCGCAAGCTTGAGGCGGAGATCCGCGCGCTCCAGCGGCGGGTCTTCCCTGGCGGCGATGGCCGCTATTTCGAACCCGAGATTTCCGGCCCTGCGAACAGCGGCCCAAATGCCAGCACCCAGACCACCGCGGTGACCGACATCCTCGCCCGGCTCGACGCGCTCGAGGCGTCGATCCAGTCGCTCACCCGTCAGGTAGAGGTTGCGACCAACACGCAAACGGGGATCGAACAGCGGCTCGCCGTGCTTGAAAACGCGACCGCCACCGGTGGCGCGCCCGCTGCGCTTCTGCCTGCCGGGAACGCCAGCGCGGCGAACACGGGCACAGCGACCACGACCACAAGGCCGGCCACCACCACGCCGACACCGACCCCCGCTGCGGCTACCGGGCCGAGCGCTGAGCGACTGGCAGCGGTCCGCGCGATCGCCAAGCCGCAGACCGACGATGCGGCCGACGACGACTATTCCTACGGCTTCCGCCTGTGGGAAGCGGGCTTCTATCCTGAAGCGCAGCAGGCACTCGCCGCCTTCGTCGAGAAATATCCGGACCACTGGCGGACCACCTATGGTCGCAACCTGCTGGGCCGTGCATTCCTCGACAATGGGCAGGCGCGCGAGGCGGCTCCGTGGTTCCTGAAGAACTACCAGGCCGATAACGACGCGGCACGTGCGCCCGACAGCCTGCTCTATCTCGCCGAATCGATGATCGAGCTGGGCGATACCAGCCGAGCCTGCATCGCACTGGCCGAGTTCAGCGAAACCTACCCCGCGCTCGCGACCGGTCGGTTGAGCGATCAGTATCAGGCCAGCCGTCGCAAGGTGAGCTGCTCCTGACAGGCAGGCCGCCCGACCCTGCGCTGATCGAGCGGTTCCGGGCCGACCTCGAGCAGGTCTGGCCCGACGATCCCGAGCTCGCCGATGTACCGCTGGGGATCGCCGTCTCCGGCGGACCGGATAGCCTCGCGCTGCTGCTGTTGGCCCACGCGGCGATGCCGGGGCGGGTGAGGGCGGCGACGGTCGATCATGGCCTGCGCCCTGAAAGCGCGGAGGAAGCGGCGTTCGTCGCCCGGGTGTGCGAAGGATCGAACATTCCGCATGCTACGCTGCGGGTGGAGGTCGAACCCGGTAACCTGCAGGCCAATGCACGCGCCGCGCGCTACGAGGCGCTCGGTTGCCATTTCGAGCAGGTCGGCGCGTCGGTTTTCGCCACCGCGCATCATGCCGACGACCAGGCTGAAACCCTGCTGATGCGCCTCAACCGGGGAAGCGGGCTGGCGGGGCTCGCAGGGGTGCGGCCCTGGTCGGTCTTCTTTCCCGAAGGCATCATCGCGGAAATGGTGCTCGTCCGGCCGCTGCTCGGCTGGCGGCGCGAGGAGCTTGCGGCGGTGGTGCGGGCAGCGGGGCTTGAGGCGGTCGACGACCCTTCCAATTCCGACGATGCGTTCGACCGTGCCCGCATGCGCAAGGCGATCGCCGAGGCTGACTGGCTCGATCCGCTGGCGATGGCCCGTTCCGCCCGCCATCTCGCCGAGGCAGAGAACGCGGTCGAGGACTATGTGTCGAGCATCGCGAACCGGCTGATCTGGCGCGATGGCGCCTGCTATTTCTGCATGGGCTATCCCCGACTGGTGGAAATCGGGGTGGTCGAGCGGATTCTCGAGCGGCTTGGCGGGATCGAGGTGCGCAGGTCCGAGATTGCCCGCATGGTGGACCGGCTGCGCGCCCGCGAAAACGCGTCTCTCGGCGGTATTCTTGCAAAGCGGGAATGGGTGAAAACCGGCCCCAACACGACCAGCGACAGCGTCAAATTCGAAAAAGAGCCCCCACGTGGGGCGTAAGCCGTCCTGCGTTAGAGGATCGCCTCGCCCATCTTGAGCGTCTCGCCCCGGGTGATCACGACCTTGTCGCCCTTCTTGGCCACCGCGAACACCTTGGCCGCGAATTCGTTGGGCAGGCCGATGCAGCCGTGGCTGGCATAGCCGTTTTCGACCTGCGACCCGTGCAGCGCAACGCCGTCATTGGTCAGGAACATCGAATAGGGCATCGGCGCGTTGTTGTACTTCTCGGACACGTTGTCGCGCATCTTGTAGCGGATCGGGAATACGCCGAGCGGGGTCGGATGCTCCTGCGTGCCGACCAGCACTGCCGCTGCGCCGATCTCGTAACCGCCGCGGAAGACCGAGATGACCCGGGCGTCCAGATCGACCGTGATCACGATCGGGCCTGCGGGCACGCCCTTGGTATCCCAATGCCATTCGCCGTACTTGATCGGGCCCTTGATCGGCAGCACGCGCTTGACCACCATCGGTTCGGAGCGCGAGGCCCGCGACGGGGCTGATCGGGCGACGCTGCGGCTTGCACCGCTCGCACCGCTGCGCGCGTCGTAGATCACCTCTCCATCATGGTCCTCGGCGTCGAGCCCGGCGTCTTCATCCGTTCCGTCGCCTGCGACGGCTTCGTCGCTCAGGCTCGCATCGGTTACGCTTTCGGGATCGAACGGCTCGCTGTCACTAAGCACGTTCCCGTCCTCGTCGAACTTGGAGGGATCGACCGGGATGGCGTCCTCGATATTCGGGGCGATAGCCGCGGTGTTTCCGGCTGTATCGGCATACATCATGCGCGTACCGATCGCCGCGCCGCCGAACAGCAGCACGGTTGCGAGCGTTGCTCCGCCGATCCAGAGAAGTGCCTTGGTCATAGTGATCTTTCCTGCCTCGCGCGCGCGATCAATCCCAGCGGGTTGCGCTACTGCGTATCGGCGAGGGACTCTATAGCGGACAAAAGTTAACGCGCTGCGGAAAATCTCGCCGCCGCCCGTTAGCTGCGGCTTACCTCGACCGTCTTTTCGCACAGTTCGACCATCCCGAAAGTGGTCAGGAAGCTGACATCGGCGGCATCGCGGCCGACGCCGATCTTCACAATGTCTTCCGCCGTTCCCATGCCCGTCGCATCGACCAGCTGCCAGGTACCGCCTGCATCGGTGCCCGGGTCTTTCAGGAACACCTCGGCCACCGCGTGGAAATCGGGCGGCGTCACGTCGGGCGCGTAGCAGGCGACGAACCGCGCGGGGATCACGCTCGCGCGGGCCAGCGTGATCACCATGTGCGCATAGTCGCGGCAGATCCCGCGCCGCTCGACAAAACTGTCGAGCGCGGTGGTGTTCGCATCCGAACTGCCCGGCGTGTAGGTGAATTTGTCCGCCACCCAGCTACGGATCGCCTCGACCCGCGCACCGCCTTCGGTGCCGCCGAACTCGGCTCTGACGAAGCTCTGGAATTTGTCGGCAAGGCAATAGCGGGAATCGAACAGGTATTTGACCGGGGCTGCGGGCATTTCGCTGGGAAGCAACTGCTCCAGATGGTCGAGCGCGACGATCTGGCGGCGAATCTCCACCTCAGCTTCGTGGTGAACCTCGAACCGCCCATCGGCGCGGGCCCATACTCGCTCGCCGATATCCTCCTGCGCCGGGATGCGCGTGCAGTCGTGTGCGTCGGTCATGCCCGTCCGGCAGCTCAGAAGATGCTGCTCGGGAATGTCGGCGGCCGCAAACTGCATCAGCGCGTCTGTGGGTGCCTGCGTGGTGAAGGCGAAGCTCGATCGGATGGAAATGGCCATACCCGGTAACGCGCCGCGAGCACTAAGTGCCGGGCGCGATCGATTTTATTCGCTAGGTGCGCCGAACAGATCGTGCTCGTCCGCGTCCTCGACCTGCACCTCCACGATATCGCCGGGGGCGAGGCTGGCGGAGACATTGCGCAGGAACACATTGCCGTCGATCTCGGGCGCGTCGGCCTGCGAGCGGCCGGTTGCACCAATATCGCCGTCTTCGTCAGGCTCGCCGACCTCGTCGATAATCACGGGCAGCGTGCGGCCGATCTTGGCCTGCAGCTTGGCCGCGCTGATCCGCGCGGTCGCTTCCATGATCCGGGCGTAGCGTTCTTCCTTGACCGCTTCGGGCACGGGATCGGGCAGGGCGTTCGCCGCCGCGCCTTCGACCGGCTCGAACCGGAACGCGCCGACACGGTCGAGCTGGGCTTCTTCGAGCCATTCGAGCAGGTATTCGAAATCCGCCTCGGTCTCGCCCGGGAAGCCGACGACGAAGCTGGAGCGCACGACAATGTCGGGGCAGATCTCGCGCCAGCCCTTCAGCCGCTCGAGCACCTTGGCCTCGTTCGCGGGGCGCTTCATGCGCTTGAGGACAGACGGCGCGGCGTGCTGGAAGGGGATGTCGAGATAGGGCGTCAGCAGCCCTTCGGCCATCAGCGGGATGACCTGATCGACATGGGGGTAGGGGTACACGTAATGCAGCCGCACCCACGGCGGCGTGCCCTGATCGGTGCGCAGCTGGCCGAGTTCGCGCGCAAGATCGGTCATGTGCGCACGCACCTCGCGGCCCTTCCACTCGCGCGCTTCGTGCCGGGTATCGACGCCATAGGCCGAGGTGTCCTGGCTGATGACCAGCAGTTCCTTCGTCCCCGCCGCGACCAGCTTTTCGGCCTCGCGCAGCACCGCGTCAATCCGCCGGCTGGCGAGTTTTCCGCGCAGGTCGGGGATGATGCAGAAGGCGCAGGAGTGATTGCAGCCCTCGGAAATCTTGAGATAGCTGTAGTGGCGCGGGGTCAGCTTGATGTCCGCCAGATCGGGCTGGGGGATCAGGTCGACATAGGGCCCCTGGCTGGGCGGGGCGTGTTCGTGCACCGCCTCGACCACCTGTTCGTACTGATGCGCGCCCGTCACCGCGAGCACCTGTGGATGCGCGGCGCGGATCGCGTCGGCTTCCTCGCCCATGCAGCCGGTCACGATCACGCGGCCATTCTCGGCAATCGCTTCGCCAATCGCCTGCAGGCTCTCTTCCTTGGCGGAGTCGAGGAAGCCGCAGGTGTTGACCAGCACGATGTCCGCGCCCGCATAATCGGCGCTCATCGCGTAGCCATCGGCCCGCAGGCGGGTGAGAATGCGCTCGCTATCGACGAGTGCCTTGGGGCAGCCGAGGCTGACCATGCCGACCTTCTTGGGGTCGGGGATCGAGGTAGTGGTTGTTGCCATGATTGCGCGCGCCTCTACACCCAAGTGACGCTTTGCGCTAGGTGGCGCGTCGAACACCAATGGAGGCTGCAAATGGGCCAGATCGATCTGCTGAATATCGTCCTTGGCGCAGCCGCGTTCTTCTTCGTGGGAATGGTCTGGTACGGTGTGCTGTTCGGCAAGATCTGGAAGCGCGCGATCGGGCGCGGCGAGGACGAGGGTTTCAGCGGTGACCGGCCGCTGTGGCTGGTCTTCGGGCTGACCTTCGCCTTCGCATTGCTGATTTCGCTGACGCTGGCGCACCAGTTCGCGATGTCGAGCCCGTCGGTGCGCGCGATGATGATGATCTCGGTCGGTTACGGCCTGATGCTGATGGTGCCCGCGGTGGGCATTCGCTACCTCTACCTCAACGCCCCGTGGCGGGTGTTCGCGATCGACGCAGGTTTCTTCGTCACCGCGATGGCGGCGATGGGCGCGGTGTTCGTGGCGCTGCGCTGAGCGGGTAGGCCGTCCCGCTATTGCGGGCGCGCAGCACCATTATGCCCGTCACCGCGTTCTTCCCCGGCGGTGGTCGGCACGATTTCGACCACGATATCGCCTGCCTGCAGGTTCTGGCACTCGTCTTCCCAGAAGCCCAGCGCCTCGCCATTGCGATAGATCCTGAGGCCCCGGCCGCCGGTCTTCAGCGCCGATATCGCGCAGCCGCATTCCTCGGCGGTAACGGGGCGCTCAACCAGCTGGACCCGCCCTGCGACAGAGGCCAGATCGGCGAGATAATCCGCGATATGCGCGCCCTTGACGCTGCCCGCCAGCAGCAGCCCGGTGAAGTGGACCGGGTTGATGACGTTGTTGGCCCCGGCCTGCCGCGCAAGGCTCTCGTTGTCCGACGCGCGCACGACCACGCTGATCGGCACCGCAGGCGCGAGCGCGCGCACGGTCAGCACGATCAGGATCGAGGTGTCGTCGCGCCCGGCGGAGACGAGCACGCTCTGCGCGCGGTCGATCTTGACCGCCTTGAGCGTTTCGTCCCGGGTCGCGTCGGCAGCCATGATGTTGCAGCCCAGCGCTTCGGCATCGGCGAGGCGTTCCTCGCTCGGGTCGATCACGACGATGCAATGGGGTTCGACCCCGCGATCGATCAGCTCGGCGACCGATTCCGAGCCGGAGACGCCGTAGCCCAGCACCACGATGTGGTCCGCGAGTTGTTCCTGAATGCGGTTCATGCGGAATTTCTCCCAGCTGCGCTGAATGAGGAAGTTGTAGGCGGTGCCCACGAAAATGAAGAGCACGGCGAAGCGGACCGGGGTGACGATCACCGCCTCCACAAGCCGCGCGCGGTCGGTGATCGGCGCGATGTCGCCGAAGCCGGTCGTGGTGATCGAGATCATCGTGAAATAGACGACGTCGAGGAAGCTGACCTCGCCATCGAGGTTATCGACCAGCCCCTCGCGATCCCACCAGTGGATCATCACCACCAGGAAAATGAGACCAAGCGCCAGCCCCAGCCGGATCGACAGGTCGCCCCAGACGGGCACCTTCACCGCGCGTCGCAGGGGCTGGAAACGCGGCCCGCGCACGTCGCGGCTGCCCGGGCCGGTGCCGACCTTTTCGACTTGCTGTCGGGCCCGTTTTTCTGGCTTCCTGCTCAAGGTCGGTCCTCTCCCATCCGCACTGCCGGACTAGACACGCACCGCGCGCACGGCAACCGATCCTGTCAGCCGTAACGCTCGCCCAGCTCGCCGAGCGAGGCGTGGTGCGTCAGATCGAGTTGCAGCGGGGTGACCGAGACGAAGCCTTCGTTGATCGCTTCCAGGTCGGTGCCGTGGTCCAGCGTGTGCTCGATCGCCTGCAGGCCGAACCAGTAATATTTGAAGCCGCGCGGGTCGCGCCCTTCGACCACGGTGCCACGCGAATAGTCGTGGAAGCCCTGACGCACCGCGCGGATGCCCCGGATTTGATCGGCGGGCAGGGCGGGGAAATTGACGTTCACCAGCGTGCGCTTGGGCAGCGGCGTGTCGAGCAGCGGGCCCATCACCTTTTCGCCCCAGGCGCGGGCGGCTTCGAACGTGTCGTCGGTTGCCGCGCCTTCCTTGTTGGTCACCTGGCTCAGCGCGATCGAGCGAATGCCTGCCAGCGCACCCTCGATCGCGGCGGACACGGTGCCTGAATAGGTGATGTCGTCGGCCAGGTTCGCCCCGCGATTGACGCCGGAGAGGATCACATCGGGCGGGCCGTCCATCACCTGCCGCAGACCCATGGTGACCGCGTCGGTCGGGGTGCCGGTGACGGAATAGCGCCGCTCGCCGTGCTTTCGCAGGCGGACGGGGCGGGTCAGCGTGAGCGCGTGGCCCATCCCCGACTGCTCTTCATCCGGGGCGCAGATCCAGATGTCGTCGGAGAAGGCGCGGGCGATCTCCTGCAGCACTTCGAGGCCGGGGGCGTGGATGCCATCGTCGTTGGTGAGGAGGATTTTCATCTGTGTTCCTTCTCCAATTCGTCATGCTGAACTCGTTTCAGCATCCAGATTCCCTTCCGCTGCGAACGTCAGCGCAGATGAGAACTGGACCCTGAAACAAGTTCAGGGTGACGACTAAGATTACTCGGGGCTGATCCGCGTCAGACCGCCCATGTAGGGATGCAGCGCTTCGGGCACGTCGACGCTGCCGTCTTCGTTCTGGTAGTTCTCCAGCACCGCAACCAGCGTGCGGCCCACGGCGAGGCCCGATCCGTTGAGCGTGTGGACGAACTCGGTCTTCTTGTCGCCGCTTTCCGGGCGGTAGCGCGCGCTCATCCGGCGGGCTTGGAAATCGCCCACGTTGGAGCAGCTGGAAATTTCGCGATAGGCACCCTGACCGGGCAGCCAGACCTCCAGATCGTAGGTCTTGCGCGCGCCGAAGCCCATGTCGCCGGTGCACAGCAGCATCTTGCGATAGGGCAGGCCGAGCGCCTGGAGCACGCCTTCGGCACACTGCGTCATCCGTTCATGCTCCGCCTCGCTGTCTTCGGAGCGCACGATGCTGACCAGTTCGACCTTTTCGAACTGGTGCTGGCGGATGAAGCCGCGCGTGTCCTTGCCCGCCGCGCCTGCTTCGGAACGGAAGCACTGGGTCAGCGCGGTCATCCGCAGCGGCAGATGCGCTTCCTCGATGATGTGCCCGCGCACCGCATTGGTCAGGCTGACTTCGGCGGTCGGGATCAGCCAGCGGCCGTCGGTGGTATGGAACAGGTCGTCGGCGAATTTGGGCAATTGCCCGGTGCCGAACACCGCATCGTCGCGCACCAGCAGCGGCGGGTTGCATTCCAGATAGCCGTTCTCGATCGTCTGCCGGTCGAGCATGAACTGGCCGAGCGCGCGGTGCAGCCGGGCGATCCCGCCCCGCAGGAAGGTGAAGCGTGCGCCGGCGATATTGGCGCCGATCTCGAAATCGAGGCCCAGCATCGGGCCGATATCGGCATGTTCGCGCGGCTCGAAGTCGAACTCGCGCTTTTCGCCCCAAGTCGACAGCTCGACGTTCTCGTCCTCGCCCGCGCCCTCGGGCACGTCGTCGGCGGGGAGGTTGGGGATCGCAGCGAGCATGTCGTCCATCTCGGCACCGAGAACGCGCGCGTCTTCCTCGAGCCGGGGAAGGGTGGTCGCCTTGAGCTCGGTGACCTCGGCCTTCAGCCGGTCGGCTTCCTCGGTATTGCCGCTGCCCATTGCCTGGCCGATCGCCTTGGAGGCGGCGTTGCGGCGGTTCTGCGCGTCCTGCAATTCGGTCAGGACGGCGCGGCGGCGGGTGTCGAGGTCGAGCAGACGCGCGGTGACCGGCTCTGCCCCGCGACGGGCGAGCGCGGCGTCGAAAGCTTCGGGTTCGCGGCGGATGGTGGCGATGTCGTGCATGGCTCGCGCCTATACGAGCCTGACCGCGCTTGGCCAGTATCAAGTTGGCGCGTGATGGCTGCTTGAGGGCACCGGAGCGATTCGGAAGCTGGATGCGGCATCGCCCCCCCGATTCAGGCCGGGCGACGACGCTCGGGTGCCCGCAGCCGAGCAAAGCTGTGACCGAAATGGCCCAGGGTGACGCGTATACGTCCATGAAACCGAACGGTCACAAATGCTCCCCGAAAGTGTCACGTCGCGTCTCTAGCGCCCCTCTCGCGATCACTATTCGCGTCCGCATTTTCGAATCTTCGGTTTTTTGAGGGGACCGCTCGCTGTGAAAAATCTCCATCGCTCGCTCGTAATCGGTTGTAGCGCGCTGGCTCTTGCCGGCTGTGGTGCCGATGAAATCGTCTCGCCCGGCACGGGCGGCAATGTGACGATCAACAACCCGGCCCCGACGCCCGCTCCGGCACCGGCTCCCACGCCGACCAGCACGCTGGCAACTCCGGCGGCCAGCTGCCCGCAGATCGCCAACCCGACCCAGCTGCTCGACCTCGGCACGGTCTCCGGCCCGACCGGCACCTATCGCCGTTGCCGCCTGCCTGCCGCCTTCACCGCTTCGTCGACGCTGCCGCGCGTCGCCGGTACGCTCTACGAACTCAACGGCCAGACCGACGTCGGCGTGGATCAGGGCTTTGCCTCGACCAACACCGCCGTGACGCTCGACATCGAACCGGGCGTGATCATCTTCGCCTCGGGTAACGACTTCCTGAACGTCAACCGCGGCAACAAGCTGAACGCGGTCGGCACGGCAGCCCGGCCGATCATCTTCACCAGCCTCCAGAACGTGGAGGGCAGCACCAGCACCGACACCTCGGGCCAGTGGGGCGGGATCATCCTGTCGGGCCGCGCGCCGGTCGTCGACTGCTTCGTCGGTTCGGAAGCGGCGGGTACCTGCGAACGCCGCGTGGAAGGCGCGACCAACCAGATCCTGTACGGCGGCACGCAGAGCAACGACAGCTCGGGTGCGCTCAGCTACGTCCAGATCCGCTTCTCCGGCTTTGCGCTGTCGAATGGCGACGAGCTTCAGTCGCTGACGACCGGTGGCGTCGGTTCGGGCACGGTCTTCAATCATATCCAGAGCTACAACAGCTCGGATGACGGGGCCGAGTTCTTCGGCGGCGCCGTGCGCGCCTCGCAGCTCGCCATCGTGGGCGCGGAAGACGACTCGCTCGACACCGATACCGGCCTCAAGGGCCTGTTCGACCAGGTCCTGATCGTGCAGCGTCCGGCCGCGTCGGACACTGTCATCGAACAGGATTCGGACGGTAACGAAGAAGCGTCCCCGCGCACCAACGTGCGCGTGAACAACGCCACCATGATCGCCCAGAGCAGCATCGGCGACCGCGGCATCCGCATCCGCGGCAGCTCGGACTTCTCGCTGTTCAACTCGCTCGTCTGGGATCGCCTGGGCACCAATAACGGCTGCATCAACGTGCAGGGCGTTTCGGTGGATCGCGCCGCCGGTGCCAACGACGAATCGGGCCCGGTCGCGTTCAACTCGGTCGCTCTGCAGTGCGGCACCAACTTCCGTGGCGGCAGTGGCTCGACCGCGGCACAGGTCGAAGCGCGCTTCGATGCGGGCGCGGCCAACACGAAGGCCTTCACCAACACGCTGGCCCGCCTGACCGGGATCACCACCGGTGCTCCGTTTATCAACGGCAGCGCGGAAAACAGCTACAGCGCCATCTTCGACGCGAACGCCGTGTCGAGCTTCTTCCCGACCGGCCGCACCTACATCGGCGCCGTGCCGAGCGAAGCGGCGAACTGGGCCGAAGGCTGGACCTGTAACTCGGCGACCGTGACGCTGGGTCTGAACAACACCGGCAGCTGCGACACGCTTCCGCAGATCTGATCGAGCCAATCGGAGGAGGGGCCGGGCGCTGGTGCGCCGGGCTCCTCCCCTGCTCGATTTTTCGATGACGCCCCGGCCTATGCGGCCCGGGTGCACCAGTTTTTCAAGACCTTAGCATGAGGGGGTCTCATACCATGTCCACCGGCAAGCAGTTGGCAGGGCTGCTATTGCTCTCCACCGCGCTCACCCTCCCGGGTGTCGCATTCGCTCAAGGCACGGGTGCGGCCCAGTCCGGCAACGCGGCGGCACAGCCGGCGGTCGAGACGCCCGCTGAGGAGCCCGTCAATCCCGACGAAAACGATGCTGCGCAGCAGGACGAGGGAGATGTCGACGTCTCCGTTCCCGGCGGCAACGTCATCACCGTGACCGGCCGCCGTGGCCCGCGCGACATCACGCGCGGATCGAGCCAGGTCGTCTCGGTGCTCAGCACGGAAGACATCGCGCGTACCGGTGAAGGCGATATTGCCGGCGCGCTGAGCCGTGTCACCGGCCTGTCCAACACGGGCAATGGCCGCGTCTTCGTGCGCGGCCTTGGCGATCGCTATTCGCTCGCACTGCTCAACGGCCTTCCGCTGCCGTCGCCCGAGCCGCTGAGCCGCGTCGTCCCGCTCGACATCTTCCCGACCGACATCATCGCCTCCTCGCTGGTCCAGAAGACCTATTCGGCCAACTTCCCCGGCGAATTCGGCGGCGGCGTGATCAACCTGACCACGCAGGCAATCCCCGACGAGAGCTTCCTCAAGGTCAGCCTCGGCGTCAGCGGCGATACCGAAACCACCTTCGAGAACGGGTTGCTGTACTACGGCAGCGATATGGACTGGTACGGGTTCGCCAGTGGTCGGCGCGATGCGCAGCCTGCGCTGCAGGCCTATCTCGACGGCACGGTCGAGCTTGAAGAGCTGCCGCTGGAGCAGCGCCAAGCGATCGCCAGCACGCTGGCGGTGCCCAACCTGATCGTGCTGCAGAAGGCCGACAAGCTGCGCCCCAACATGTCGGGCGGCCTGACCGCCGGAACCAGCTTCTTCGTCGGCGACGACGTGGAACTGGGCGTCATTGCAACCGCGAACCTCAGCAATTCACTGCGCAATCGCAACGTGCTCAGCCAGACGCCGGTCCGCCAGGACGTGGTCACTCCGGCCGACGACTTCCGCCGTTTCGTCACCGACAACCGCATCCTGCTGAACGGGCTGCTCGGCTTCGGGCTCGAGTATGGCGATCAGAAGATCCGCTGGACCAATGTGTTCATCCGCGACGTTCTCAAGCAGGCGTCGCTCAGCCAGGGGCGGATCATCGTCGGCTCGGGCGATGACGGGTTCGACAAGCTGATCCAGCAGAACGGCTGGTTCGAACGCCAGCTGATCGATTCGCAGGTGGTCGGCGAATTCAAGCTGGGCAACGACATCTCGCTCGACCTGCGTGGCGGCTACGCCCAGACCGATCGCGAGAGCCCGTACGAATATCGCTTCGACTACGTGCGGACCAACAATCCGAACGATCCCTACGGCGATTACTTCGTCAACCCGCTCGACAACAACCTGCCCGGCGGACAGGCGGCGGTCGCGTTCTCCGACCTGACCGAGAAGGTCTATTACGGCGGCGGCGATCTGACCGTGCCGGTGATGCCCGACGTGCTGTCGCTGACCGCCGGCGCCGCCTACACCGACACCCAGCGCTATTCGGAACGCCGCGCGTTCCAGTTCACCGCGCCGAGCAACTTCCCCAATGGCATTGCGCTGCTGCGTCCGGACCTGCTGATCGCACCTGCGATCATCGAGGCGTCGAACGTGCCCGGCTTCGCGGCGCCGGGCGTATCCGCGCCGGTCGACCTGCGCGAGCTGACCGAGGATACACCCGCTTTCGACGCCCGGCTGAAGGTGATTGCCGGCTACCTGAAGGGCAATCTGACCCCGGTCGAGGGGCTGACCATCGATGCGGGCGTGCGCTACGAAGACGGCAAGCAGACCGTCGCACCGGCGCAGGTCTTCACCAACCAGCCCAACCTGGGCGCGGTGACCGCGATCGAGAACGGCTACTGGCTGCCCTCGGCCACGATCACCTACGAGTTCGACAACGGGCTGCAGCTGCGTGCGAGCGCATCGAAAACGATCGCCCGCCCGCAGTTCCGCGAACTGCTGCTGCAGGAATATACCGACCCGGAAAGCCTGCGCTCCTTCGTTGGTAACCCTGCCTTGCAGGACAGCACGCTGTTCAACGCGGAAGTGCGCGGGGAATACTATTTCGGGCAGGGCAACCGCGTCTCGCTGGCGGGCTTCTACAAGTCGATCGACAATCCGATCGAGGCGTTCTCGCAGTTCACCGACAACTCGCAGTCGACCAGTTTCGCCAATGCTCCCAAGGCAGAGCTGTACGGGGCCGAGGCCGAGCTGGTGTGGAACTACGACCTCTACGATCTGGGTGGCTTCTTCGAGAGCAAGCGCGCGCTGCTGATCGCGAACTACACCTACACGCAGTCGCAGATTCAGGTGCAACCGGGCGATCAGACCTACATCTTCATCACCGGGGTGGGGGCGAGCCCGCGCGATGCGACCTCGCTGTTCCGTGATGGCGATCCGCTGACCGGCCAGTCCGATCACCTTGCCAATATCCAGGTCGGGTTCGAGGATATCGACCGGCTGAGCCAGGTGACGCTGCTGTTCTCCTACGCCAGCGAGCGCGTGACCAGCCGTCTTGGCCAGAACGCGGGCGGCCTGCCCGACGTGATCGAGAAGCCGGGCGCCAGGCTCGACCTCGTGATCCGGCAGGGCGTCGAACTGGGCGGTGTGCCGCTGGAACTGAAGTTCGAGGCCCGCAACCTCACGGGGACGGACAATTACGAGTACGTCGCCAATGACAGCGGCCGGGTCGATGTGAACAGCTATCAGGTCGGCCAGAGCTTCGCGCTGTCGCTGTCCGCCGAGTTCTGACGCGCCTCCCCCACGCATCAGGACTGGAAAGGCCCGCGGTGATCCCGCGGGCCTTTTCTTTTTGAGTGTTGGAGTGAAAGCGGGCGGTCCTGCGACGACCCGGCCTCAGCCCTCCAGATCGAAGGCGTAGCCCTGCTTGCGCACCGTGCGGATTGCCTCTGGCCCATCCGCTGCCCGGAATGCCCGCCGCAGTCGCCCGATCCACACATCGACCGTGCGTTCGTCGATCGGCGGCTCCAGCTTGCCGAGCCCCTCGATGATCCGCTGACGCGAAAGCACCTCGTCGCGATGTTCGACGAGGAAGCGCAGCAGGCGGAACTCGTTCGGGCTCAGCTTCAGCGGCGTGCCATCCCACCGCGCCTGCTGCGCGGCGGGAACGACTTCCAGCAGGCCGACCCGCTTGCGCGGCGGCGAGCGCTGGATTCCATGCTGCGATTGCAGCGTCAGGATGCGGTCGAGCACGCCATTGCGATCGAGCGGGCCGACCACGTAATCATCCGCGCCCGCCTTGATCGCGCGGCGACGATCCTCGTCGTCGTCCTGCTCCAGCACGATCGTGATGTGGGCATCGGCCAGCCGATCGTCGGCGCGCAGGCGGCGGACCATTTCCAGCCCGGAGATTTCGGGCATGATCCAGTCGACGAAGATCCAGGTTGGCCCGTCGACCAGCGCAGACGGGCCGCCGGGGCCGATCTTCTGGAAATCGAACATCTCCCCCGCCGCGCTCTGCGGGCTGGGGCCGGGCAGTTCCCCGGTCAGCAGGATATTGACCTTGCGCATGGCTGGATCGACCTCTTTGCCGCGCAGCCGTGCCGTCATCGTGTGACCGGTTCGTGACGGGGGCATGGCGGAACGAAAAGAGCCAGTCCCGCAATGTATTCGGGCTCCCGTCTCCCTATTCGGCCTTGAAGGTGAAAGTCCTCCTCGCCCCCCGCCTGTATGGCCGATTGTGCACCGCCGAATTGCGGTTATGAATTGCCTTATGGATATCGAAGGCAGCGAGTCCGGGCGGTGGCGCTTTGGCCGTATCCTGTTCGACGAAGCGAGCGGCACGCTGGCGATCGAGGGGCAGGCGGTCGAGATCGATCGCACTTGCGTCGCCTTGCTCGGCGCACTGCTCCGGCAGGTCGATCAGCCTATCGGCAAGGACGAATTGCTCGAAATCGGCTGGCCGGGCCGCATCGTCCATGAAAACTCGCTCGCCAAGGCGATCAGCCGGTTGCGGCAGGCGCTGGGCGAGGACGGAACCCGGATCGAAGCGGTCTATGGCAGCGGCTATCGGCTGGTCGGCCCGGTAAGGCGCCTGAGTGGCAAGACCTTCGGCAGATCAGGCGAGGCACATCTCCTCGCCCGCCTTGGTGCGCGCCTGTTCGGCGATCCTCGCCGCGCGACGGTGTCGGGTGCCCTCGCGCTTGCCGCAATCGGGCTGGCGCTTGCCGGAACAGCCGGCTGGTGGGCCCTTTCGATGAATGCGCAGGTCAAAGAGCAGGAACGCGAGGTCGAGGGCTTGCTTGCCTTCCTGTCTTCGGACCTGCTTGCCGGGGCAGATCCCTATTCGCCGCGCTATCAGGACCAGTCGCTGCGCCAGGTGGTCGAACGGACGGCGGCGACGATCGACGACCGGTTGCGCGACGATCCGGCGACCCGCGCGATGCTTCATCGCACCGTCGCTCAGGCCTTTTCGGGCTGGGGCGAATACGAAAAGGCGGTCAGTCATTTCGACCGCGCCCAGGTGCTGAACTCCAGCCTGCATGGAGCGCTTGCCCGCCAGAACATCCCGGTCGACATCGGGTTGTGCCAGAACCTGCGGCTTGCAGGGGAGACGCGCCGCGCCGAACGCATCTGTCTGCGCGCGGAAGAGGTCGCAATCCGTGAACGCTCGCCCCTGCTCGGCGCGGCCCAGATCGTGCGCGCAAAACTCTATTTCGAGATCGGCGACTATGATCGAGCGGTCACCTCGCTGGCCAAGGTGCTGCAGGACGCAAAAGGGTTGTCGTCAGCCGAGCGCGCCGATGCGGAGTGGTTCCATGCCCTGTCGCTGCGCAAGCTCGGGCGCTTCGATCTGGCCGATGCCGCGTTCCGGCGGCACCTGACGATCCGCGAGAAGACGCTGGGCGCATCGCATCCTCTCACCGGATGGGCGCACGCGGACTATGGCGATTTTCTGGTGTCGATGGGGGAATACGCAAGGGCAGAGCGGCATCTGGGTGCAGCGCAGAAGATCTTCGATGCCGCGCTCGGCCCGGACCATCCGGAGGCGCAATCGCCAGCCTATAGCCGCGCGATCGCTGCGTCGTCGCGCGGCGACGGGGCCGCTGCGCTGGCGATCCTGCGCCCGCAACTCGCACGCTATCGCGAAACGCTCGGCTCGGACCATTTCTGGACGCTGTATGTGATGAGCGAGCTCGCGCTGGCGGAGGCTCAGGCGGGCGACCCGGCGCGTGCCGAAGGTCTCTTGCGCGAGGCACGGCAGACCGGTGCGCGCGTGCTCTATGGCCGCGAGGGCAAGGCTGTGCATTTTCACATGCGCTGGGCGCGTGCGCTGGCGGCACTGGGCAAGGCGGACGAGGCCGAGGATGAGCGGCGGCGGGCGCGCGAGGCGATGGATCATGCCGGCTTCATACCCGACCATCCCTGGCGCGCCCGGCTGCACTGCCTGTCGGGGCAAATTGCGCTCGCGCGGGGCGACAGCGGCGCTGCGCGGCAGGCGGGGCGGGCGTGCCTCTCTGCTCTGGGTGCGGTGGACGGCCTCCCGCAGACCTATCCGGCACTGGCAGAGGCGAAAGAGCTCGCTGGATTGAATATCCGCACGGCGCGCTGACCTTCCAGCAACCTTCTGAAAAACATGTAATTCATAATTTTCAGAATCTCCGGGAAACAAGTTTCAGCCCTTTTCAGGGGCTGGGCAAAGACTCTCAAATCGATCCTGTCCACTCGATCGGTGTTCGTTCACCGCAATGGCAAGGATCATTATCATGCATCTGAGTATCAATGTGCGCCGCACCATGCTGCCTGCACTTGCAGTCGCGCTGACGATGGCTGGTGGCAGCTATCTCACCGGAGTTCCGATCGCAGAAGAAGCCAAGGCGCGGTCGTCGAACTGCTACGCTACCTTCTGGCCATCGGGTCGCGCGGTCGAAATCGAAGCGTGCGAGCATGATGGTGGCGGGTCCGGCTATACGATCATGCGCAACAACACGGGCCGCGATATGTACGTCTGCTGGACCTTGCACTTCGGCAACGGCACTTCGAACAGGGGCTGCAACTTCCGGGTCAAGGCGCACGATGTTGGGGAGAGCTCTTGCTCTTCTTGCAGCCGCAAGAAGTCTGGCGGGCTCGTCGACGTGACCTGGCGAAAGGTCGAACCTTCCACGTGAGGCGTCGTCGGAGCGAAGACGCTCCGCTTATGTCCGATCAGCCGCCACCAGCCTCGTTGCGGTTGCGGCCCCTTGCAGGGGAGACTTGCGATGACAGGCTCAGCTTCGGGATTGTCGAGGTTCGGGATGCCAGGGCACTCGGCTTGCGCCAGACCAGCGGATGCGAGGGTCGCAGCAATGGCCTTGCTCGGGATCGCGGCTGTTGGCCTCGGCCAAGCGCCAGCCGCTGCCCAGTCGCTCTCGCAGGGCGATTACGAGCAATGCGCGGTCTACCGCGACGGGCGCTTTGTGGGCCACGACAGCGTGTGCCTGGAGGCGAAGCGCGCCGCGATCCGGCGGTTGGAGGAGGATGACTATCGCCCGCGCCGTGAGCGGGATCGCCATTATCGCTCCTCCACCGCCTACCGCTGCCCCCGCTCGGCCAATGGCGGGCGCGGGTACAACGCCACCTGGTATTCCGACGGGCGCCCGCCCTCGCTGATCGGTGCCTACACCTACGACGCAACGCTCGATGGGCGTCCCTGTATTCCCCACCCGACCTACAACGGGTCGGGCTATCCCTAAGGAATTCCCCATGAAGACACTCACACTTCCCTGCGCGCTGGCAGCAATTGCCCTGGCAGCAGCGCCAGCGCAGGCCGAAACGGCCCAGGAGATCGACGGCTATTTCGACGATATCTGGCAGTATGCCGTTCCGCCGGTCGACGATTGTGCGGCTGGCAATGACGAGTTCGGCCAGTGCGGTCGCCTGGCGGAAGATCTGATCTGCAGCGTCAACGCGATGTACTTCGTGCTCGATGAGTCGGGCATGATGGGACGCTTCGCCAAGGACCTGACCGAGCTGAACGAGCAGCTTTCGCGCCACGCGGATTATTTCAACGAGCTGATCGAAGCGGGCAAGATGCGCAATCCCGCCACCATGCCCACCGCCCAGATGCGCCAGTATTGCCGCCAGCTTCCTTCGACCGTCTATCCGTAGAGCGCGCGGGTTGTGCGGCGATATCGAGGCCCCTCTCATCCCCTGAACCCGGCCGCGATTGCCGCACCATAGTGGAGAACGCAGATGAAGCCGAAGCCTCTCATGGCAATTGCCGGGCTGGCAGGCCTGCTCGCGCAGCCCGCCGCCGCGAAGACCGACACCATCCCGCTGATCGCTTCTCCGTGGGGAGGAAGCATGTCCGCCACGCAGCAGGCGGCGTCCGCAGCACAGCGCCCTGCCTACGCCGACGCCAACTGGAATCACGAAGTCTGCGCGATCGCTTATTCGTTCGAGGACGTGCCCGCAGAGATCGCGCGGCGACGCGCGGCGCTGCCTCGCAACCACAAATATGGGCCTGACGAGCAGGAGGAAAGCAATCGGCTGGACGAGCTGGAGCGCGAGGCTGCGAAACATCTGGCCAATATTCCGAAGTGCAAGGGACAGTTCTTTCGTCCCGCTCTCGAAAGCCTGTGCCGGTATCGGGCGGGCAAGAACCGCTTCTGCGATCAGCTTTCGGGCGAGACGCTGCCCGGCGTCGAGCTGGTGGAGGATGAGGCCGGCTTCGTGCGTGGACTCGCGTGGAACAAGGTCGGCAATCTCTTCTCCCAGGGCATCGCGTTCGCGCCCGCGCCCTGGGCCGCATCGGAAGATCGCCGGATCGATCTGGCGCGGACGGACCTGAGCGGGATTGCCTATATCGCCGCGACCAACAGGGCAGTGAAGGCGGAGGACGGTAGCCCTGCGGCAAACAGCGTCGGCCAATGGGCGTTCAGCATCGAGATGCAGCGCCTGAAGATGGCCGACGGGGGCGACAGACTGACCAACCTGAGCGCGGAATTTGCCGCCAAGACCGGAATGACCACCAGCATCGCAGAGTTCGACCAGTTCCCGCAGCTGCATTTCCAGGCCTACATGTTCGACATACTGGTGGCCGATGATGCTGCGACCCTCGGGCTGGAAATGCGCGACGGCACGCGCCGCCGTCTGGAACAGACCGCGTCATTCCGGAGCGTTCCCGGAAACTCACCGACCTTCTACACCAGCTTCGCCAGCTATCGCATTCACGCCATCGCGCTGCTCTCGCCGGACGAGATGCGCATGATCCTCGACCCGAATGCCGCGTTCCTCACCGCGAGCTTTGCGATGCGGCTGGAGGACGGGCGGATCGATACGGTGACCCTGCGCACCCCGCTGACGGGCGTTGCGGACGCGTGGAAAGCGATGAACGCGGCCAATCTGGACGCGGATCGGCGAATTCGGCGGGTGCTGAAGGCGGATGGGGGCGGCGTGTGATGAGTGCGCCGGAGCACGCGCGCGGACCGGGCGGCACGAAATGGATCCGCGCAATGGCTGCAGGCTTTGCGGCGATCGTGTCCGTCAGCCTGCTTGCCACTCCCGCGCTCGCGAAACCCGCTGACGAGGCCGAAAGCTGGGGCTATCTCCACGCCCAATGCTGGCAGGAACAGGTCGCCCAGCCGCGCAATATCTGCGAGGTCGGGCCGCATGAAGAGCCCGGCCTGGCGATCATCGTCAGCAATATCGTTCGGCTGGACGGGAAGGCGTTCGATCCGCACGCCCGCTTCACGGCAGAGCTGAAACGCCTGCACGGTCTCGATATGGAGCCGCGCGAGGCGGGGCCGATGGCGAGCTGGCAGCTGGCTGAGGCCGCACAGGTTGATGCAATGCGCATCACCCGGCGGGTCGAGAAGGGCAAGGTCGCTGTCCTCGCGCTCTCGCTCGAACCCGAGCGTCTGGCCGACGAACCCAACGCCGAAGAGATCGACCGGATACCGCCGCCTCTGCCCGACGTGACGGCCGCATGGCAGGACGAGGCGCTGACCGTCTGGCGCGCCGATACCACCTGCGGACTGCGGGATGCGAATGGTGGGAATGTCCTGCCACCGCTCGTCGCCGATCCGTTCGGCGAGGCGGGCGAAGGCTGCCCGTTCCAGGTGGCGCAGGGCTATGGTCTCTATGCCTTTCACGTCGCCCGCAATGGTGCGATCTGCGGCGAGGACGGCGTCTGCACCGAAATCTACGGGCCCGACGGTAACCAGCTGCTGGTTGCCGATTACTCGCCGAACCTGCTGCCCGCCCATCGCAGCCTGCATAGCCTCGGCCTGCTGGTGACCGGGGACCGTATCCAGCGGCTGTGGTCCTTTCCCGAGCGGCGCTACATCTCCGGCACGCTGCCCTTTTTCGATCTGGGGCCGGACGAGCGCGTTCTGATCGGCGACACCACGATCCGCCACAACCGCGTGGCCGTCACCTTCGAGCGCTATCGCTCGCCCGCAGCGGAGGCTTTCTCGGACACAGCCGACGAATATGCGCTGTTCTTCCTCGACACGCGGCGGTTCGAGGATGTCGTGCTGGCCGACGCGCCCTCCGCCGCTCCGCCCGAAGAACCACCGGCCTTCGCCGGCTATGAGAGTGAGATGATCGATGCCTGCGCGGACGATTCCGCGTGGCTGCTGAGCGAAGACCGGCGTGCCGGGCAATATCTGGAGAACAGCTATTACGAGTTCGACAAGCGGTTTCGCGCTGTCACCGGAACGCTGACTCGCGACATCGCTGAGGCAGGCACCGATCCGGCTCGGCTGAGCACTCTGGAGGCGCGTCTCGATGCCGTGATGCCGCGTCTTGCACGCTTGCTGACGGGTGTAGCTGCTCCGGCGGACAGCCTCTCCGTGGCGCGGGTTGCGGGCGCGTTCGAACTCCAGTCGCCCGAGCGGCCTGCGCCTGGCGAGCCTCACACCGCTTGGCTGCGCGCCGCACTGGCGCAAGAGATGGTGCTCGGCGAAGACTATGCCGCCGCCGACCTTGCAGGCGAGACTATCGATGCCTTCCTGACCTCGCTGGGCAAGGTCCGTTACGGATTGCGAACGCTCGCCAGAGCGGATGTCGAGGATCGCGAAGCGGAGATTTCCGCGCTGCAACGCGAGGCGCGCGGCCTTGAGGATATCTGGCGCAAGGATTTCCGGCCCGTGCTCAAGAGGACCATTTTCGCCGAAGCTCCGCCGCTGGCCCAGCGGCTCCACCGACGGGTTCGCGACATGTGTTCGGATCTGCGGCAGTGATCGCGCGCGCAGGCGCGGCATTGGCGGCGCTGGCGCTCGTGACGCCGCCAGCGACCGCCGGGGCCGACGAACCCGTTCCGCCGTACATTGCGGAGGTCTGCGCCGACAGGGCAGGCCGGGCGGATGATCATGCGGAAGACATCGCGCGCGACTTCGAACAAGCCTTTCACGCGCTCGACGATCGCTTCATTGCCTTTTCGCAAGCTCTCGCCGCAGCCTTCGAGGATGACGACCAAGTGCCGGACGCTGCGGCCCTCGCGGAGCTGAGTGCGGAGATGGCGGAGGTCTACGGCATCCTCGTACGCCTCTTCCCGATGCGCGATGCAGGCAATGAAGTCTGGCCGCTGAAATTCGTCGAGGAGGACATTCCGGGCGGCATTCCCTTGCCGGATTTCGATCCCCCCGATCGACAGGAAGTGCTGCGCGCCGCTTTTGTGCGCGAGCTGGTGTCAGTCCATCTCCCGGACAACGAGGCGACGCTCGTCCGCTTCATTGCGCGTCTCGAAATGACCCGCTCACTGCTGCAACCGGCAGGCGACATCGCTTGGAGCGAGATCGATATCGGCGCCTTGCGCATCCTCGCGACCGGCGCGCTGGCCGAAGCCTATGAGGAGGACCTCCGAACGCCTGCACTACGCGTGCTGGACGATGGATGGCATACCAGTCTCGCCAGTCGCCTCAGATGGCAGGTGGTGCAGATGTGCGAGGAGGCGGACAGATGATTTTGAAATGCACGAGGGTCATGGCGCTCGCGCCTGCTGCCTTCCTGCTCGCCAGCTGCGGGCACGTCGATCTGACCAGCTATGCGCGCGAGGAATTTCCAGTCTGCCAGGCCGATGGCGGCGCGTGGGCTGGGGAGCCTCGCGCAGCGCGCTATATCCGGGGAAGCTTCGAAGAGTTCGATCGCCAATTCGGCGCGTTTCTCGGCGATCTGGAGCAGGCGGCGGAACGGTCCGCATCCGAACCGCGCGCGAAGTGGCCCACCCGGTTTGCGCCCCTTCACGAAGAGATGAAGGCGAACATCGCCCGTCTCGGCCGCGTCCTTCCGCGTATGAACCGACCGGTCGACGTTCCGCCGCTGGCGGGGCAGTTCGAAGACGGAGCGATCTGGTGGCCCCTCGGCGATCATCATACCGAATATCTCGGCGTCGCTCTTTCCCAGGAGTTCGTCGACCACCAAAACCTCGGCGAGCATCTGGCGATCTTCCTGTCGAGCCTTGAGCGGGTCGAGGCGCAGTTGCTCGACCTGAAATATGCCGAGCCGGATGATGCCGCGTCCGACCTACCGAGCCCACAGGAACTGGCCGCCGCCGTTCGCAGCCTGCGCGAGGATTGGGAGGACGGCGCGCGACCGGGAATGATGCGCGTTATCTACGATCGGCCGGATATTCCGGATGACGAGACCCTGTCCGCGCGATTGCAGGCCCGCGTGGCCGCAATTTGCGCGGGCTACGACACATGCTCGGGCGGCGAAGGCCGCGATTGTACGACCGGGCCGGGCGAATGACGCTGTCGTGCAGTACGAGGGGCAGAAAGCGATGAGTGCTGCCGACGACGAGTATCCGCTGTCCGCGCTTCGCATCCCAGCAGGATGGCTGGTCGACTACAACCAGTTCTGCACCATGCCTGCCGAGCACCCAATGGCGTGGTCGGTCGTATGCAAGCACACGTTGCTGATGCTCCGGCATGTAAGGCGCGACGTCCTCGTCGATCTGAGCTGGACGCCCGCGGAAGACCCGGACGGCGGATATTGGCTGCGCGTCTTCCAGCACGACCATTGCGGGCGCGAGCTGTTTTCCTTCGAAAGCCGCGACCGGGAGAAGGTGATCGGGGAGATCGAACTTCTGCTCGAAGCGATAGGCAGCGTTCGTTTTGCGCCGCTGGGGGATGAAACCGCATGATCGACCGCGAACTGACGCCCGAAGTCATCGATGACATTCTCGCGCTCGGCCCGATCGACGACCTGCGGGTGCTGCCGATCGCGCTCTCGATGGACCCGCCGGACGATGTCGATGTCGAGGGTATCTGCCGCGATCTGGCGTTTCACAAGGACGCATGGGTGCGCGGCAATGCGCTCATCGCCTTCGGGCATCTCGCCCGGGTCCTGCGCAAGCTGGAAAAGGAGGGCCGGATCAAGCAGATCCTCGAAGCCGCGCTGTCGGACGAAGAGCCGATGGTCTGCGGCAAGGCTGCGGATGCTATCTCGGATATCGAGACGTTCCTCGGCTGGAGCTTCGGTAACAAGGAGCCTGCACCGCGGCCCCGCGTCCCGCGCGATGTTTCGACGGCGGCCTGCTACCGGATTTACCTGATCGTCGACGAGGAATCGAACATCCTTGTCGAGCGCGGTGCAAGCCCATCGGCTGACTTCGCGCCCGACCCGCGCGGCCTGTCGCTGGCGCAGGAGTGGAGACTGCCCGGCTTCAGCCTGACCGAGCCACTATCCGCCAGCGCGCAGGCGCTGGAGGACCGCTGGACCATGCGCCAACCCAAGACATGGCTCAATGAATCGAACCGGTTCGAAGAGGTGGCTCTCGTGCGCACGAACGTGCCCGGTAAGGGCGCGGTCCATTCCGGGCAGGACTGGATAGAGCTGCGTTGCCGGGCCTATTATGTCGATCGGGCGGACAATCCTTACGCCGCTGCCGAGGGTGTCGAACAGCGCTGGGTGACCGCGCAGGACTTCATGGGCGTCCTCCCGGTCGGCGCGCACGACCGTTATGCGCTCGCGCTGTTCAACGATTATGCCGGGCGCGAGATGGGTGGCGGCTCGGGCTTCATCTGATCCCGATGCTTGGGGTGAACCGGCGGCACAGGGTTCTGGTATGAGTTGGCGCCTGCGAGCGTTGGCCGCTCACGCTGCAGCCCGATCAGCTGGCGGCAACTCGATCACGAAGACGGCACCTCCTGCGCCGCTTTCCAGACGCACCGATCCCCCCGCCGCTTCGACCAGCGATCTTATGATCGGAAGGCCGAGGCCGCTTCCGCCCGTCGAGCGGCGGGTCGTGAAGAAGGGTTCGAAGATACGCTCCCGGTCGCGTGCAGGTATGCCGGGGCCGTTGTCCGCAGCACGGATGGTCACCGCCTCGCCGTTACGCGTCGCGGAGAATGCGATCCGGGTCGCGCCTGCCTGACGGCTGTTCTGGATCAGCGCACTGGCGATCGCGTCGAGCGAGGCTTCGGGGATCGCCACCGCCGCCACGTCGCTCGCAATATCCGTTGAGACGTTGAAATCGTCGGTCCGGGCGGCATCTGCGAGCCGGGTGAGGACGGCTGGCAGGTCGGCACGCTCGCCCTCGCTTCCCGCGCCGAGATCCGCGCGGGCGAGATCGAGCAGCCGGGTCGAGAGCAAGGTCAGGCGGCTGGCATCCGCATCGGCATTGGCGAGGAAGCGTCGCCGTTCGTCCGCCGACATGGAGTCGCCATGGTCGGAGAGGATCTCCAGCGCGCCGCGAATGCCGGAGAGCGGCGTCTTGAACTCGTGGCTGACCGCGTGCGCAAAATCGCGCAGGTAGCGTGATCGCCGATCGATCGCTGCCTCCATCCGGGCGAAATCCTCGTACAGGCCCTGAATCTCGATTGCCGCCGTGCGGGGAGGGGCTGGCACCCCGCCGCGACCGCTTGCAAGGGCGCGGGTCGCGCGGCCCAGCGCCTCGACCGGGCGCACCACGCCGCGTGAGAGGAGACCGCTCAGCACGATCAGGAGGAGGAAGATCGCCACTATGCCGAGCGCGATCTTGCCCCGGTCTGCGTAGATGCCCTTGAACAGGCTCCTGGCGGATCGCGACAGCAGCAGCACGCCGACGACCTTGCCATCGACCACGATGGGCCGCGCGTGGTGGACCCGCACCGCTGCCGCGCGCGATAGCCATTCGAAGCGATAGGTCGCGCGATAGGTGCCGATGCGGCGCAGCACGGTGGCGGGATGCCCTGCGATTGCGGTGCGCACTTCGGGCAGGTTCGCGTAGCTTTGTGCCGATCCCGCTTCGGCAATGCGACCCTGCCCATCCAGCAGGATGATGGAGGAAAGCGTCACCTGCCGGGTGCGCGCGATCACCGGCGCCATGTCCTGCGCCAGCCTGACCGCACGGGGGCTCGCGCGATCGGCAAGCGCGCGGGGGGCAGGCCGCTCCGGCAGAATTGCGCTGCTGCTGAGGTCGATGGTCGGCGGTTCCGGTCGCCAGTCGTTCGGAGCGGGAACGCTGGCCACCGCGCCGGGCCATTGCGCCCCTGCCGCCGCGGCGAGCGCCGCGCCCTGCGCCACCAGTTCCGCCTCGGTCTGTCGCACGAGCGTGTTCTCGTACACCCGCAGGAACATCGCCGCGATGCCGGGGAGCGCCGCCACGACGAACAGCGTTGCGAAGACGATCGTGCGCAGGCGCAGGCGCGGCCAGCGGGCCTTGATCCATCCCTTCGTCGCGCTGAGCATTCCGGGTCTCGCGCGCCGCTCTATCCGGCTGTGCGCTGGCATGCGCCCAGAGCATAGCCGATGCCGGGGCGCGTCTCGATCAGCGTTTCGCCGCCAACGGCCGCGAATTTCGCTCTCAGATTGCGGATATGGCTGTCGACCGTCCGGTCGGTCACCGCGAAGTTGGGCCCGTGCAGCCGATCGATGATCGCATCGCGGCTGAAGACCTTGCCGGGCCACGAGGCGAGCGTTCGCAGGGTGGTGAACTCGGTCACCGTCAGCGGCACGTCCTGTCCGTCCCACGTTGCCCGCCAGCTTTCCAGATCGAGCGTCAGGCAGTTATGCGCGATCTGCCCGCCGAAGTGCTCCACATCGGGTGGCCGTGCCGAAACCCGCCGCAGGATTGCCTGCGTCCGGGCAACGACCTCGCGCGGAGAAAACGGCTTCACCACATAATCGTCCGCGCCGAGTTCTATGCCGAGCACCCGGTCGATCTCGTCATCGCGGGAGGACAGGAACAGGATCGGCACGTCGCTGCTCGCCCTGATCCGTCGGCAGGCTTCAAGACCGTCCATTCGCGGCATGTTGATGTCGAGGATGACGAGGTGTGGCTCGCGGTTCTCGATACTGGCCAGCGCGGCTTCTCCATCGCCGGCCTCGATCGTGTCGAGCCCGGCCTTGCCGAGTGCGAACACCAGCAACTGGCGGATATGGGGGTCGTCATCGACGACCAAGATCGTGCGGGGCATGGGGCACAGGATCACGGGTTTTGCTCCGGCGTCAATGGCGTGGATGCGTCTGGCGAAGAAGTCGGCCCGGTTTGCGCGGGCGGGGTCTCGGTCGAGGGAGCCTTGATCGCGGGCGGCAGGGGCGGGGGCGGCCGCAAGCGTCCGTCGCAAAGCCTCCCATGGGGGGCCGGGCGCGGCTGACGAGTATCGTCGTCGAGCATCGCCTCGGCATCCTCCAGCCGGCGTGCGCCCCGCCATGTCCAGCCCCGCCAGTCGGCCTGCTGCAGCGCCAGATCGCGGTATTCCCGGTCGCTCAGATAAATCGCCCGATCGCGTATCGCGGCGCTGACCGGCGCATCGCGCAGCTCGATAAGCGGGATAAGTGCTGCGCTGCCCTGCCGCGAGAGGTAGCACAGGTCCAATCTTGCAGGATCGCGCAGATGGGCGACGTTCCATTGCGCCGCGACCGCGCCGAGATCGACGATGCTGGATGCGGTGAGCACGATTGCCGCCGCGATCGCGTTTGCATTGATCAGCCAGGCAGCCGAGCGCCGGGTCATCAGCCGCCAGCAGATCAGCACCAGCCCGGTCGCGACCAGCGCCATCCACATCAGCGCGGCGATCCGTAGCACGGTCAGCGAATATACGTCGATGTAATCGAGCACGCGCAGCACGCTCGACGCGACGAGGAAAACGTTCTGCCCGATCCACAGCAGCACCAGCATCCGTACGGTTCGGTTTTTGGCGGCGGCGGAGCCCGGCTGCAATGCGATCAGCACGAACAGCCCCGCCAGCAGCGCGGTCGCGATCAGGGTATAGGCGCCGCGATGGGCGTAATCGGCCAATGTGACGCCGTCAGGCAGCGTCGCGCCGCTCCACAGGAAGACGATGTCGAGCGCATTCTCCACCGCGAAGATCGCGTTGAAGACTGTGAGGGTGAGGACCATGGTCGTGATCCGCAGGTCGGGCAGCCGCGCAGGTATCGGCTCGCGTTCGCTCGAGAGCCGCGTGGCGCGGGGGCGAAAGGTCGGCCACACGAATGTCAGCGTCGCGCCGATAAGCAGCATGTGGGCGAACATCGGGCCCAGACCGGGCATACGGATCGTGCCGAGCGCCGAACCGAGCACGGGATTGGCGTGCGCGAAAAGCGCGAGGAACAGGCCGCCACCGATCAGCGGCAGGCCAAGCTGGAGCGCGATTTCATTCGCGCTCCACCTGCTGCTGCGTCCCGGGAGCTTGCCGATGCGCCGCAGGTCGCTCGCCGGGCCGATGGGAGCTTTCACTCCAAGCGCAGCCAGCCGGATGGCCCACAGCCCCGCGTGGTCGAAGCGGTGGCGGGGGAGGAGTGCGGCGGTGCCGAGTGCCAGGAAGAACAGCACGACACCCAGCAGGTCGGGGGCGTAGGCCAGTGCCAGGGCAAGCAGCAGCGCGGCGATGATCGCCGCGCGTCCGCCCAGGCTTCGCCGAACCACCGGGCGGACAAGGACCAGCGCAATCACCCAGGCCAGCGCGAACAGGCCGATGACCGAGCCGCCAGCATAGCCGTAGAACAGCGCATCCGACATCGCGAGCAGGCCGACGCATGCGCCGACCTTGGCGACAAAGGCGAAACGGGCGTTGGCGGGAACTGCAATCGTGGGTGGCATCGTCTTTCTCCGTCAGATCGACGGGGGAATGGCGCGCGCCTGTGTCGCCATGACCGGGCTTTCGGTCTGGATGCCGTCCGCTTGTTATGCAGATCCTGTGCAGATGGTCCGCAGCGAGTACGGCTTCAGGCCGTCGAGGGCGTGGGAGCGCCGGGCGGCCCTATGCCGGGAACGGGGCGGGAGCCTTGGCCAGCGCGGCGTCGGAATCAGGATGGGGCGCCACCATGCACCGTCGCTCCATGACATTCCATGGGACGAAGCATCTCTTCTAAGTCTTTGAAAGATGGTGGGCGCGGCAAGGATTGAACTTGCGACCCCACCCGTGTGAAGGGTGTGCTCTACCACTGAGCTACGCGCCCGGACGGCCCCTCGGGGCCATGCCGAGGGGCGCATTTGCCAATCCTCTCGCTTCAGCGCAAGCGCTTTAATCGCCGAAAAGACGGACAAGCACGTTCAGCCAGTCGCCATTGCGTGCGGCCGGCTGGTTCCGGACCGCGCCCGAAGGCTCCGGGCAGGCGAGGCAATAGGCACGCATTCCGGGCGTTTCGATGATCTTCTGCAGATCCTGCGCGATCCGTGCCGGGGTCTGTGCCTCGCGCTGGGCGGTCATCGCGAACAGGTCGCCACCGCGTGCCCTGGCATCGCGGCCGCCGACCAGCTGACGCAGCAACGTCTGGTATTCGCTGGATTCGCTGCCGAGGAAGCGCGCGTGGTAGGCGTCGTCTTCGAGCCCGGCCTTGCCCGCGACCCATGCCAGCGCATCGTCGAGATCGCCGAACTGGTCGACCAGCCCGTTCTGGCGCGCGGTGCCGCCATCCCACACGCGGCCCTGACCGATCGCGTCTATCTGAGCGGGCGTCTTGCCGCGCGACTTGGCAACGATACCGAGGAAGCGGTCATAACCGTTCTCGATCGAGGCCTGCAGGATCTGCTCGGTCTCCGGATTGAAGCCGCCGATGAAATCGGGCTGGCCGGACAGCGGCGTGGTGCTGACGCCATCCGCGCTCACACCGACCTTGCTGGCCAGCTTCTCGAAGGTGGGGAGCACTGCGAAGATGCCGATCGAGCCGGTGATGGTCTCGGGTTCGGCAAAGATGCGGTCGGCGGGGGTCGAAACCCAGTAGCCACCACTGGCCGCGACATTGGCCATGCTGACGGCGACAGGGATTCCCTTGGCCTTGTGCCGCAGGATCGCCTCGCGGATCGCTTCGGAGGCGAGCACCGAGCCACCCGGCGAATCGACCCGCACGACCAGACCCTTCAGATCGTCGTCCAGCGCATCGTCGAGCAGCTCGGCGATCCGGTCGCCGCCCGCGGTGCCGGGGCCGGCATCGCCATCGACGATCTCGCCCGCGATGGTGACGACGCCGATCGCGTCGCCGCTATCGTCGAATGGATTGTCCGCCAGCCAGGTGGCAAGGTCGGTGTGGGCGAAGGAGCCGGGCTTGCTGTCGCTCTTGTCCTTGCCCGCGATTTCCGCAACGCGCTCGCCGAAGGCGGTCCAGCTACCCAGCTTGTCGACCATGCCTGCGGCAACGGCTGCCTTGGCAATGTCGCCATTCGCCGATGCGACCCATTCGGCAGGGGTCTGCGCGACACGTTCGATGTCGATCTTGGGGCGGGCCTTCTTCACGCTGGCCTGCCATTCGCTCCACAGTTCGCCGTACAGCTCGCGTGCGTTTTCGCGTGCGGGTTCGGACATGGAATTGCCCAGATAGGGTTCGACCGCCGACTTGTAGGTGCCGACCTTGAACACGCGTGCATTGACGCCGAGCTTGTCGAGCAGGTCGCCGTAATACAGGCGCTTGCCACCGGGCCCGGCGATCATCGCGCCGCCGAGCGGATCGAGCCAGACTTCGCTGGCATGTGCGGCAAGGCGCAGGCCGTCGTCCGAATAGGCCATGCCATAGGCGAGCACGGGCTTGTCCGCCGCGCGCACCCGGTCCAGCGCAGCGCCCACTTCGCGCAGGTGCACCGCGCCCGCGCCGAGGAACGTGCGCATGTCGAGCACGACCGCCTTGACCCGGTCATCTTCCGCCGCGGTGTCCAGCGCATGGACCAGATCCTGCACGTCGTGCTCGCCGGTCGGGGCTTGGCCGGAGAGGAGTACGGAGAACGGGTCGATCGGGGCCTTCTCCTCGACGATGAAGCCATCGAGATCGAGCAGCAGCGCGCCATCCTTGACGCTGGCCGGGTTGGGCCGCGCGGTCAGGATTGCAAACAGCAGCGCGAAGAACAGCAGGAGGAACAGCAGCGAGAGGCCGTCCTTGATCCCAACCAGCAGTTTCCAGACGTTCTTCGCAAATTCCATGGTATCGAGAGCCCCGTAGCTTTTAGCTTCCCATACCTAAGGGGCGTTAACACGAACCTCCAGCCGAATGTGCTTGAGCGACATACATGCCTCGACTAGTGGCATTGCTTTAATGGCATCTGCAGGCTCCCCCCCGAATTCCGACCGCTTCCCGGCGGGCGGACACGCATTCCCGCATCCCAGCCTGACCGGCATCGCGCAGCTGGAGCGGCACGAGATCCTCTACCTGCTCGCCGAGGCGGAGCAGTGGGTCGAATTCAACCGCCAGCGGGACAAGCATTGCGACCTGCTGGCCGGGATGACGATCATCAACGCCTTCTTCGAAAACAGCACGCGCACGCTGCTGAGCTTCGAGATTGCGGGCAAGCGGCTGGGTGCGGATGTGGTCAACATGCACGCCGCGCAGTCGAGCGTGAAGAAGGGCGAAACGCTGCTCGACACAGCGATCACGCTCAACGCGATGCGCGCGGACGCGATCGTGATCCGCCACGCGTCGAGCGGCGCGGTCGACCTGATCGACGGCAAGGTCGATTGCCCGGTGCTCAACGCGGGCGACGGGAGCCATGAACACCCTACGCAAGCGCTGCTCGATGCGCTGGCGCTGCGCCATGCGCTGGACGAGCGGGGCGAGGGCGCGGAGGACTTTACCGGCCTCGTCGTCACCATCTGCGGCGACATCGCGCATAGCCGGGTCGCGCGGTCCAACATCCTGTGCCTGCAGGCGCTGGGTGCCAGCGTGCGCGTGTGCGCGCCGCCCGCGCTGATGCCGGCGGGGATCGAGATGATGGGCGCGAAGCCCTTCGTCGATTTCGATGCCGCGCTGGAAGGGGCGGACGTCGTGATGATGCTGCGCCTGCAAGCGGAGCGGATGAGCGGCCAGTTCATTCCCTCGACCCGCGAATACCACCACCTCTATGGGCTGACGCAGGAGCGCCTGCGCCGCGCGGCACCCGATGCGCTGGTGATGCATCCCGGCCCGATGAACCGGGGCGTGGAGATCGACAGCGACGTGGCCGACATGCTCGACCGGTCGATCATCACCCGGCAGGTGGAGATGGGCGTCGCGGTGCGGATGGCGTGCCTCGACGTGCTGACCCGCCGGGCGCGCGGGGTTCCCGGATGGGAACGCCCGCTGGGGCAGGGACAGTGGAAGTGAGGGGGCGGCAATGAAACAGACCCGACCCATCACCTTCGTCAACGGCAAGCTGGTAACGCCCGAGGGTGTCGTCGACGGCACGCTGCGGATCGCCGACGGCATGATCGCGTCGATCGGGGCAGGGCAGGCCCAGCCCGACGACGAGGTCGTCGACGCGAAAGGCAAGCTGGTCGTGCCGGGCCTCGTCGATCTCGGCGTGTTCGCGGTCGACAAGCCCGCGTTCCATTTCGGCGGGATCAGTCGCGCGGCGCTGATGCCCGATCAGTCGCCGCCGCTCGATCTGCCGAGCCGGGTCAACTACATCGCCAAGAGCGGCAAGCCCGACTTCTGGGTCCATCCGCTGGCCGCCGCGACGCGCGGGCTGGCCGGGGAGGAACTGGGCGAGGTCGCGCTGATGCGCGAGGCGGGCGCACGCGGGATCGCGACCGGCAGGCGCTGGATCGCGGACAGCGGCGTGATGCTGCGCGTGCTGAGCTATGCCGCGATGCTCGACATGGTCGTGGTCGCGCATGCCGAGGATGGCGGGCTGGCGGTGGATGCCGTGGCGAGCGCGGGCGAAATGGCGACCCGGCTGGGCCTGCCGAGTGCGCCGCCGCAGGCCGAAGCACTGGCGGTCGCACGCGACATTGCGCTGGCCGAGATGGCCGGTGCGCGCATTCATTTCCGGCAGCTGACGACAGCCGCCGCGCTCGATCTGGTGCGTAGCGCCAAGGCGCGCGGCGTGGCGGTGACCGCAGGTGTGACGCCCGCGCATTTCATGCTGTCCGACCTCGCGATCGGCGACTTCCGCACCTTCGGCAGGCTCTCGCCACCTCTGCGCAGCGAGGAAGACCGTCACGCGGTGATCGCTGCGATTGCGGATGGGACGATCGATGTGGTGTCGAGCGGGCACGATCCGCGCGGTCCGGAGGACAAGCGGTTGCCCTTCGCCGATGCGGAGCCTGGGATGGCGGGGGCGGAAACGCTGCTGTCGACCACGCTCACGCTGGTGCGCGACGGGGTTATCCACCTGCCGCGCGCGTTCGATCTGCTGGCGGGTGCGCCCGCGCGGCTGCTTGGCGTCGATGCGGGCGTGCTGCGCGAGGGCCATGAAGGCGACATCGCACTGGTCGATCCGGAGAAGCCGTGGATCGTGGACCGGCGCAAGATGGCCGCGACTGCCGACAACACGCCGTTCGATGGCCAGCCGATGCAGGGCCGGGTGCTGGGCCTGTGGAAGGGCGGCGTCAGGGTCGACTAGCCAGTCGACCGACGCGTTCGTTCAATCTGCGAGCCGCTTAACGGGTCGCGACCCGGCGGCCCGAGTCGAGCGTGCCGGGCAGCGGCCTGCTCTGTTCCCAAGCGATGCAACCGTGACCGGCGGCCTTGACCGTGCGGCACAGCGACTGCGCGCTCGATGCGGCAAGATTGCCGGCCGACAGGCGGTAATAGATCCGCCCGTTGACCTTGGCGCGGGTGATCACCTGCTCGCGGCTTGCGACCTGCGGGTGGCGCTTGATGAAGATCGCCCAGCCACGCTTGGCATCGGCTTCGCTGGCATAGCTGCCCAGCTGCACCAGGTGTGTGCCGCCTGCGAGATCATCCCGAGCTGCGGAGACCGAGGCCTGGGCCGGCTTGGGGGCAGCAACCGGCGTGGGCGCAGGCGCGGCTCGCGCAGGGATCGGCTGGACCACCGGTGCGCTGGCGAAACTTGCGGCGGGTGCAGGCTTGGGCGCGGGCTTCGGCGTGGCGGAGGTCTTCGCATCCGCCTTGGCAAAGGTGCTGTCGAATTCGCTGGAGACCGTATCGCGCGCGCCAACCGCAGCGTCGAGCGGGGCGAGCGAGCGCGCCGCTCCGCTTGAGGCGAGCAGGTCGACCGGCGGAAGTTCGCCCGTAATGGGGCCAGCGGCAGCGGTTGCTGCGGCAGCCTGTGCGAGCATCTCATCCGCATTCGGGGCACTGCCCAGCGCCAGTTGCGCGGGCATCCCCGAATCGGCTTGCGGTTGCACGCCGAGCAGGTTGGCGATGCGGGCGGTATAGTCTTCCGGCCGGGCGACGCGTGCCCATTCGGAAATGCGCGCGTCCAGTTCACCCGGAGCGACGTCTTCCGCTGCGATGATCCGCGCGGCGGCCCAGTTGCCGCCCAGCGCGTAGGCATAGGCGAGGTTCTGGCGCATGGTCGGGGTATTCTCTCCGCCACGCAGCGCGTTCTGCATGATCTGTGCGCCCAGTTCGGGATTGCCCGCCAGCGCATAAGCGAGGCCCAGATCCGCCGGAGCGATCGCGTCGCGCCATTCGCCCAGCGTCTCGATCGCGGCGCGATTGTCGCCCAGCGCGATCGAGGCGAGTGCATAGCGCAGCGCGGTGCGCGGGCTCACATCGCCGAGCACCAGCGCCTCTTCGAGCGCCTGCTGCGCGGACGCGAAGCGGCCCGCCGCGAGGTAGGAGGAGCCGAGCTCTGCCTTTGCCGCCGGATCATTCGGCGCGGCGAGCACGGCCTGCTCGGCCAGGGTGATTGCCCTGTCGGTATTGCCGTCGGCGCGGGCCGTGGCGGCGTCGCTGGCCGATGCGGTTTTCGAACCGCCAATACCGCCGGCGCAGCCGGTCAGGCCAAGCGTGGCCAGCGCGGTGGCGAGCATCAGGGTTTTGGAAAAGTTCTGGCGGATCATCGGTTCATCCCTCCTTGTGGGGGCGCGATTGGACGCGGGCGACAAGCTGTTCGAGTTCGGGTGTGGCGGCGAACATGGCGTCCACCGCTTCGGTGACGAGCGCTTGCGCGCTCCGGTTGGCGAGCGTGCAGGCCAGCCGCAGCTTGAGATGACGCTCGTGATCCAGGCGCAGCGTGAAGGCGGTGCGCTTGCCCTTGGTTGCGGCCTTTGCTTCGCCCCTCACTTGAGGCGCGCTGGCGGCCGTGAGATTGGGACGCGGGAGGCGCGGGGCCTTGGTGCGAACGGCCGCGACCGGTTGGGCTACGTCCGGCTCGCTGGCGGCTTCATCCGCGCGATCCTGCTCGGATGCGGTCTCGTACATGGGCGCAGCGGTGCTGCGCGCGTGCTTGCCAAGCGGGGCGAACGCGCTGTCCGGCGCGTCCTCGGCGGCATCGTGATAGTCGGCTGGCGGAGCGGTCTCGCGCGCGTCCGGCTGCGTATCGCCGGGTTCGCCCAGATCGTTCCAGCCCAGGTCCTCCAGCGCACTCTCCGCCGGCTGCGGGTGGTGCATGTGGGCCCCCGTGACCGTGCCATCGACCATCGGCGACTGGCGGCGCATGGCCGGTTTCGCGCCGCCCTTGCGGGCAAGCAGGCCGGGGGAAAGCGAGGCAAAGCTCATGTCGGTCATGCCCGGTGCACCTACTGCGCGACCCGGCGGCCGAACACGCCCTGACGCGGGGCCTGCGGCAGATGGACCGCCGCGCCGGGTGCGGCAAAGACCGTCCGGCGGAAGTTCTTTTCCAGCCGGTCGGACACGTAGTTCCACAGCGCGGCGATCTCCGTCGCACTACGGCAATCGGGATCGATCTCCATGACCGTGCGGCCATCGATCATCGACGCGGCGAAATCGGTCCTGTGATGGACGGTGACGGGCGCGACGGTGCCGTGCTGGCTCAGCGCGACTGCTGCTTCCGAAGTGATCCGCGCCTTGGGTGTCGCGCCGTTGACCACGAAGACCAGCGGCTTGCCCGCGCGTTCGCACAGGTCGACCGTCGCGCCGACCGCCCGCAGGTCGTGCGGGCTGGGACGGGTCGGCACGACGATCAGTTCTGCAACCGAAATGACCGACTGGATCGCCATCGTGATGGCGGGCGGGGTGTCGATAACGGCAAGCTTGAAGCCCTGTTCGCGCAAGGTGTGAAGATCGTGCGCGAGCCGCGCGACCGTGGTCTGCGCGAAGGCCGGATAATCCGCCTCGCGCTCGTTCCACCAGTCCGCCAGCGAGCCCTGCGGATCGATATCGATCAGCACCACCGGCCCCGCGCCTGCACGCTGGGCCTGGACCGAAAGATGGCCGGACAAGGTGGTCTTGCCAGATCCGCCCTTCTGTGAAGCCAATGCCAATACCCGCACCGGGACTGTTCCCCCAATTGTTGCACGTCCCGCATCGTTCACCCGCAAACGGGTTCGATGCACGCGTATGGCTTCGCAGGATGTCCTTTATTTAGGGTTAAGGCGGGAAAGGCCGATCGCTCCGCATATCGAGACGGACCGACGGTAAAGTCGGGCTGCGAAAGCGTCGCACAACGGGGCGGGGCGTTGTTACGGCGTGGCGAGTGGTTCGCAAGGGTGGTAATGGCGGGTTAACCATCTCCCGTTAGCGCGGAGGGTGAACACGTGCGATCGGCAATGACGGGGAACACCATGACGACGCGAAACGGTCGCAAATTCGGCCTCCGGGCGTGCCTTGCAGGCGCATTGCTGACCCTGCCGGGGCTCGCGCTGGCCGACGTCAATGATGGCGTCGCCGCGTGGGAGCGCGGGGATTACGAGACCGCCGTGGCCGAATGGCGCGGACCTGCCGGGCAGGGCGATGCCGACGCGCAGTTCAACCTGGGTCAGGCCTATCGCCTCGGCCGCGGGGTCGAGCAGAACACCCGCCAGGCCGAAGTCTATTACGCAAAGGCTGCGGCGCAGGGGCACCTGAAGGCGGCGGACAATCTGGGTCTGCTGCTGTTCCAGAACGGCCGCCGCGAAGAGGCTATGCCCTATGTTGTCGATGCCGCAGAGCGCGGCGATCCGCGCGCGCAATATCTGCTGGGCATCGCGCACTTCAACGGCGACCTCGTCGCGCGCGACTGGGTGCGCGCCTACGCGCTGATCACGCTCGCCAACGCGGCGGGCCTGCCGCAGGCGGCCAGCGCGATGCAGCAGATGGATACGCACATCCCGCTCGACCAGCGCCAGCAGGCACAGGCGCTGGTGCCGCAGCTCAAGCGCAATGCCGACGCGCAGCGTGCGAGCCGTTTTGCCGCCGCCGATCTTGGTGCGAGCGATGCCGCGCCCTCGCGCTCGGCTCCGGTTCCTGCCGCAGCCTCGCCTGTCGCGACCAGCGCGCCGGGTGTCCCGACCCCGGGCCGCCCGGACCGTATCCCGCGCCCCATCACTCAGACCCGCGTGGCGCCCTCCGTGGCCGCCGCACAGTCCGCCATCGCCGAGGCGAGCCGCGTCACTGGCACTGAAAGCCCCGCAGATGCGGGTGCGACCTTCGCGCGTCGCAGCACGCCCGCTGCCGATCCCAGCGCAGTCGAGCCGCAGCCGACCACGCCGGTCGTCGCGCGCGCTGCCCCGCAACCGCGACCCGAGCCCCGGCCCGAGCCACGCGTAGCGCCGCGCCCCGAACCGCAGCCCGCGCCCGTGCGGGCGGCTGCGGGCAGCGGGCCTTGGAAAATCCAGCTCGGTGCCTTTGCCGTCAATGGCAATGCGGAGCGTCTGTGGGCGCGCCTTTCGGGCCGCAGCGAGCTTGCCGGGGCGACCCGCGTGCTCGAACCTGCGGGCCGTGTGACCAAGCTGCTCGCGGGCGGCTATGCCAGCCGCGATGCGGCGCAGAGCGCGTGCAATGCGCTCAAGCGCAGCGGGCAGGACTGCCTCGTCACCCGCTAGGCTTTTCATCGGGCGAGATCGCGCGCCCGTCGAAGGCAATTCCCCTGAGCCCGCCTCGCTGTTAGGTGACGGGTAACAGGGGGGAATCTTTTCAATGACCGAAGCGACAGCGGCGGCAACGCCGGATCAGGATACACGGGCCACAGGCGCTCCCGAAAAGGCAGCGCCGATTTCGGCCACCGGCGCCTCGCGTCTGCTAAGCCTCGATTTTACCCGCGGGATAGCGGTGATGGGCATTCTGGCGGCCAATATCGTCGCCTTCGGTCAGCCGATGATCGCCTATATGTGGCCCGCAGGCTTCCTCACCCCGCATGATGCGACGTCGGACTGGATGTGGGTCGCGCAGTTCGTGCTGATCGACGGCAAGATGCGCGGGCTTTTCACGCTGCTGTTCGGGGCGGGGATGTATCTCTTCCTGGAGAAGGCGTGGGCGCGCAAGCAGGGGCGCTGGCTTCAGGCGCGGCGGCTGTTCTGGCTGCTGGCGTTCGGCATGATCCATTTCTTCTTCATCTGGCGCGGCGACATCCTCACGCTCTACGCGACCTGTGGGTTCATCTGCCTGTTGTTCGTGAAGTGGGGCCCGAAGACGCAGTTGGGCGTGGGGATATTCTTCTACCTCGTCGGAGCAGCGCTGTTCAGTGCGATGGCGGGCTTCTTCTACTGGGTGATGGAACTTGGCGGCGCGCAGGTGATGGCAGAGGCCGGTACGCAGAGCGGCGGCCCGTCCACCCCGGCAGAGGTGCGTGAAAGCTTCGGGGTGATGAAGACGCAGGGCCTCGACGTGGCGCAGGTCGATACCTCGCTGATCCAGTCGGGCGACTATTTCGGTTGGGTTCACTACAACCTGACCGAACACTGGGCCGAACCGCTGACCGGTTTCCTGTTCTTCGGGCTGGAGACCATCCCGCTGATCCTGATCGGCATGGCGCTGTATCGGTTCGGCCTGTTCGACGGGCGTCTCAATGCGAAGAAGCAGGCGATCTGGGGCACAATCGGCGTGGTTGTGGGCCTCGCCGGATCGCTCGCCATCGGTCTGTGGACGCTGGAGCGTGGGCTGAGCTTCCATGCCACCTTCCTCAGCTTCGTCGGCACCAGCGCCTTCCTCCGCCTGCCCTTCGTGATCGGGCTCGCCGCGCTGCTCGCGCTGTGGGGGCCGAAGGCGACCGGCTGGCTGGGATCGCGCGTCAGCGCGGCAGGCCGGATGGCGTTCTCCAACTATCTCGGCACGTCGATCCTGATGCTGTTCGTGTTCCACGGCTTCGCGCTGGGCCTGTATGGCGAGCTTACGCGGCCGCAGCTCTACATCGTGATGCTGGCTGCGTGGGCGATCATGCTGGCGTGGTCGAAGGCCTGGCTGTCGGTCTATCGCTTCGGCCCGCTGGAATGGCTGTGGCGCTGCCTGACCTACGGCAAGCTGTTCCCGATCCGGCGGACGCGGGAGGCAGGGTGATCAGAGGGGCACTCGCGATCGGCCTCGCAGCGCTGCTGGGTGGGTGTTCGGAGCCGATCGAGACGCGCGATATCCCGGGCGTCTATACCGGTGCCCTGGGCGAGGGCGCGGCCTATCGCCTCGAGATGGGCGAGGACATGCGCTACCGCTTCTGCCGGGCGGAGGATGCAGACTGCACCCCGCCCGAAGATCGCGGAGCCTATCAGGTGGTGCGGCTGGGCTCGACCTCCATCGTCCGCTTCAGCCTGCTATGTGCGCCGTTCGGAGGCGATTGCAGGAATTACGAGGCCGATGCGAAGCTGCGCCGCCCCGGCTCGGTCGAGATCGACTTCGTCGATGAGGCGGGGACCAAGCATGTCTTCGTGAAGCGGCGTTAGGGCGACGGATTGGATTTGCTCTTGTTTGTGAGAACAAGTCGCATTAACAATGTCCTTGCGAGTCGTTTGCAGGAGATTGTTCCGCCAATGTACGTATGCATATGCAATGCCATCCGCGAAACGGATCTGCGTCGCGCTGCCGGGCACTGTGCGGGCGATGCAGAGGCGTGCTACGCGATGCTCGGCAAGCGTCCGCAATGCGGCTCGTGCCTGTGCGATGCCGATGCGATCGTGTTCGAGGAACGCGAGCTAGGGTGCCGCAAGGCTGCGGCCTAGGCGCATTCGCAATAGTGCGCCTGCCACTGCGAGGCGCTCTCAAAAGCCCGGAAATCTGCGACTTTTTGCGCCTTCGCCCTTGCGGAGTTGCCTGACCGACGCCTAAGCGTGGGGCAATTCACATTCACAGGAGCATGCGGCCATGAAGGGCGACGAAAAGGTCATCCAGTATCTTAACAAGGCGCTCACCAACGAGCTGACCGCGATCAACCAGTACTGGCTGCACTACCGCGTGCTGGCCGACTGGGGCGTGACCAAGCTTGCCGAATACGAGCGGCATGAGTCGATCGACGAGATGAAGCACGCCGACTGGCTGGCCGAGCGGATCCTGTTCCTTGGCGCGCTGCCCAACTTCCAGGCGATCCACAAGCTGAAGGTGGGTGAGACGGTCGAGGAGATCCTCAAGGCCGACCTCGCGGTCGAAATGGAGGCGATCCCGCTGCTCAAGGAAGCCGCCGCCTATTGCCAGGAGGTGCGCGACTACACGTCGGGCCAGCTGTTCGAGAGCATCCTGCGCAGCGAGGAAGATCATGTCGACTTCCTCGAAACCCAGTTCGACATGATCGAGCGGATGGGCCTGCACAACTACGTCCAACTGCAAAGCCACCCGGCTGGCGAGGGCGAGACTGGCGCGGGCGCGCCCTAGGCCCTGCGGTCGCGCCTGCTAGAGCGACGCGCCGGAGTTGTCTTCCTCCGCCGCGCGCTCTGTCTTGCGGCGCATGATTTCGCGACTGCGACGGCGGCGATCTTTCGCGCTGCCCGTCGCCAGTCGCGTTTCCAGCAGGAACAGCACCAGCCCGGCGACCATCAGGCCCATGGTGGTAATCCACGCGACTGCGGTCAGCGTGCCGATCTGCGTCTCGATGAAGGCGCTGACGAACAGCAGGCCGATGACGATGCAGATCGCCAGCGCGCTGGCGGTGCAGAACATCACCGCGCCCTGCGCATAGACCCTGCGCCGCTCCAGTATCGGCAATTCCTCGGGCCTGCGACCTGCTGCGCCCAGTTCGGCCGCTTCCTCGATCGCTTCGATCCGGGTGGCGATCCAGATCAGCCGCTGGGTCATGGTGTTCATCACCGCGCCGATCGCGGCGAGCAGGAACACCGGCGTCAGGCTGAGTTGCAGCACCTGCTGCACCCGCAACGTGTTGCTGGTGCGGTTGACCAGGTCGCTCGCGAAATCGGCACCGGAGGCGGCCAACAGGTCGATCATGGCACTCTCGTTCGACTGAGGATCAAGACTCGCTCGCGTAGGGGTTCTTCGACGTCTTCAGCACCACCCGCACGGGCACCGCGTCGAAGCCCAGCTCGCGCCGAATGCCGTTGACCAGATAGCGCTCGTAAGAGGTCGGCAGCATGTCCAGCCGGGTGCCGAACACCACGAAGCGGGGCGGGCGGGTGCCGGCCTGGGTGATGTAGCGCAGCTTGATCCGCTTGCCGCCCGGGGCGGGGGGCGGGTTCGCCTCCAGCGCATCGTCGAACCAGCGATTGAGCGCGGAAGTGGACACGCGCTTGCTCCAGGTCTCGCGCAGCTGGAACGCGGCGGCGATGAGCTGATCCAGCCCCTTGCCGGTCTTCGCGCTGACCGCGATCAGCGGCAGGCCGCGCACCTGCGCCAGCCCTTCGTCGAGCGCGAAGCGGATGCCGTTGAACAGCTTGCTCGGCTCGGCCGCCACATCCCACTTGTTGATCGCGATCATCAGCGCGCGGCCTTCCTCGATGGCGAGGCTGGCGATCTTGAGATCCTGGTGTTCCAGCCCTTTGGTCGCATCGAGCATCAGCACCACGACCTCGGCGAAATCGACCGCGCGGCGCGCGTCCGCGACCGAGAGCTTTTCCAGCTTTTCGACCACGTTGCGCTTCTTGCGCATCCCTGCGGTGTCGATCAGGCGCACCTCGCGCGTGTCGCCGCTGTCGGGATCGGTCCATTCCCAGTCGATCGCGATCGAATCGCGGGTGATGCCCGCTTCGGGACCGGTCAGCAGGCGATCCTCGCCCAGCAGCCGGTTGATGAGGGTCGATTTACCCGCGTTGGGCCGCCCGACGATCGCCAGCTTCAGCGGGCCGGTGGGGACGCCGTCTTCGTCCTCTTCGCCCTCGTCCATTGCCTCCAGCGCGTCGCCCGCCTCGGACTTCTCGCCGATGACAGGCCACAGCGCTTCGAACAGGTCGGCAGTGCCTTCGCCATGTTCGGCGGAAATGCCGATCGGCTCGCCAAGGCCGAGCGAGTAGGCTTCGAAAATTCCGGCGTCGCCGCTGCGCCCTTCGGCCTTGTTGGCAACCACGATCACCGGAACGTCCGCGGTGCGCAGCCAGTTGCCGATCTCGTTGTCGAGCGGGGTGAGACCGGCGCGCGCGTCGACCACGAACAGCACCGCGTCGGCATCGGCGATGCTGACTTCGGTCTGCATCCGCATCCGGCCCGGCAGCGTGCTGGGGTCTTCGTCTTCCCACCCGGCGGTATCGACGATGGTGAAGCGCATCCCCGCGAGCGTTACGTCACCGAATCGCCGGTCGCGTGTGACGCCCGGCTGATCGTCGACCAGCGCGAGCTTCTTGCCCACCAGCCGGTTGAACAGGGTGGATTTGCCCACGTTGGGGCGCCCGATAATGATTACACGAGGCAGCATAGGGACGGCAGTTGGGCCTTGGCCGCGCCATTGGCAAGCACCCTCGCGTCCGGCGGGCGAGAAAGGCCCGTCAACACGGCTCCAAAGGTAAACGCGCTGTTAACCAATCTTCTGAGGCTCATGGAAAGGCTCGACCGGCAAATCTTTGCCGCATGAATTGCCGCCCCCATCTGTTCGTCCTCCCCCTCGCTGCAGTTGCTGCAAGTCTTGCAGTTCCGCCACTTGTCGCCGCTCAGGCACAGGTCGCCGCAGGTGCGTCAGCAGCGTCGAGCGGCAGCGAATTGCCGCCGTACCTGCAATGCGTGCCCTATGCGCGTGAAGTGAGCGGGATCGATATTTACGGCGACGCGCTCACGTGGTGGGATCAGGCCGAAGGCCGCTTCGCACGTGGCCATACGCCGCGCGAAGGCGCGGTGATGGCGTTCATTCCGACCGGAAACATGCAGCTGGGTCATGTCGCGGCAGTCGCCAAGGTGATCGATTCGCGCACCGTGCTGCTCGATCATGCCAACTGGTCGCCCATCAATGGGCGGCGCGGGCAGATCGAGCGCAATGTTAAGGCGGTCGACGTCTCGCCGAACAACGACTGGAGCCAGGTGCGTGTGTGGTACTATCCGCTGCAGGCGCTCGGCACCACGCCGTGGCCGGTGCAGGGCTTCATCTATCCCGATGGAAAAGCAAAGCCCCGCGCGCAGCAGCGCTTTGCGCAGGCCGCCCCCGCGCCCGTGCGGCCGCAGCCGACCCGCGAAGAGCCGTCGCGCGCCTTCCTTGCCGCCTTTGCCGATGCGCCCCCGGCGCGCGCACCGCAGGGGCGAACAAGCCAGCCGCGCGTGACGCAGGCGGCATACAGACCCGCACAGGCCGTGTCGCAGACGAGCTACGCGACCGCGCGTCCGCTCACTGCGCGCCGCGTACAGGCGAGCGCAGGGCGGTCAGGTGGGGATGCTGTGGTCGAGCGCGCAGTCGCGCTCTACGATTAAAGGCCTGGAGTGGCGGAGGGCTCAGTCGTCCTGGCGGGCGACCGGCGCATCCTCGCCAAGATCTTCGAACCAGGCCTCAACAGGGCCCTTCAGCTTGAGCGTGAGCGGCTGGCCCTTGCGGTCCATCGTCCGCCCGGCCTGCACGCGCACCCAGCCTTCGCTGATCGAATATTCCTCGATATCCGTGCGCTGACGGCCCTTGAAGCGGATGCCCACTCCGCGTTGGAGCGCTGCCTGGTCGAAATGCGTGCTGCGCGGATTGACCGACAGCTGCATCGGCGGGACGTCCGCACCCTGGGTTTCGGGGGTCTGCGCGGGGGTGTTTTCGGGGCTTTCTTCGGTCATGGGGCTGGCCGATAGACAGACGGGCGGGGCGTGACAATACGGCTTGCGTATCGTGCGCGTATCAATCGGGCGTCAGGCTCGACGCGTAGAGCGAGAAACGGCGCGCATGCGCGATCCGCAGCCCGGCATCGAGACGCTCGCGATCGATCTCGCTGGTCCATGAACTGCGCTCGAGCAGCGGATTGCCGCCGGGGCCGTCTTTTTCCAGTTCCTTGGACGACAGGCGTCCATTGGCCGGATTGACCGGCGGAACGATCAGCCTCCCGAGCGCCTTGGCGCGCATTTTCAGATCCGATTTCATTCTTTCATCCATTCAAATTTGACATATTTGTTACACTTGCCCCTCTGTATGTAACCTAAACGTCATAATCAAGTTTCCGCGCCCTTCCGGAAATGCCCGCAGGCGGAGCGCTTGCCCTTTGCGCGCAGACGCTCTAGACGCGCCGGTCTGTCGTGGATGGCTCCCGCCATTCGCGCGTCCTCGTTCGGATTGCGGGCGTGGCGGAACTGGTAGACGCGCTTGGTTTAGGTCCAAGTATCGCAAGATGTGGGGGTTCGAGTCCCTTCGCCCGCACCAGCCATTCGCCGCGCGATGCAATCAGCACTCTTTGTCGGAAAGCACGTAAGACCACTCATGCAGATCACCGAGACCGCCAACGAAGGCCTCAAGCGCGCCTATCTCATCACGATCCCCGCGAGCGAGATCGACGACCGGATCAAGGCCGAGGTGAAACGCATCGCGCCTCAGGTGCGCATGCCGGGCTTCCGCCCGGGCAAGGTGCCTGCCAACCTCGTGCGCAAGATGCACGGCGAGCAGCTGCACGCGCAGGTCGTCAACGACACGATCCAGTCCTCGGTCGACGAACTGATGAAGGACAAGGGCCTGCGCCCGGCGATGCAGCCGACCGTCGCGCTCAAGGATGGCTACGATCAGGGCAAGGATGCCGAGATCGACGTCAGCCTCGAAATCCTGCCTGAAATAGACACCCCTGACGTCGACGGCATCAAGCTGGAACGGCTGGTCGTGCCGGTGGACGAAAGCGCGATCGACGAGACGCTGCAGCGCATCGCCGACCAGAACAAGACCTTCAAGGACGCCGCCAAGACCAAGAAGGCCGCCGAAGGCGACCAGGTCATCATCGATTTCGTCGGCTCGATCGACGGTGTCGAATTCGAAGGCGGCAAGGCCGAAGACGCCCCGCTGGTGCTGGGTTCGGGCACTTTCATTCCCGGCTTCGAAGACCAGCTGACGGGTGTGAAGACGGGCGACGAGAAGGTCGTGAAGGTCACCTTCCCCGAAGAATACCAGGCAGAACACCTTGCGGGTAAGGACGCGGAATTCGCGGTCACCGTGAAGGCGGTGAAGACGCCTGAAGACAGCAAGATCGACGACGAGTTCGCCAAGTCGCTCGGCCTCGAAAGCGCCGACAAGCTGCGCGAGCTGGTCAAGGCGCAGATGGAGCAGGAAACTGCCGGCCTGACCCGCACCCAGATGAAGCGCCAGCTGCTCGACGCACTGGCCGCCGGTCACGATTTCGCCGTGCCCGAAGGCATGGTCGATGCCGAGTTCGAGCAGATCTGGCAGCAGCTGATGCAGGAAGCCTCGCGCGAGGAAGATTCCGAAGCGGCGATCAAGGAAATCGAGAGCGAGCGCGACGACTACCGCCGCATCGCCGAGCGCCGCGTGCGTCTGGGCCTGCTCCTGTCCGAAATCGGCCAGGCCAATGGCGTGCAGATCAGCAACCAGGAAATGTCGATGCTGATGCAGCAGGCCGCGCAGCAGTATCGCCCGGAAGACCGCGAGCGGTTCATGCAGTTCATCCAGAACGAGCCGATGGCCGCCGCCCAGCTGCGCGCTCCGCTGTATGAAGACAAGGTCGTCGACTTCCTGTTCGACAAGGCCGAAATCGAAGAACGCGAAGTGACCCGCGAAGAGCTGGAAGCCGCGATCGAAGCGGAAGAAAGCACCGAGGCCGAAGCCGCCAAGGCGAAGAAGGCCCCGGCCAAGAAGGCGGCTGCGAAGAAGGCTCCTGCCAAGAAGGCTGCTGCCAAGTCCGACGACAAGGCTGACGAGAAGCCCGCCGCGAAGAAGGCCCCGGCCAAGAAGGCTGCTGCCTCGGACGAGAAGACGCCCGCCGCCAAGAAGGCTCCGGCCAAGAAAGCCGCTGCTTCGGACGAGAAGAAGGCGCCCGCCAAGAAGCCTGCGGCCAAGAAGGCTCCGGCGAAGAAGCCTGCTGCCAAGAAGGACTAAGCGCGCAGACGCTCGGTCTTGAGAGACAAACGCGCGGGGCGGTCGGCTAGTTGCCGGTCGCCCCGCTCGCGTTTTCGGCTGCCGGATTTCCCGTCGCGGCCATCCAGCGGGTGAAATCGGGTGTCGGGATGCTCGCACTGCGCGCCCGCTCGTAGGCCGCGCCTGCCTTCAGCACGTCCCAGTCCTGCCATTTGCCGCCGATGATGGAGAGGCCCAGGGGAAGCTCCTCGATCGCGCCCATCGGCACGGTCAGGTGCGGATAGCCCGCGATCGCCGCCGGGCTGCCGAAGCCGATGCTGCCGTTGAAATTGTCGCCGTTGACCAGATCGCTGACCCACGCCGGGCCGCGCGTCGGCGCGACCAGGAATTGCACGTCGTACTCGGCCAGCAGCCGGTCGATGGTCTGCTCGCCCGCCAGGTGGACCGCGTTCTCGCGTGCCGCCTCGTAAGCTTTGCGGCCGGTCGTGGTCTCCGCCAGTTCGAAGATGCCTTGCCCGAACCAGCGCATCTCTGCGCGCTCATGCCGCTCGTTGAAGGCGATCAGGTCGGCGAGGCTGCGCGGCGTCATCTTCTCGCGACCACCGATCGGTGGGATCGAGGCGAGGTATTGGCCCATGCTCTCGCGCAGCTCGAACAGCAGCACCTGGAAACTGTCGCGCGACATTTCCTCGTTCGGTTCGAACTCGATATCGACCAGCGTCGCGCCTGCCGCCTCTAGATCGGCCAGCGCGGTATCGAACACTGCGCGCAGGTCGGCGCGGTCGCCTGCCTGCCTGCGCATCACTCCGATCCGCACGCCATTCAGGGAGGCATCGGACAGCCCTGCGGCAAAATCGCGCGTGTAGCGGTCGGCCTCTGCCGTGGCAGGGTCTGCCGGATCGCTGCCGGCGATTGCGGTCAGCAGCATGGCGGCATCCGTCACGCTGCGGGCCATCGGCCCGGCGGTGTCCTGCGTGCTGGAGATCGGCACCACATAGGTCCGGCTGACGAGCCCCACGGTGGGCTTGAACCCGACCACGCCGTTGATGCTGGCGGGGCAGGTGATCGACCCGTTGGTCTCTGTGCCGATTGCGGCCCACGCGAAGCCTGCGGCAACCGCTGCCGCGCTGCCCGAGGATGATCCGCAGGTATTGCGATCGATCGCGTGGGGATTGCGGGTGAGGCCGCCGACCGCGCTCCATCCGCTGGTGGAGTTGAAATCGCGGATATTGGCCCATTCGGAAAGATTGGTCTTGCCCAGCACCACACCGCCTGCGTCGCGCAGATTGGCAATCAGCGGCGCGTCGCGGCGGGTCATGTTTCCGGCAAGCGCCAGCGAACCGGCGGTCGTCGGAAATTCGCGCGTTTCGATGTTGTCTTTGACCAGAACGGTGCGCCCGCCCAGCGGGGTGCCGAACATTCCTGCCGCCACAGAAGGCGCGTCGGGATTGTAGACGATCACCGCATTGAGGTTCGGCCCGGCATCGTCGAGCGTCTCGATCCGCTCTATCTGTTCGGAGGCCTCGCCCGGCGTGTCGGGGTAAAAATCGGCAATAGCGGGCGTTGCGGAAAGAAGGAGCGCCAGCGCAGCGAGCGAAATGCCTGTTTTCATGGGGCGCGATGCTGCGTCAGCGCCGCGCCCCCGTCAATTGCCTGTGGAGGTTACCCGAAGGTCACTTCCTTGGCGTTGTTGATCACCGCGCCGAGGATCCCGTAATCCTTCGCCTCTTCGGTGTTCATCCAGAAATCGCGGTCGATATCCTTGATCACCTTTTCCACCGGCTGGCCGGTCGCGTCCGAGATCTTGTGCGCAATGCGTTCGCGCATCTTGACGATTTCCTGCGCCTGGATGGCGATGTCGCTGGCCATGCCGCGCGCACCGCCGGAGGGCTGGTGGATCAGGAAACGCGTGTTGGGGAGGCAGAAGCGGCGCTCTGCCGGAACGCTCAGGAAGATGTGCGTCGCGATGCTGGCGACCCAGCCGGTGCCGATCATGGCCACGGGCGAAGCGATGAAGCTGATCAGATCGTGGATCGTGTCGCCCGATTCGACGTGGCCGCCCGGCGAGTTGACGATCACGCGGATCGGTTCGTGGCTGACATGGTCGAGATAGAGCAGCTGCATCGAAATGCGCTCCGCCATCTTCTGGTCGACGCCGCCGAAGATCAGCACGGTACGCGCATCGAGGAACTTGTTCATCATCGCCGCGCCGGCGTTGGAGATGTCCTTGTCCGCCTCTTCCTCGTCATCGGCGCGGAAGGGGATGGGGTTGCTGGGCATCGTCATAAATCAGGCTCCTTGGGCGCATCGCCATCAAGAATTGGGCACCGCGCATGTTGTTGCGGCACAACTGGCGCGCGCGGGCTTTCCATTCAAGCCTTGATGATGAAAGGATGAGACCAGATATAGGCGGCCAAGACAGATAAGGACCCTTCATGCAATTCGACGAATCCGGCTATTTCCGCGACCCCGCAACCGGCGCGCTGGTGCCCGTGGTGGTCGAACAGACCAGTCGCGGCGAACGCAGCTTCGATATTTTCAGCCGCCTGCTGCGCGAACGGATCGTGTTCCTCACCGGCCCGGTGGAAGATGGCATGGCCAGTCTCGCAGTGGCGCAGCTGCTGTTTCTTGAATCCGAGAACCCGTCCAAGCCGATCAGCATGTACATCAACTCGCCCGGCGGGGTGGTGACGGCCGGCATGGCGATCCACGACACGATGCAGTACATCCAGCCGCGCATTTCCACGGTGTGCGTGGGCCAGGCCGCGTCGATGGGCAGCTTCCTGCTGGCCGCGGGCGAGCCGGGCATGCGGATCGCGCTGCCTAATGCGCGGATCATGATCCACCAGCCTTCGGGCGGCGCGCAGGGCATGGCCTCGGACATCGAGATCCAGGCGCGCGAGATCCTGCGCATTCGCAAGAACATGAACGAGCTCTACGCCAAGTACACCGGCCAGCCGCTGGAGAAGATCGAGGAAGCGATGGATCGCGATACCTTCCTCGATGCGCGTGAAGCCATGAAGTTCGGCCTCGTCGACAAGGTCTTCGAGAGCCGTCCCCAGGGCGATTCGGACGACGACTCGAGCGGCGAATCCGAAGGATCGGGCGGGGCGCCTGACTGACCGGGCTCGGCGTCCCCGTCACCTGAGTGGCCTCAGGGCCACAAGGCTCTGAAAAATGAGGGCGTAAATTTACGCGGGGGCTGTCTTCAGCCCTTCGCAAGGCGATTCGTGCGATACATGCCTAGGTTGCAATGGCGTGCGCGAAAGTTACATTCGTAAGGTTCTCCGCAGCTGCGGGGATTCGAGGATACCAGGATTATGAGTAAATTGAGCGGAACGGATAGCAAAAGCACGCTGTACTGCAGCTTCTGCGGCAAATCGCAGCATGAGGTGCGCAAGCTGATCGCCGGGCCGACCGTTTTCATCTGCGATGAGTGTGTCGAGCTTTGCAACGACATTATTCGCGAGGAAACCAAGGCCGGGCTGACCGGGCGCAAGGAAGGCGAAGTGCCGACCCCGTCCGAAATCTGCGCCACGCTCAACGATTATGTGATCGGGCAGGAACGCGCCAAGCGCGTGCTCTCGGTCGCGGTGCACAACCACTACAAGCGGCTGAAGCACGCAGGGAAACAGGGCGACGTCGAACTGGCGAAGTCCAACATCCTGCTGGTCGGGCCGACCGGTTCGGGCAAGACGCTGCTCGCGCAGACGCTGGCGCGCACCTTCGACGTGCCGTTCACCATGGCGGACGCAACCACGCTGACCGAAGCGGGCTACGTGGGCGAGGATGTCGAGAACATCATCCTCAAGCTGCTCCAGGCGTCGGACTACAACGTCGAGAAGGCGCAGCACGGGATCGTCTACATCGACGAAATCGACAAGATTACGCGCAAGGCGGAAAACCCCTCCATCACCCGCGACGTGTCGGGCGAGGGCGTGCAACAGGCACTGCTCAAGCTGATGGAAGGCACCACCGCCAGCGTGCCGCCGCAGGGCGGGCGCAAGCATCCGCAGCAGGAATTCCTGCAGGTCGACACCACGAACATCCTGTTCATCTGTGGTGGCGCCTTCGCCGGGCTGGACAAGATCATCGGCGACCGTCTGCAGAAGCGCTCGATCGGCTTCGGCGCGCATGTTGCCGACCCGGACAAGCGCCGCATCGGCGAACTGCTCGAGAAGAGCGAACCGGAAGATCTGCTCAAGTTCGGGCTGATCCCCGAATTCGTCGGCCGCCTGCCGGTGATCGCCTCGCTGCACGACCTCGATGTCGATGCGCTGGTCACGATCCTGCAGGAGCCGAAGAACGCGATCGTCAAGCAGTACGCCAAGCTATTCGAGCTGGAAGGCGTGGAGCTGACCTTCAACGACGAGGCCCTGCGTGCGATTGCCGAGCGTGCGATCAAGCGCAAGACCGGTGCCCGCGGCCTGCGCTCTATCGTGGAAGGCCTGCTGCTCGACACGATGTACGACCTGCCCGATCTCGAAGGCTGCAACGAAGTCGTGATCGACAAGGACGTGGTCGAAGGCCGGAAGGATCCGATCCGCGTGTTCGACGGCGAGGGCGGCAAGCGCGCTTCCGACGCAGCCTGATATGAGCGGGATCGCGGCTCTGGTTCTCGGGGCCGCGATCCTGGCTCTGTCGCTCTCGGTCTTCTGGGCCAAGCAACGGTTCGGTCATTTCGAGCGACTGCCCCAGCATTACGGGTTGCGCGGCGAGGCGACATCTCTCGGCTCGCCCGCGCTCATCATCTGGCAGTTGCCGGTCCTGTTCATCCTGGCGCTGATCGGTATCGGCGGCGCGTTGGCCTTCGTGCCGCGTGAATTGCAGAACGGTGATCCTACCATCGGAATGATCGTTGCCTGCGTGTCGCTCTCGGGCGCCCACGCTTTCATCCTCTGGCTGACGGAACGCTGGGCCCGGTCGCAGCACGGTCCATAAAAAAACCCCGCCCGACGAGAGGAACTCGCCGAACGGGGCCTTGGTGCGACACCGGTGCTGGGTAGCGGGGGTAACGCTTGCCGGTGCCGCGAGGGGAACTGAGATCAGCCAGGCATCGAGACCGTATCGGTCACGTGGATCACGCCGTTGGACTGGAACACGTCGGCCTGCGTGACGGTAGCCATGCCGCCCTTTTCGTCGACCAGCACGACATTGCCGCCCATCATCTTGGCGGTCAGCGTGCCGCCTTCCACGGTGGTCAGCTTGGCCATGCCGCCGCCCTGCCTGATCTTCATCATCAGATCGCTGGCGGATACCCGGCCGGGGACTACGTGATAGGTCAGCACCTTGGTCAGCATCGCCTTGTTTTCAGGCTTCAGCAGCGTGTCGACCGTGCCTGCGGGCAGCTTGGCGAAGGCGGCATTGGTCGGCGCGAAAACGGTGAAGGGGCCGGGGCCGGACAGCGTATCGACCAGCCCGGCAGCCTTCACGGCTGCAACCAGCGTGGTGTGGTCCTTCGAATTGACCGCGTTCTCGACGATATTGCGCGTGGGGTACATCGCCGCTCCGCCGACCATCACGGTCGTGTCGGCACTGGCGCTGGCCATCTGGCCGTCTTCCATATCGTATGAAGCACACGCGCCCAGCAGGGCTGCGCTGGCGGCAAGCATCAGGGCGGCTTGGGTTTTCTTGGCGAACATCGTCGATCTCCTCATTCCAACAGGTCGTTTGGTCCCGTCGGTGAGGAGTTACGCAGCGGACCGCGCCGTGGATGCAGCGCGCCCCGCAATTTCTTTCGCGGTCAGATCGTCGCCAGAGTTCCCTGAGCCACCACCGGCCCTGGCGCGGACTTGTCCGGCGCGCCGCCGAGCGGTTCCTGGCTCAGCAGGATCTGCGCACCCTGCCGCATCGAGCGGGCAAGCTCCGGGTCGAGCGATACTCTTTCCTGCGTGCCCGGCGCGATGACCCCCAGCGATTGCGGCTGCGCGCCTTCGCCCGGCGGCACCAGCCACAGCTCGTGATCGTGAACCCCGTCGGCGGTCAGTCCGCTCGCCGCGACCAGCAGTTCATCGCGCTCGGGCAGGAAGGTCACGCCGATACGCAGCGGGGTATCGGCAATCGGGATCGAGGCGACCAGCGGCGACGCATCTGGGGCAGGCGCTGGCGTGTTGCCCGATGGCAAGAACAGCAGCGCGACGGCGGCAACCGCCGCAACAGCGCTGCCGGCGGCGATCCGCTGCCACACCGCGACCCGGCGCTGGAGCAGGACCACGGGGCTGGGTGCTTCGTCCCGCTCCTCCAGCTCGCCTGCAATCCGGCTCCACACCTCGGGCGAAGGGGCGGCGCGGGCAGGTTCGTCCAGCAGCGGGGCCAGCCGGGTTTCCCATTGCGCGACCAGCCCGGCAAACGCTGGCTCGCGCGCCATGCGACCGCGCACTGCAAGCAGGTCTTCGCCTTCCAGCAGGCCCATCGCGTATTCCGCAGCGAGCAGTTCGTCGCCGGAGAGTTCGGGCATATCGTGTCCGGGCGTGCTCATTCACCGCCCTCCATGCAGGTGCGCAGCTTCAGGAGACCGCGCCGGATCCAGCTCTTCATCGTCCCCAGCGGCACCGCGTTGCGCTCCGCCAGCTCGGCATAGGTGCGCCCTTCGAGGAAGGCGGTGCGGATCGCCCCGCGCTGCGGCTCGTCGAGCGTTTCGAGGCAGGCGTGGACCCGCGCGGTCCGCTCCGCATCGATCAGCAGATCGTCGGCGGACGGGTCACCATCGGGCAGCTCTGCCGCCGCTTCCACCGGCACCGCGCCGCGCCGCACCTTGCCCGTGCGCAGGCGGTCCACCGCGCGGTTGCGCGCGAAGGTCGCCAGCCACGCGATCGGGCTCGCGCGCTTCGCGTCGTAGCGGGCGGCGTTGCGCCAGAGGGTGATGTAAACGTCCTGCAAGGCGTCTTCGGCTTCTTTCCTGTCCCCCAAGATACGCAGGCAAATGCCGAAAAGCTTCACGCTAGTGAGGCGATAGACCACTTCGAGGGCATCCCGGTCGCCCTTCGACAGGCGGAGCATGGCCGCCTTCAGCTGCTCGCGGCGTTCTGGGCTGGCCGGTGTCATTGCGGCGATGCAGAGGACTGGTGGTTCAAAAGTTCGCTCACGGTGACGACGTCATATCCTCGATCGCGCAACTGGGCCAGAATCATCGGCAGGGCTTCGCGCGCGGTCCCGTTGCCGCGATACATCGGGTGGATCAGGATAATCGATCCGGGGCGCACCCGCTCCACGATGTCGCGTGCGTAGTCCGCCGGTTCGGGGAACTCTTCGGCCCGGTCCGCGACATCCCAGGTGATCGTCTTCAACCCCGCACGCTCCACTTCCAGCGGCAGGCCCACCAGCTTGCGGCCGTAGGGCGGGCGAAACAGGTCGCTGTCCGATCCGACGGCACGCAGCAGCTGCCCGGTCTTGGCCAACTCGTCGCGATAGAACGCCCGGGACCGGCCGACATTGCGCTGGTGGCTGTAGGTGTGATTGCCCAGTTCGTGGCCCGCAGCAAGGATCTGCCGCGCGGCCTGCGGGTGACGTTTCAGGTCTTCGCCGATCAGGAAGAAGGTTGCCCTGGCATCGTACCGGTCGAGGATCGGCAACACGGCAGCAACGCCCCGCGGTGTCGGGCCATCGTCGAAGGTCAGGGCGACGATCTTGTCATCGGTCTCGACCCGGCAGGTCAGATCGCCGACGAGTTGGAAGCACGGGGCCTTGGAGAGGCTGTTGAGGCCGACCAGCAGGGCCAGGACGGCGACGATTCCCACACCGCCCCAGACAACAAGCTTTCTTCCTATCAACATCCACCCTCGCAGTTGCGCGTCCGCTCGATCTGCAAGGTCGTATGGCCGATCTTGTGATCATGGGCGAGCCGCTCTGCGACCAGAGCGAGGAAGGCGTCGCCCGGATGCCCCTCGGGCATCACCAGATGTGCGGTCAGCGCGGTTTCGGTGGTCGACATGGGCCAGATATGCAGGTCGTGCACCTCGGTGACGCCGGGCTCGCTTTCCAGCGTGGCGCGCACTGCGGATTCGTCCACCCCTTCGGGAACGGCGTTGAGACCCAGCTTCAGGCTGTCGCGCGCGAGGCCCCAGGTGCCCCAGCCGATCACTGCGAGGATCACGAGGCTGGTGACGGGATCGAGCCACACCGCGCCGGTCAGCAGGATTGCGACGCCGGCAATGACCACGCCGACCGAGACCAGCGCATCCGCCGCCATGTGCAGGAAGGCGCCCTGGATGTTCAGGTCGTCCTTGCGCCCGCTGACGAACAGCAGCGCCGTGGCGGTGTTGATGACGATGCCGACGCCTGCGACCCATATCATCGTCCAGCCTTCGGGCTCGACCGGGTTCATCAGGCGGTCGATCGTCTCGAACAAAATCGCGCCGATCGCGATCATCAGCAGCGCGGCATTGGCCAGCGCGGCGAGGATCGTGGAGCTTTTGAGGCCGTAGGTGAAGCGCGGGGAGGGCGGTCGCTTGGCCGCCGCGCTCGCAGCCCAGGCGATCAGCAGGCCAAGCACGTCCGACAGGTTATGGCCCGCATCTGCGACCAGCGCCATCGAGCCGGAAATATAGCCGAAGCTCGCCTCGACCACGACGAACACCGTGTTGAGCGCAACCCCGATCGCAAAGGCGCGTCCGAAATCGGCTGGCGCGTGGGAATGGCCGTGCCCGTGCCCGTGCCCGTGCCCGTGCGCATGGTCGTGAGAATGATCGTGACCCATCGATCGATTGCCCTTCTGCCGGCCCCTGTCTGCCAAGGGCGGACTAGGCGGAGCTTTCGCCGTCAAGCAAGGAAAATCTCGTAAAATCAGCTAGATATGGAATATCATTCGACAAGGTCGACGAACCCACAGGGACATCGCAAGCGCCCAAGTCGCTGAAAGTGCCAGCTATTCGCGGGCTGCTATTGATAGACACACGCGTCCAGCCCTTCGCGTGCCATGGTGCCGATCGCGCGCGCGGTCCGGTCGCCGTGGCGGCGCAGCCAGCCTTGGGGGTTCTTGACCTCGCGCTTCTTGGGGCTGGGCAGGGCGACCGCCATGCGCGCCGCCTCGCTATTGCTCAGCCGGTCGGCACCGTGCCCGAAATAGCGGAGCGACCCGGCCTGCGCGCCATAGGTGCCGATGCCTGTCTCGGCGACGTTGAGGTACACCTCCATGATCCGCCGCTTGGTCCAAAGGTTCTCGATAAGCACGGTGAAATAGGCTTCCAGCCCCTTGCGGAAGAAGCCGCCGCCCTGCCACAGGAACGCGTTCTTGGCGGTCTGCTGGCTGATGGTGGAGCCGCCGCGCAGCTTGCCGCCCTTCATGTTGTTCTCCATCGCCGCCTGCAGCGCGGCGTAGTCGAACCCGTTGTGCTCGCAGAAATTCTGGTCCTCCGACGCGATCACCGCGCGCACCAGGCTGCGGTCGATATCGTCGAGGCTGCGCCAGTCCTTGGTGTAGCCGTTCTCGTCCAGAATCATGGTCCAGGTGACGGGCACGGGCACGAAACGGAAGGCGAGCGTCAGGAACAGGCTCAGCCCGATGAAGGTCGCGATCAGCGCGGTCAGGATCTGGAAGGCACGGAAAAACACGACCGGCTATCTAGAGGCTGCGCCGCAGGGCGACAATCACCCGCGTTCGCGCGGCCCGCAATTCCGTATCGACCCCTCCCGCAGCGGCGCGCGCGACCTACATGGCAGGTCTGCAATCCATGAAAGGCGATCGTGCTATGAAACTATCGGGCAACACCATCCTCATCACCGGCGGCGGCAGCGGCATCGGCCGCGAGCTGGCGCGCAGGTGGCACGATCTGGGCAACACGGTGATCGTCGCCGGGCGCACGCGCGATGCTCTGGAGGAGACCGCGGAGGGTTACGACAACATCCACGCCATGACGCTCGACGTGGCGCAGCCGGGCGAGGTGGAGCGCTTTGCGAAGGAAGTGATCGAACGCTTCCCCGAGCTCAACGCGGTGTTCAACAATGCCGGGATCATGAAGTACGAGGACATCACCGCCTCCCGCGATCTCGCCGACGCGACCGCAGAAGTGACGATCAACCTGCTCGGCCCGATCCGGCTGACCGATGCGCTGGTCGATCATCTCAAGGCCCGCGAGAACCCGGTCATCGTCAACGTCACCTCGGGCCTCGGTTTCGTGCCGCAGCCCAAGGCTGCGACCTATTCCGCGACCAAGGCGGCGCTGCACAGCTACACCCTGTCGCTGCGCCAGCAGCTCAAGGGCAGCATCGAGGTGATCGAGCTGGTCCCGCCGGGCGTACAGACCGAGCTGACCCCGGGCCAGTCGGAGCGCGAGGGGTACATGCCGCTCGACGCCTACATCGAAGAGGTGATGACGCTGTTCCAGCAGCAGCCGACGCCCGAGGAGGTGTGCGTCGAGTTCGTCCGCCCGTTCCGCAATGCCGAGAAGGACGGCAAGGTCGGCGAATTCATGGAAATGCTCGCCAACCGCTGACACGAAAAACGCCGCCCTGCGCGATGGCGGGGCGGCGTCTTTTCGGGTGCAGCGATGCGAGGGCGTCAGGCCGCGACGGGCATCAGCTTTTCGCTCGCGATTCGCTGCATCGCTTTCTGCAGCTTCTCGAACGCGCGCACCTCGATCTGGCGGATGCGTTCGCGCGACACGTCGTAGACCTTGCTCAGCTCTTCGAGCGTCTGCGGGTCTTCGGTCAGACGGCGTTCGGTCAGGATGTGCTTCTCGCGATCGTTGAGCGAATCCATCGCTTCCAGCAGCATGGCGTGGCGCACCTGCGCCTCCTGCGTGTCGGCGGTGGTCTCGTCCTGCAGGGGGCGATCGTCGGTCAGCCAATCCTGCCACTGGCTGGCGTTTTCCTCGTCCCCGCGCATGGACACGTTGAGCGAGCTGTCGCCACCCATCAGCATCCGGCGGTTCATGTTGATCACTTCCTGCTCGGGCACGCCGAGGTCGGTTGCGATCTTGGTCACGTCGTCCGGGTGGAGATCGGTGTCCTCGTAGGCGTCGAGATTGCGCTTCATCCGCCGCAGGTTGAAGAACAGCTTCTTCTGCGCGGCGGTGGTGCCCATCTTCACCAGGCTCCACGAACGCAGGATATATTCCTGGATGCTCGCCTTGATCCACCACATCGCATAGGTCGCGAGGCGGAAGCCGCGATCGGGCTCGAACTTCTTGACGCCCTGCATCAGGCCGACGTTTCCTTCGGAAATAAGGTCGGACACGGGCAGGCCATAGCCGCGGTATCCCATCGCGATCTTCGCGACGAGCCGCAGATGGCTCGAGACCAGCTGGGCCGCAGCCTCGGGGTCTTCGTGCTCTTCGTACCGCTTGGCGAGCATGTATTCCTGCTCTGCCGTCAGCACGGGGAATTTCTTGATTTCCGACAAATAGCGGTTGAGGCTTTGCTCGCCGCCCAGGGCCGGAATGGCTACTGCCTTGCTTTTACTCACTTCGTCCCTAACCTTTCTGTGTCAGCCCATCCCCCCGTTTGGGCCCCGAACCCCTGCTGGGCATCCGGGATGCTTGGGCCACGCCTTCCATATAGACCGCTTCCCGAAATTTTTCGAGTTGTGTTCATCGATTTCAACGAGCGATTTCGTCGATCAGTTCCGTCATGTCCCGGGGCAGGTCGGCCCGAAATTCGAGCCGTTCGCCGGTTGTCGGATGGATGAAGCCGAGGCTGGCTGCGTGAAGCGCCTGCCGGCGAAACGCCAGTTTCTCGAGAATCGACCGCAAGGCCTTGGGATCGCGTCCATATTGCGGGTCTCCTAATAGCGGATGACCGATTGACGCGCAGTGAACGCGCACCTGATGGGTGCGTCCGGTCTCCAGCCGGCATTCAAGAATGCTTGCGACACCGAAAGTTTTGGTTGTGCGATAATGCGTCACCGCGTGCTTCCCGCGGGTCGATTGGGGGTCGAGCACGGCCATTTTCTTGCGATCGCGGTCCGACCGGCCGAGGCGTGCATCGATCGTCCCTTCGGCGGGCCGGGGCTGGCCTGCGCACACCGCGACGTAGCGGCGCGAGATGCTGTGATCGGCGAACTGCCGCGCCAGCCCCTCGTGCGCGGCGTCGGTCTTTGCGACCACCAGCAGGCCGGAGGTGTCCTTGTCGATCCGGTGGACGATCCCGGGCCGCTCGACCCCGTTGATGCCCGACAACTGCCCCCGGCAATGGTGCAGCAGCGCATTGACCAGCGTGCCGTCGCGATTGCCCGCCGCGGGGTGGACCACCATGCCCGCAGGTTTGTCGACCACAATCAGATGTTCGTCCTCGTACGCGACCACCAGCGGGATGTCCTGCGGCTCTGCCTCCAGCGGGACGGGAGCCGGCAGGGCGATGGTGAAGGGCGTTCCCGCCGCAACCTTGGCGGAAGGCGATGTCGCGCGCTTTCCGCCCACGCTGACCTGCCCGTCCGCGATCAGTCCCTTGATCCGCTCTCGCGAAAGATCGGTCGCATCGGCGAGCGCCTTGTCGAGGCGGGCGGGGGCGGGGATGGTGCCGGTGAGGGTTTCACTCATGGTTGACCCCATACCGTTCGCACCGGGCTTGTCGAAGGGCGAACATTGCGCGGCGTCCGCGGTTCGACAGGCTCACCACGAACGGGCAGCGGCATTCCCCTCATCGACCGTTCGTCCTGAGCTTGTCGAAGGGCGAACTGGCACTACACTCGCCGAATGCGCTTCTTCGTTTACATCCTGCGATGTGCGGACGGGTCTTACTATACCGGTCATACCGATAACCTTGAGATCAGGATTGCCGAGCATCAGGCGGGCCAAGGTTCGCAATGGACGAAAAGACGCTTGCCTGTTGAGCATATGTGGTCGCAGGAATTCGTGACGCGCGAGGAAGCACTGGCTTCTGAGCGCCGAGTCAAGGGGTGGTCCAGAGCAAAGAAAGAAGCGCTGATTGCTGGCCGGTGGGATGAGGTTTCGCGATTGGTCAAATCGCACTCGCCATTCGCCCTTCGACAGGCTCAGGACGAACGGGGAGGGGTGGAAACTGAAGCAACAGCACCCAACGAATATGTCGATGGACGAGCGGTTATCTCGATAAGCGACGAAGCTCTCGAAGCCATCGTCTCCCACACCCCGCGTGCCTACCCGCACGAATGCTGCGGGCTGCTGCTGGGCGAAGGCACGACGATAACGCGCGCGCAGCCCACCGCCAATGTCCACCCCGATCCATCGCGCTATTTCGAGATCGATCCGCACGCGCTGATCGCCGCGCACAAGGCTGCGCGGGGCGGAGGGCCGCAGGTGATCGGCTATTATCACTCGCATCCCACGGGCGATCCGACCCCGTCTGCCACCGACCGCGCGAGCGCCGCGCATGATGGGCGGGTCTGGGCGATCGTCGCAGGCCGCGAAGTCCGCTTTTTCAGGGATGGGGAAGAGGGATTCGTGGCGCTTTCCTACGCAGTCGCACCGCGCTAGGCAGGCGGCGATGTATACTTGCGCTCCCTTCGATCCGACGCCGCCTTTTTCGCGCCCGAACAGGGCCGGTTTTTCAACCCTTGGACTGTGTGTCAGGTGTGTCACGGCACTGCGTGCGGGAGGCCTCGCATGAGCGGTATCGACGAAACCGATCCGCTGCTGCTCGCCAGCCAGCTGTGTTCGCGCCTGTGCCACGACATGCTCAGCCCCGTGGGCGCGCTGACCAACGGGCTGGAGCTGCTCGCGGACGAGAAAGACCCGCAGATGCGCCAGCGCTGTTTCGAGCTGCTGGAGCAGAGCGCGCGGACCAGCGCGGCCAAGCTCAAGTTCTTCCGCCTCGCCTTCGGGGCGGCGGGCGGGTTCGGCGAACAGGTGTCGATCGATGAACCCAAGGCGGTGATCGAGACGCTGGCCGCCGATGCCAAGCGGGTCGAGCTCAACTGGGCGATCGAGGCGGCGAGCGTGTCGAAATCCGCCGCCAAGGTGATGCTCAACCTCGCGAATATCGGGCTGGACGCGCTGGTGCGCGGCGGCACGCTGGATGTGGGGATCGAGGTGCGCGACGACGCGACCGAGATCGTGGTCCGCGCAGCGGGCGCCAAGATCGCTTTCGATCCGCTGATCGGGGAGGCGCTGGGCGGCCGGATGGACCCCGCCGAGCTGACCGGTCGCACCGCGCCCGCGCACCTGCTGGCGATGCTGGCGGACAAGCAGGGAGGCCTGATCCAGACCCATGCGGACGCGGGCACGCTGCTGATGGGCGCGACGCTGCCCAATATGGGATCCGATACCGGGCTCAACCCTCCAGAGTATGCGGGATGAGTGGGGCGGAGCACGACGAGGGCGGGATGGACGAACTGGTCCACGCAGAGCGGCTGTCCCCCAATTACGACGAGCGTACCGCGCCCGTCTCGATGGTCGTGCTTCATTATACCGAGATGGAAGGGGCGGACGCCGCGATCGATCGGCTGACCGACCCGGAGGCCAAGGTTTCCGCGCACTACATCATCAGCGAGGCGGGCGAGGTGACCCGGCTGGTGCCCGAGGAGAAGCGCGCATGGCACGCGGGCGTCTCCTACTGGCGGGGCGAGACCGATGTGAACGCGGTCAGCGTCGGGATCGAGCTCGACCATCCGGGCCATGCCTACGGCTACCGCGAATTCGCCGATGCGCAGATCGCCGCGCTGGTGCCGCTGCTGGCGCGGATCGTGGAGCGTCACGATATCCCGCGCGCCAATGTGGTCGGCCATTCGGACGTGGCTCCGCAGCGCAAGACCGACCCCGGCGAGCTGTTCCCGTGGGCGCGGATTGCGAAGCTGGGCCTGTGCCTGCCGCGCCCGACCAAGCTGGAGCTGGGCGATCCGTTCGACAATGACGGGGCCTTCTACCTCGCGCTGGAGCGGTTCGGCTACGACATCAGCGACGGGCGCAAGGTGGTCGAGGCGTTCCAGCGGCGCTGGCGGCCCGAGCTCATCAATGGCGAGATCGACGGGGAAATCCGCGCGATCCTGTTCCAGCTGCTGCTCGACCGCGACCGGGGGCTGGCGCGCTAGTCAGGCGCTCTGGTCTATCTATTCGCGATTTGAGCGCTATATCGGCCGCGCCAGGAGGCCGGGCAGCCGCGGGTATGCAAATACGCGAGGAAAGTCCGGGCTCCACGAAGTAAGGGTGGCGGGTAACGCCCGCCGTGGGCGACCACAGGGAAAGTGCCACAGAGAGCAAACCGCCGACGTTCCTGCACAGGAACGGGCAAGGGTGAAAGGGTGCGGTAAGAGCGCACCGGGGGCCTGGTAACAGGCCCCGTCATGGCAAACCCCACCCGGAGCAAGGCCGAATAGGGACCCCGCGCCATTCGTGGCAGGAGCGCTTCGCTCTTGAGGGTCCGGGTTGGCTGCTCGAACCGTCTGGCAACAGGCGGTCTAGATGAATGGCTGCCACCCGTCGCAAGACGGGTACAGAACCCGGCTTACAGGCCTCCTGGCAACTCTTGGTCCGGCGCTATTCGCGCCCGACGCTGGTGTACTCGAACCCGGCCTCGCGCATGTCGGAAGGCTTGTAGATGTTGCGCAGGTCGACCAGCACGGGTGCCTTGGCGAGCTGCTTGACCCGGTTGAGGTCGAGCGCGCGGAACACGTTCCACTCGGTCACGATGACGACCGCATCGGCGCCCTCGATCGCGGCGTAGGGATCGTCCTTCATCTCGACCTCGGGCATCAGCGGGCGGGCCTGCTCCATGCCTTCCGGGTCGTAGGCGGCTACGGAGACACCGGCATCGACCAGCGCCTGAGCAACGCCAATCGCGGGGGAATCGCGCATGTCGTCGGTATTGGGTTTGAAGGTCAGGCCCAGCATCGCAACCCGCTTGCCCCGCGCCGCGTCGAGGCCGCCGAGCGCGTCGATCACCTTGCGGCCCATGGCGCGCTTGCGGGTGTCGTTGACCTTCACCACCGCCTCGACGATCCGCACCGGGCTCCCGTAATCCTCGGCGGTCTTAAGCAGTGCGAGCGTATCCTTGGGGAAGCACGAGCCGCCATAGCCCGGTCCGGCGTGGAGGAACTTGGAGCCGATCCGGTTGTCCATCCCGATCCCGCGAGCGACGTCCTGCACGTTCGCGCCGACCTTCTCGCACAGGTCTGAGATCTCGTTGATGAAGGTGATCTTGGTCGCGAGAAACGCGTTGGCGGCGTACTTGATCAGCTCGCTGGTGCGCCGCCCGACGAACAGGATCGGCGATTCGTTGAGGAACAGCGGGCGATAGACTTCGTGCATCACCTCGCGCCCGAAATCGTCCTCGGCCCCGATCACGATCCGATCGGGCCGCTTGAAATCGCCGATCGCGGCACCCTCGCGTAGGAATTCGGGGTTGGAGACAACCGCCACCTTCAGCCCGCGCTCGGTCACGGCGGCGCTTTGCGAGAGGATCCGTTCGACCTCGTCGCCGGTGCCCACGGGCACGGTCGACTTGGTCACGACGACCGCGTCGTTGGTCAGCGATTCGCCGATCTCGCGCGCGACGGCGTAGACGAAGGAGAGGTCTGCATGGCCATCGCCCCGGCGGCTGGGCGTGCCGACCGCGATGAAGATCGCGCCCGCACCGGCAATGCCTTCGGCCAGATCGGTGGTGAAGGACAGGCGGCCCGCCTTGGCATTCTTGTCGACCAAGTCGTCCAGCCCCGGCTCGTAGATCGGCATCACGCCTTCGCGCAGGCGCTGGATCTTGTCTTCGTCCTTGTCGATGCAGACCACGTCATGGCCGAAATCGGCAAAGCAGGCACCCGAGACCAGGCCAACATAGCCCGAGCCGACCATTGCGATTTTCATGGCTTAATCATCCCATTGTTCGATCGCGATATCTCCGTCGCGATCGACTGCCTGAATATAGCGGCGCGTTTCACCGTCGAGCACAAGCGCGGTCAGGCGCCCGTAGCGGAAAGCACCGGTGTCGATGCCGATGCGGTTGGGCCGCCGTTCGACATCTTCGAAAATCGTGTGGCCGTGGACGATGACTTTTTCGAACGGTTCGCCGTGCGCGAGAAAGCGATCACGAATCCACAGCAGATCCTTGCGCTTCTGCTGGTCGAGCGCCTGTTTCGGATTAACGCCTGCATGGACGAAGGCGTAATCGCCCGCGACGATGATCTCTTCGAAGCTGGCCAGAAAATCGCGATGTTTCTGCGGCACAAGCGTGTGGAGACGCTTGCGAAGCTGGTCCACTTCCAGATCGTTGTACTCGGATTTGGAGATCCCGTAGCTCAGGATCGTCTCGCGCCCGCCATGCTTGAGAAAGTGCTTGAGCACCTCGCGATCCTCGAAGCTTTCGAGGAACATCTCCTCGTGATTGCCGGCCAGATAGCGGACCATGCGCCGCTTGCCCCAGGCACGAGCGGTGTCGATCACCTGCGCGCTGCCGGGCCCCCGGTCCACCAGATCGCCCAGCAGTACCACCGTGGTCTTCGCCTCGGGTGCCTTAGCATCGTCTGCCTCGATCGCTTCGATCAGCGCTTCGAACAGCCGATCGCACCCGTGGATGTCGCCGATCGCGTAGAAGCGTTCGCCCGGAGGCGTGGAGGCGCTGGGGGCCGCTGGCGCTTTGCGAAAGAGGGTACGAAGGGGGTTTAGCATCGCTTTATCGGTAATAGTGAACGCGATCGCGAGCGCGCGCCTTGTGCCGTGCCCGGATGGGCCGCGAGATAGGCCCTCGCCGGTGCGACCGCAAGCGCTGCGCGTCAGGGTTTCGCCTGACGCGCCTCCTCCAGATGCTCCGTTTCTTCGGGGTGCTGGGTGGTCAGGCGCAGGGCGACATAGCCGATAATCGCCGAGATGATCGAGCCCAGCAGGATGCCGATCTTCGCCTCATCGACCAGCAACTGCGAGTTGCCGAAGGCCAGTCCGCTGATGAACAGCGACATGGTGAAGCCGATCCCGGTCAGGATTGTGACCCCCCAGATCTCCATCCAGTTGGCGTTTTCGGGCTTCTTCGCGATGCCCAGCTTCACCGACAGGAACACGATCGTGAAAATGCCCAACTGCTTGCCGACGAACAGGCCGGTCGCGATCGCCAGCGGGAGGGGGGCGAAAATCTGTTCGACCGTCATGTCGAGGATGTGGACCCCGGCATTGGCGAAACCAAAGATGGGCACCACGAGATAGGCGCTCCACGGTGCGAGTGCATGCTCTGCCTTCTCCAGCATCGAATGCCCGTCGGCATCGCGCATCGGTATGGTCAGGGCGGCCAGCACGCCTGCAATGGTCGCATGCACGCCGGAGAACAGGACTGCCAGCCACAGCGCGATCGCACCGAGCAGGAACGGCCAGAAGCTCTTCACCCCGAAGCGGTTCATGCCGACCATCGCGCCGAACACGACGAACGAGATCGCCAGCCACATGACGTCCAGATGGGCGGTATAGAACACCGCGATGACCAGCACCGCGCCGATGTCATCGACGATCGCGACGGTCAGCAGGAACAGCCGCAGCGAGGCCGGGACGCGGGTGCCGAGCAGGCCGAGAACCCCCATCGCGAAAGCAATGTCGGTCGCCGCCGGGATCGCCCAGCCGCGGATCAGCTCCGGATTGCTGCCCGCGATGGTGACGAAGATAAGTGCCGGCACCGCCATCCCCGCGCCAGCAGAGATGATCGGCAAGGTCCGCTTGTCCGCACTGGAGAGCTCGCCCGCGATCAGCTCGCGCTTAACCTCCAGCCCGACGACGAAGAAGAAGATGACCATCAGGCCATCATTGATCCACAGGTGCAAGTCGTTGAGATAGAAGACCTCTTTGGGCCACCAATAGGTGTAGAGCAGGTTGTGGTAATCCTCCGCCAGGGGCGAGTTCGCCACCACCAGCGCGGCCGCAGCGACCAGGATTAGCAGCACGCCCGCCGAGGCATCGCTGACGAAGAGGGCGCGCACCGGAGCGATGGCACGGCGGATCGGTTTGCGGATCGGTTCGAGCATGGGGCCCCTTTTTCTCAATCTTTCGCGCGTTGCAAGGCCCCGAACGCTTCGATAGGTTGCTACCTGAGGGCAAGGGGGGACCGGGCAGCATGCTAGCGGCGGAACTATCGCCAGTCGACTGGCTCGTCCTGCTCCAGCACGAACTGCTTCTGTTCGCGAGCCTTTTCTTTCTTCTCGGCACTCTCGACGAGCTCGCGATCGACGCGCTCTATCTGGTCGGACGCGTGCGCGGGCGTATTCGCACGCCCCGGATCGATCGATCCGCCTTCGAAGGACGCGCGATTGCCGGGCCTGCCGCAGCGATCATCCCCGCCTGGCACGAAGACGACGTGATCGGCGCGACTATCCGCCACCTGCTGGATGCATGGCCGCAGGCTCAGCTGCGTCTCTACGTCGGGTGCTATGCCAACGACCCGGCGACCATCGCGGCAGCCACGCGGGCCGCGCGGAGCCAGTCGCGGGTGCGCATCGTGGTCCATTCGGCATACGGCCCGACGACCAAGGCGGACTGCATGAACAGACTCTATCGCGCGATCGAGGAGGACGAACGGCGCGAGGGGCTGCGCTTCCGGATGGTGGTGATCCACGATGCGGAGGACATGGTGGACCCTGCCGCCCTGCCGCTGTTCGATGCGGGGCTGGCCAAGGCCGAACTGCTGCAATTGCCCGTGTTGCCGATGCGCCAGCGCCGGTCGCGCTGGGTATCGGGCCACTATATCGACGAATTTGCCGAGGCCCATGCCAAGGCGATGGTGGTGCGCGACTGGCTGCGCGCAGGCTTTCCCTCGGCAGGCGTGGGCTGTGCGGTCTCGCGCGAGCGGCTCGCCCTGCTCGACCTTGAGGCTGGCGGCAGCGGACCGTTCGACGCTAGTAGCCTGACCGAGGATTACGAACTGGGGCTCAAGGTCGCGGAAGCCGGCGGCGCAACCAAGTTTGTTCGGGTGCGGGGAGATGACGGGCGGCTGATCGCCACGCGTGCCTTCTTTCCCCCCACGCTGGAGACCGCAGTCCGGCAGAAGACCCGCTGGGTATGCGGCATCGCGCTGCAGGGGTGGGACCGGATGGGCTGGAGTGGTCGGCCGCTCGACGGCTGGATGCGTGTGCGCGACCGTCGCGGGCCGCTCTCGGCGTTGGTGCTGTTCGTCGCCTATCTGCTCGTCTTCCTGACCGGCGGGCTGGTTATCGCCCACCAGCTGGGGCTGGCGCGCGCGCCGGTCGTCACCCCCGCAACCAAGGCGCTGCTGATCGCCAACGCGGCAAGCCTTGGCTGGCGGGCGGCCTGCCGCGCGCTGTTCACCGCGCGCGAGTACGGCCCAAGGGAAGGCGTGCGCGCGGTCTTTCGCATTCCCTTGAGCAACATCATCGCGATCATGGCTGCGCGCCGCGCTGTTGCCCAATATGTGTTCAGCCTGCTGGGCGGGACCCTGCGGTGGGACAAGACCGAGCATCGCGAACATCCTGCGGTCTCGCAGGAGGTACTGGCATGATCGGGTCGGGCCGCAGGGGAGGACGCCCTCTGATGGCGATGTTCGCCATCCTCGCGGCGTGGATCGGCGTTCGCGCCTCGTTCTGGGAGCTGCCCTTCGCTTTGCCACCGCCCGGCGGGCTGTTCGCCAATGTCCAGTCGGACACGGGCGTGAAGACGCGCCGCTTCCCGATTGCCGATAGCGGGCGGGCGGGCAGCTTCGGTGGTGTCGAGGCCGATGCCTTGCAGCAATTGCACCAGGATCTGTTCGCAGTGCAGCGGGCCGCGGTCCTTCCAGGGGTAGCAAGGCAGGGCGGCGTGATCGGTGGATCGCGCACCGTGCTGCCGGATCGCGCCGCGGGGCAACTCGCGCGATCGAACCTCTCTGCCAGTCACCAGTTGCTCTACGCCGCCGCCTTCGCCTTCGCGCCGACCTATGATCGCCTGTCCGGGGCCGCCCCGGAGGACCGAGACGCCCGGCGCTGGGACATCGTTCTGCCGTCACCACAGTCTCGATCAGGGCCTTCGCGGGCAGACCGCTGGGCTGCCGATGCGTGGCTGCTGGTCCGCCAGGGTGGCTCCGGCCCGCTGCTGGCGAGCGTCGATCCGGCAAGCTACGGCAGCAACCAGATCGGCGCGGTGGTGCGCTACTCGCTTGCCCCGAACTCTGCGCTGCAGCCGCAGGCCTATGCCCGCGCGAGCAAGGCGCTGGTGCCCGGCGGCGAGAGCGAGGCCGCAGCAGGTGCCAGCATAGGTCTGGCGCGCAGCTTCCCGCTGCGTGTGCATGGCGAACTGCGCGTGACCGACCGCCCTGGCGGCACCGAGGTGCGCCCTGCCGCCTTTGTCGTCACCGGACTGCCGCGCCGCACAGTAGGCCCGATGATCGAGGCGGAAGGCTATCTTCAGGCGGGCTACGTCGGCGGCGACTACGCCACCGGCTTCGTCGACGGCAGGGCGACCTTGGAAGCACCCGTGATTCGGAGCGAGAGGGGGCAGGTGGCGATCGGTGGCGGCGCATGGGGCGGGGCGCAGCGCGGTGCCACCCGGCTCGATCTCGGCCCGACGGCGAGTGCAACCCTGACCACCGGGAGGACGACCCTGCGCGGCTCGGTCGACTACCGGTTGAGGGTCGCGGGCGACGCGGTGCCGGGCGATGGACTGGCGGTGACGCTGGCGGCATCCTTTTAGTGCCGAATTAAGCCGAGGGACGCTTTATTCGCAGGGGCGAAAGGACTACGGCTCGACCCCGAAAATGGATGTCTATCTTCCCATCGCGAATCTCTCGGTCAACGGGCTGGTCATCGTCGCGCTCGGCGCGCTGACGGGGATCCTGTCCGGCCTGTTCGGGGTCGGCGGCGGGTTCCTCACCACGCCGCTGCTGATTTTCTACGGCATCCCGCCCACAGTGGCCGCCGCATCCGCCGCAACCCAGGTGACCGGGGCCAGCGTTTCCGGGGTGCTCGCGCATAACCGCCGGGGCGGAGTGGACTACCGAATGGGCGGCGTGCTGGTGGTGGGCGGCATCTTCGGCGCGCTGATCGGTGCCGCCCTGTTCAGCTTCTTCCAGTCGATCGGCCAGATCGATGTGGTCATCAACATCCTCTACGTCTTCATGCTCGGTTCGATTGGCGCGCTGATGATGCGCGAGGCGCTGGCTGCATTGAACATCCGCCAGTCCAAGGGCCTCAAACGTGCGGCCAAGCGCCGCCACCACCCGCTGGTCGCGGCGCTCCCCTATCGCTGGCGCTTCTATCGCTCGGGCCTGTATATTTCCCCGCTCGCGCCGCTGATTCTGGGCACCGGCGTTGGCATCCTGACCATGCTGATGGGCGTGGGCGGCGGCTTCATGCTGGTCCCCGCGATGCTCTATATTCTCGGGATGAGCGGTAAGGTCGTGGTCGGCACCTCGCTGTTCAACATCCTGTTCGTCACCATGGCATCGACCATGACTCATGCGCTGACGACCAAGGCGGTCGACCTGGTGCTGGCAGCGCTGCTGCTGGTCGGCTCCGTCCTCGGCGCGCAGTTCGGCACGCGGATCGCGCTGAAGCTGAAGCCCGACTGGCTGCGTCTCGCGCTGGCGACGATCGTGCTGCTGGTCGCGCTCAGGATGCTGTTCGGTCTCAGCATCCAGCCGGACGAGGTGTACTCGGTGATCAACCTGTGACCTTGGCCGCACCCTGGCGCTTCGCGTTCGCGCTCGCCTGCCTGTTCGCGCTGTGCGGCCAGAGCAATGGTTCGCCGGACCCGGTGCTGGTGCCAGAAGTGTCGCAAAAGGAAGTGCAGGTGCGGCAGGGCTTTACCGGCACCGAGCTGCTGCTGTTCGGCGCGGTGATCGACCCGTCGGGCCGCGAGAAGGACTTCGACGTGATCGTGGTGCTCAAGGGGCCGAGCCAGTCGATCCGCTTGCGTGAGAAACGACAGATCGGCGGTATCTGGATGAACGCGGAGAGCACCGCGTTCCGCTCCGCCCCCAGCTATTTCGCAGTCGCATCCAGCCGCCCGATCGACCAGATTGTGGATGAGAAGACCGCGGCGATCTTCGAGTTCGGGACCGAGTTCATCCAGCTCAGCCCGGCCGGATCGATCGATCCCGAAGAGCAGGCGCGCTTTCGCGCCGGGCTGGTCGACCTGAGGGAGCGGCAGGGGCTCTACCGCACGATCGAGGATGGCGTGCAGGTGCGCGAAGGCGTGCTGTATCAGGCGCGGATCGGCCTGCCGTCCAATGTCCAGACCGGCCAGTACACCGCGGAAACCTTCGCGGTTCGCGACGGGCGCGTGCTCGCCAGCGCGGTGGCGGAGGTATCGGTGCGCAAGGTCGGGTTCGAGCGGTTCGTGGAGGTCTTCGCCGACCGCGAACCGCTGTTCTACGGCCTCGTCGCGATCGCGCTGTCGCTGTTCATGGGCTGGCTCGCGGGGCGCCTGTTCAACAGGTCGTAATCCTCTTCCCGGTGATTTTGACCGGTTTTTAACCCTGCCGCGTTTACCGCAAGCGCTGGTTCCGAGCGGACGGAACGACGCAAAAAGGGCGGGAAATTCACGATGACCGATCTCGGGGGTCTTGATCTCGGACGGAGAGCGGAGCGTGCTGCACCGGTTGGCCACGACGATACCGTTCGTGCGCCGGTGGCCAACAACGCGCTCCAGCCGATGGGTGTGGTACTCGACGTATCGGGTGCTGGTGCGATCGTCGCGCTCGATCCCGAGCGGCTTTCCGAATGCGCGCAGGACACCGATCCCGCGATCATCGCCTCGGGCCAGGTCGGCAGCCAGGTGAAGATCCGCGCGGGCGAGAACTGGCTGCTCGCCACAATTCGCAGCCAGCGCCGCGACCGACGCGGCACCGGCGGCATCATTGCGGAGATCGATTTTCTCGGCGAAGGCCGTGAGGAGAAGCTGACGGGCAGGATCCACGGCTTCCGCCGCGGCATCACGCGCTATCCGGTGCCGGGCGGGATGGTGTTTCCCGCCAGCACCAGCGATCTGCGGCACATCTTCGCGAGCGACGGACGCTCCTATATCGAAGTGGGCACGGTCTTCCCCACGCGCGACATCCGCGCCGGCCTCTATATCGACACGCTGCTGGGCAAGCACTTCGCGCTGCTCGGCTCGACCGGCACGGGCAAGTCGACCGCCACCGCGCTGATCCTGCACCGCATCTGCGAAGCGGCGCCGCAGGGCCATGTGATCATGGTCGACCCGCACGGCGAATATGCGAGCGCGTTCAAGGAGAATGGCGCGACGCTGGATGTGAGCAACCTCAAGATGCCGTACTGGCTGATGAACTTCGAGGAACACTGCGAAATCCTGCTCACCAGTCACGGGAACGAGCGGCAGGGGGATGCGGACATCCTTGCCAAGTGCCTGCTCGCCGCGCGGCTCAAGAACCGGATGGCGGAGGACCTGGGCAAGATCACCGTCGATTCTCCGGTGCCCTACATGCTCTCGGACCTCAGCGCCGCGCTCAACAAGGAGATGGGCGAGCTCGAGAAGGCTTCGGGCACCGCGCCTTACATGCGGATCAAGGCCAAGCTGGACGAGGTGAAGTCCGATCCGCGCTATCGCTTCCTGTTCTCCGGCATGCTGGTCGGCGACACGATGGCGGAGTTCCTTTCGCGCATCTTCCGCCTGCCGACCGATGGCAAGCCGATCTGCGTGATCGACGTCTCCGGCGTGCCGTCCGACATCACCAGCACCGTGGTCGCGGTGCTCAGCCGGCTGGTGTTCGACTATGCCGTGTGGGCGCGCGAGGAGCGCACCCGCCCGATCCTGCTGGTGTGCGAAGAGGCGCATCGGTACGTGCCGAACGAGAAGAACTTCGACAATTCCTCGGTCGGCAAGGTGCTCAGCCGGATTGCCAGGGAAGGGCGCAAGTACGGCGTCGCGCTGGGCCTGATCACACAGCGCCCGTCGGACCTGGCGGAGGGCGTGCTGTCGCAGTGCGGCACGATCATCTCCATGCGGCTCAACAACGAGCGCGACCAGGCCTTCGTCAAGGCCGCCATGCCCGAAGGCGCGCGCGGCTTCCTCGACGCGATCCCCGCGCTGCGCAACCGCGAGTGCATCATCTGCGGCGAGGGCGTGACCATCCCCATCCGCGCCGCGTTCGATACGCTGGAGGAACACCGCCGCCCCGCCTCGGAAGACCCCAGTTTCAGCGCGCTGTGGAGCGAATCCGGGGGCGAGGAAGAGGCGATCGAGCGGGTCGTGCGTCGGTGGAGATCGCACGCGTAGCTCTTGGGGTTCGCTGGCGCGAACCGGTCACCACCCGCCCCACCAAGGGTACACCCATCATGTGGTGGCCGGGTGGAGAGGCGGGGCGGGCGGTCTGCATCGACACACTACGTGCCCCGCGTATCGCCGAACAGGTGGATATGCAGCCGGTCGGACAGGCGGTAGCCGTGCTCGAGGCACAGCGGCACCAGCCAGTCCTGCCGCGCGCGCAGGGTTGCGCCGTCGGTGCCTTCCGCCATCACGAACACTCGGCCCCGGGGCAGCGCATTGGCCCGCACGACCTCGCACACTTCCTCGACATCGGCAGGCTCTGCGACCACGAACTTGAAGAACGCGCGCCCGTCGCTGGCATAGCGGCGCAGCACCGCGGGCACGATCGCCAGTTCGCGGGCATTGCCCGAATGCGCGAGCTTGGGGCTGATATTGAACTGGTCGACCCACACTTCGAGCTTGGGCGGGGGGAAGGCGGTGCCGTTGGTCTCTATCTCCACCGTCACGTCGGGCAGCAGCGCAAGCAGCTGCGCGAGCGCGGGGGCCTGCAACATCGGCTCGCCCCCGGTCACCACCAGCCGTCGCTGGCCCAGCGCGGCAATCCGCGCGGCCACATCCTCCACTTCCAGCGTCACCTGATTGGCCTTGCGATCGAAGGTCTGGCCCGAGCGATGGGGGCGTTCGTCACCCGCAAAGTGCCAGGTATAGGCGGTATCGCACCACACGCAGGCGAGGTTGCAGCGCGACAGGCGCACGAAGGCGGTCGGCTCGCCCGCGCTCGGCCCTTCGCCCTGGACCGAGGCGAAGATCTCCGGCCCGCCGGTGTCGTCGGTGGCTAGGACGAGGCTCATCGCGTTGTAGGGTTCCTGACACACCTGACACACAGTCCAGGGGTTGAAAAACTGCCCGTGTTGCGGGCGTGTGCAGCGCGGATGCCGGTGGTTGAGGGAAGGGCGATCATCGGTCGGTCTTGCCAGAAATCGGGGCAGTAGGAAATCGCGCGGCAGTCGGTGGGGCGCAGATGCTGCCCGCCCGCGCAATCAGTCCCATTGCGCGGGATCAAGTGCAAGCAGCCGTGCCAGCTGATCGTATAGCGCCGGCATCTGGTCGCGCATCACGAGAGGCCGCTCGAAGAAGGTGACGATCGCTTCGGCGAAGAACTCCTGATGGCTGGTCGCACCATAGGGGTCGATCAGCGTCGATTGGCCGTTTTCGACCCGCCGAACCTGATCCTGAAAGGCGTCGAGCATGGCCTTTTCCCAGCCCGCATAGGCCTGCCCCTTGCGCAGCAGTGGGATGCCGTTGGTGTGGCCAGAGAGGCCGTCCAGCTGGTGCGCGAATTCGTGGATCACGACATTGTGCCCGTCCTCGGCATCCAGACCGCCCTGCAGCGCGTGGTCCCACGCCAGGATCACCGGGCCACGGGCCCAGCTTTCGCCCAGCGTTGCGTGCGTGTTCTCGTGCACGAACTGGCCGTCATGCGTGTTGCGGTTGGTCAGGAAGGCCGATGGATAGATCAGCACGTTCCTGAGCGTATCGTACCAGACCGGGCTGTTGACGATCAGCAGGCAGGCCTGCGCCGCGATGGACAGCCGCATGTCGTCAGTGACTTCGAGCCCGTTCTGGCCCCGGAAGGTGATCTGATCGAGGAATAGGTTGATCTTCCCCTCCAGCGCGGCCCGCGTGGGGTCTGGCAGGCGACGCACAAGCGGCACCAGCCTCTCGACCGTCGCCCGCTGCTCCGTCGTGAGCGCGGACGCCAGCAACGCCCTGCGCCTGCGCCGCTTCGCGTAACCTCGGTAAAGCACGAAAGCGGCACCGAGCAGCGCAATGCCGAGAATGATCCAGGGCGTCATTGGGCAGAAGTAGGATCGCTCTCACGGTTTTCGTAGAGGGCGATCCTCCCACTTACCCCAGTCTTGCGAGGGCCGCCCGCAGCCTATCGATCTCGCTGGCGTGGAATGCGGCGTCTGCCTTCGCCTTCTCGACCGCTTCGGGCTTGGCCTTTTCGACGAAGGAGGGGTTGGACAGCCGCTTGTCGAGCGAGCCGAACTCCTTCTGGCTGGCTTCCATTGCCTTGGTCAGACGCGCCTTTTCCGCCTCGACATCGACGTGGCCTTCCAGCGGGATGATGAATGCATCCTCGCCCGCCGCGACCTGCATTGCGGCGCCTGCGGGAGCCTCTTCGCCCAGATGCAGGGGGGTGAGGCGGGCAAGCCGCTCGATCGCCGCCGCGCTGCGCTCGACCACGCGGGTCGCCAGAGGGGAGGGCGAGGGGAGCCATGCCTCCAGCTTCGCGCCCGGCGCGATGCCCAGCTCGCTCTTGGCTCCGCGGACTGCGGTGGTCAGCGCGATAACCCAGTCGATCGCGGCGACCGCATCGGCATCCACCTCGGCCTGCGGGTCGGGCCATGCGGCCAGCATCAGTTCGTACGGACGCTCACCGCCCTGGAACTCAGCCTGCGCGTGCCACAGCTCTTCGGTGACGAAGGGCATGAAGGGGTGCAGCATGACCAGGATCTGGTCGATCGCCCAGCCTGCGACCGCGCGGGTCTCCTGCGCGGGCGGGCTGTCCGCATCCGCGCCGTCGGTGGCGAAGACCGGCTTGATCAGCTCCAGATACCAGTCGCAGAACCGATCCCACACGAAGTGGTAGATCGCGTTGGCGGCGGCATCGAAGCGCAGGTCGGCCAGCGCCTTCTCGATCGTCGCTTTGGTCTCGATCACCTCGCCGATGATCCACGAATTGACCGCGAGGCGCGCGTCGGGTGCGGCGATGGACTGCGATGCGCCGATGCCGTTGGTCTGGCAGTAGCGGACCGCGTTCCACAGCTTGGTGGCGAAGTTGCGGTATCCCTCGACCCGCTTCTCATCCATCTTGATGTCGCGGCCCTGGCTTTCCATCGCCGCCATGAAGAAGCGCAGCGCATCCGCGCCATACTGGTCGATCAGGATCAGCGGGTCGACCACGTTGCCCTTCGACTTGCTCATCTTGGAGCCGTCGGCGGCGCGCACGAGGCCGTGCAGGTACAGCTTCTCCCACGGCTTTTGGCCGGTGTTGAAATAGCCTGCCATCAGCATCCGCGCGTCCCAGAAGAACAGGATGTCGAAGCCGGAGATCAGCAGCGAGTTGGGATAGTGATTTTCGAGCAGGTCGGTGTCGTCCGGCCAGCCGAGCGTGGCGAAGGGCCACAGGGCGCTGGAGAACCACGTGTCGAGCACGTCGTCGTCCTGACGCAGGTTGATGCCCGGCCCGGCGAGGCTTTGCGCCGCGTCGGCATCCTCGGCCACGATCACGCGACCATCATCGGCGTACCACGCCGGAATGCGGTGTCCCCACCACAGCTGGCGTGACACACACCACGGCTGGATGTTCTCCATCCAGTTGAAGAAGGTCTTCTCCCAGGTCTTGGGGACGATCTCGACCTCGCCGGAGCGCACCGCCTCGATCGGCTTCAACGCGAGCTTTTCGGCATCGACATACCACTGGTCGGTCAGCCACGGCTCGATCACCACGCCGCCACGGTCGCCGAAAGGAGTGGCGATCTGGCGCGGTTCGGCGTCGTGCTCGACCTCCTCGCCCTTCTTGGTCTTGGCGATGTGCGGGATCAGGTAGCCGTCGGCCTTGAGCCGCGCGACGACTGCTTCGCGCGCGCCATTCAGCTCGTCGCGGCGGAAGCGGTGGAGGCCGATGAATTCCTCGGGCACCAGACCGTCGGCGGTCTGCACGACATCGCCGTTCTGATCGAGCATGTTGAGCATCTCGGCGGGCTTGAACCCGGCGCGCTTGCCGACCTCGAAGTCGTTGAAGTCATGGCCCGGCGTGATCTTCACCGCGCCTGAACCCAGTTCGGGGTCGGCGTGTTCGTCCGCGACGATGGGGATGCGGCGGCCGGTGATCGGCAGGATCACGTGCTTGCCGACGACGCTCTTGTAGCGTTCGTCGGTCGGGTGGACCGCCACGGCCATATCGGCCAGCATGGTTTCGGGGCGCGTCGTGGCGACCTCGATATAGTCGCGCCCGTCGGCCAGAGTTACACCCTCTTCCAGCGGATAGCGGAAGTGCCAGAAGCTGCCGGCGATCGTCTGCTGCTCGACTTCCAGATCGGAAATCGCGGTCTTGAGCTTCGGGTCCCAGTTCACCAGCCGCTTGTCGCGGTAGATCAGCCCGTCGTTGTAGAGGTCGACGAACACCTTGGTGACGGCCTTGCTGAAATGCTCGTCCATCGTGAACTGTTCGCGGCTCCAGTCCATCGAACAGCCCAGACGGCGCAGCTGGCCGGTGATCGCGCCGCCGCTCTCTGCCTTCCAGTCCCACACCTTCTGGATGAAGTCCTCGCGCGAATAGTTGGTGCGCTTGTCCTGCTTCGCTTCCAGCTGGCGCTCGACCACCATCTGAGTGGCAATCCCGGCGTGGTCCATGCCGACCACCCACAGCGCATCCTTGCCTCGCAGCCGTTCGTAGCGAACCACGATGTCCTGCAGCGTGTTATCGAGCGCGTGGCCGATATGCAGGCTGCCGGTCACGTTGGGCGGCGGGTTGACGATGGTGAAGGGTTCCGCATCCGGGCGTTCGGGCCGGAAGCAGTTGTTGCGTTCCCAATGCGCGTACCAGCGCGCTTCGATGTCGGCGGGGTCGAAGGTGGTCGAGAGCGTGTTCGTCATGGTGTGTGCCATAAGCAGCGCGAGACGCGATTGTCACCACACGGCTTGTGATCAAAACGCTTTGCCCGCATAGCGTTGCCCGATGGCGACCGAAGCGGACTATACTCTGGACAAGGGGGATGGGGGGCGCACGGTCCTGCGGCTGAAAGGCCCGTACCTGCTGTCCACCATCGCCGATGTCGATCGCGGCCTGCGTAAGCTGGACGATCATATCGACGTGATCGACCTTGCCGAGGTGAGCGAAATCGACACCGTCGGGGCCTGGTTCGCCTGCACGCTGGCGCGCAATCACTCCGCCTCGATCGAAAATGCGAGCGAACGGGCCGACCGCCTGCTGACCGCGGTGGGCGAGAGCACGAACAGCACCGATATCTCCGCCCCGCGGCTCCCGCTGCTGACGCGCGCGCCCGAAGCCATGGGCGAGAAAGTGTTCGAAGCCGGGCATGGAATCGTCCGCATCGTCGGCTTTTTCGGCCAGATCCTGGTGGGCGTCGCCTCGCTGATCCGCCATCCGCGCCGGTTCCGCCATCGCGCGATGGTCCACCAGTTCGAATCGGTCGGCGTCAACGCGCTGCCGATCATTGGGTTGATGAGCTTCCTGATCGGGATCGTGATTGCGCAGCAGGGCGCGGTGCAGCTGCAGGCCTTCGGAGCCGAGGCGCTGACGGTGAACCTGGTTGGCCGAATCACGTTGCGCGAACTGGGCGTGCTGATGACCGCGATCATGGTTGCGGGCCGCTCCGGCTCGGCCTTCGCGGCGCAGATCGGCACGATGAAGCTGACCGAAGAGATCGACGCGATGCGCACGATCGGCATTTCGCCGGTCGAGGTGCTGGTGATCCCGCGGTTGGTCGCGTGCGTCTTCATGATGATCCTGCTGGGCTTCTACGCCTCGTGCATGGCGATCATCGGCGGTGCGGTGGTGTCCGACGTGATGCTGGGCATCCCCTTCTGGACCTTCCTGATGCGCATCCACGAGGTCGTGCCGGCCCACGATGTGTGGGTGGGCATGATCAAGGCCCCGGTATTCGGCCTGATCGTAGGCATTTCGGGCTGCTATCAGGGGATGCAGGTGCGCGGCAATTCCGAAGAAGTCGGCCTGCGCACGACCAAGGCGGTGGTCCAGGCGATCTTCACGGTCATCGTGCTCGACGCATTCTTTGCGGTGTTCTTCACCGGGATCGGGTGGGGATGAACAATATCGTCGACGACATTTTCGGCGAGAAGAAGCCGGATCGCCACGAGCGGTTCCGGGGCGAATACCCCGTGCGCGTGCGCGGTCTGGTCAACTCGTTCGGCGACCAGATCATCCACCAGGACCTGGATCTCGACGTGAAGCGCGGAGAGATTCTCGGCGTGGTCGGCGGGTCGGGCACCGGCAAATCGGTGTTGATGCGCTCGATCATCGGCCTGCAGCAGCCTGACGATGGCCACATCGAAGTGTTCGGCCAGTCGATGACCGACGCCGAACCGGACGAGGCGCTGGGCGTGCGCAACCGCTGGGGCGTGCTGTTCCAGGGCGGCGCGCTGTTCTCCACCCTGACCGTGGGCGAGAACGTGGAAGTGCCGATTACGCAGTTCTACCCCGATCTCGATCCGGAGATCGTCCGCGAGATCGCGCGGTACAAGGTCGTCATGTCGGGCCTGCCCGAAGAAGCGACCTCCAAGTTCCCCTCCGAACTTTCCGGCGGGATGAGGAAGCGCGCCGGGCTCGCCCGCGCGCTCGCGATCGACCCGGAACTGCTGTTTCTGGATGAACCGACCGCCGGGCTCGATCCGATCGGGGCCTCCGCCTTCGACGAGCTGCTACGCGGGTTGAAGGAAACGCTCGGGCTGACCGTGTTCCTGATCACCCACGATCTGGATACGTTGTTCGCGATCTGCGACCGGGTGGCGGTGCTGGCGGACAAGAAGGTGATTGCGGTCGGGACGATCCCCGAACTGCTGGAAACGGATCATCCCTGGATTCAGGAATACTTCAACGGCCCGCGCGGGCGCGCGGCGCAGGGGAAGCCGGTGGATGGTTAGCGCGATGGACAAGCCCGTCCATTCGCGGGCATAGGGACGCAGATGGAAACAAGAGCCAACCATGTCTGGGTGGGTGCGGTGACGCTCCTCTTGCTCGCCGCCCTCGCGCTGTTCATCGTGTGGATCGCGGGACTGGGCGAGAACGACCGCAAGGAATACGACATCTTCTTCAAGCAGTCGGTCGCCGGGCTTGCCAATGGCAGCTCGGTCTCCTTCGCCGGCGTGCCGGTGGGGCAGGTGCGCGACATCTCGCTGTGGGAGACCGATCCCGAATTCGTCCGCGTGCGCATCGCGGTGAAGCCCGAAGTGCCCGTGCTGGTCGGCACCACCGCCACCGTGCAGAGCTCTTTCACCGGGGTTTCCACCATCCTGCTGGACGGCGCACGCAAGGGCCGCCCGCCGATCACCTGCGAAACCACCGCGTGCCCCGAAGGCGCGCCGGTGATTCCGCCCAAGGCCGGCGGGTTCGGCGAAATCCTCGCCAATGCGCCGCTGCTGCTGGAGCGCCTGTCGACCCTGACCGAGCGGCTGACCATGCTGCTGTCGGACGACAACCAGCGCGAGCTTTCCGGCATCCTGCGCAACACCAACCAGATTACCGCGGATGTCGCCGATGCCTCGCCCCAGTTGCAGGGTGCGCTGGCAGAGTTGCAGATCACCCTGCGCGAAGCGGGTGAGGCGCTCGATTCGATCGAACGGACCAGCGATTCGGCGAACGATCTGCTGACCAAGGAAGGCGCCTCGCTCGCCGACGAGCTGCGTGGGACGCTGAACAAGGCGAACAAGGCCGCCGACACGCTTAACAGTACGCTCGAACAGGCCCAGCCTGCGGTCCGCTCGCTCAACGAAAAGACCTTGCCGAGCGCGAATGCCACGCTGGAAGACCTGCAGGCGACCAGCCGTTCGCTGCGCAGCCTGACCCAGCGGATCGAGGACAAGGGCGCGTCCGACCTGATCAGCTCGCCCAAGCTGCCCGATTACGAACCGGAGGATTGATCGACGTGCCCGCAACCCGCATGCCTCGCATGGCCAGCCTGCGCCTTTCGATCCTGGCCACCGCCACGCTCGCGCTGGGCGGCTGCATCAGCTTTGGTGAAGATCCGCCGCCCGCGCTGCTCACCTTGACGCCGTCGGTCCAGATCGCCGCGGGCGCCGGGCCGGGCGGGGAGGCGAGCGGCGTGCTGACCGTGCGCCAGCCGGAAGTGCCGGGCAGCCTGTCCGTCACCCGTGTGCCGGTGCAGGTCGATCCCTCGACCATCGCCTATCTGAAGGATGCGGTGTGGGTCGACCGGCCCAGCAAGCTGTTCCAGAACCTGCTCGTCACCACGATTCGCGAGCGGACCGGGCGGCTGGTGCTGGACGATGTCGAGAGCCGCGCCGCGTCGGAAAGCGTGCTGCGCGGTACGCTGCGCGAATTCGGCTATGATGCAGGCAGTGGCTCGGTCGTGGTCACCTACGACGCGATCCGCGAGAATGGCGGAAAACTGCAGACCCGGCGCTTCACTGCGCGCGTGCCCGGCATTGCCGCAGAGGCCGGCCCGGTCGGCATTGCTCTGAACGATGCGGCCAACCAGGTCGCGATCGACGTGGCCGACTGGATCGGCCGCTAGGGTACAGACTACCCGCAGGCACCCACGCTATTGTGACAGGGGAGGGCGCCTAGTCTGCTGCACGGGCGGCGCGCGCGAAGGCCAGCGCCTTAGTGAACTCGGCTTCGCGCTCATTGCGGCGCTCCAGTGCCTCTTGGTCGAAACCCCAGCGCTCGGCCTGCCAGTCCTGCTCCAGGTTCGCTGCACCCCATAGCGCCTGCGCATCGGCATCCTCGTCCAGCCCGGCGAGCGCGACGCACAGCGACGCGGCGAGCGATGCGGCGATGTCCAGACCGACCAGCGCGAAGGCGTTTTCCGTTTCGAGACGACTGCGGATCGCAGCAAGGCTCTGCTCTGCCTGAGGGCGGTGGAGGATGCCGTGGATGCGGGTCAGCCGGATGCCCAGATCGGCCTCGATCCTCCCGACGATCGGCTCCCACACCTCGGCCTGCCGGTGCGCGATCGCCTCGTCAGGCTCCGCCCGGTAACACAGCGTGTCGCCATCGGCGAAGCCGAGCAGGCGGGTGATGATCGGTTCGGGCGCGGCGCGTGCGGTGTCGATCGCGCGATCGGCCAGATCGCGTAGCGGCAGGTCTTCCGGGGCAAATTCCTCGCCCATCTCGGCCCATTCGGCGCGCAGCACTTCGCCCAGCGCGCGGGTGGGCACCACCTGCGGCGCACCGCCGCGCGTCTTTACCGCGCGTTCGTCCAGCCAGACCTGCCAGCCGCCATCGACTGCGCGCAGCGTCGCCTCTTTCCAGAAACGCTTCACGGGTTCTGCCGCTTCCAGTGCTTGGCGAGCAGGACGGGCACGATGAAGAACAGGATCGGCCCGGCGACGAACAGGATCGGCCCGAATGCGCCGCCCTCGATCCGGTCCGCGACCATCATCGCGCCGGTGAACGTGACGAAGATGCCCGCAAGGCGGATGAATTGCAGCAGCCAGTACCGGCGCGCGGCGCGTTCCTCGTCGGCGTGGTCGGGCGCATGTTCGGGGGCACTATCGGGCAAGGATCAACTCCGTCAGCTGCTTGGGCGCATTGGCCACCGAGACCGCGCCGGCGCGCAGCAGCTCGGCAGGCTCGTGGTAGCCCCAGGCGACGCCGATCGGCGCCACGCCTGCGCATTTCGCCATGTCGATATCGAAGGAGGTGTCGCCGATCATCACCGCATCGCTCGCCTGCGCACCGCATTCGATCAGCGCTGCCTCAAGCATTGCGGGATGCGGCTTGGACGGGTGGCGATCGGCGGTCTGCAGGCTTTCGAACAGGTCGGACAGGTCGTTGGCGGCGAGGGTGGCGATCAGCCCGCGATCCGATTTGCCGGTTGCCACGGCAAGGCTCCAGCCCGCATCGCGCAAGGCGTGCAGCGTCTCGCGGATGCCGGGATAGAGGGGCTCGCGCAGGGCGCCGCTTTCCCGCGTGGCGCGAAAGCTGGCCTTGTAGGCCTCGACCACTTCCAGCGTCGTTTCGTGCTCCGCCTCGGGGACCAGCTGGCGCACCGCCTGCAGCAGGCTGAGGCCGACGATCCGCCGTACCGCGTTGCGATCCGGCTGCGGCAGGCCGACCTCAGCAAAAGCAACCTCCATCGAATCGCATACCGCCGCCTGTCCGTCGACCAGCGTGCCGTCGCAATCGAACACCGCGAGCCGCACGCTCATGCGCCGAGGCTCCGCATCAGCGCGGCGAGGGCGGGCCGACCGGCGGTTTCCTGACCCTCGGCAATCCGCGCGCGTTCTTCAGGGCTCCTCTTCTGCGACAGCTTGAGGGTGAGGCGCCAGGCCTGCACTTCCATCTCGAATCCGGCGATGCCCCGGAACAGCCCGCCCCAGGTTGCCTCGCTCGATTCCTCCGCCCGCCAGGGCTCGCCCTCGATCCGCGCCTCGTGCTTGGCGATCGCGGCGTGGAGGAAGGCTTCCAGCCCCTCGTCCTCCATCCGCCGCACGCGGCCTTCCAGCTCCAGCGCGACGTAATCCCACGTCGGCACCGTGTCGCGGTTGGCATACCAGCGGGGAGAGACGTAGGCGTCCGGCCCGTTCAGCGTGATCAGCGCAGTCGCTCCGTCGAGATGACGGGTCAGCGCATTGCCGCGCGCGAGGTGGAACTGCACCGCGCCGTCTCCGGTCGACAGCAGCGGGGTGTGCGCCACGCGCGGGCCGTCGGGCGTGGTCAGGAACACCATCCCGAAGCCGATCTGGTCGATCAGCGTTTCGAACAGCTGGCGATCATGGGAACGGAACAGCGGGTTGGGGTGCATCAGCGCTTGCCCCCACCTTTGCCCTTCGGTTTCGGCTTGGCGCGGGCCTTGCTGCTGGCGGTGGCCTTGGAGACGGTGCGCGAGCGGCGCTCGCCCCGGCGCGCCTTGCGGTACTGCTTGGCGTGCTGCTTCGCGTCCTGCTTCTTTTCCGCCTTGGTCTTGGGCGGGGCCTCTTCGCGCAGCGGCTGCGCATCGCTCAGCGACAGGTCGAAGCCCATCTGCTCCATCGTCGCGGCGAAGTGCTCGGGCAGTTCGGCGGTGACGTCCAGCTGGCCGCCGCCGGGCTGGCTGATGATCAGGCGGCGTGCATGCAGGTGCATCTTGCGGCTGACGCTGCCGGTCAGGAAGGCTTCCTGCCCGCCATACTTGCCGTCGCCCACGATCGGGTGGCCCATTGCCGCGCAATGCACACGCAGCTGGTGGGTGCGCCCGGTGAGCGGTTCGAGTTCGAGCCATGCGGCGCGGTTGCCCGCACGCTCGACCACGCGGTAGCGGGTCTTGGCCGGTTGTCCGCCTTCCGTGTCGACATGCATCTTCTCGCCGCCGGTACCCGGCTGCTTGGCGAGCGGCGCGTCGATCTCGCCGACATGCTGTTCGGGCACGCCGACCACCAGCGCCCAGTACACCTTCTTGGCGCTGCGACCTGCGAACCGCTTGCTGAATGCCGCCGCGCTGCCCGGCGTGCGCGCGATCAGCAGGACGCCCGAGGTATCCTTGTCGAGCCGGTGGACGAGGCGAGGGCGGGGGCCGTCACCCTCGACGAAGGCGTCGAGAAGCCCGTCGACATGGCTGAAGGTCTTGCTGCCGCCCTGCGTCGCAAGGCCGGGAGGCTTGTTCAGCACGATCGCGTTCGGCGTCTCCTTGATCACCATCGCGCGTGCCTGCGCCTTCTGGTCCTCGGTCAGCTCGCGGCGGCGGGGCGGGGCCTTCGCGCGCGCCGGATTGCCCGGCGGAATACGCAGGACTTGGCCCTTGGTGAGCCGGTCGTCGGGCTTTGCCCGCGCGCCGTCGACCCGGATTTGCCCGGTCCGCGCCCAGCGCGCGACGGTTGCGAAGCCGACTTCGGGCAGGTGACGCTTGAACCAGCGGTCCAGCCGCACGCCCTCGTCATCCTCGGCCACGGTATATTGCCGGACCTCTCCCTTTTCGGGGCGTTTTTCATTTTCCGGCATTGATCAGAACACTCGTGTGATGGTGAGGCCGCAAACCAGCGCGGCGATCGACAGGACGACCGAGGCAGCGATGTATAGCAGCGCGACGCCCAGTTGGCCGTCCTCGATCAGCAGCCAGGTTTCCAGGCTGAAGGAGGAAAAGGTGGTGAACCCGCCGAGCAGGCCGACGCCCAGCATCAGCCGGGCAGGCTCTTCGAAATCGCCGCCCAGTCCGCGTGCGAGGCACCCGACCAGCAGCCCCATGCCGAGCCCGCCGATGCCATTGGCAGCAAAAGTCGGCCAGGGGAAGCCACCGACCGGCTGGATCGAGAGCAGCGCGGTCATTGCGCGGCCCAGCTGGTAGCGCAGCAGCGCGCCCATTCCGCCGCCGAATGCGACGCATAAAGAGGCCGTGATGGGGGAAAGACTGGTCATTTTCGCATACAACCCTATCTTTGCGCGAGCCCCGCGCCAAGCGGGCACGCGCATGGCAGCGCAAATGAAACGCGCAGATGCTTGCGCGAGGGGCCCATTTTGGCTATGTAGCGCCCATTGAAGCTGGCCGCTTCGGCGTTGCCGGCCTCTTCCATGTGACAATTCCGGGCTTTTCGTGCTTCGGCGCGAATCGCAGGGCTATGAACTGAAGGGCGTTTCTTTTTATGCAAATCATCGTTCGCGATAACAATGTCGACCAAGCGCTGCGGGCACTCAAGAAGAAGCTGCAGCGTGAAGGCGTCTATCGCGAGATGAAGCTGCGCCGCCACTACGAGAAGCCGAGCGAAAAGCGCGCCCGTGAAAAGGCTGCCGCCGTTCGCCGCGCTCGCAAGCTTGAGCGCAAGCGCGCAGAGCGCGACGGCCGTTAGGCCCGGTGGGTGCTCTGCATCCGTGCAGCGTGCCCGCCCACAGCATTGAACGCCCAGCCTTGAACTGGTGAACGGCTTGCGCCAGATGGGCGCGAGCCGTTTGGCGTTTGTGCGCGCCATTCATCCAGTATTGCTTCAAACAGCCTTCCAGGATCCGACCAGATGACAGAAATTACGCGCGTCCCCCTCCGCCCGATTGCGAAGGGCTCGCTCGCCAAGCTGTGGATCGGCGTCATCGTCGCAGTCGCCCTGGCGGTGCTGCTCGCGTGGAGCCTTTCGCCAAAGGGTGTCGAGCTGACCGTGGTCCAGCCGGGTACCGGCCCCAGCCCGAGCGATGACGACGTGATTTTCGTGAACTATGTCGGCCGCCTCGACGATGGCACCGTGTTCGACGAATCGCGCCCGCTGCCGCTGCCGCCGCAGGCACAGGGCATCTTCCCCGAAGGCAACCCGCTGCCGCTGGGCAACATGATCCCCGGCTTCACCGAAGGCGCGAAGCAGATGCAGAAGGGCGGCAAGTACGAACTGCATATCCCGGCCGACCAGGGCTACGGCGCAGAGCCGCCCGCCGGCGCGCCGATCCCGCCCAATGCCGATCTGACCTTCGACGTCGAACTGATCGATTTCATGAGCCGGGAGGAATTCGACCGCCGCGTGGCGATGATTACCGCACTGATGCAGCAGCAGGGCGCGATGCCGGGCGTGGCCCCGGGCGACCTGCCGCCGGCCGACGCCGCGCCGATGCCGGAAGGGGCTGCCCCGCCGCAATAAGGCGCGTATAGACGCCGCTCCTTGATGGGGGAGCGGACGATGGGTGACAGCGAGACGATGGATGGTGGCGAGGCTGAGCCCGCCACCGCCCGCAACCGGGCCGAATCGCTGTGGCACCTGCGCCCCTGGCTGTTTGCAGGCCTGCTCGGCGTGGCAGGCCTCGCCATCCATCTCCTGCTCCACCATGCGAACGACAGCGGCCCGCGCGTGGCGGGGGCCGCGTTCATCGCCTTCGCGTGTGGAGCCTTCGTCTTCACTGCCGAGCGTGGGCGATACCTCGCCCCTGCGATCTTCTCTCTCGTCACCGGCCTGATCGTCGGCGGGCTGACCTGGCGTGCGGTCGGCGCGGGCAATGATATCGCCGATGGCGGCTATGCCATCGCCGCCGGGGTGTTCGCCTGCCTGCTGGCGGTGCCGCTGCTCCAGGCCGATTTCCTCCATCGCCGGATGCGGACCGATTACAGGGACATCCACTATTTCGTGTGGACCGACGCCATCACCGGCGCGGGTGCGGTCGCGTTCTTCCTGATCGCCTGGCTGCTGATCTGGCTGCTCGCATCGCTGTTCGATCTGGTGGGCATTCCCCTGCGCGATCTGGTGCAGCAGGACTGGTTCACCGCGACCTATGCCGGGCTGACGCTGGGCGCGGGGCTGGGCACGCTGCGCAACCAGCTGAAGATTATCGGCACGCTGCAATCGGTGGTGCTGCTGGTGCTTTCCATCCTCGCACTCCCGCTCGCAGTGGCCATCGCCGTGTTCCTCGGCGCGGTGGTCGTCTCGGGGCCGAGCGTGCTCTGGAACGCCACCGACAGCGCGACCCCGGTGCTGCTTTCCATCGCGATCGGGGCCTACGTGCTCGCCAATGCGGTCCTGCGCGATCGGGATACGGACATGGTCGGTGGGCCGGTGCTCAAATGGTCGGGCTATGCCCTCGCGCTCGGTATCCTGCCGCTGACGGTGTTCGCCGCGATCTCCACCGGCGTGCGGATCGACCAGCACGGCCTTTCGCCCGAACGGCTGTGGGCGGTGTGTTCGCTGATCGTCGCGGTCGCCTTCGGGCTCGCCTATTTCGTCGACGCGCTGGTGGGTGCGCGGGGGAGCTGGCGCGACCGGTTGCGGGCGTCGAACCTGAAGCTGGGGCTGGCGACGGCTCTGTTCGCGCTGTTCCTAGCGCTGCCGGTCCTCAATTTCGGCGCGATCTCGACTAGCGACCAGCTCGCGCGGCTGAAGAGTGGCGCGATCTCGGTGGACGAGTTCGATTTCTCGGCCTTGCGCTGGGACTTCGGCGAGCCGGGGCGCGAGGCGCTGGCGCGGCTCGCGGAAAGCGAAAGGACTCATGTTGCGGAGCTGGCACAAAATACGTTGCAGCTGGAATCGAAGCCGTACGGTTCAACGACCCTTTCCGAGCGCGAAGAAATTTCGGAAAAAGCCGATCTCTCCGGTCTTGATGATGCGACCGCTCGCGCCGTCCGCGCGTTCTTGCGCGACGAGATTATTCTGTGCCGTGAAGGATGCAGGGTGGAGACGCTTCGAGCGTCACCCGAAGGCGTGCTAATCGCGCTGATGACCAAGGCCGAATATGCTGAAAACCCGCACCTTCTTTGGGTCGCATCTGGAAGTGCCAAGGCCGAAACTCAACGTGTGTACGATGGGAAGCTTGTTCATGAGTACGAGGGGCTGAATGGCCCTGTCGAGTATGACGGCAACATCGAACTTCGGCCTTTCGAAGGGCAGCAGATATTCGTGGACGGCAAGCCCGCTAGCCAGCCTTTCAAGTAATCTGCCCGCTTGATGCTGCGGTGCGGCGCGGCTAACGCTCAACCCATGTCAATCACCCGCGAAGAAGTGGCCAAGATCGCCAGCCTCGCGCGCATCCGGATGGATGACGCGGAGCTCGATCGCATGGTCCCCGAACTCAACAATATCCTGGGCTGGGTCGAGCAGCTGGGCGAGGTCGATACCTCGCAAGTCGAGCCGATGACCGCCGTGATCCCGCAAGCCATGCGGCTGCGCGACGACGTGGTCGATGCCGATCCGCTGACCGCCGGTGGGCGGCGCGAGGATGTGCTCGCCAACGCGCCCGCAGCCGAGCACGGATTTTTCGGCGTGCCCAAGGTGATCGAGTAGTCTCGGTCTCGGAAATTCCCGCTCGTGCTGAGCCTGCGGCGCATAACGCCGTCTCCGACTCCGAAGCGCGGGCATGGCCTGGACCGATGGGTTCGCCCTTCGACAGGCTCAGGACGAACGGATATTAAATGAGCGAAGACCTTACCAATCTCGGCGTAAAAGCCATCCGCGACGGGGTCGCCGGTGGCGATTTCACCGCGCGCGAAGTGGCCGAAGCTTTCAACGCCAATGTCGCCGCTGCGAAGGACCTCAACGCCTTCATCGTCGCAACGCCTGAAAAGGCGCTCGAAGCTGCCGACGCGGTTGATGCCAAGCGTGCCAAGGGCGAAGAGCTGGGCAAAATGGGCGGCGTGCCGATCGGCATGAAGGACCTGTTCTGCACCGATGGCGTGCAGACCACCGCCGCGAGCCACATCCTCGAAGGCTTCGTGCCGCAGTACGAAAGCACCGTGTCGGCCAATCTGTGGAAGGCGGGCGCGGGGATGCTGGGTAAGCTGAACCTCGACCAGTTCGCGATGGGTTCGTCGAACGAGACGAGCTATTTCGGCAACGTGCTGAGCCCGTGGAAGAAGGCGGGCAGCAATGCCGCGCTGATCCCGGGCGGGTCTTCGGGCGGCTCCTCCACCGCCGTCGCCGCGCGGCTCGCGCCTGCTGCCACCGGCACCGACACCGGCGGTTCGATCCGCCAGCCTGCGGCGGTCACCGGCATTACCGGCATCAAGCCGACCTACGGGCGCTGCAGCCGCTGGGGCGTCGTCGCCTTCGCGTCCAGCCTCGACCAGGCGGGGCCGATGGCGCGCGACGTCACCGACTGTGCGATCATGCTGGAGGCGATGGCCGGGTTCGATCCGAAGGATTCGACCTCGCTCGATATGCCCGTGCCCGAGTGGGAGAAGGGTCTGAATCCCGATCTCACCGGCAAGAAGGTCGGCATCCCCCGCGAATACCGCATGGAGGGGACCGACCAGGCGATCCTCGACAGCTGGGAACGGGGCAAGGAATGGCTGCGCGATGCGGGGGCGGAGATCGTCGATATCTCGCTGCCGCACACCAAATACGCGCTGCCCGCCTATTACATCATCGCCCCGGCGGAAGCCTCCTCCAACCTCGCGCGCTATGACGGCGTGCGCTACGGCCTGCGCGACCTGCCCGAAGGGGCTGGCCTGCAGGACATGTACGCTGCGACCCGCGCGGCGGGCTTTGGCGATGAGGTCAAGCGTCGCATCCTGATCGGCACCTATGTGCTCAGCGCCGGCTTCTACGACGCCTATTACACGCAGGCGCAGAAGATCCGCACGCTGGTGGCGCAGGACTTCGAGAAGGCATGGGGCCAGTGCGATCTGATCCTCGCGCCCACAACCCCCAACGCGGCCTTCCCGCTGGGCGGCTTCGACGGCGATCCGCTGGCAATGTACCTCAACGACGTGTTCGCCGTGCCCGCCTCGCTCGCAGGCCTGCCCGCGATGAGCGTGCCCGCAATGCTCAACGACGACGGCCTGCCGCTGGGCCTCCAGATCATCGGTAAGGCCTTCGACGAGCAGGGCGTGCTCAACGCCGGGCTCGCGATCGAGCAGCGCAGCGGATTTAGCGCTACGCCGGAGCGGTGGTGGTGAGCGGCTTTGAACGCATCTTTGAATTCATAATCGGTACTATCGGTTATCTCGGTATCGGCGGCGGCAACTCCTATTCCGACAAAGGACGTCGGAGTCGCGAGGAAACCGAATGGCGCAAAAAGCAAGGCTCCAAGTGGGATAAAGAATGAGCACTTACCGCATCCAGGGCGCGACGGGCGAATGGGAGGTCGTGATCGGCCTCGAAGTCCACGCGCAGGTCACCTCCAACGCGAAGCTGTTCAGCGGCGCGTCGACCGAATTCGGCGCGGAGCCCAATACGCAGGTCAGCCTGATCGACGCCGCGATGCCGGGCATGCTGCCCGTGCCCAACCGCGAGTGCATCCGGCAGGCGGTGCGCACCGGCATGGCCATCGAAGCTCAGATCAACGCTTGGAGCCGGTTCGACCGCAAGAACTACTTCTACGCCGACCTGCCGCAGGGTTATCAGATCAGCCAGCTCTACCACCCCATCGTGGGCGAGGGGCAGCTGCTGATCGAGGCGGACGAGAAGGCGGGCATTCCCGAAGACAAGGTCATCGGGATCGAGCGCATCCACGTGGAGCAGGACGCGGGCAAGCTGATGCACGATCAGCACCCGACGATGTCCTACGTCGATCTCAACCGCGTGGGCATCGCGCTGATGGAAATCGTCTCCAAGCCGGACATGACTTCGCCCGCCGAAGCAGGGGCTTACGTGCGCAAGCTCAGGTCGATCCTGCGCTATGTCGGATCGTGCGACGGCAACATGGAAGAAGGCTCGATGCGCGCGGACGTCAACGTCTCGGTGCGCAAGGTCGGCGATAGCGAGCTGGGCACCCGGACCGAGACGAAGAACGTCAACTCGGTGCGCTTCGTGATGCAGGTCATCGAATACGAGGCGAACCGCCAGGTCGACGTGCTGGAAAGCGGCGGGACGGTCGATCAGGAAACGCGCCTGTTCGACGTCGCCACCGGCGCCACGCGCACGATGCGCAGCAAGGAAGACGCGCACGATTATCGCTACTTCCCCGATCCCGACCTGCTGCCGCTCGAACTCGACGATGCCTTCCTGAGCGAATGCCGCGAAAGCCTGCCCGAACTGCCCGACGCCAAGCGTGCGCGCTACGAAGGCGAGCTGGGCCTCACGCCCTACAACGCGCGCGAACTGACCGCCGAGGTGGAAACCTTCGGCCGCTTCGAAACGCTGCTCTCCGCCACCGCGGCGAAGATCGGCAAACCCGAGAAGGCGGTCGCCACGCAGGTCGCCAACTGGGCGCTGTCGGTCGCGCCGGGCGTCATGAAGTCGCTCGGCGAAGAAGCCGATCCCGCGCACGCCACCGCAGAGGCGCAGGCCAGCATCCTCGCGATGCAGGACAAAGGCGAGATTTCGGGCGGACAGGCCAAGGAAATCTACGAGATCGTCCTCAAGACCGGCCGCGACCCCGAAGAAATCGCCGACAGCGAAGGCCTCAAGCAGGTCAGCGACACCGGCGCGATCGAGGAAGCGATCGACGCGATCATCGCCGCCAATGAAGACAAGGTGGCAGAATATCGCGGCGGGAAGGATAAGCTTTTCGGCTTCTTCGTCGGCCAGACGATGAAGGCGATGCAGGGCAAGGCCAACCCGGCGGTGGTCAACCAGATCCTGAAGGACAAGCTGGGGTGAACTTCGCCATAGTCCGGCGATACTGGCTCCGCGCGCTGGGTGCGCTGGGGCTGGTGGCGCTGGGCTATCTGTGGGGCCATGTCGCGGTCACACGCGGCGTGTTTCCCTATCCGCAATATGTCGATCTGAAGCTGGCGACGTTCGGGCCGGATGCCGATCCGCTTGCGATTCAGGATAAGGAACGGCCCGCAAGTTACCGCGAACAGGTCGATTTCTTTGCAGCTGCGGCAACCCCGGCCGACATCGTGATGGTCGGCGACTCGATCCTCGGCCGGGTCCAGTGGCGCGACTGGCTGCCGGGGGTGGATATCGCCAACCGCGCGATCCCCGGCGACTATGCCGCCTGGCTGCCCGATCGGCTGGACTCCGTACTCGCCGCAAGGGCGAATCGGGCGGTTCTGCTCGTCGGTATCAACGATGCGGTCGCAGGGCGATCTGCCGAAATGATCCACCGCGATATTCTGACCACGGTTACCAGGCTGGACGAAGCGGGCATCGCGGTCACCGTGCTCTCGCCCCTGCCATGCACCGCCTCTGCGGACTACTGCCTGGACGCTAACCGGACCATCGCCGCGCTCGACGCGATGCTGGCGACAGACCCCGGCCCGAATGCGCGGTTCGTCGATCTGCGCCCGGTTCTGGCTCCCGATGGTGCCTTGCGCGAAGAATTTTCCGAGGATGGCACGCATCTCAATCCGCGTGGGGTAGAGGTGCTGGTGCATGCCTTGCCTGCGGATATTCACAAGACTGCGAACTGAGCGCGACAAGACAAGATGACCTCCATCGTCCTCGTCAATCCGGAGATCGCCGGGAATACCGGTGCGGTCGGGCGCACCTGCGTGGCGCTCGACATGGAACTCGTGCTGATCCATCCGCTTGGCTTCACGATCACCGATACGCGGTTGAAGCGGGCGGGGCTGGATTACTGGCAGCATATCCGGCTGGCGGAATTTCGCAGCTGGGAGGCGTTTGTGGAAGATCGCAGCCCCCGCGCCGACCAGCTGTTCCTGTTTGAGGAATATGCTCCGCGCGATTTCTACCAGCCGGATTATCCGGCTGATGCCTACCTGGTGTTCGGGCGCGAGACCAAGGGGCTGCCGCCCGAGATCGTGGAGGCGCATCGCGAACAGATGGTCAGCCTGCCGATGAAGAGCGACAAGGTCCGTTCGCTCAATCTCGCCAACACGGTCGCCGCGGCGGCCTATCAGGCCATGCGCGGGCAGTTTACTGGGGCTGGTTCGTGATCGTGTAGGTCGCGGTGCAGGTCCACGCGGCGTCGCCGGTCCCGGTTTCGCGGCAGCTCACCCGGTTGCCATCTGCGCGCTGGCCGACCGGCTTGCCGTAATCGGTCTCTGCTTTCAGCGACATGCGCATGGACGCGACCACCTGGGTCGGCCCAGTCGCGCTCACCTGCACCGTGCGGCTTTGGGCGGTGTCATCCTCTTCTACATAGGGCTCGTCGGAATCCTGCGGGCCGCTCGCGTCGACATAGCGGCTGGCGACCCAGCCGGTCAGGCAGTCGCCCGAATAGGCGCGGGGGCTGCCGACCGAGTTCTCCAGCCCGCAGCGGTCGTCCGCGGGCAGGGTTCTATCGCTCAGATAGACGATCCCGAACCAGCCGCCCTGCCGGTCGCAAAGGTAGAAGGGCGCGTCATCGCCCAGTTCGTCGATCATGGTCGCATCGGCGCTGGGTGCTTCGCGCACGGCGAGGAAATCGTCAGCCCCGCGGGGAAGATTGGCGACCCGGCCGATCCGCTCACACGCGCTCGCGTGCGGGCCGTCGCGCCCGATCCTGACCGCGAGCGCGGGCGGGGCCGTGGCCTCCGCCTCCGGGGTTTCCCCCGCATATGGATCCTGTGAGGAAATGATCGCGCTGTCGGTGGGCGCAGGTTCGGGCTCGCTGTCGGGCGAGCTGCGCTGACCGAGCAGGAAGGCGACCGCGCCGACCAGCAGCACCACCAGTGCGATCAGCACCGCCATTGTTCGATTGATCTGCATCCAGCCCTCCGCGACACTACGCCGCATCAGCGGCGGCCCCTCGCGCCCTTCTAGCCAAGAAATTGCGCCAACGGGAAGCCCCGGAAGGTGCCCACGAAAAAGGGCCCCGAACCCATCGGTCCGGAGCCCTTGTCGTCTTTGCAAAAAGCGGGGGTTAGCCCTGCTTCTGACCGGTCAGCGGCATGTCGCCGAAGGCACCGGCGTTGACCTTGCCGGTCATCTGGTCGCCGTCGACGGTCGCTTCGCAGTTGAGCTCCATCGGCATCGGGACAGTCATGTCCATCTTCCACTTGAGCGTGTTGCCGTCGATGGTGCCGTCTTTCACGTCCATCGAGCCCATTCCGCCGGCCATCGAGCCGGTGAAGGTGTTGCCATCGTCGCCCGGGACGACGGTGAAGGTGCCCTTCTGGTCGCCCATCGGGCTCTTGACGACGGTGTCATAGGTTCCGGCTACGGACATAAGCGTTACTCCTCTCGCGTGTGTCGGTAGGACGGGCCATTGCCCGTACCTACACTCGTGTCAATAAACGTTACTCGACCTCGATGGTTTCCACCGGCAGGCCGAGCTGGTCGAGCTGCGGGCGGACCTTTTCGGCATCGCCGACCACGACCCACACGAAGCCATCGGGGTTGATCGCCTTGCGTGCCGCGGCGTTGAGGCTTTCGGCCGTCTGCGCGCGATATTTGTCCGCGAGCGTTTCGTAATAGTCCATCGGGCGATCGAGCATGACGTTGCGCTGCATCGCGCCGAGCACCGCGCCCGAAGTCTCGAACTGGCCGGGAAGCTGGCGGATCTCGTTGTTTACGTTCCGGGTCAGCTCTTCCTCGGTCACGCCGCGGGTGGTGACGAATTCACCGACCTCGCGGATCATCTCCGCCAGTGCATCGCCTGTGCGGTCCGCCTGAACCGGTGCCTGGATGAAATAGGCGACCGCGTTCTCGTCGAGCCGCGGTGCACCGCGTACGCCGTAGCTCCAGCCCTTGGTCTCGCGCAGGTTCATGTTGAGCCGGGCGAGGAAGTTGCCGCCCAGCGCGTTGTTGGCGTTGGTCAGGTCGACGATCGACTCATCGCTGGAAGAGAACGGCGTGATCTCGCCGCCGACGATGAAGCTCTGCGGCGAATTGGGCCGGTTCACCAGCACGATCCGCGCCGATTCGGGCGTCGTGGCGAGCGAGCTGAAGTCCTTCTTGCCCTTCGGCGTCGCCGGAGCGGACCAGTTGCCGAACGCTTCGGTGAGGTCGGGCATGACCTCGTCCAGCGAAAGGTTGGAAACGACGAAGATCGTCGCGTTGTCCGGACGCAGCCAGGTCTGCTTGAAGTTCACCAGATCGTCGCGGGTCAGCGCGCCGACCGACTCGACCGTGCCCGAGCCGCCATAGGGATTGTCTTTGCCGTAAACGAGCGGGGTGGCGACGTAGTAGGCCATGCCGCTGGGGCTCTTGAGCGCCTGCTGGATGCTGGTGACGGTCTGCGTGCGAACCCGCTCGAGCTCCTGCGGGTCGAACGCGGGATTGCGCACCACGTCGGCCAGCAGGTCGAGCGAGGGTTCGAGGTTGGCGGTCAGCGACGAGAGCGTGAAGCTGGACCGGTCGACGCCGCCGCCGACGCTGATGTTCGCACCCAGCCGCTCCTGCGCTTCGGCGAGTTCGCGCGAATTGAGGCTGGTGGTGCCTTCTTCCATCAGGCCCAGCGTCATGCCTTCGAGCCCGCGCTTGTCGAGCGGGTCCGCGGCGGAGCCGGCATCGAAGCTGATCGTCACGCGGGTGGCAGGCACAGTGTCGCGCTGCGCGTAATAGACCTTGATGCCGTTGGGCAGCGCGGCCTCGGTCACGTCGGGGAAGTCGAGCGCGGTGAGCTGGGAAATCTCGGGTGCCGGGCGGACCTTGGTGACCGTGATTTCGCTGGCTGCGGGCGCTGCCTCTTCCGCCGCGTCGTCGGTCGCGCCGACGCTGGCCGCTTCTTCATACTCGCCTTCGCGTTCGCCGGGTTCGAGCACCAGGGTCATCGCGGGGCGGGTCATCCACTTCTGCATCGCCGCCTTGACTTCACCCGGGGTCAGCGTGGCGAGGATGTTCATCTGACGTTCGAAGAAACCGGGATCGCCGGCAAGCACTTCGCCCTGTGCCAGCGTGACTGCCTTGCCGCCGAAGCCGCCGACCTGTTCGAGGCCGCGGATCGTGCCGGCGAGGTTCGAGGTCGCCGCACGGCGCACTTCGTCTTCGGTCGGGCCGTTTTCGATGAAGTCGGCGAGGATCTCGTTCAGGCGCTTCTCGACCACGGCGGGATCGACGCCGGGCTTCACCGTCGCGCCGACGTCGAGGATGCCGACCCGCTGGAAGGCGTAGTTGCCCGCGTTGACGCTGATCGCGAGCTTTTCGTCACGGACCAGGGCATTGTCGAGCCGGCTGGAGGACAGCCCGCCGAGGATCTGCGCGCCGACGGACAGCGCGGTCAGATCGCGGTCGGTGATGCCGGGGACGGAATAGTACTTGTCGATGCTGGTCGCAGCGACCTGATCCTTCATGACCTTGCGGATGTCCTGCTTGAGCACGGGGGCCTCGGCCTCAGCCGGATTATTGACCGGGCCGCGCGGGATCGCGCCGAAATACTTCTCGACCAGCGGCTTCGCTTCGGCGGCGGAAATGTCGCCGGCGAGCACCAGAGTCGCGTTGTTGGGGCCGTAATTGTCGCGGAACCACTTCTGCACGGTGTCCAGCGTGGCAGCGTCGAGATCGGCCATCGAACCGATCACGTTGTGGTCGTAGGGGTGCCCTTCGGGGTAGAGAGCCTTGATGATCTCGTAGAACACCAGGCCGCCCGGCTGGTTGTCGCCCTGACGCTTCTCGTTCTGGACGACGCCGCGCTGGTTATCGAGCTTCTCCTGCGTGATCGCGCCCAGCAGGTAACCCATGCGGTCGCTTTCCAGCCACAGCGCACGGTCCAGCGCGCCGGTCGGCACGGTCTGGAAATAGTTGGTACGGTCGAAATTGGTGGTGCCGTTGTAATCGGTCGCGCCCATTTCCTGCAGATACTGGAAATAGTCGTTGGGCGCGTTTTCCGACCCGTTGAACATCAGGTGTTCGAAGAGGTGGGCAAAGCCGGTTTCGCCCTTGGGCTCGTCTTTCGATCCGACATTGTACCACACCGCCACGCCGACGATCGGCGCCTTGCGGTCTTCGTGGACGATCACGGTCAGCCCGTTGTCGAGTTCGAACTGGGTGTAGGGGATCGCAACCTGATCGACCAGATCGTCGAGCGGGGCAGCCTCGGCACTCTCGGCATCCTGCGCGAAGGCCGGAGTTGCGACCAGAGCGGGTGTGGCAAGCGCGACCGCAAGCGCGGTCAGGCTGGTCTTGGTGGTACGAAGCATGTCTGTGTCCCCTAATTCGGAAAAAAGCAGTCTCGGCGAATTCAAAAGCCTGAAATCCGGTGACTAAATAAGCACTTTCAGCGTCGGCTGGAAACCGTTTTGCGGCTGGTCGCGTGGGTCAAGGCGTCCTCCCGCCAGAAATGAACCGGTTTCAAGCGATGCTGGATGAACAGCGTAGCCTGATCGACGAAGTGCGGGCTGTCAGGCCGGGTGGTTGCCGCGCCGTAAGGCTGGATCGAGCGCGAGGTCACGCGCTGGCCAGGCAGCCATTCGACCCACTGGATGAAGCTGTCGCCATGCTTGACCGACAGCCGCCCGTCATCATCGACATTCCAGGTGGTGGAAGCGCGCAGCGTGTCCGATCCGCCGTCCAGCGGCAGGTCCACATCGCCCTGCCGCAGGCGCAGCAGTTCGCTCATCGGCGGGGTCAGGCTGCCGAAGTACTTGAGCAGGTGATCCTTCGAGTGGCGCAGTTCCTCCGCCGCATCGGGCCAGGGCGATTTCTGGTAGCTCGACGCCATGAATTCGCGGACCATCAGCAACGCGATCGAGTCTGCACGGCCGATATTGTCGGCGGTCAGATCCCATTCCAGCATCAGCCTGCGTGCCTCGGCCAGGTCGGGATGCTGGTTCGGATCGATCGCGCGGACATCGTTCATCATCCGCTTGATATAGCCTGCATTCTCATACGCGGTGTCGTACTTGATCCGCATCAGCGTATCGCTGTCGAGCCGGTCGGCCTCGCTCATCAGCTTCCATGCACGCAGCCCGCGGTTGGTCATCTTGAGCTCGACCCCCATCAGCGGGGAGACGCTGTCCGGCGACAGGTCGCTGCCCGGCCCGGCGGCGAGGAATGGGTTGTTGTTGGCGTTCATCAGCCACCCGCTCGCGGGATTGAGATATTGGGGCAGGGATGCGTAATCGACCGTGTCCTGCCAGATCAGCGCGCTGTCATCGCCGGGCAGAACCTTGCGCCAGTCGGGCCCGGCCTGCCGCTCCGGGATTGCCGCGTTGTAGACATAGGCGATATTGCCCTCGGCATCGCCGTAGATGAAGTTGGTTGAGGGTATCTGGCCGCGCGAGAGAATTCCGTACCACTCGTCATAGGTCTTCGCTTTGTTGAGCCGATAATAGGCGTCGAGCTGGCCGATGCTGCCGATCCCGCCGTAACGGATCGCGAAGGCGCCCTGATCGTTCTTCACCACCGGCCCGTGCACGCTGCGATAGACCGTGCGGCGGATCGGCAGGGTGAAGGGACCCACGCGCACCGGCAGGGTGATGTCGGTCTCTTCCAGATCGCGCCACTTGCCGTCGAGGCGATAGCGGGTGCCGCTGTCGTCCAGCACCAGCTTGTAGATATCGATCATGTCGGGCGTGTTGACCGTGTTGGTCCATCCCAGCGTCTCGTTATGGCCGAGGAAGGGGAAGGGGCTGCCGGGGAAGTTGGCGCCCGCATAGTGCCACCCCTCGTCGCTCTGGACGATCAGTTCGTACCATGCGACCCCACCCCGCCAGGGCTGGTGCGAATTGGAGACCAGGATCGTGGGCCCGCCCGACTTTTCCGGCGCGACTGCGAAGGCGTTGGAGCCTGCGTATTCCGCATCCTCCCCCATCGGGATCGGTCTGGCATCGGCGGTCTTGCGCGGCTCCTGCGCAGCATCGTCCATGATCCGGGGCGCATCGTCGATGGTCGAGGTGCCGCTCAGCGAAGGGCCGTATTCGGGTGGCAGCGGCTTGCCTTCGACCAGCGGACCCAGATAGCGGTCGAGCCCGAAGAAGAACGGCTGGCGCAGCGCGAAGCCTGCGGCAATGTCGATCCCGTTGACCGGGAACAGCTTGCCCAGCTTGATCTCGCCCGGATGATCGCGCGCATAATCGTTCAGGCCGACCGCATAGGCGTCCAGCAGCGCGCGCGTATCCGCGGGCAGCTTGGGCCACTCGCGCTCCGCCGTCTCGCGCGCGCCGGTCAGGTGGTAGGCATAGTCGACCGCTGCGCCGTCCTGCCCCGCGATCGCGCCGTAGCGTCCGCGGCTCATCGCGACGACATCCTGCAGGGTCGTGAAATCGTCTTCGGCATGCGCGATGGCGACACCATAGGCGACGTCTGCATCGGTTGTGCCGTAGACATGCGGCACGCCGAACTCGTCGCGCACGATCTGGGCGGTGTAGGTCTGGTCGCCTTCAGGAGCGACGCCTTCGCGAGCGAAAAACGGCTCCCACGTCATCAGCCCGATTGCCACGATCAGCACGATCGCGAGCAGGGCCAGGCCGAGGCCCCCCAGTACCTTCTTCATCCCGAATCCCATCTTCTTTTTTAATTACTTGCTGCGGGACATGCGCGATTTCGATTGCATGTGGCAACCCTTCGCGCCTGATTGTGCAGCCTCGTGTCGTTTGTCCCGCCACGACACTCCGAGGTCGATCGACTATGCAAAAATTTGCAAGAGACCCTTACGTGGCCGGACGGCAACACTATTTCAGGGCGGCACGGAAAAAGGGGACCGCACATGAACCTCGAAAACTTTACCGACCGCGCGAAAGGCTTTCTCCAGTCCGCGCAGACCACCGCAATCCGCCTGAACCACCAGCGCATCACGCCGCTGCACATCCTCAAGGTGCTGCTGGATGATAGCGAGGGGATGGCCGCAGGGCTGGTCCAGCGCGCGGGCGGCGATCCGGTGAAGGCCGAACAGCGCGTCGACGACGAACTGGGCCGCATCCCGGCGGTCAGCGGCAGCGGCGCGCAGGCGAGCCCGGGGCTAGACAATGATTCGGTGCGCGTGCTCGACCAGGCGCAGCAGATCGCGGAAAAGTCGGGCGACAGCTTCGTCACCGTGGAGCGGCTGCTGGTCGCGCTGGCGCTGGCATCCAACAGCAAGGCGGGCAGCGTGCTCGCCGATGCAGGCGTCGATGCCAAGGCGCTGGAGCGCGCGATTGCGGACCTGCGCGGCGGGCGCACCGCCGACAGTGCCAATGCAGAACAGGCTTACGACGCGATGCAGAAATACGCCCGTGACCTGACCCAGGCGGCGCGCGACGGCAAGCTCGATCCCGTGATCGGCCGCGACGAGGAAATCCGTCGCACCGTGCAGATTCTCGCCCGGCGAACCAAGAACAATCCCGCGCTGATCGGCGAGCCCGGCACCGGCAAGACAGCGATTGCCGAAGGCCTCGCGCTGCGTATCGCCAATGGCGACGTGCCCGACAGCCTCAAGAACCGTACGCTGATGGCGCTCGACATGGGATCGCTGATCGCGGGCGCGAAATATCGCGGCGAGTTCGAGGAGCGGCTCAAGGCCGTGCTCGACGAAGTCAAAGGCTCCGACGGACAGATCATCCTGTTCATCGACGAGATGCACACGCTGATCGGGGCAGGGGCCTCTGAAGGCAGCATGGATGCTTCCAACCTGCTCAAGCCCGCGCTCAGCCGCGGCGAGCTGCACTGCATCGGCGCGACCACGCTCGACGAATATCAGAAATACGTCGAGAAAGACCCGGCGCTGCAACGGCGTTTCCAGCCGGTCTATATCGAGGAACCCAGCGTCGAGGATACGATCAGCATCCTGCGCGGGATCAAGGACAAGTACGAGCTGCACCACGGCGTGCGGATCACCGACGGCGCGATCGTCGCCGCCGCGCAACTTTCCAACCGCTATATCCAGAACCGCTTCCTGCCCGACAAGGCAATCGACCTGATGGACGAGGCGGCTTCGCGCATTCGCATGGAGGTGGAGAGCAAGCCTGAGGAGATCGAAGGGCTCGACCGGCGGATCATCCAGCTCAAGATCGAGGAACAGGCGCTCGCCAAGGAAACTGACGATGCCAGCAAGGAACGGCTCGAACACCTGCGCGAAGACCTCGCCAATCTGGAACAGCGGTCTTCCGAACTGACCACGCGCTGGCAGGGCGAGCGCGACAAGATCCATGCCGAGGCGCGGATCAAGGAAGACCTCGACGCCGCACGCCTGGAGCTGGAGCAGGCGCAGCGGGCGGGCGACCTCGCGAAGGCGGGCGAGCTGCAATACGGGCGCATCCCGGAGCTTGAGAACAAGCTCAAGGAAGCGCAGGGCCACACCACCAACGCGCTGCTGCGCGAGGAAGTGACCGAAGAGGATATTGCCGGCGTCGTCGCGCGCTGGACCGGCATCCCGGTCGACCGGATGCTCGAAGGCGAGCGCGAGAAGCTGCTCAAGATGGAAGAAGTGCTGGGCAAGCGGGTGATCGGCCAGCGGGCTGCGGTCGAGGCGGTGTCCAAGGCCGTGCGCCGCGCGCGTGCGGGGCTGAAAGACCCGGGCCGCCCGCTTGGCAGCTTCCTGTTCCTCGGCCCGACCGGCGTCGGCAAGACCGAGCTGACCAAGGCGCTGGCGCAGTTCCTGTTCGACGACGACAACGCGATGGTCCGCATCGACATGAGCGAATTCATGGAGAAGCACGCGGTCGCGCGGCTGATCGGCGCGCCCCCGGGCTATGTCGGCTATGAAGAAGGCGGCGTGCTGACCGAAAGCGTGCGGCGCAGGCCTTATCAGGTCGTGCTGTTCGACGAGGTCGAGAAGGCGCACTCCGACGTCTTCAACGTGCTGCTGCAGGTGCTTGACGATGGCCGCCTGACCGACGGGCAGGGCAGGGTGGTGGACTTCTCCAACACGCTGATCATCCTGACCTCGAACCTCGGCAGCCAGTACCTGTCGAACATGACCGACGACCAGCAGGTGAGCGATGTCGAGCCGCAGGTGATGGACGTGGTGCGCGGGCATTTCCGCCCCGAATTCCTCAACCGGCTGGACGAGATCATCCTGTTCCATCGCCTGAGCCAGGCGGACATGGCGCCGATCGTCGAGCTGCAGGTCGCGCGCGTGCAGAAGCTGCTCGCCGACCGCAAGATCGAGCTGGAGCTGACCGATGCGGCCAAGCGCTGGCTGGGGCGGGTCGGATATGATCCGGTCTACGGCGCGCGTCCGCTCAAGCGCGCGGTGCAGCGCTACGTACAGGACCCGCTCGCCGAGCGGCTGCTGCAGGGCGACATTCCCGATGGCAGCACGGTCAGGATCGACGAGGGTGACGGCCAGCTGTCGATCACGGTGAGCTGAGCGAGATTCGCCATACGGCAGCGCCCGCCCAAAAGGTGCGGGCGCTGCTGCAGCAATAGATCCGCAGGCGTCTTCCGTCTCCGTCGTATTTGGACGGCGCTGGGCCTGATCGTGCCCACGCGCGATCCTGCGGGCGCGCGCCTTCCTGCCAAGGCCACAAGAACCAAGGGCCCTGCTCCGTTCATGCGGCAGGTCGCCTTATCCCTGCGTGCTCACGGTTCCTGTCGTGTGGCTTGCGATCGGACGGTCGTCTCCGACCTGAGGTTACATGCGCGATCCGCCGCACACTCCGCTCCGCCTCCACATTTCCGCCATGCAACAAAAAAGGCCCCGGTTTCCCGGGGCCTTTCTCGTTTCGGTTTCGAGCTTCCTAGAAGTCGAAGGTCGTGTTCACGAAGAACGTACGACCGTAGTAGTCGAAGCCCGAGTAGAGCGGTGCGTTACCCAGCACGGTCACAGCGGCAGAGATCTTCGGCGGTGCCGTGTCGAAGATGTTCCGCACACCCACGGTCAGTTCGAAGTTGTCTTCGACGTTGAACTGCAGCGAGGCGCTGTGGAGGAAGTAATCGGGAACTTCCAGCAGGTAGGCGTCGCGATAGGCCTGAGCCAGCGCTTCGTCCACTTCGCCGGTCTGTTCGTCGAACGCGAAGTACTCGTAGGTACCGCTGCTTCCGTCGATCCAGTTCATGCCATAACGGAAGGTCCACGGACCGTTCCGGTAGGTGGCGTCGAACGACCCGACCCAATCCGGAGTCACGTAGGTCCCGTTGGCGTCCGTGAGGAACTCTTCGGGGAACAGACGCGAGGACTGCTCGGTGTACTTCGTCACGTTCGCATTCAGGACGAAACGGCCGTCCAGAATGTCCGTCGCGAGGCGGCCGTTGAACTCGTAACCCTTCACGATATCGGTCGAGAGGTTCACGTAGCCGTTGTTGACGGTCAGCTGGTTGTTGGCATCACGATCGACGAAGCGGCAGAAGCCGGCATTCGGGTCGAACGCGGTATCGCCGTAGCAGCGGTTGAGGATGGTCCCCGCACCGAGCTGGGCAACGCCGTTGTCGACCTGGATGTCGAAGTAATCCAGCGCCAGGCTGATATCGAGCGGACCCGGGATGGACGGCTGAACGACCGCACCGACCGACCAGTTGGTCGAAGTTTCGGCTTCGAGGCCGAAGTTCGCCCCGCCAACGCTCAGCGTGGTAACGCTGCTCGTCTGCGTGAAGGTCGTCACGTCCAGGCCAACCGCGGCGCAGTTCGTCGCCGTAAGGGTATCGTTCGGCGTGTAGTCCGCCGGATCAGCCGGGAAGTTGTCGCTGTCGCACGGGTCGGTACCCGAAGCCAGGAAGCCGCTGGTCGCACCCAGGAACTGCTCCGCCAGTGCCGGGGCACGGAAGGAGGTGCCGTAGCTACCGCGGATACCGAAGCCGGGGAAGAATTCCCATTCACCGGCGATCTTGTAGGTCGTGTCGCTGCCGTAGGACTTGTAGTCCGTGTAGCGAACCGAGGCGTTGAGAACCAGATTCTCGAAGCCGGGACGATTGGCCAGCAGCGGCAGGAAGATTTCGCCGAACACTTCCTTGACGCTGTCGGTGCCGCGGGTGGGCAGCGACGAGGTCAGGCCGAGCAGGTTGCCGTTGATGGCATTCTGGTCGGGCGTGTCGTCGATCCGCTGATCGCGATATTCCGCACCCAGAGCAAGCTGGGCATCGCCACCCGGGAGGGTGAAGATCGGGCCGTCGATGCTACCCGCGACGGTGGTTTCGCGGAAGATGTTGGTCCCGACGGTGTTCTCAAGGATGTAGTCGCGATAGGCCTGCGGCAGATCGCCACCGACGGTCGCTGCGTTGAGCGGCGGAGCCGCAACGCAACCCGGGTTGGTCGCAAGGTTCTGACAGACGATTTCGCCATCGCTGTTGACTTCGACCTGCATCGAGTTCGCGATCCGGTCCGTGAGGAAGGACTCGATCTCGTAGCGGCCATCGGTCCACGACTTGCCGACATAGGCATCGTAGCGCCAGCCGGGGAACACGAAGTCACCACGGAGACCGCCGCCTGCGCGGATGTAGTCGACCTGCTGGCTCGACTCGGTCAGACCGAAGCCGACGAACGCGCGAACGCCCAGGAAGTCACCACCGGTCGTGTCGTTCGGGTAGCCGAGCAGAGAGTTCTGCAGGAACGCGGGCACGAGCGGGTTACGCTCGGTCGTGTCGAAGGCAATCGGATCGCCGTTCGCGTCGGTGATCATCGCCACGGTGTAGTCCAGCGAAAGCTGGCGATACAGCGGCGAGGACGACTTGCGGCGGCTGATCAGGACTTCGCCGTACAGCTCGGCATTGCCAAGCGCGCCCAGCTCGTAGTTGGCCGACAGGTAACCGGTGTAGGTTTCGACCGGCGTGATCAGATATTCTTTCTGGCTTTCCGGATCGAAGCTGTCGCGGTTGTAGAGGCCGACACCGAGGTAACCCGGGGTCGCACCGCCGCCCTGGCCCGGAGCGGGCACGAAGCGCGTGAAGCTGCCAAGCGCGCCGGTGTCGCGGTCCAGACCGGTGCGACGGCCGGTGCCGATCGTGTTGATCGTCACGCCGCCATTGTCGATGGTGAAGCAGTTGCGCGGATCACCGACGGGGTACGGATCGCCCGAGCCGAATTCCGAACCTTCGCCATCGAGGTTGCCGGGAATCGGGCAGCTGGTGAAGTCCACATCGTTCAGGCGCACGCCGTTACGCTTGCGGTATTCGACCGAGCCGATCACGTTCAGGCGATCGGTGCCGAAGCCGAAGGTGGCTGCAATGCGCTTGTCGACGCCCGCGCCGATCTGCGGCACGTTGATCTGCGCGTCGAGGTTCAGACCTTCGAAGTCGCTGTCGGTGATGATGTTGACCACCCCGGCAATCGCGTCGGAACCGTAAACCGAAGACGCACCGGCCTTCAGGATTTCGATCCGCTCGACGATCGCGGTCGGCAGGACGTTAAGGTCGGTCGCGAGGACCGAACCGCGCGTACCGGCCGGCGAAAGGCGACGGCCGTTGAGCAGCACGAGCGTACGTGCCGGGCCGAGGCCGCGCAGGCCGAGCGTGTTCGCGCCGGTGCCGCCGTCGGTGACGAAGCCGCCGTAGTAGTTGTTGATCTGGCCCGAGCCCTGCGTGACTTCGGTGCTCTGCAGAGCATCGGCCGCGCTGTTGAAGCCGGACTGGGTGATTTCCTCGGCGGTCACAACCGTGATCGGCTCGAGCGTCGAGTACTCGTCGCGACGGATGCGCGAGCCGGTGACCGTGATCACGTTGTCGGCAGCGGCATTGGCGCCGGCCGGCGTTTCGTCGGCGTCACAGGTGCCGTTGTCGTTGGCATCGACGCAGTCGACATCGGCGGCGCCGTCATCCTGCGCGAACGCAGGTGCGCCAAAGGCAATTGCCGCCACGCCGGCGGTCGCAAAAAGCGCCCCCCGACAACGAGCGACGGTGGAGTAACTGGTTTTCATCTAATCTTTCCCCCAAGAAAGAGCCGGCTGCGACCCGGCGAAATGAGTTGCGCAAACTTCCAAAAGCAGGTGACCCCGTTTTTGTGACTTGTGGCCATGCTGAAGGGGGGGCGTTGGTGCAATCGAAAAGCTGGGACGAGAGAGGCTTTGTCGGCCCATGTTGCACTTTCGCAACATTGCCAAGTCGGCTCGATGACAGACCCTCCTCCCGGGCGGGGTGACGCGTCTTGCGTCGCGCTCGTCAGGCGGTTCTGGTGCCCGCGCGCAGCCCCTATTCGACCCGGATGCCCTTTACCCCGAGCTGACCGTTGATGCGGATAAAGAAGGAGCCGAGCGCTGCTCGCTTGAACACCACGGACTGCCCGCTCTTGGGCGGGGCGAAGCGCATCGGGGGGTTGGAGATCTGCCACACCGAACCTTCTTCGGTGGTGATCGTGTAGCCGCCACGGCCATAAGGTGCGACGCGGGTGATGGTCGTCTCCAGCAGGTCCATCTCGTCATTGTCGTCGCCGCCGAAGAGGCCCTTGGGGATGGCAAATCCGAACAGCTTGCGTTTCGTCTGGCGCACTTCCTCGCGATCGACCAGGCGGACTTCTCCCTGCTCGCTGGCGGCGACGACCGCGCCGACCTCGCGGTCGTAGCAGGCGAGGCGTGCCTCGGAATCCTCGATCGCACGGCAGGTTGCAAGCCGATCGAGGTAGCCGGGCGAATCCTCCTGCGCCTGGGCCGGGGCGGCGAGGGTCGCGAGCACAATCGAGAGGGCTGCTGCGGCGACGGAAATTTTCGGTCCGGTCATGGGTCTGCGAAAGCCTCTTTGTTGCTATTTCCGTGAGCTCCGTAGCACGACGTGTCGACCGCGAAACTGTCACCGAAAAGTCACAGGATCATGCTCTCCGGGCCGGTTCGGGCGCTGTCCTTATTGAAAGCAGGCCATCCGGTGACTTAGAGCTTGGCCAATCGGAAACGATGTCCGAGAAATTTGTGCGCTTTTTGGGCGCATTCCTATGAAGGGGACTTCAATGACCAACCGTTTTAACAAGGCGGCCTTGCTTGCTGGGACCGTGATGGCCGGCGCAATGTTCGCCACGCCTGTCATGGCGCAGGGCACCCCGGACGAGCCCGCGGTAGAGCCCGGTGCTGCAGAGCCCGAGGGCGGCGAGCTGATCGTCGTCACCGGTTCGCGCATCGCACGTCGCGACCTCGAAACCGCGGCGCCGGTCGCGGTCGTGAACTCGGAAGAGTTCGAACTGTCGGGTTCGGTCAACGTGGAAAGCGTGATCAATACCCTGCCGCAGGTCGTGCCGGGCACGACCTCGTTCTCGAACAACCCGGGCGATGGCACCGCGACGCTGAACCTTCGCGGTCTCGGTGCGGCGCGTACGCTGGTGCTGGTCAATGGCCGTCGCTGGATGTTCTACAACACCGCGCAGGTCGTCGACCTCAACACCATTCCGCAGTTCCTGCTTGAATCGGTCGACGTTGTGACCGGCGGTGCTTCGGCCGTTTACGGTTCGGACGCGATTGCCGGGGTCGTCAACTTCCGCCTCAAGGATGTGCAGGGCGTCGAAATCGGCGGCCAGTACTCGCTGACCGAGCGTGGCGACGGTGCCCGCTATGAAATCCACGGCGCGATCGGCAGTGAATTCGCCGATGGTCGCGGCAGTGCGACGGTCTATGCCGAGTACTACAAGCGCGATTCGATCTTCCAGGGTGACCGCGAATTCTCGAACTACGCCCTCGGCGGTGAAACCGATGATTCGGATCTCCAGCAGTTTGGTTCCTCGACGCTGCCCAGCGGCGTGCTCCGCTACCTTGGCGGTGCGCAGGAAAATACCGGCCTTCCCGCCGGCACCGAGTTCGGCGCTGCGGGCACCAACGGTTTCGGCACGGGCGTCGTGTTCGACACTGCGGGCGACTTCCGTCGCCGGGCAGGCGATCTCTATAACTACGCACCGGTCAACTACCTGCAGCTTCCGCAGGAACGTTACCTCATCGGTGGCTATGCCGATTACGAACTGGGCGGCGGTCACCGTGCCTATGCCGAAGTTTCCTACGTCAACAACCAGGTCCAGGCCGCACTGGCTGCGACCCCGGTGACGGGCAGCTTCAACGTCGATCTCGCAACCGTCGCACCGTTCCTGGTGGCTGGCGACCTTGCGCAGCTGCAGGCGATCGACGCGGCGGAAACCGCGCAGAACGCCACCGACGGCGTTGCCGACGATCCGGGCGTGGTGAACCTCTATGTTCAGCGTCGTATCACCGAAACCGGCCTGCGTCAGAACCTCGACGAGCGTAACGCGTTCCGTCTGGTCGGCGGGATCACCGGCCCGATCGGCGAATACCTGAACTACGACGCGTACTACATGTACTCGCGTACCCGGAACGCCAACATCCAGCAGGGCAACATCTCGCGCTCGCTGTTCCAGGCAGGCCTCGACGGCACGGGCACCCCGATCAACATCTTCGGCCCCGGCACGCTGACGCCGGAAATGGTCGATGCAATCACGATCCAGGCCCAGAACGGCGATATTTCGTCGCTCCAGGTCGCGACTGCAGTGATCTCGGGTACGTTCGGCGACTTCGCGATCACCGAAGCGTCCGATCCGGTCGGCTTCGCGTTCGGTGGCGAATACCGCAAGGTTGCCGCGCAGTTCATTCCGGACACTGCACTCGCTTCGGGCGATGTCATCGGCTTCAACGCTGGTGAGCCGACGGATGGCAGCTACGATGTGCGCGAGCTGTTCGCCGAGCTGGCCATCCCGATCCGCTTCGGTAGCGCAGCAATCGATATCTCGGGTGCTGCCCGCTACTCTGACTATTCAAGCGGCAATATCGGTGGCGTGTGGACCTACGCAGGTGGCGTCGAGTTCGCTCCGATCCCGGACATCAAGCTGCGTGCCCAGTACCAGCGTGCGGTTCGCGCCCCGAACGTGGGCGAGCTGTTCGGTGGCAGCGCGATCAACTTCCCCGGTGCGACCGACCCCTGTGCGGTTCCGGGTGCGGAACTGGACGCCACGATCAACGCACTGTGCATCGCGACCGGTGTCGCTCCGGGCAGCGTAGGTGACCCGACCATCCGTCCGGATACGCAGGTTCCTGCGATCCTGGGTGGTTTCGCGAACCTGACCGAGGAAACGTCGGACAGCTACACCTTCGGTGTGGCACTGCAGCCGCGGTTCATTCCGGGTCTGTCGATCACGGCTGACTACTTCAGCTTCAAGATCAAGGACGCGATCGATACCTTCGGCGGCGGTCTGAACAACACGCTGAACCTGTGCTACAACGTCGTGCAGGACATCAACAGCGAGTACTGTCAGGCAATCGTCGGCAGCCGTCAGGGCAATGGTGCGATCACCACCGCCAACCCGCCGCTGCTTCTGCAGGACAACGTTGCCTCCTTCGAAGTTTCGGGCATCGACTTCCAGGTGGCTTACGGGACGACCCTCCCGTTCTCGCTCTTCACCGATACGGGTGAGCAGCGTCTGCAGCTCTCCTTCCTCGGCACCTGGACCGAGAAGAGCAACAAGTACCCGGTGCAGGACTTCGACTTCGTCAACGAATGTGCGGGCCGCTTCGGCGCGACCTGTGGCGAGCCGACGCCTGAGTTCAAGTGGACCAGCCGTGCATCGTTCATCGATGGACCGTTCACCACTTCGGTTCGCTGGCGTCATGTCGGTTCGGTCACCGATGACGACGACAGCCGTGACTACACCGATTACAACGGGATCGAGAAGATCGACGCGTACGATCTGATGGACCTCACGTTCTCCTACGCGGCGAGCGAAGCGCTGACCCTGACCCTGGGTGTGAACAACCTGTTCGACACCCTGCCGGGCACGCCGCTGTTCGACGCCAACGGCATCGTGACCAACCGTCCGAACAGCCTCCTGCTTGGCGACAACCAGGAACAGGCGAACACCTACCCGAGCACCTACGACGTGCTTGGCCGCGACTTCTTCGTCAGCGCGATGATCAAGTTCTAGTCACGCGCGGCGAAAGCCGAGAAAAAAGGCGGCGGGCTCTTCGGAGCCCGCCGTTTTTTTATGCCGTCAGGGGTTCTGCATGTGCTGGTCGGGAAGGCGTCACGCCGGACAGCGATGCCGGGCGAGGCCACGGCCCGGGAAGCCTTCGTTCGGGTAAGAAAGGAACTGGCGACGCCTCTGCCGGGCGTCAGGCGCGCTCGATCGCGATCATTTCGGCAAAGACACGGCCGGCCGCATCGCTCAACTCTTCGGTTCGGCCAACCATAAGGCCGGCATCGGCGAACGCCCCGAAGAACCCGTCTCGCGCATCGGCCGTCGCGCAGGCGGCCTCCAGCGAGGCGATCCGCGCGAGTTCATTGCGCGCCTGCGCCTCGATCCGGTCGAGCAGGGCGGCAAGGCCCGCTACAGTATCGCCCGCCTGCGCGCCCATCAGCAGCGAGCGCCGCACGGCCTCGGGTATCTCCCACGCGGCCGATCGGTCGCCATGCTTCGCCCGCCCTTGCTCGACGATCTCGGCGACCATCGCGGTCGCATCGGGCCATGGCGGCGGCTCGTCATTCAGCGCGGCCTTGGTCTCGGCCATCAGGCCCATCTCATCGACGACCCAGCGGATCTGGTCGGCCCGGGCGAGGTTGTGCGACAGGATTGCGCCGTCGCCACGGTGGATCACCATGCCCACCGCCGCGTCGTCGCTCGCCACGCGGGCAATCTCCTGCGCAACTTGCGGCGTGTCGCCATACTCGACGCCGAACTGGCTGACGATCGCATCGAAGCTTGCGTCTGCGAAGGGAAGGTCTTCCATCGCGGTGGCTGGACGAAGATCCACGCCCGGCGGTGGCTGGGGCAGTTGCGGGGCCAGATCGATCCCGGTCAGCACGGCATCCGGGCGACTGGTGCCGATCCAGTGCAGCACGCGCGCATCCCCGGTCGCGAGATCGAGCACCGACGCGCCCTGCGGCAAGCGCGAGGCGAGCGTGCGCCACGTCCTCTCAAGGGTTGCAAAGACCGATTGCCACCGCGCAGGCAGGCATCCGGAGCAGCCATGCGGCGGCCCCTGCTGCGCCCAGAATTCACTCCAGGCGTGATCCGTCGTCGTCTGTCCCATCGCCCAAGCCCCCCCTGGCGATTACATCGAACGCGGCTGTCATCCGCATTCCCGACCCGAATGCGGTTGTGCCATGATAAAGCGTGCTTGGGAACAGGGCGAGATGCCCTTCTTTGGGGGCGATCCGATGCAGCGGCGGCAGGTCCAGCCGCAGGTCGGGAGCAGGGCGACCCAGTTCGAGCGTGCCCTGCGAGCCGTCCTCATCGGGCGGCGGCAGCATCAGATACAGCGCCGACGAGAGGATGCCCTGCGGGTGGATATGCGGAGCGTGGTGATCGCCGCCCGACCTCAATCTGACCGACCACGATCCGTTCAACCGCCATTCGGCAGAGCGATAGCGGAGTAGCGGATGCGTCGGGTCGCGTGCAGGCAGGGCTTCCCGATAGCTTTCCACGGTCGACAGGATCGCGCGCTTCAGATCGGCGAGCGCGGGTTCGGTCCGGTCGAACAGGATGCCCCGCGTCTGGGTGCCCCCGCGCAGCGACTGGCCGAGCGGGAAGGCGGAGCTATCGTGCAGCCGGCCTAGCAGTGCGATCGCGGGGGGCATGACCTCGTCGCCTTCGGCCAGCGGCAGCAGCTGGACCAGCCCCTCCTGCTCGTGCAGCCACGCGGCCTTCTCGGGATCTGTCACGCGCCACAACAGGCCGGTCAGCGCCCATGCGCTGACGTCGAAGGGCGCAAATCCGCGCGCGTGCTCCAAGGCCGCCTCCGCGCCGTTCCAATCCGCCGTTCGCAGCGCGTGCCGCGCTTCATGCAGGGCGCGGTCGAGACTGTCGGTTGAGAGTGCCGCCATCGCCCGTTCGGCCCGCTCGTCGTCGCCGACCGCGCTCGCGTACACCGCTTCGAGCAGGGCGAACTGCTCGATCCCGGGAAAGGCGGCGCGTGCCGCGGTCGCCCGCTCTCTGGCGGCGAGCGGCTCGCCCCCAGCGCCCAGCGCCGCGATATGCGCGATCGCAATATTGGGGTCGCCAGGCGCCTTGCGCGCCGCGTCCTCGAAATGGCTGGCAAAGTCGCTCTCGCCTGCGCCGAGGCGCAGCTGTGCCAGAAAATCGAGCCCGGGCTGCCATGACGGCGCCTGATCTGCGATCTGCTGCATCAGCGCGCGCGCTTCCTGGGTGTGGCCCATCGCGTCGAGCGCCTGCGCACGGCCTAGCCACAGGTTCGGATCGCTTTGCTGGCTGCGCAGGGCGAAGTCGATCCGCGCCAGCACATCGGGCTCTGCCCGCTCCAGCGCGACGCGCGCACGCCCTGCCATCCCGCGCGGGTGATTGGCGTCGATCGTCAGGCACTGGTCGTACCAGCGCGCCGCCTGCGCCAGATCGCCCGCCAGCCGAGCGGCGTTGGCGCGGGTGGAGCAATAGCGGGCATCGCGGCGGCCCGCGCTTTCGTGTGGAACGAGCGCAGCAAGCGCGGCCTCGGGTGCATCGGCCTGGGTTTGCGCGATCGCTATGTTGATCGCAAAGGGCAGATGGCTGGGCGAAAGCCGCGCGGCGGCGGCAAAGCGTTCCGCCGCAAGCCCGTACTCGCCGCGCCGCATCGCGAGGTTGCCCGCGCTGTCATGCAGAGCCGCCTCTTTCGGATGCTCGCCAAGGCCCTGGGTAATGATCCCCTCGGCCTCGTCCTTCGCGCCGCGCTGTTCGGCCGCGATCGCGCGTTCGTACCATTCGCGCGCAGAGAGCGAAGGTGTGCCCGCCATCAGCGGTCGCGGAACCAGCCGGTGATCGCCAGCCGACCGGCGGGGGCGAAGGGGGGCACAAAGCTGACCAGATGGCTTTGGGGGACGGCGAACATGTTCAGCGCGTTGAAGCGCGGGCGAAAGCCTTCGATCACGTCGCCATCATCGTCGAGGAACAGCAGGTATCCGCCCCAGTCCGGGTGCCAGTCTTCCCGCGCGAAGTTCAGCACGTAGGCGACCTTCCAGCCTTCCGCGACATGGCTGTCGCTATGCCGCCCAAGATAGTGCTGGGGCGCGAACATGGTCGCCTGTCCGTCTGCCTTGGCCAGCGTGTCGAAACCGGTGATCTCGCGCACCAGCTCCATGAAATCCGGGGCGTTGATATGTTCGAGCAGCAACTCGTGCGGGCCGCCCGGATTGAAGCCCCTCTGGACCGCCTCGACCAGCGAGAACTGGGCATAGCGGAAGCCATAGTCGCCTCGCGCGGTCGCCTGCGCTGCCGCATTGGCCATTCTGTTCACCTGGTCCGCGCCGCCAGGGGCCATTATCTCCGCGTTGGAAAAGCCGCGCGGCGGCGTGTCCGGGCTGTCGCCCGCGCGCACCGCCATGCCCCACGGCGTGCCCTTCATCAGGATGCTCTGGATTTCCTCCGCCGCTTCGCGCGTCAGCACGTCGCGCACCTGTACGCGGCCAGTTTGGGCGAAGCGTTTCGCCAGCGCGGCGCGGTCGAGGTCGGGGTTGATTTCGAAGAGTGTTCTGGTGGTCATGGCTGGGGGCAGGGCATAGGCCCATGCCCACCTGTGAGGCAAGCTAGGCGCGCGCAGCCATGCTTGACACCGCGCAGCCTGCCCGTCACTTCGGTTGCGAAACGAAACTTGGGAGAGTGACTCATGGCTGATGCTTATATCGTTGATGCGGTGCGTACTGCAGGGGGCAAGCGCGGCGGCAAGCTGGCGGATGTCCATCCGGTAGACCTTGCCGCGCAGACGCTGGATGCGCTGATCGAGCGAACGGGAATCGACCCCAAAGTGGTCGACGACGTGATCATGGGCTGCGTCAGCCAGGGCGGCCAGCAGGCGATGCAGGTCGGCCGCAACGCGGTGCTCGCGACCAAGCATCTGGGCGAAGGCACCCCGGCGGTCACGATCGATCGCCAGTGCGGCTCCAGCCAGCAGGCGATCCAGTTCGCCGCGCAGGCGGTGATGAGCGGGACGCAGGATGTGGTGATCGCCAGCGGTGTGGAAAGCATGACGCGGGTGCCGATGGGCTCGACCGCGATGTTCCACATGAAGGAAGGGCTGGGCAATTATAAGTCGCCGGGCCTCGAGGAGAAATATCCCGGCGTCCAGTGGAGCCAGTTCATGGGCGCCGAGATGATGGCCAAGAAGCACGATATCTCGAAGGACGAGATGGACCGCTTTGCGCTTGCCAGCCACGAGAAAGCGGCCGCCGCGACCAAGGCGGGCGCGTTCGACAAGGAAATCGTGCCGATCCCGATCGAAACGCCCGAAGGGTCCGAAATGCACACGGTGGACGAAGGCATCCGCTTCGACGCCACGCTGGAAGGGATCGCCGGGGTCAAGCTGCTCAGCCCCGAAGGTCGGCTTACCGCGGCGCTGGCCAGTCAGATCTGCGATGGGTCGAGCGCGGCGCTGATCGTCTCCGAAGCAATGCTCAAGGAACACGGCCTGACCCCGCTGGCGCGGATCGTCGACCTGACGGTGACCGCGGGCGACCCGGTGATCATGCTGGAAGAACCGCTGTTCGCGACCGACAAGGCGCTCAAGAAAGCGGGGCTCAGCATCAACGATATCGACCTGTACGAAGTCAACGAAGCCTTCGCCCCGGTGCCGATGGCATGGCTGAAGCACACCGGCGCGGACCCGGACAAGCTCAACGTCAACGGCGGCGCGATCGCGCTGGGCCACCCGCTCGGCGCGAGCGGCACCAAGCTGATGTCGACGCTGATCCACGCGCTGCACGCGCGCGGCAAGAAGTACGGTCTGCAGACGATGTGCGAAGGTGGCGGCGTCGCCAACGTGACCATCGTCGAAGCGCTTTGACACTAGTCTGAGCCCCGGCGAAAGCCGGGGCCTCCCACGAGATTGAACGAGGTCCCGGCTTGCGCTGGGACTCACGCTAGAGAGGACGAAAAATGGAAATTTCCGCAAACACCCCTGCCGTCGTCACCGGCGGCGCATCCGGACTCGGCCTTGCCACCGCACGCGCCATTGCCGCGAAGGGTGCCAAGGTCGCGATCTTCGACATGAAGGAAGACGAAGGCCAGAAGGTCGCCGAGGAACTCGGCGGCACCTTCTGCAAGGTCAACGTGACCAGCGAAGACGATGTCGCCGCAGCCTTCGCTAAGGCGCGCGAAGCGCACGGTCAGGAGCGTATTCTGGTCAATTGCGCCGGCATCGGCAACGCGATCAAGACCGCCAGCCGCTCCAAGGAAGACGGCAGCATCAAGCACTTCCCGCTTAGTGCGTTCGACTTCGTGATCCAAGTCAATCTGGTCGGCACGTTCCGCTGCATCGCGCACTCGGCGGCCGGCATGCTGACGCTCGATCCCCTGAACGAGGATGGTGAGCGTGGCGCGATCGTCAACACCGCATCGGTTGCTGCTGAAGACGGTCAGATCGGCCAGGCGGCCTACTCGGCCTCCAAGGGCGGCGTCGTCGGCATGACCCTGCCGATCGCGCGCGACCTGATGGGCGAGGGCATCCGGGTGAACACCATCCTGCCCGGCATCTTCCACACCCCGCTGCTGATGGGCCTGCCCGAAAAGGCGATCGAAGCGCTCAACGCCTCGGTGCCGTTCCCCAAGCGTCTCGGCAAGCCGGAAGAATACGCCAAGCTGGCGATGGTCATGCTGGAAAACAGCTACTTCAACGGCGAGGACGTGCGTCTCGACGGCGCGATCCGCATGGCTCCGCGTTAACCGCGGACCTCCGCGTTCGCGTGGAGGCGCTCAGATGTGAAACACAGGCATGGCCCTGCCCTGCGGATGTACTTCCGGCGGGGCGGGGCCATCGCTTGTCACCGCACCGAACAGGATCGAGAACGGCAGCGGCGGAGCGCCTAGCAGCGCGAGATAGGTATCCGGCATGTGCTGGTGCAGCGTTTCGATGACGAAGCTGACCAGGCCGTGCTTGCTCGAAGCGTTCTGCACGGTTCCCGGCAGCGCCACGCTCTCGCCGATCGGGGTGAAGCCATAGCCGCCGATCTTCAGCCGCAGCCAGGCGATGAACAGGAACAGTGTCACCAGCGGTCCGCCGCGCGGTGACGGGGTGAAGAAATTGCGCGTGGCGAGCACCGCGTTCCATCCGTAGCTGACGGAATCGATGGTGTTGAAGATGCGCCGCATGCGCCCCGGCAGGCCGCCGTCTCCTTCGAAAAGGGCTGCGAACGCGGCATTGCCCGGAGTCATCCCGGCGAAGCTGACCGAATAGATCGTGCGGTCCGGTTCTCTATCGGCCAGATCCAGCGCCAGCACCGGGGCCAGCGTGCCGCCCAGGCTGTGACCGGTGACGCACAGGCTGATACCGGGATCGAGCGCCGCCACTGCCTCCGCGATCGTCCTACCCGCGGCATCGAGCAGGCCTGAGAGGTTCGTGTATCCGGTGTTGGTCCCGCCAGAGATCTTCGCGGATGCGCTATCCTTCCACGCCACCATGGGCCCGAACGGATTGTCCTGCTGGCCATTGTTCCAATAGATCGGCGAGAGGGGATCGGGGTAGGTACCCCGGATCGCCAGCACCGCAGACCCGGCTTGCTCGTTCAGCGCGATATAGGCCAGATTGTCCGGGTTCTGCCCGGCTGCCGGGATCCAGATGATGGACCACTCACCGGCCAGCAGCTGGGCTTCGGCAAGATAGCGGGGAATCTTCCCGACCGCGCCGTAGGCAATTCCGGCGAATGTCATCAGCCGGGCATCGTCGATCGGGAATTCGCGCATCCCTGACCCCGTCCCTATTCCATGTTCTCGTGGATCGCCCTGGTCCACGATCCGTCGGGCTGGCCGGTGACCGCCTCGACATCCTGCGACAGGTTCCACAGCATCATCCCGGCCTTGCGCCCTGCGCTCGGGTTCCATTTCGCCAGAGCGATCGTGTCTTCCAGCGAAGTGCCCTGCGTGATCGGCCCGACCTTGTCCGCCTTGACGCCGATCGAAATCTTGCCCGGCTCAATCACCCCGGCATACTGCTCGACCAGCTCGGTCATCGACGTGAAGTCGCGGAAATAGGCCATCGTGCTGATCGACGTCAGGTCATCGGCAAGCTCTGCGATGACCTCCTGATCGCGTTCGAACAGATAGGTGTCGAGCGTGATGATCTTGTCCGGCATGCTTTTTCGCATGGCCTTGACCGTGTCGACGAACTGCTGGCCCGGAAACGAGTCCAGATCTTCGTTGTCGATGTCGATCCCGTCGAAACCCTGCTCTTCGCAGACATAGGCGAGCCACTGGCCGAACGCCTCCGGATCGGTGATGCCGGTGTTCCAGCCGACGGCGGGGTTGGGTGTGCCGATGATCGACAGCATCACCTTGGTGTCCGGAGAGTTCGCCCTGAGCGCCTTCAGCCCTTCCGCGATCTTGTCCCCACTGTTCGACTGCCGGAGGAAGGCATCGGAAGTGACGTTGCCGGGGAAGAGGTTGGAAAAGGCCAGAACCACGCGGTCGACATAGCCGGGCGTGTCGCCGAGCAGGGGGCCTTCGCCAGCCCCGCCCGAGGGCACATAGCCGAGCCAGAATGCGGTGAAGGCCTGCGATGGCTGGCTCACAGCACGGTCCCACCCGATGCGGTCGGCACTCCGTAGACCGATGCAGTGATGACCGAATCCGACTTGGGATTGGGGCCGGTGTAATAGACCAGCCGCTGGGTCGGGGTCGCGATGATGGCGCCCGATGGCGGCCCGTCGAGCCGGACCGTACCGCGCCAGCCCGTGCCGGCCTGGGGAAGAAGGCTCTCATCTTCGTCTGCCCCGACCAGCTGCGGGAGGCACTGCACGCCGAAAATCAGCGTCTGCCCGCTTGCGATGCCGATGTTGAGGAACCCTCGGCCGGTCGAGGCGAAGAAGTTATTGTATGGGTTCACATTACCGCCGGAATCGATGATTTGCGCAAACAGCGCCTTCGGGCCGAGGCCCTGTTTGAAATCGGTCGTCTCCTGAAAGATCAGGTTGAATCTGGCCGACTGGGCAAGACACGACACCTCGACGAAGAAACCCTGGATCAGGAAAGGGTTCTGCGGGCCCGACGGAATAATAGCTGTCGGGACGAGGTTTTCAGCCAGGATTTCAAAAGAGGAAACATAGGTCATCAAATCTCTCCCGAGTGTGTTATCGCAAATTTTCGCCATCTCATTTTGAGAAGCGTTAGTTCTTTGTATTTGAAGAAGAAAATATCTAAAAACTATACGCGAGAATACAGTGCTGGGCCGATCTTTAATGGTCCGAAACGGACTGCGAATATTTCGCGATGCCAGAATTTGTCCTTGCCATCAGGGTTGGCCGACAGTCTGGACTGTCAATTCGTTATGAATACGTGCCGGCCTGCTTGCAGCGGCAAAGCTGAGGCGCTTCACTGTCCGACGGTCGAAAACCCTCCGGCTGGCCCCGTCTGCCTGGTTTGGCGTTGATATCTGCCCTCCCATGCGTACCGTCCGGCGGCATGACCGACTTCAGCCAGATCAAGCTCGCCATCGACGGGCCCATCGCCACCATCACCCTGCATCGGCCGGAGAAGATGAACGCCTTCACGCGCGACATGATGCGCGAGCTGATCGAGGCGATCGACATCACCGATGCTGACGATGCGGTGCGCGCGGTGATCGTGACGGGCGAGGGCGAGCGGGCCTTTTGCGCAGGCGCCGACCTGACGCCCCCGCAGAAGGAGGACGGTACGCCCGGGCACGTCTTCTCCGACCCGACCACGGTGGACGATCTGTCCGACCCGCTGGTGCGCGATGGTGGCGGACAGCTGGTGTTGCGCCTGTTCAATTCGCAAAAGCCGCTGATCGGCGCGTGTAATGGCGTTGCAGTGGGCGTGGGCGCGACGATGCAGCTGGCCTTCGACATGCGGCTGTGTTCGGACAATGCGCGGTTCGGCTTCGTTTTCGCCAAGCGCGGGATCACGCCGGAGGCGTGCTCCAGCTGGTTCCTGCCGCGTCTTGTCGGCATGTCGACCGCGCTCGAATGGTGCATGACGGGGCGGATCTTCGATGCACAGGAAGCACTCGACGCGGGGCTGGTCCGCTCGGTCCACCCGCAGGGCGAGCTTATGGATGCCGCGCGCGCACTGGCAAGCGAGATCGCCGAGAACGCCTCGCCGATCTCGGTCGCGATGACCCGCGCGATGCTGTGGCGTCTCTCGGCGGAAGATCACCCGATGAAGGCGCACCGGATCGACAGCCGCACGATCTACCGCCTTTCTCGCGGGGCCGATGCGAAGGAAGGCATCGCCAGCTTCCTCGAAAAGCGCCCGCCCGAATTCACCGGCAAGGTCAGCACCGACATGCCCGATTTCTATCCCTGGTGGCAGGAGCCCGAATATAAATGAGTGAAGCTTGGCATATCGGAGTCCTCGGCGGCTCGGGCCTCTACGAAGGGATCGAGCTGGAGAACCAGCAGCAGATCGAAGTCTCCTCGCCCTTCGGCGAACCTTCCGGCCCGGTGACCACCGGCACGGTCGGCCACGTGCGGCTGACCTTCATGGCGCGGCACGGGGCGGGGCACGCGAAGTCACCCGACACGGTGAACTACCGCGCCAATATCGACGTGATGAAGCGCTGCGGCGTGACCGACCTGATCGCGATCAGCGCAATCGGCTCCTTGCGCGAGGAGATGGCGCCGACGCATTTCGTGGGCGTCGACCAGTTCATCGACCGGACCAGCGGTCGCGCGAGCAGCTTTTTCGGGGAAGGGCTGGTGGCGCATGTTTCCCTGGCCGATCCGGTCTGCCCGCGGCTCGCCGCGCTGGTCGCCAATGCGGCGGAATCGAGCGGATCGACCGTCCATCGCGGCGGCACCTATGTGGCGATGGAAGGCCCACAGTTTTCGACCCGCGCGGAAAGCCGCATGTATCGCGGCTGGGGCGGGGACGTGATCGGGATGACCGGGATGCCCGAGGCGCGGCTCGCGCGCGAGGCGGAGCTGCCCTACGCGCTGATCGGCATGGTCACAGACTACGACAGCTGGCGCGATGAGGAGGCCGGGGTCGAGGCGTTCGATATCCTGTCGGTGCTCAAAGGCAATGCCGACCGAGCGCGCGCGATGCTCGACGAACTGGTCGCGACGCTGCCCGATACGCGTGCGCCGAGCCCGGTGGACACCGCGCTCGAACACGCGATCATCACTGCGCCCGAAATGCGCGACAAGACACTGATGGCAAAGCTCGATGCGATTGCCGGGCGGGTGCTTGGGTAGGGTAGTCGCTTAGGACCGGCATCCGCTCGCCTCCCCGCCCGGCCATCATATTGTGGTTGTAGCCGTGGTGGCCGGGCGGGGAGGTGGGCGGATGACTGCCGGAGGTTCGCTTTAGCGAACCGGAGGTCAGTTCGAAAACGCGTCGGCGATGGAGCAGCCTGCCGGGCCGAGGATGACGATGAACAGCGTAGGCAGGATGAACAGGATCAGCGGCACGGTCATGATCGCAGGCAGGCGCGCGGCCTTCTCCTCTGCGCGCATCATCCGCTCGTTGCGGAATTCGGCCGAGAGGACGCGCAGCGCGGATGCCAGCGGGGTGCCGTAGCGCTCTGTCTGGATCATGGTGGTGACCACGCCTTTCACCGCTTCCAGATCGACCCGGTAGGCGAGATTGTCGAACGCCATCTTGCGGTTGTTGAGGAAGGAAAGCTCGATCGAGGTGAGCAGGAATTCGTCGCCCAGTTCGGGATAGGCACGGCCCAGTTCCTTCGCCACGCGGGTGAAGGCGGAATCGATGGTCAGGCCGGCTTCGGCGCAGATCACCAGCAGGTCGAGCGCGTCGGGCAGGCCCTTGCGGATCGCGTCGGTGCGCTTCTTGGCCTTGTTCGCGATGTAGAGTTCGGGCCCCTTGTAACCGATGAAGACCGCGAGCGAGAGCGCACCGAGCCGCTTGAAGCTGCCCCAGTCGGCAAACATGTCGGACAGATAGAAAAGGTAGAACGCGACGAGGCCCAGCACGATCGGCAGCACCGCACGCGCGCCGATCACGTAGACGGCGTATTCCTTGTTGCGGATGCCGGCATGGGCGAGCTTCTGCTGGACGACCTCGAGCTGGCTCTGCTGCAGCACCTTGAAGTTGGACAGCGTGTCCTTGACCTTGTCGGTCTTCTCGGTCCGGCGGATCAGGCTTTTGCGCTTGCGCGCGCTCTCGCGCACGATCCCTGCCTTGAGCTCGTCGCGCCGCTCGTTGAGCGCCTTGATCCGCCTCGCCATCGGGTCGCGCACGGTCACCGCGGCGTAGATCGCCAGCATGACCGCCATTGCCGCGATCCCGGCGAGAACGGTGGCGACCGCGATCACGTCCACACCCATCAGGGTGGGGTTTGCAGGAGCGCCGAACAGGAAGCCGGCGGAAAGGGTGAGTGCGCCGTTCATCAGATTTCGAAGCTCACCATCTTGGCCATGATGAACACGCCCAGGCTCATCCAGATCAGTCCGCCGATACCGGCGATCATCAGCCGCTCGTCGATAAAGAACGCGCCGAGATAGGTGGGGTTGACCCACCAGATCATCGCGAAGACGATAAACGGCAGCGATCCGACGATATAGGCCGATGCCTTGGATTCAGAGCTCATCGCCTTGATCTTCAGCTTCATCTGCGCGCGCTTGCGCAGCACGTCGGAGAGGTTGGAGAGCGTTTCGGCAAGGTTGCCGCCGGTCTCCCGCTGGATCGCAAGAGAGATGACGAAGAAGTTGAATTCCGCGATACCCAGCCGGTCGGCGCTTTCCTGCATCGCTTCTTCCATCGACCGGCCGATCTTGATCCGCTCGATAATGCCCTTGAACTCGATCCCGACCGGGCCGGGGATTTCCTGCGCGACCACCGCCAGCGTCTCCGTCACCGGCAGGCCCGATCGCAGGCCGCGAACCAGCAGGTCGATCGCGTCGGGGAAGCGCGCGTTGAACTGCGCGGTGCGCCGTTTCATGAAGAAACCGACCGTCATATGCGGCACGCCTGCGCCGATCAGCAGACCGGCAATGGCAGAAAGCAGCGGCACGCCGGTCTGCAGATAGATAATCAGGCCGACAATCACCGTCAGGCCGACGCTGGCATAGACATATTGCTTGACGGTCCAGCCCATGCCGGTCGCCTGCAGGCGAAGAGCGAGCGCCTGCGAGCGTGAGCCGTTGCCTGCGGCCTTGTGGATCTTCGGCTTACGTGCGGCCAGCGCCTTCTTCATCTGGCTTTCGACGCGCGCGTTCGCATCGTCGGTATGGCGCGTGCGCACACCGCTGAGCCGACGCTGCAACTGCTTGCGGGTCGATGGACCGGCCAGAGCGGAGGCCACCAGGCCGAGCGCGGCCAGAAAGCCCAGCGACAGAATGAAGAGCTGGATGACGTCCATAATGGCTTGCGTTCGTACGCGCGCGGGGAGTTACGCGACCCTTGCGGGTGCGCGTGCCCTTATGCGTCGACCTTCGCAGCTCCCTTCTTCGATTTCGCCTTGGGCTTGCCCTTCGAAGTGGACAGCAGGTTCTTGAGGTCGATCGAGCCGAGCAGCGATTTCTTGTCGGTCGGTGCGCCGGGGTCGATGTCTTCGTCGCTCGCGGTGAGGATGCGGTCCGCCACGCTGCGCAGCTGCGCGGTGACCTTGCTCGACTTGTTCGCTTCCACGAGAGCCTGGCCCAGCTTGGCGGCAGTGATCGCCGCCTTGGGGTCGTAGGGAATGACGAAGTCGACCTTGCGTTCGACCGATGCTTCGTAATCACCGCGGGTGATTTCGCTGAGTCCGTTCTGCACCTTGTTGGCGAGGATCAGCGGCTGGGCGTGCGGGGCATGCGTCTTCAGCCAGCTGAGAATGCGGATCGTGTCGCGCGCAGATGCGAGCGTGAATTCGCACACCAGTGCCACCACGTTCACATCCGCCAGCAGCTGGGGGAAGTTGATCAGCATGTTGCGCGGCAGATCGATCACGGTCATTTCGAACGCCTGCCGGAATTCCTCTTCCAGCTGCACGAAACCCGCCCCGTCGGTCATCAGGGGGGAGTTGATCGGCGCCTCGGCCGAAAGCACGGAGAGGTTGTCGTTGGCGCGGATCATCGCGCGTTCGATGAACAGGCCGTCGATGCGCCCCGGATTGTCGATCGCATCGGTCAGCCCGCGGCCCGGTTCAAGATCGAGCGTGAGCGCGCCGGTCCCGAAATGGACGTCGAGATCGAGCATTGCGGTCGGCAGCTTTTGCTCGTCGCTGAACAGCCACGCGAGCGAGGTCGCGATAGTGGAGGCGCCTGCGCCGCCGCGTGTGCCCACGACTGCGGTCGAGATATGGCGGCGCGCAGCCTGCGGGTCGACCGCCTTGGGAGCGGAAAAGACCGCCTGCGCTTCGTTGAGCGCATCACGCACCTGGCCCGAGGCGAGCGGCTTGAGCAGATAATCGTGAATTCCGCTGGCGAGCAGATCGCGATAGAGACGCACATCGTTGACCTGGCCCACCGCGATGACGACGGTACCGGGCTCGCAGACTTCGGCGAGCGCATTGATATCGGTCAGCGGGTCGCTGCATTCGGAAAGATCGACCACCAGAATATTGGGACTGGCAGAGACCGCGAGCGACTGGATCGCATTGCGCAGGCCACCCTTGGCGCATTTTTCCGGCGCCCAGCCCAGTTCGGCGACGACTGGCCGCAGCGTATCGATTGCGGTGTCATCGCACAGGAAGGCGGCGAAGGGATCGCGATTGCCTGACATGCCTGAATTCCACGGAGCGTTCATCGTGTGTCCTCGTTCAATCGCTGTGGCTCAGTCCGGGCTGCCCGAGCCCGTTGCGGTCGCGCTGCTCGCGGACGGCGAACCGCCGCTGCGATAGGCCTCGATCGCGCGGGTAGAGCCGTTGACGCTGGAGCCGCCCCTGCTGGACTGGCCCCGCACGAGGTCTTCCGGATTGGCGACCATCGCCGCGTAATTGCTGTTGGTGGCGCAGCCGTAATTGCGGCTGGTCGCATTGGCGAAATTGCCATCGCCGTCGTCGCTCCAGTCGGGGCAGGTCGGCACGGTGGCGACCGAGCGGGTGACGACCACCCGGGTGCGTCCGGGCTCGACGAAGCCTTCGGTCACCGGGGCCTGCTCGCTCAGCAGCAGGCCGTAGCGTTCGACGATTCCCGCAACCGCCGCGATCGTGGCCGGGCTGGCGGTGTCCGCCTCGACCGCGACGCGATCGCCGTAATCCAGATCGAGCGCCTCGAACCAGCCCGCCAGGCGGCGCTGTTCGGGGATCGGCAACCCGCCCGGGCCTGCGGCCACGTCGAGCGTGTAATGCGTGCGCTCCACCACCGGCTGGTTGAGGCTGTAGAGGCTGCGGTTGAAATCGGGTGCGCTGCAGCCGCCAAGGCCCAGCACGAGGGCCGAGGTGAGCATGGCGGCTGCAAGACGGGCGTTGCGTTTCATGGTCGCTGGTCCTCTCAATCGTTCAGGCTGAAGCCCGGCGCGGCAGACGCGCTGCGCTGCCGCTTGCGCGTCTGTTCGGCGCGCTGTTCGCGGGGCTGCTGCCCTTGCGAAATCTGCGGCCCGCGCGACTGCCGGTCGCTGGTGGTGGGACCGGGGCGACCGGGCACGCCGCCCTGCGGGACGGTTTCCTTGAAGCCCAGCTGGCTGAGCGTGTCGGGGCTGTTGAAGCCATCGGTTGGCAGGCGGATGTCGTTGCCGTCGACCGGCTTCACCAGATAGGGGGTGATGACGATGACCAGCTCGGTCTCGCCCTTGCGGAAGCTGTTGGAGCGGAACAGGTTGCCCAGGATCGGAACGTCGCCGAGGCCCGGCGCCTTGTCGATCGTGCTCTGGGAATTGTTGGTCATCAGCCCGGCGATCATGAAGCTCTGGCCCGAACCGAGCTCGACCGTGGTCGATGCGCGGCGGGTGATCAGCGCAGGGATCTGCGTCCCCTCGAGCGTGACCGCGCCTTGCGAAGACAGTTCGCTGACTTCGGGCGACACCCGGATCGAGATGCGGCCATTGGCCAGCACCGTGGGCGTGTAGGTCAGCTTGACGCCGTAGTTGCGGTATTCGACCGAGGTCGCACCGAGCCCCTGGCTGATCGGGATCGGGAATTCGCCACCAGCCAGAAAATCTGCGGTTTCGCCGGACAGCGCGGTCAGGTTGGGTTGCGAGAGCGTGCTGACGAGGCCATTCGTCTCGGCAAGGTCGAGCGCTGCCGCAAGGTCCATGCCGAACAGGCTGCCGAGCCCCGCGATCGTGGCTCCGGTGCCGTTGCCGGTGATGACGGTCGAGCCGTCGCTACCGCCGGTCACACCGACTCCCACGGGGCCGCCGGGCGTGTATTGCGGCGCAAAGGTGCGCCCGCGGGTGACCCCGAACTGGAAGCCGTTGGTGGCATCCGAGCTGAGCAGGTTGGCCCCGATCGCGCGGACCAGCGACCGGCTGACCTCTGCGAAGCGGACCTGAAGGTTGACCTGCAACGGGGTCGCCGTGGTCAGCCGCGCGATAACATTGGCCTCATCGCCCAGGAAGGCGGAAACCAGACGCTCCGCCTCGGCGGCGTCTTCCGGGTTGGCGACCGTGCCGGTCAGCAGCACGGTGTTACTGCCCATCGTGGCGACGGAGATCTTCGCCTGCGGCATTGCGAGCGCGAGCATCTGGTCGAGGCTGCCGATATTGGAGCCGACCCGCACATTGGCGGCCCAGATCACATCGCCCGCGGCATTGCTGGCATAGACGGTGGTCTCACCGCCCGACTTGCCGAACAGGTAGAGCTGGCGCTGCGACTTCACCTGAATGTCCGCAATCGAATCGTTGGCGATGAACACGTCCGCCATCGATCCGGGCACATTGATCAGCTCGCCTTTGCCGATCGACAGGACGATGTCCTGCGTCGGGCGGACGACCGATTGTGCATCGGCCATCGTCGGGACGATCGAAAGCGGTGCGGCGCACAGTGCGGCACCGAGCAGCATGGGCCGCAGCCGGGGCCGCGTCCGCTTGCCTGCGGGGCGCGATGCAGTGCTTGTGGTGGCGTTCATTATGCTTGCCTTTTCCATGATCAGTCCCGCCTGAGCTGGCTGGTCTGCGCGGTATCCGTCTTGACCGTGCCGGTCTTTCCGGCGGTGACGGCGGTGCTTTCCTGGCCGCGCATCACGCGCACCACGGGTCCGCTGAAAGCGGGTGGTCCGGCCGGAGCGCCATTGGACACGGCAACCGGTCCGGCAGCGACCTGCGGGGCAGATCCGCCGTTGTTCTGCGGTTGCGGCACGCGCCGCTCAAAGCGCGAGACGTCGGCGCCGGTGACGAAAGAGGCGCCGGTATCGCTGGGCATGTTGCGCGCACGGGCGAGCAGGCGCGCTTCTTCTTCGGGGGTGGCGTTGTCGGGGATGGCGATGTCACCCGAAGCCAGCGCACGCTCCAGATCGGTGCTGTTGTCCGCGATCGAGCGTAGCGAGAGGCTGAGCGTACCGACCGTTTGCGCGACCGCGATCTTCTCGGCGATCTTGGGCGTCACCTCCAGAGTGACCGTGCTGAAACCATTGACGACCGTCTGGCCGTCGACGGTGTTCTGAGAGGTCGACTGGTCGGTCGCGAGTACGCGCAGATTGCGCAGGATCGTCTCGGTAGCTTTCACGCCGTCGGTCTCGTGGGTCATCATCAGGTCGACCCGGTCGCCGGGGAAGACGAAGCCTGCGACGCTGGTCTGGGCGTTCACCGGCACGGTGATTGCGCGCATGCCGGGGCCAAGCGCTGCGGCCAGGAAGCCGCGATCGCCCGGCGCCACGAGCGCGCCCTGGGTGACCGGTTCGCCGGCGGTGATCTGGTAGCGTACAACGGTGCCCAGCAGTTTGGACACGTCGGCCTCGCCGTCGATGAAATACGCGTCGCGAACCAGTTCCTGGGGCCAGGCCTGATAGCTGATGGCATCCTGGGTGATGATCGTGCCGACCGGCAGGCTGCGCTGGGCGACCAGCACGCGCGGGCCGGTGGGTTCCACCGGGCCGGTTGCCGCGGCAACTTCCGGGACGGACGCGCCGGCAAACATGCTGCGCGCGATGAACGCTGTGCCCGCTGCGATGACCAGTGCTGCCAGCAGCAGAACCAGCTTCTTCCTATCCATGACTTAAAAGTCCCCCAGATCGAACATGTCCACGCCAAAGGGCGGGATGGCTCGGTTGATTAAGCGGCAACTGGTTAAAATCGAGTTCATTGAACTTCTCGCGCTTTGCTGCGCCATTGCGGGCAGGGCCTGCATCTTCAGGCGGTTAGGCCGATCGCTGCACCGGCAGCGGGGAAGTAGTGGACGCTCAGGATCCAGAGCCCGGCGGCGGAGATCGCCACGCCATAGGGGATCGCCAGCCGCTCCTTGCGGCGGCGCATGATGTGCCACGCGCCGAACGCCAGCGTCAGCACGCCGCCCAGGATCGCCATCACGAACACCAGTTGCAGGAAGGGAAGCGGCGCGATCCACAGCGCGAGCGCGGTCAGCAGCTTCACATCGCCGCCGCCCATCGCGCGCAGCGCGAACAGCACGGCGAGGATCGCGAAGGCCGCCAGCGCGACCGCGAATTGCAGGGCCACGCCGGGCCACAGCGACAGGCCGCTGGCCCACCAGAACAGAGGCGCGCCCAGCGCGACCCCGCCGGTCAGCCAGTTGGCGATCCTGCGCGATCTGAGATCGGTGATCGCGGCCGTGACCAGCGCGATTGCCAGTGCAATCAGCAGTGCATAGTGCAGATAGTCGCTCAGCATGGACGGGCCGCAGGCCTCCCTAGTGGTGGACAAACCTGCTACCCGTCCGCGCTTACCAAAAAGTAACCACGAACCTCCGGATCATTCAGACCAATGTCGCCAGAACCGAGCATATCCTTCGATCGCCGCGCCATCCCCGACGCCGCGAGTGAGAGCCACTGGGAAACCGCCGATGGCGCAAGGATCCGCCGGATCGACTGGCCGGTTGCGGCGGAAACTGCGCGGGGATCGATCCTGTTCATGCCCGGCCGCGGCGATCACTACGAGAAATACCTCGAAACGCTGGACGAGTGGGCGCGCGAGGGCTGGCACGTGACCGCCAGCGACTGGCGCGGGCAGGGCATCTCGGGCCGTCTCGGCAAGGACGGGTTGACCGGCCATATCGATGATTTCGGCATCTGGACTGCCGATCTTGCGGTGCTGTGGGACAAGTGGGTTGCGGAAACGCCCGGCCCGCACGTGCTGATCGGCCATTCGATGGGCGGGCATCTGGTGCTGCGCGCGCTGGTCGAAGGGCGCGCAACACCAGATGCGGCGGTACTCTCCGCCCCGATGCTCGGCCTGGTCGGCACGCCGGGGCCGCTATGGCTGCTGAGCGCAGTCTCAAAAGGCATGGCGCGGCTGCGCGGTCCGCGCCAACCGGCATGGAAGACGAGCGAGAAGCCCGGCGCACTGCCCGAAGATCGCGGTGCGCTGCTGACGCATGATCCCGATCGCTATGCGGACGAACTTTGGTGGCGCAATGCGCGGCCCGAGGTCGCGATGGGCCCGGCGAGCTGGGGCTGGGTGGCCGCCGCGATCGCTTCTATGCTGGTGATCGAAGCGAAGGGCGCGCTGGAACGGGTCGACACTCCGGTCTTCCTGTTCGGCACCACCAACGACCAGCTGGTCGCGTGGGACGCGATCGCGCGCGCGGGGGCGCGGCTGCCCTTTGCCGAACTGCTGCAATTCGGCGACGAGGCGCATCACGAGATTTTCCGTGAGGTGGATGAGATACGCGGGCGCGCAATGGATGGCATCGCCGACTTTCTCGATCGCAAAGCGCCGCGCCAATCCTAGATAGCGTCCATGGCCGAATATGATCTTGCGATTATCGGCGCTGGGATAGCCGGGGCGAGCCTTGCCGCGGAAATCGCGCCGCATGCCCGCGTCCTGCTGCTGGAGGGTGAGGATGCGCCCGGTTACCACACGACCGGGCGCTCGGCAGCATTCTGGGAGGAATGCTACGGCGGGCCCGAACTTGTCCCGCTCAGCCGCGCATCGGAAGCTTATTTGCGTGACGGTGGCTTCCTCAGCCCGCGCGGCGCGCTGTATATCGGGCGGGCCGAAGATGCGGGAAAGCTGGATGCCTTCGCGGCGCGCTTTGCCGATAGCGGCGCGCGGTTCGATCGGCTGGCGACCGATGAGGCGCGCGATTACATTGCGGGTCTGCTGCCGCAATGGTGCGAGGCGATCTGGCAGCCGCATTGCGCCGATATCGACGTGGCGAGCCTGCACCAGCATTACCTGAAGGCGGCGAAACAGGGCGGAGCGCGACTGGAAGTTCGCGCGCTTGTCCAGTCGCTCGACCGCCAGGGCGAGGGCTGGGCGATCCGCTGCGCCGACGGGCGCGAATGGCGCGCGGCGGCGATCGTCAACGCGGCAGGGGCATGGGCCGATACGCTCGCCGGGATGGCTGGTGCGCGCCCGCTGGGCATCCAGCCGCTCCAGCGCACAATGCTGCAGCTATCGGTCGATCCGCCATTGCCCAGGGACGGGCCGCTGACGCTCGACATATCCGGACGGTTCTATTTCAAGCCGGAAGGCGGCGGCAGTCTGTGGCTCAGCCCGCATGACGAAACTCCGGTGCCGCCCGTCGATGCTGCGCCGGAGGAGCTGGCGGTTGCGCAGGCGATCGACCGGTTCGGGGGAGTGGTCGATGCAGAAATCCGCAAAGTCGAGCGGACCTGGGCCGGACTGCGCAGCTTCGCGCCCGATCGCAAGCCGGTCTATGGGTGGGACCCGCGGCTGTCCGGATTTTTCTGGTTCGCAGGGCAGGGCGGCTTCGGCATTCAGACCGCACCCGCCGCCGCGCGGCTGGCCAGCCAGCTCTTACTTGAAAGGCCGCGCGATGCGATGACGCAGGCGCTGGACGAACAGAGCTTCTCGCCCGCGCGCTTCGGGTAGAGACGAGCGCGCACAACGCGTTCGCTTCGATCAAAAACAAACCGGCCCGGGTGCCGAGATGATCGATAACTCGTGATGCCGGTCTAGCGCAGGCTTTCCGCAGCGTCGCTGGCGAGCCTGTCGACCCGCTCGTTCTCCGCATGGCCGGAGTGGCCCCTGACCCAGTGCCAGGTGACGGAGTGCGTTGCAGTCAGCTCTGCCAGCTGGCGCCACAAGTCCTCGTTCTTGACCGGCTTCTTGTCGGCGGTGCGCCAGCCGCGCTTCTGCCAGCCGGGCAGCCACTTGGTGATACCGTCGATCAGGTACTTGCTGTCGGTAAACAGATCGACCGTGCAGCCCCGCTTGAGCGCAGAGAGCGCGCGGATCGCGGCGGTCATCTCCATCCGGTTGTTGGTCGTGTCGGGCTCTGCGCCGGAAAGCTCCTTCTCGGTCTTTCCCTTGCGCAGGAGCGCGCCCCAGCCGCCTGGGCCGGGGTTACCCTTGCAGGCCCCGTCGGTGAAAATCTGTACGTCGCTCATGATTGACCCGTCTAACTCTGGAACGCGGCTTCGCCCCGGTCACGGTAGAATGCAAGCCGCTGTGCGAACTGCATCGGGTTTTTGCGGCGAACCAGCCCGTCAGCCGGGGTGGCGAACCAGTCTTCCACCCGCGTGGCGACGAACCGCAGGCAGGCACCCTGGGCGAGGATCGGCAGTGCCCGCCGCTCTTCCCAGGTGAGCGGGCGCCTGCTCTCGTAGCCTGCCATCAGAGCGTTGCCGACCGAGGGACGGAAGTCGTTCCCCGTAGCGGTGAAGCTCCAAGCGGCATGGGTTACGGCAAGATCGAAGGCGAGCAGGCCGGTGCAGGCGAAGTAGAAATCGATCAATCCGGTGACCTGCTTGCCCACGAACAGCACGTTGTCAGGGAACAGATCGGCGTGGATCGTGCCGTCGGGCAGGGCATCGGGCCAGGATTCCAGCAATGATGCGCCGCAATCGGGCAGGATCTCGGGCAGCGCCGGATCGACCTCTCCCAGCCGCTCCGCATGGTCGCGGACCATCCCGACGCAGGTCGGGATGCCGAGCGACGTCTGCCGCGTCTGCGTGAAATCGCGTGTCGCCAGATGCAGGTCCGCCAGCGCGACACCCACCGCATGGGCCTGCGCCTCGTCCGGGTCGTCGATCGAGACGCCGGGCAGGAATTCGATCAGTGCGGCGGGCTTGCCCCGCACCAGTGTCATGTTGGCATCGTCACGGGTGTGGATCGTGCGCGGCACCGGCTGGCCCTTGCCTGCCAAGTGATCGAGCAGGGAGAGAAAGAACGGCAGGTCCGCCGCATCCGTGCGCGCTTCGAACACGGTCAGGATGAAACGGCGCGCTGCACCATCCCGCTCGGTCTCGATCAGCCAGTTCGAATTGGAGACGCCCTCGGCAATGCCCTTGGCAGAGCGCAGCGCGCCGACATCGAAGCGGGCGAGAAACTGGGCGATCTCGCCCGCGGTGAGGTGGGTGTAGACGGCCACGATCGCGGCGAGGCGCGCGTCAGTCGGCCAGTTGGCGAGGCAGCTTGAAGATCATCTTCTCCTCGGTCACCAGCACCGGGCGTTCATCGATCGTGCGCCATTCGGCAAGCTTGTCGACCACTTCGCGGACCAGCGTTTCCGGCGCGGAGGCACCGGCGGTCAGGCCAACGGTGCCGACACCTTCCAGCCATGCGGGGTCGATCTCGTCCGCCCGCTGGATCAGCTTGGCGGTGGTGCCGCAGCGCTCAGCCACTTCGACCAGTCTGAGCGAATTGGAAGAGTTCGGTGCGCCAATCACCAACACCAGATCGCTGCCCGGCGCGAGTTCCTTGACCGCAGCCTGCCGGTTGGACGTCGCGTAGCAGATGTCTTCAGCCTTGGGTGCGGCGATCGAGGGGAAGCGTGCCTGCAGCGCCGCGATGATCTCTGCCGTATCGTCGACCGAGAGCGTGGTCTGGGTCAGGAAGGCGAGATCGTCTTCGCTGCTGAAGGGCAGGTTTGCGACATCCTCCACCGTTTCCACCAGCGTCATCTCGCCCTTCGCGACCTGACCCATGGTGCCGATCACTTCGGGATGCCCGGCGTGGCCGATAAACAGGATGTGCTTGTCTTTTTCGAGCAGCCGTTCCGCCTGGCGGTGAACCTTGCTGACCAGCGGGCAGGTCGCATCGACATACAGCAGCTCGCGCCGCTCCGCTTCTGCGGGGACGGACTTGGGCACACCGTGCGCGCTGAACACAACCGGCGCATCGTCGGGCACTTCGTCCAGTTCCTCGACGAAGATCGCGCCCTTGGCCTTCAGGCCTTCCACGACATAGCGGTTGTGAACGATTTCATGGCGGACGTAGACCGGCGCGCCGTATTTTTCGAGCGCGCGCTCGACGATCTCGATCGCGCGGTCGACCCCGGCGCAAAAGCCGCGCGGAGCGGCGATCAGGATCGTGAGGCCGGGCCGGTCGCCCCCCTTGGCGGGAGTTTGATCGGCGGGCATCTGTTCAGCGGGAAATGCGGCGTTCATAAGCCGCTATCTAGCCATTCTGCTCGCGCGCCGCTAGGTGCCGGGACGAGTTTGACGCGTTCGACGCTCGATCGAGTGAGGGATACGACCGAAATATGCATGCTGCCGTTCGCCTTATAGCACCCGCTGCTGCGGTTCTCGCGCTGTCTGCCTGCGCCAAGCCGGGCGAACTGGTGGTCGACCAAGGCGTCGGCGTCACCGCGGTTCGCACCCTGTGTCCGGCGGTCGGCATCCCCGACTACACGGGCGATATCACCACCTTTACCTCGCCCACCAGCCGGCTGGCGCGCGACATGGACGTCGAAGCGACGATGACCAACCTGCGCACCACCTGCGATGAGCAGGGCGAGCGAATCTACACCAACGCCACCTTCGATGTGTACGCGACGCGCCAAGACACCCGCGGCGCGCGCACTGTGGAGCTGCCGTATTTCTCGGTCGTTCTTCGCGGCGGCAGCTCGGTGGTGACCAAGAAGGTCGGCACCGTGCGGATCGCCTTTGCCGATGGGCAGGACCGCGCAGTCGGTCAGGGGCAGGCCGGTGCCTTTATCAACCGCGCCGACGCGACCTTGCCCGCCGATGTGCGCGAGCGGATCACGCGCGAACGCAAGGCAGGTGATGAAGACGCCGCGCTCGACCCGCTGGCCGATCCCGAAGTGCGCGCAGCGGTGCAGGCCGCCAGTTTCGAACTGCTGGTCGGCTTCCAGCTGACCGACGCGCAGCTGGCCTACAACGCCACTCGCTAAGGCCTGACAGGGCGGGGGCGCACTGCTCCCGCTCGCAGCCCACTTGTCCCCGGCGTCAAACCGGCTAAGCGGGCGCTCATGTCAGATATTGCCACGATTTACGCCGCCTATGCAGAGCGGATCGACGCCGTGCTTTCCGCGCTCGAAGCTGAAGGCACGCTGCCTCCCGAGGTCAGCCGGGCCAATGTGTCGGTCGAGCCGCCGCGCGATCCCTCGCACGGCGACATTGCGACCAATGCTGCAATGGTCTTGGCCAAACCGGCCAAGGCCAACCCGCGCGCGCTCGCCGAGCAGATCGTCGAGCATCTGAAGCGCGATCCCGACATCGAAAGCGCCGAGATTGCCGGACCGGGCTTCATCAACCTGCGCATCGCGGATCGCGCGTGGATCGACGAGATTCGCGCGATCGGCTCACTTGCGGAGGGCTATGGCCGCTCGGGCGTGGGTAAGGGTACGCGGATCAACGTCGAATATGTCTCCGCCAACCCGACTGGACCGATGCATATGGGCCATTGCCGCGGCGCGGTGGTGGGCGACGCGCTGGCCAGCCTGCTCGATGCGACGGGGCATTCGGTCACCCGCGAATATTACGTCAACGACGCCGGCGGGCAGGTCGACGTGCTCGCGCGCTCGGCCCACGTGCGGTACCGCGAGGCGCTGGGCGAGGCCGTGGGCGAGATCCCCGAAGGCCTCTATCCGGGCGACTATCTGATCCCGGTCGGCAAGGCGCTGGCCGAGGAATTCGGCGATAAATACGCCGCCGCGCCGGAGAGCGAATGGCTCCCCCTGTTCCGCCCCCGCGCGGTCGCGGCGATGATGGACCTGATCCGCGCCGATCTCGCCAAGCTGGGCATCGCGCATGATGTCTTCGCATCGGAGGCCGAGCTGCAGGCCGCGGGCAAGCCCGCCGAGGCCGAGGCATGGCTGCGCGAGCAGGGCCTCGTTTACGATGGCGAGCTGGAAAAGCCCAAGGGCAAGACGCCCGAAGACTGGGAGCCGGTCGAGCTGCCGCTGTTCCGCTCCACCAAGTTCGGCGACGATCAGGATCGCCCGATCAAGAAGTCGGACGGAAAGTGGACCTATTTCGGTGCCGACCTCGCGTACCACATGCAGAAGGCCGAGAACGCCGATGCCCTGATCGACATCTGGGGCGCGGACCACGCGGGCACGGTCAAGCGGATCAAGGCAGCGGTCGCGGCGCTGGCTGAGGGGAAGGGCACGCCGGTGCCGTTCGACGTCAAGCTGGTCCAGATGGTCCAGCTAATGCGCAACGGCGAGCCGGTGAAGATGTCCAAGCGCTCGGGCAACTTCGTGACGCTGGCGGACGTTGTCGACGAGGTCGGCAAGGATGTCGTGCGCTTCACCATGCTGACCCGCAAGCCCGAAGCGCAGATGGATTTCGACTTCGCCAAGGTGGTGGAGGCGTCGAAGGACAACCCCGTCTTCTACGTCCAGTACGCGCATGCGCGTATCTGTTCGACCATGCGCAAGGCAGCGGAGGAGGGTCTTGGCCCGACCGACGAGGCGCTCGACGCGCTGACCGCCGACGATGTGGCGCTGGTCAAGCTGGCTGCGCAATATCCGCGGCTGGTCGAGTCGGCGGCGCAGGCACGCGAACCCCACCGGATCGCGTTCTACCTCTACGATCTTGCGGCCGCTTTCCATGCCTTCTGGAACGCTGGCAACGATGATCCTGCGAAAAGGGTCATCCTGACACAGGACCGCAAGCTTAGTGGGGCAAGGCTTTATTTGGTCGCGCAAATAGGTCAGGTTATCCGCAATGGGCTGGGTCTCCTCGGGGTGGAGGCCGTTGAGGAGATGTAAGCATGATCGATCGGGATGATCGCGAGGGGGATCGCGACGGGGACGATCGCTCCCAGGTCGAGCAAAATCAGGCTGAAACGACGCCCGCCGATGGCAATGCGAATGGTGGCGAATCTGCTCCGGTCGACGAGGCTGCGGTCGCGGAGGAAGCGCCGCGCGAAGGTCCGGTACCAGAGGAGCAGCCCGCGATGCAGCTTGCGGGCGGGTCCGACGAAGGCGGTACTGTAAGCGAGGTTGGCGAACCGGAGGGAGAACAGCCTGAGGCGGATGATGGCGTCGCGGATGCCAGCGAAGATGCCGTCGATGAAGACGAGCCCGGCTTCGACGGCAACGATCTCGGCCTGGTAAGCGACGATGATGCGCTGCCGTGGCTCGAATCGTCCGATTACGAGGAAATCGAGAGCGTCGATGCGTGGCGCGTCACCGGCTTCGTGGTGCTCGGGCTGGTGCTGCTCGCCCTGCTGGTCGGCGGGATCTGGTACTTTACCGATCGAACGGCCGACAATGCGCCGCAGGCCGATGGCAGCGTGATCGCGGCCCCCGAAGGCCCCTACAAGGAGCGGCCGGACAACCCTGGTGGCAAGACCTTCGAGGGGACCGGCGACATGGCCCCGGCAGTGGGCGAGGGCGAGAGCCGCGAGGGTCGTCTGGCGGAGAAATCCGCAACGCCCGAACCGATCGCCGAACCTTCGCCCGCCAAGGAGCCCGAGGCTGAATCGAGCACGCCCGCAGCTTCCGACAACCGGATCGCGGTGCAGGTCGGTGCCTATCGCGATCAGGCGACCGCGCGGGCCGGCTGGGCTGCGCTCCGCCGGCAGACCGATGCGCTTTCCGGTGTCGAATACCGGATCGTGAAGGGAGAGGCCGATATCGGCACGGTCTATCGCCTGCAGGCATTGCCCGGCGATATGGCGGCGGCGCGCCGCCTGCGCGATGCGCTGCAGGCCGATGGGGTGGCCAGCCAGATCAAGCGCTAGGGGAACGGCCGGGCGGGCAGGCGCTCGCCCGGATTTCCACCGTCATGAACCCTCCCGTTCTTGCAGCGGAGGCGCTTTCAAGCCACCTTTCCTCTGTCATGACGCCAGCAATCTTCGGCTGTTCCGGCCCTGAACTGACCGCCGACGAGCGGGCATTTTTCCTTGAGGCCGACCCGGCAGGATACATCTTGTTCAAGCGCAACTGCGAGAATCCGGAACAGCTGCGGCGGCTGACCGATAGCTTGCGGGAAATCCGCGGTCGCGATCGCCTGCTGGTCTCGATCGATCAGGAAGGCGGGCGGGTCGCCCGGCTGGGCCCGCCGGAATGGCGCAAATGGCCCGCGCCCGCGCGCTTTGGCGAGCTGTACGAGACAGCGCCTGCCTCGGGCATAGAGGCGATGCGGCTCAACAGCGAGGCGATGGCGACCGAGCTCGCAACCGCCGGAATCACGGTCGATTTCCACGCGCCCTGCGACGTCGCCCGGCCCGAAACCGACGACGTGATCGGGGATCGTGCGCTGGGCCCGGAACCGATGCAGGTCGCCGCGCTGGGTCGCGCGATTCTCGACGGGATGGCCGCGGCGGGTGTGGTCGGCTGCCTCAAGCACATGCCCGGCCATGGCCGCGCGACGGCCGACAGCCACAAGCACCTGCCGGTGGTCGATGCGCAGGACGCCGACCTCATGATCGATATCGCGCCGTTCGAACATCTGGCAGGCCGCGCAAACATCGGGATGACCGCGCATATCGTGTTCACCGACTGGGATGCACAGCGGCCTGCGACGCAGTCTCCGTGGGTGGTCGAGAACATCATCCGCCAGCGGATCGGCTTCGACGGTCTGCTGCTGACCGACGATATCGATATGCAGGCGCTCGACGGGACGATCCCCGAACGCTCGGTCCGCGCGCTGGAGGCGGGGTGCGATCTGGTGCTCAACTGCTGGGCGAAGCTGGACGACATGGCCGGCATCGTCGAGGCCTGTGGCACCATAAGCAGCGAGAGCGCAGCGCGGCTGGACCGCGCGCTTGCCAGCGTCGAGGTGCCGGAAAGCCCGGCCGATCCCGACGCGCTGGTCGCGATACGCGATGCGCTGTTCGCGGCGGCGGACGTGAAGCTGTGATCGACCCGCCACCTGCCGATTCCGCGGGCGGCACGCTACTCGATTTCGAGGAGGCGCTGGACGAGGAGGGCGACTGGCGCGGGATTGCCGCGTCCGATGGTGCCGAACAGGGAGCGCTTCATCTCGCGCTCGACGGGTGGGAAGGTCCGCTCGACCTGCTGCTGGAACTGGCGCGCAAGCAGAAGGTCGACCTGCGCGAAATCTCGATCCTCGCACTGGTCGACCAGTATCTCGATTTTCTGGACGGCGCGGAACACCTCAAGCTGGAGGTTGCTGCCGATTATCTGGTGATGGCCGCATGGCTGGCCTACCTCAAATCCGCGCTGCTGCTGCCCAGGGACGAGCAGGAGGACCCGAGCCCGGAAGAGCTCGCGCTGCGCCTGCAGCTGCGCCTCCAGCGGCTGGGTGCGATGCGCGAGGCGGCAGGCCGGCTGATGGGCCGCGACCGGCTGGGCCGTGACGTGTTCCTGCGCGGCAAGCCAGAGGGCCTGCGGACCGATCGCACGGTCAGCTGGCAGGTCGGCTATTACGATCTGGTGCGCGCCTACGGGCAGGTGAAGCTGCGCAACGCCCCGGCCCTGCACACCGTGCGCGATCGGCAGGTGATGACGCTGGAAAGCGCGCTCGACCGGGTTTCCAGCATGCTCGGCGTGGCGATGGACTGGATGGAACTGCGCGACTTCCTGCCCCCCGGGGCGGATCGGCGGCTGCGCAAGTCGGCGCTGGCGAGCAGCTTCGTCGCCGCGCTCGAACTGGCGCGCACGGGCCGTGCACAGCTAGCGCAGGATGATATTTTCGGCCCGCTGCGGCTGCGCCGGGCAGCGACATGAGCGCACAGCCCGAATCGCTCGATCGCTCGCTGGAAGCGGCGCTGTTCGCTTCGGAGGAAGCGCTGAGCGTGGACCAGCTCTCCACGCACCTCGGCGATGCGGACAAGGGAGAAGTGCGAGCGGCGCTGGCCCGCCTCGCCGAGTTCTATGCGCCACGGGGCATCCATCTGGTGGAGCGGGGCAAGCGCTGGCATTTCCAGACCGCACCCGACTGCGCGCACCTGCTGCGCCGCGAACGCGAATCGCTGCGCAAGCTGAGCCGCGCGGCCACGGAAGTGCTCGCAATCATCGCCTATCATGAGCCGGTGAGCCGGGCGGAGATCGAATCGATCCGCGGGGTGCAGACCTCCGGCGGTACGCTCGACGTGCTGATGGAGGCGGGCTGGGTGAAGCCTGCGGGACGGCGCGAGGTGCCCGGACGCCCGTTGATCTATGCCACCACGTCTGAATTCCTGCGCCATTTCGGGCTCGAATCGCGCAGGGATTTGCCGGGAATCGACGAATTGCGGGCGACCGGCATGCTCGACCCGGTGCAGGAGGCCTTCGAGGCGGAGATGGCGGGCGATGACGCGGACGAGGCCGGCGAAAGCACCGCAGGCACCTCCGCCGACGAGGGCTGAGCCCGCACAGACAACGATCGCACGCAGCTCGTCGTTGGCGGGTGGAAGTCCGTCGCGGCAACGCCTATATGCGGGCCGAAGATCACACAGAGGCAGTTATGTTCGGACAAGTCGGTATCTGGCAGATTCTCATTCTCGCGATCGTCGTGCTCGTCCTGTTCGGGCGCGGCCGCATTTCCGAGATGATGGGCGATTTCGGTAAGGGGATCAAAAGCTTCAAGGAAGGCATGAACGAGGACAGCAGCTCTTCGTCGGACAAGCCTGCCGCGCGTATCGAAGGCCCTGCCCACGATGCAAAGCCCGCCGGGGAAACCGTCAGCGAGAGCAAGACGGCCGAGCCGACCGACCGCGCTTCCTGATTCAATAGAGGGCTCCGCAACCGATGTTCGATATCGGAGCCTCCGAGCTGCTGATCATCGCGGTCGTCGCGATCCTCGTGATCGGGCCGAAGGACATGCCGCTGGCGCTGCGTACTGCGGGCCGGTGGATCGGCCAGATCCGCAAGGTGTCGGCCCATTTTCGAGCCGGGATCGACGCGATGGTGCGCGAGGCCGAGCTCGAGGAAATGGAAAAGAAGTGGCAGGAGCGCAACGCGCAGATCATGCGCGACCATCCCGGTGAGATGACCGAGCTCCCGCCCGCTCCGGCCGCCGACGCTGCGCACGATCCGCATGCCGACGATCCGGTGCCCGGCGCAACGCCGACGATATCGGCATCCGCCGAGGCGCGATTGGATGCGGAGAGTGCTGCAACGCCTGCCGAAAGGCCCGATAGCGCTGCAGAGCCGCGCCTGCCGCTCGACCAGGACGAACCCCGTCGGGATCGCGAGGCCTGAGCATGGGTATTCTGCGCGACATCGATGAAACGCAGGCGCCGCTGATGGAGCACCTTGTCGAGCTGCGCACGCGGCTGCTGCGCTCGGTCTTCGTGCTCGCGATCGCATTCGGCGTGTGCTTCTATTTCGCCGACCAGATCCTAGCATTTCTGGCCCGCCCGCTGGCCGAGGCGTTCCCGCCGGGGCAGGGCAGGCTGGTCTATACCAAGCTGTACGAGGTCTTCTTCGTCGAGATGAAGGTCGGTCTGTTCGGCGCGTTCTGCGTCAGCTTTCCCTTCATCGCGAACCAGCTGTGGGCCTTCGTCGCGCCGGGGCTCTACGCGAAGGAGAAGAAGGCGCTGCTGCCCTTCCTGATCGCGACCCCGATCTTCTTCATCGCCGGGGCGAGCCTGGCCTATTTCGTCGTCATGCCCACCGCGTTCCGCTTCTTCCTGGGCTTCCAGGGCAGTGCCGGCGGCCTGCCGATCGAGGCGCTGCCCAGCGCGGGCGAGTACCTCAGCCTGGTCATGCAGTTCATCCTCGCCTTCGGGATCAGTTTCCTGCTGCCGGTGCTGCTGCTGCTGCTCGAGCGGGCGGGGCTGGTCCAGCGCGCCACGCTGGCCAAGGCGCGGGCCTATGTCGTCGTGGGCGTGCTGGCACTGGCTGCGGTCGCCACCCCGCCGGACCCGGGTTCACAGCTGATCCTGGCAATTCCGCTCTACCTGCTGTTCGAAGGATCGCTGCTGGTCATGCTGATCCTGCAGAAGCGGGAGAAGCGAGCGTCTCGCGACAAGACGGAGACGTCCGAAGTCGCCTAGGCTGTCGGCTGCCGACCGTTATAGTGGACACAAAAAGAAAGGGCCCCCGAAGCGGGGGCCCTTTCGGAATTCGAACTGCTGTCAGCCTTAGGCGCTGACGGGCTCGTCGTCATCCTTGGTGATTTCGATAACACCGTAGATGATCAGACCCAGGCCGATGGCGCCGAGAACGTAGGCACCGGCACCCAGACCGGCGAGTTCGCTCTCTTCAGCGGTCGGAGCTGCAACGCGTTCGGCGCTGACTTCGGCGACTGCGGGAGCTGCAGCAAGCGTAAGCGCAGCGGCTGCTGCGGCGATGGCGCGAATTTTCATTTCGTAGATCCCCTTCGGTTTCTTCCAAGCGACTTGCACAAAATTGTACCTACCTACGCCTGTTTTGCAACAGTCAAATCCTGACAAATCCCGATAGGTCTGTGGTTTACGTCTTCAGGCCCGGCGTGAGAGCCAGCTGACATGGGCGCATTGCGAAAGATGGGAGGCATCCGCCTTCGCGCTGAGAACGGCTGCTATTTCTGCTCTGCGTTACCCGCGAGTGCGCTTCCCGGACATGCAAAAAGGGCCCCCGAAACGGGAGCCCTTTCGCTAAGCAGTAAGTCTTGAGAGACTTAGGCGCTGACGGCTTCGTCGTCGTCACCGCTGGCAGCGATCACGATGCCGCCGATGATGGCTGCGACCGCAGCAACGCCGAGGATGGCGCCGCCACCGATTTCGCTTTCGCCTTCGACCGGAGCAGCGGCACGATCGGCGCTGATTTCGGCGACCGCCGGAGCGGCGACGAGGGTGAGAGCGGCTGCTGCAGCGGCCATGGTACGGATCTTCATAACTTAAGTCTCCTCAGGGTATCGATTAAGCAGTCGAAACTGGTTCGGGGTGAGCAATGATTGGATTTGGGTGCTATTGCAACCCGGAAAACTCAAAAAAAAGAGGGCAAGCCGTGTCATGTTGCCATTTGGCAACGACCGTTTGCCGGCCGGACTCAGTTGCTGACCGAGAGATCGGGATCGTCGTTGCCGTCGGTGACCAGAATGATCGTCGCAACGATCACCGCGACGCCCATTGCGCCCAGAATTGCGCCGGCGCCACCCAGCGCGCTCTCGCCTTCGACAGGCGCGGTATCGCGGGCAAGCGCCTGCGAGGCAAGCGGAGCGGCTGCGAGGCCGAGCGCAGCGGTCAAAAGAGCAATCTTGCGCATTCTTCGATCTCCTTGCGGCAGGGCGAGAGAGCCCTTCCGAATCACGGCGTATGGCATCCTCCGGCATGCAAAACCCCTGCGGTTTGAGCGCAGGGGCTGGCAAGCCGTCAGTGTCGTGTTGCCGCCCTAGGTAAGAGTTATGAAACTTTGATTACCGGCGGAACAGGCGGGCATGCGGCGAGAACTGGCGCGTCGAGTCACTGCCCCCGGCGGTAGGCGCGCACGCCGCCGACCCAGGTTTCGATCACCTGCGTCTGGCGGATCGCTTCCGGGCTTGCGCGCGAGATATCGCGATCGACGACCACGAAGTCTGCCTTTTCGCCCTTCACGAGCCGCCCGAAGCGGCCCTCGGCAAAACCGGCGAACGCGGCGTCACTGGTGAAACCGCGCCATGCATCCATCCGCGAGAGTTGCTCGTCCGGCATCCACCCGCCCGGCGGCAATCCGTCCGCATCCATCCGGGTCATCGCAACCGCCATCCCGACGAAGGGATTGGCCGATTCGACCGGAGCGTCCGATCCCAGCGCGAGCCGCGCACCGGCTTTCGCGAGGCTGGTCCAGGCATAGGCTCCGACAAGCCGGTCCGGGCCTAGCCGCGCCTCGGCCATTACCCGGTCGGAGGTCTGGTGGACCGGTTGGACCGAGGCGATGATGCCAAATTCACCGAAGCGCGAAATATCGACCGGATCGACGATCTGCGCATGCTCGATCCGCCAACGACGATCGCCGCGATAGCTTTCCGACAGTTCCTCGATCGCGGCGAGCGCTTCGGCATTGGCGGCATCGCCGATCGCGTGCACCGCGATCTGATAGTTTTCCATCGCCGCGCGGCTCATCAGATTGCGCAGCTGCGTGTCGGACAGCAGCGGCAGGCCGGTATTCTGAGGATCGTCGGCATAGGGCTGCTTGAGCCACGCCCCACGCGAGCCGAGCGCGCCGTCGAGGTAGAGCTTCACACCGTTGAGGCGCAGACGATCCTGATACAGCCACGGCGTCGGCCCGGTGCCGCCGATCACCTCCATCGCCTCGATCCCGGCGGCGTAGGACATGATCCGGATGCGCAGCTGGTTCCTGTCGCCCGCACGGCGATAGGTCTGCCAGTCGAGCAGGGTGGTCCCCATGTCGGCAACCGCGGTGATCCCTTGGGCGAGCAGGATCTGTTGCGCCTCCTGCAGCGCCGCATCGCGATCGACCGGGCGCGGCTCGGGCACCACCTTCTGCACCAGATCGGCCGCCGCATCGACGAACACCCCCGCAGGTGCGCCCGCCGCGTCGCGTTCGATCCGCCCGCCCACCGGGTCCTTGGTGTCCGCGTCGAGCTCCGCAGTCTCGATCGCGAGCGTGTTGGCCCAGCCAGCATGGCCGTCCACCCGCTCAAGGAACACGGGCCGATCGCTCACCGCGCGGTCCAGTTCTTCGGCGGTGGGGAAGCGCCCGAGGCCCCATTTCTCCTGGTTCCAGCCGCGCCCGAGGATCCACGGGCGGCCCGGATTCTCGCGCGCGAACTGCGCGATCAACGCGAGCGCTTCTTCGAGCGAGTTCGTCTCCGAAAGATCCAGCGTCAGCGCGCCGAAGCCGATTCCCATCACGTGCAGATGCGCATCGATCATGCCGGGCACGATGATCTGTCCGTCCATGTCGGAGAGGTACTTGGGATGCTCGGGCCGCTTGTCGCCCTTGTCGAGCACCTCCAGAATCGTGCCGTCGTCATCGACCCACAGGCCGGTGAAGCGATCGACGTCGCCATCCTCGTCGATCCGGATGCCTTTTACGTTGTCGATCAGCACGTCGGCCGCTGCCGAGGTGGAACACAGCAGCGCAAGAGTTGCGCCGAACAGGGGCAGAAGCTTCATGGAAGGTATGGTCTTCTTTGTAACGAAGGAGTTACGCGCTGGACTAACGCCAAGCCGGCGGCCTGCCAATGGCGTGCACGCCTATCGGGCAGGCAAGCGCGTCTATGTTGCAGGGGAGGCGAGCTGTCTCTAGGCGTCGCCGCATGACCAAGCCCAACGCTTCCGCGCTCGACCAGCTGACTCTCGACGATGTGCGTGCCGCGCACGCAAGGATCGGGGATGCCATCGTACGCACGCCGATGCTGAAATCGCAGACCCTGTCGCAGATTGCCGGCGCGGAGATCTGGCTCAAGTTCGAGAACCTGCAGTTTACCGCGGCCTACAAGGAGCGCGGGGCGCTAAACGCACTGCTGCTGATGTCGGAAGAAGCGCGTGCGCGCGGTGTGATCGCGGCTTCGGCGGGCAATCACAGCCAGGGCCTGTCCTATCACGGAAAGCGCCTCGGCGTGCCGGTGACGATCGTCATGCCGCGCACCACCCCTGCGGTGAAGGTGATGCAGACCGAGGCGGTCGGCGGCGACGTGGTGCTGGAAGGCGACAGCTTCGACGAGGCCTATGCCCACGCGCGCCAGCTGGAGAAGGAGCGCGGGCTGACCTTCGTACACCCGTTCGACGATCCGCACGTGGCGGCGGGTGCGGGCACGGTCGCGCTCGAAATGCTGGAGGACCAGCCCGATCTTGACTGCATGGTCGTGCCGATCGGCGGTGGCGGACTGATGAGCGGAATGGCGACGGTCGCCAAGGCGATCAATCCCGACATCCACATGGTCGGGGTCGAGGCTTCGCTGTTCCCGTCGATGCACAATGTCCTGTCGGGCGCGGACAATCCCACCGGCGGCGACACGCTGGCCGAAGGTATCGCGGTCAAGGAGCCGGGGCAGTTCACCCGCGCGATCATCGCCGAGCGGGTCGACGAGATCCTGCTGGTGGGCGAGCCGGATCTGGAACACACGGTCGCGCTGCTGCTGCAGATCGAGAAGACCGTGGTCGAAGGTGCGGGCGCTGCGGGTCTGGCTGCAGTGCTGGCGAACAAGGAGAAGTTCGCGGGCAAGAAAATCGGCCTGCCGCTGTGCGGCGGCAATATCGATTCGCGCCTGCTCGCTACGGTGCTGCTGCGCGATCTGGCGCGGCAGGGGCGGCTCGCGCGGCTGCGGATCGCGCTGAAGGATCAGCCGGGCGCGCTGCACAAGGTCGTCTCCCTGTTCGAACGGCACAACGTGAACATCATCGAGGTCTATCACCAGCGGGTGTTCACCAAGCTGCCGGCCAAGGGGCTGATCACCGAAATCGAGTGCGAGGCGCGCAACAAGGAGCAGGTCGACGCCCTGATCGCGGACATGCGCCAGACCGGGTACGACGTTCATTCCGTGGAACTCGCCTGATCCGTTTTGCCACAGATGTGCAAAATAAGGTCTCGTTAACCCTGCTTTGTGGTTAAGGCCCTTCTAAGACGGTGGCTGGTGAGGCATATCCTTGGGCCAGCCGCCGATCGATAGATTTACGCCATCGCCAGGAGCGCCAGGCCTAGCCGTGACTGCCCCCGTTCGTTTCCCTCGCTTTTTCGTGACCAGCCCCGCGCCGTGTCCCTATCTGGCCGACCGGATGGAGCGGAAGGTTTTTACCGAGCTGAAGGGGCCGCACGCGGACCAGCTCAACGAAGCGCTCGGGCGTATCGGTTTTCGTCGCAGCCAGACCGTCGCCTATCGGCCCAGCTGCGTTAACTGTCAGGCCTGCGTTTCGGTTCGCGTGGTGACCTCCGAATTCGCGCCGTCCAAGGCGCAGAAGCGGATTCTCAAGCGCAACAGCGATCTGGTCGCGACCGAATGCCGCCCGTGGGCGACCTCGGAACAATTCGAGCTGTTGCGGGATTATCTCGCGAAGCGTCATCCAGAAGGCGGGATGACGCGCATGGACGAGGTGGACTATGCCGACATGGTGGAGCATACGCCCGTGTCGAGCTATGTTATTGAATACAGGGAGCCGACAGACGACGGCTCCACGGGTCGTTTGGTTGGCGCCTGTCTGACGGACAGGCAAGGCGATGGGCTGTCGATGATCTACAGCTTCTACGACCCGGAAAACGAGGTACGGTCGGGTCTTGGCAACTACATCATTCTCGATCACATCCGCCGCGCGGCCGAAGAAGGCCTGCCCTATGTCTATCTCGGCTACTGGGTCGAAGGATCCGCGCGGATGCAGTACAAGATCCGCTATCGCCCGCTCGAACGGCTCGGCCCGCGCGGATGGCGTCGGCTCGGAACCGAAGAGCAGGATCGTCTCATACAGGAAGCCGTGCGCGAAGGCGGCGCTGCTGCCGGAGCAGGCGACAAGGCGCTCGCCGTCACCCGCTAGGTTCGCACGCGGTGCGTGCATTGCCGCGCTTGCCGCGGTGCTCGCCGGCCAGCCCGGATACGCCTTTGCGCAGGATCGCTCGGCCAGCCCCGAGCTCGAAGCACTGATCCCCGACGAAGCGATCGACAATGCGCAGGAATGGGCCGCCGATGGCGTGCCTCCCGAAGAGCCGACGCCGATCGACGGGCCCAAACCGTTCCCGGCCGATGCCCCCGCGCTGGAGCCCGAGAGCCCGCTGGACGATCTGCCCGGGCTGACCATCGACTGGCCCGATCCGCTGGAGCTGGCTCCGGTCGAGCAGGTCGAGGACGACGGCACGGCCACCTTCGCCGACGACAATCCGCTCCAGTCCGGTCCGCTGCTGATCGATCCGGTGGTGATCGATCTGACCGATCAGCTGGCGCTCGCCTTCCCGAGCGAGCCCGACGCATTCCCGCAGATGGACGATTTCGTCGACCAGTTCACCAGCCTTTCCACGATTGAGGCCTATGGCGACAGTGAGACCAATGTCGGCCAGTTGGGCGCGCGTGCGCGGGAGGACGAGGAACTGTTGGTGCGCCTGCTGCGCGCCTATGGCTATTACGATGGCGAGATCGTGCGCGAGGTCGGCCCCAATCTGATAGACGGGTCTGACGAGCGCCCGCAGGTCCGCTTCAACGTCTTGCCGGGCGAGCGTTACACCTTCGGCACTATCGACCTGGGCAATCTCGATCAGGCACCCAATTACCAGGAACTGCGCGGCGCGTTCGAGCTCAAGCCCGGCGACTATGTCGACAGCTACGACATCGTGCGCGAGCGGGGCGATCTGGACACCGCGCTGGGTAATACCGGCTATCCCTTCGCCGAGATCGACGCGCCCGAGCTGCTGATCGACCATGCCCGGATCGAAGGCGATCTGACGATGCCGGTGCGCCCCAACGGGCGCTACGTCTTCGGCAAGGTGATCTCCGAAGAGCCGGACTTCCTCTCCGGCAGGCACCTCGGCTCGATCGCGAGGTTCGAGCCGGGCGATATCTACAACCGTGACGACGAGCAGGATCTGCGCCGCGCGATCATCGCCACCGGGCTGGTCTCCTCGACAACCATCACTCCGGTAGAGGCTCAGGCACCCGCCAATGGCGAGCCGGGCGTGGTCGACATGAAGGTCGGCCTGACCAAGGCGAAGCTGCGGACCATCGCGGGCGCTATCGGTTACGGCACCGAAGAGGGCATCCGGGTCGAGGCAAGCTGGGAACATCGCAACCTCTTCCCGCCCGAAGGCGCGCTGAGGGTGCGCGGCGTTGCCGGTACGCAGGAACAGCTGGCAGGCATCACCTTCCGCAAGAGCAATTTTGGCGGGCGCGACCGCATCCTGACGATCGACGCCTTTGCCAGCTCGCTCGACAACACCGCCTTCGCCGCGGACACGGCCAGCCTGATCGCGACCTACGAGAAGCTATCGACGCTGCTGTTCCAGAAGCCGTTCAGCTGGAGCATGGGGCTCGAACTGGTCGCGTCGGACGAGCGGCTTGCGTACGACATCGACAACAGCAGCCTCGACGATGCCACACCGCCGCCGCGCCAGACCTATTTCGTCGCCGCGCTGCCGCTCTACGGGCAGATCGACACCACGGACGACCTGCTCAACCCGACCGAGGGTTTCCGCGTCTCGCTGCGCACATCGCCGGAAGTTTCGCGCACCGAGGGGATGCAGAGCTTCTATCTGCGCAACCAGGCGGACGCTTCCTATTACAAGCAGATCGGCGAGAACGGCCCGATTTTGGCCGGGCGTGTGGCGGTCGGTTCGATCACCGGCGCGGGGCTGGATGATGTCGCGCCTTCGCGGCGGTTCTTCGCCGGGGGCGGCGGCTCCGTGCGTGGCTTCGGCTATCGCGCCATCGGGCCGCGCAATGACGATAATGATCCGATCGGCGGGCGCTCGCTGGTCGAGGTCTCGGCCGAAGTGCGTATTCCCACCCCGCTGTTCGACGGGGCGGTGCAGGTCGTGCCCTTCGTCGATGCAGGGTCGGTCGGGGTGGAGCAATATCCCGACTTCGAAGACATTCGCGTCGGCGCGGGTGTCGGCGTGCGCTACCTGAGCGGCTTCGGCCCGCTGCGGCTGGACGTCGCCTTCCCGATCAATCCACGATCGACCGACAGCTTCGTCGCGGTCTACGTCTCGCTGGGGCAGGCCTTCTGATGAGCGAAGAGGCGATCCGGGAAGAGGCGACCGCAGACGCGCCGCGCGGGAAGAGCGCCACTGCGCGCATTGCCAAGTGGGCGGTGGGTATCGTGGTCGTGCTGGCACTGCTGGTCGCGGCGCTGGTCGCGGGCCTCAACAGTCCGATCGGCAAGCGCTGGATCGTCGACCAGGTCGCCAAGATCGAGCCCAAGTCGGGCTTGCGCATCTCGATCGGGCGGATCGAGGGCAGCATATACAGCGATCTCGTCCTGCACGACCTCTCGCTCGCGGACCCGCAGGGCGTGTTCCTGACCGTGCCCGAGGTCGATCTCGACTGGAATCCCTTCGTCTGGCTGAGCAGCGGGCTCGATATCGACTCGGTCGAAGCGCGACGGGGCGAGCTCAAGCGTTTGCCGAAGCTCAATCCCGGCGATCCGGATTCGACGATGCTGCCGGGCTTCGACATTCGCATCGACCAGCTCGAGCTGGTGGACTGGACGCTGGCCCCCGGTGTCGCGGGCGATGCGCGGCGGCAGGTCAATCTGGTCGGCAGCGCGGATATCCGCAACGGTCGCGCGATGGTGAAGGCCAACGGGCGCTTCGGGGAGGGCGACCGTTTGGTGCTCGACCTGACTGCCGAGCCCGATGGTGATCTGTTCGATATCGACATGCGCGTGGATGCGCCCGCAGGCGGGGTCATCACCAGTCTGGCCAATCTCGATGGAGATTATGTCGGGCGGATCGATGGCGACGGGACGTGGAAAGACTGGTCGGGCGACATGCTGCTCAACCGCAACGGCGAATCGCTCGCCCGCTTCCGGCTGAGCGCGAAGGACGGAAAATACGGCATTGTCGGGCGGGCGGACACGACGCCGTTCCTGACCGGAATTCCCCAGCGCGCGCTGGGTCGCGACACGCGGATCGAGGCCGCCGGTACTTTCGCCGACCGGGTTCTGGACGGCAAGGTCGAGCTGATCGGGCAGGGCCTCTCGCTGGTCGCCGAAGGCGGCGCGGACCTGGCGGATAATCGCGCGGACGGCATCAAGTTCGAGGCGGCGGTGCGCGATCCGCGCCTGTTCGGGGAGAACCTGCAACTCGTCGGCGCACAGGCGAGCGGCACGATCGACGGGCCGTTCCGCGATCTCGCCATTCCCTTCCAACTGGTGGCGCAGCGCTTCGATGCAGGCAGCGCCACGATCACCAATATCGCGCAGGAGGGCACTGCGACCTATGATGGCAGCCGCTGGGTGATCCCGATCGACGCGCGTGTGGGGCGGATCGAGACCGGCAACGCGCTCGCCGATCCACGGCTGATCGGCGGCACCGCCAACGGGCGGCTGGTGTTTACCGGGCGCGAGCTGGTGTCCGACAGCATCCGGATCAACTTCCCGGATGCCAGCGCGCAACTCTCGCTCAACGCCAATGTCGCGGAAAACCGCTGGCAGGTGCGCGGCCCGGTTGCGGTGAACGGGCTGACGTTCGAGCAGATCGGGCGGGTCAATGCGGGCGGTTCAATCGACTTCCTCTATAACGGGGCCTGGAAGCTAACCGCCGATGTGCGCGGGCAGGTGCCGCGCGTCACCAATGACACGCTAGTCAATCTGGCGGGGCCGGTGATCGACTTTTCCGGCGGGGTGTCGCTTGCGCAGAATGCGCCGATCGATTTCCGCCAGGTGCGGCTCGACTCGCGCAAACTGAACATGGTGCTCGACGGGCAGGTTGCGCCGGGGACCACACGCGTGGCCGGGCGCGGACGGCAGGCGCAGTACGGGCCGTTCACGGTCGAGGCTTCACTGACAGACCGCGGCCCCGAAGCGGTGCTGGTGTTTGCGGAGCCGCTGCCCGCTGCGGGCCTGCGCGATGTGCGCGTGGCGATGAGCCCGATCGACGAGGGCTTCCGGATCGAGACCGAGGGCGATTCGACGCTCGGCCGGTTCGATGGCACGCTGGGCCTGTTCTCCCCCCCGGGCGGGCCGACCCGCATTGCGGTGGAGACTCTGACCGTCTCGGAAACCAGCGTGACCGGCGATCTGACGCTGGGCGGCGGCGCTGCCAGCGGTACGCTGGCGCTGACAGGCGGCGGGCTCGATGGGACGATCATGCTCGCGCCGCGCAGCGGTGGGCAGGGCTTCGACGTTGCGCTGGCGGCGCGCAACGCGCGCTTCGGCGGGGCCACCGCACTCGAGATCGCGGAGGCCGACATTGATATGAGCGGCCAGATCGCGGACGGCAACACGACCGTCCAGGGCACGGCGAGCGCGCAAGGGATCGTCTATGGCAGCCTGTTCATCGGGCGGATGACCGCCGATGCGCGGCTGGTGAACGGGCGCGGCGATGTGAATGCGGCGATTGCCGGGCGGCGCGGACGCGGGTTCGCATTGCAACTCGCAGCCGATATCGCGCCGGACCGGATTGCGCTGGCCACGCGCGGCAACCTCGCCGGAAGAGAGCTGACAATGCCGCGCCGCGCGGTGCTGACCAAGATCGATGGCGGCGGCTGGGCGCTCCAGCGCTCGCAGATCAGTTATGGCGACGGCTTCGTGATTGCCGAGGGCCGGATGGGCGGCGAAGCCACGCGGTTCGACCTCAACGTGCGGGGTATTCCCCTGTCGCTGGCGGATATCGTGATGGGCGATGCGGGGCTTGGCGGATCGCTGTCGGGCACGATCACCTACGCCGCGCCCAAGGACGGGCTGCCCACCGGGGAAGCGCGCGTGAGGGTCGACAAGTTCACCCGCTCGGGCGTGATCCTAGCCTCGCGGCCGGTCGACCTGTCGCTGGTCGCGCGGCTCGAGACCGACCGGCTTCAGGCGCGCGCCATCCTCGATGATAACGGGACCGAGGGCGGACGCGTGCAGGCGCTGATTTCCGACCTGCCGCGCAATGGCAGCCTGTTCGAAAGGCTGCAGGCGGGCGATCTCTTCGGTCAGCTGCGCTATCGCGGGCCTGCCCAGTCGCTGTGGCGGCTGGCGGCGATCGACCTGTTCGACTTCTCCGGCCCGGTCGCGGTTGCTGCCGATGTTCGCGGCACGCTGGCCGATCCGCGCGTGCGCGGTTCGCTGTCGAGCGATAATCTGCGCGTGCAGAGTTCGGTTTCCGGAACCGATATCCGCGAAGCGCGCGTGCGTGGTGCCTTCGCCGGATCGCGTCTCCAGATCACAGAATTCCGCGGCACTGCGCCCAATGGCGGCGCGGTCAACGGCAGCGGTGTGATCGACCTCGCCAATCTGGGCCCCGGTCGCGGGCCGGAAATCGATATTCGTGCAGCGGCGCAAAAGGCGCAGCTGATCGATGCGCGCGGATTGCAGGCAAGCGTTACCGGGCCGCTGCGGATCGTTTCCAACGGATCGGGCGGCACCATTGCCGGGCGCCTGCTGGTCGAAAAGGCTAGCTGGCGGCTGGGCAATGGAGCGCAGACTGCGAGCATTCCCACGATCACCACGCGCGAGATCAATCTGCCGCGCGACCGCTACCAGCCGTCTGCACCGGGCGCGCCGTGGCGCTTCCTGGTCGATGCGCGCGCGCCGAGCCGCGTCGATGTCGACGGCATGGGACTGGACAGCGAATGGAGCGCCAATGTCCGCGTGCGCGGCACCACGCAGGAGATGCGGATCGGGGGCGAGGCGAACTTGGTCCGGGGCGACTACACCTTCGCGGGGGCACGCTTCGAGGTGACCCGCGGGCGGATCGAGTTCGACGAGAGTCGCGCGATCGACCCCCGGCTCGACATCGTTGCGGAGACCGACAATAACGGGATCGATGTGACGGTCAGCGTGCAGGGCAATGCCCAGCAGCCGGAGATCACCTTCAGCTCCAACCCCTCGCTGCCCGAGGAGGAAATCCTCTCGCGCCTGCTGTTCGGCGGTTCCATCACGAGCCTTTCCGCCACCGATGCGCTGCAGCTCGGCGCTGCGGTCGCTTCGCTGCGCGGTGGGGGCGGGCTCGACCCGATCAACCAGCTGCGCAGCGCGATCGGGCTCGATCGGCTGCGGATCGTCTCGGCGGACCCGGTTCTCGACCGGGGTACGTCGATCGCCCTGGGCAAGAACATCGGACGGCGGTTCTACGTCGAACTGATTACCGATGGCCGCGGCTATAGCGCGACCGATGCCGAATTCCGGATCACCAGCTGGCTTTCGCTGCTGGCCACGGTCTCAACCGTTGGGCGCAACAGCGTGTCGGTGGAGGCGAGCCGGGACTACTAGCCGGCCCGCTGCGGCCCGCACCGCGACCTGACAAGAGCTCTTGACTGACAAGAGTTCTTGACTGTAAAGAGCTCTTGTCAGCACCCGAGGTGGGTGCTGCCGGGAGAATGATCGGTTGCAAAATCGTGTGAAGCACTACCGCGAAGGGTCGGGCTGGAGCCAGGGCGAGCTTGCCCGAAGGCTCGGCGTGTCCCGCCAGACGATCAACGCGGTCGAAACCGACAAGTACGATCCCTCTCTCCCGCTGGCACTGCGTATGGCGAAGCTGTTCGCCGTCGACGTGCCGGATCTGTTTATCGACGACTGGACCCCGGAGAGTAACTCATGAACCCTAGCGTGAAACCATCCTCGCATCGTCCTCTCCGGAAGATGCTCATTTCTGCCCTGCTTGGCGCCATCGCAGGCTTCTTCGGCGTCACGCTGCTGTTCCGTTGGACCGAGGCGCCGACAGTGGGTGGTTCCTCGATGATCCTGTCGGGGGTCGGAATCGCTTATCTGGCCATGGCACTGTTCGTGGGTATCGGCACGCTCATGCCGAAGGCAGGCTCCAGGGTTCTCAACGTCGAAGATAGCGACGAGCTGGTCGAGAACCGGCAGTCGCTGCTCGGCAGTTCGCTGGCCAATGGTGTTCTTGGAGTGATGATGATCGTGCTGGCGAACAGCGGGACGGGCGGCACGGTGCCAGTCTCCATCGCGGTGGGAACCGTGATCGTGGCCCTGGCCGTGGCCGGTTTCCTGATCGTGAAAACCTGGAAATACCAGGACGAGCTGATGCGTCAGGTCAGTCTGGAAGCGGGGAGCATCGCCGGTGCGATGGTGATCGCGACCCTGCTGGTATGGGGCGCATTCTCGATGAACGGAATGGGCCCGGCCATCGAAGCGAAATCGATGATCGCACTGGTCATGGGGATGACCTTGCTCGGCGCGTTCGTCGCTACCGGTGCTCGCGGGATGCTCACTCCGCGCTGAACAGGCTCGGGAGCCGCTGAATGCAAAAGGCCGCCGGATCGCTCCGGCGGCCTTCTCCTGGTGATCCGCTGGGATCGGCGCCCGATTACGCGCTGTAGTACATGTCGTATTCGACCGGGCAGGGGGTGGTTTCGGTGCGCATCACCTCTTCCCACTTCAGCTCGGCATAGGCGTCGATCTGGTCCTTGGTAAAGACGTCGCCCTTGAGCAGGAACTCGTGGTCTTCCTCCAGCGCGACCAGCGCTTCGCGCAGCGAACCGCACACGGTCGGCACGTCGGCCAGTTCGGCCGGCGGCAGGTCGTAAAGGTTCTTGTCCATCGCCTCGCCCGGGTGGATCTTGTTGGTGATCCCGTCGAGGCCCGCCATCAGCAGCGCCGAATAGGCGAGGTAGGGGTTGGCCATCGCATCGGGGAAGCGGAATTCGACGCGCTTCGCCTTCTCGCCCGCACCATAGGGAATGCGGCACGAAGCCGAGCGGTTGCGGGCCGAGTACGCCAGCAGCACCGGCGCTTCGAAGCCCGGGACCAGCCGCTTGTAGCTGTTGGTGGTCGGGTTGGTGAAGGCGTTCAATGCCTTGGCGTGCTTTATGACGCCGCCGATGTAATAGAGGCAGTTGTCCGACAGGCCGGCATAGCCGGTGCCCGCGAAGGTCGGGTTGCCATCCTTCCAGATCGACATGTGGGTGTGCATGCCGCTGCCGTTATCGTCCTTGATCGGCTTGGGCATGAAGGTCGCCGACTTGCCGTAGGCATGCGCGACCTGGTGCACGACGTACTTGTAGATCTGCATGTTGTCGGCGGTTTCGACCAAGGTCGAGAAGATCAGGCCCAGCTCGTGCTGCGCTGCGGCAACCTCGTGGTGGTGCTTGTCGCAGTTGAGGCCCATTTCCCTCATCGTGGCGACCATCTCGCCGCGGATGTCGACCGCGGAATCGACCGGCGCGACGGGGAAGTAACCGCCCTTGGCGCGCGGACGGTGGGCCATGTTGCCCGCGTCGTATTCACGGCCCGAGTTGGTCGGCAGCTCGATATCGTCGATCGAGAAGCCCGAACCGGCATAGCCGTCTTCGAAGCGGACATCGTCGAACATGAAGAATTCGGCTTCGGGGCCGACATAGATCGTGTCGCCCACGCCGGTGGTCTTGAGATAGGCTTCCGCACGCTTCGCGGTGGAGCGCGGATCGCGGGCGTACCAGTCGCCCGTGTTCGGCTCCACGATGTCGCAGAAGATGATCATCATCGGGGTCGCGCTGAACGGATCGAGATAGACCCGCTCCAGATCCGGACGCAGGATCATGTCGGATTCGTTGATGACCTTCCAGCCGGCGATCGACGAACCGTCGAACATCAGCCCGTCTTCCAGCTCATCCTCCGTCAGGACATCGGCGACCATGGTCAGGTGCTGCCATTTGCCCTTGGGATCGGTGAACCGCAGGTCGACCCACTCGATATCCTGTTCCTTGATCTGCTTCAGAATGTCGCTGGCAGTTGACATGATGCTCCTTTCGGATGGTTTTCGGGCGGAAATGCCCGGGAAATCTTATCGCAGGTGACCGCTAGATCGCGTCTTCGTCTCGTTCGCCGGTGCGAATGCGGAGCGCGGAATCGATCGTGGAGACGAAGATCTTGCCGTCGCCGATCCGGCCCGTCTGGGCGACGCCCGCGATCGCTTCGACCACCCGTTCGGCCAGCGCGTCGGCCACGACGACCTCGAGCTTCACCTTGGGCAGGAAATCGACGACATATTCGGCACCGCGGTAGAGTTCGGTATGGCCCTTCTGGCGTCCGAAGCCCTTGGCCTCGATCACGGTGATGCCCGAGACCCCCACCTCGTGCAGCGCCTCCTTCACCTCGTCGAGCTTGAAGGGTTTGATGATCGCTTCGATCTTTTTCACCGCGTGCCGTGTCCTTCCCGTTCGGGTCTGCCGCTGCGAGTCGGCGAATTGTCACACAAGCCTAGTGCAATGTTGCACTGCGATAAAGGGGCAACCTCATTGCGCGAAATCGGGCCTTCGCGCTGCATTTGTGCTTATCGCAGTTGCAGCGACGCAGTTTCAGGAAAGCCTGCCATCAGGTTGAGGTTCTGGATCGCGGCGCCGCTGGCCCCCTTGCCGAGGTTGTCGAGCAGGGCGACGAGGCGCGCGTTCCAGCCGCCTTCATTGCCGAAGACGTGGAGCCGCATTCCGTCATCCGGCGCGGCATCGCGGTGCAGCAGCAATTCGCCCGGATCGGCCTTGGCCATCACTTCGACGACCTCGGAATCCGCATAGAACCTCGCCAGCTCGTCACGCAGGGCGTCGGCGCTCGGTTCGGTCCGCATCGCACCAAGATGCAGCGGCACCTCGACCAGCATGCCGCGATAGGCGGGCACCACGCTCGGCGCGAAGAGCACGGCGTGATCGAGGCCTGCATGACGCTGCATTTCGGGCAGGTGCTTGTGTTCCAAGCCCAGCGCATAGGCGCGAAAGGCGATGTCGGGTTCGTTGGCGAACCGTTCGATCAGGGCCTTGCCGCCGCCGGAATAGCCGCTGACCGCGTTGACGGTGAAGGGCCAGTCGGCGGGCAGCAGCCCGGCCCGCACCAGCGGCGCGACCAGCGCGAGGAAGCCGGTCGGGTAGCAGCCGGGGTTGCTCACGCGGGCGGCGTCCGCAATCCGTTCGCGCCCGATTAGTTCGGGAAAACCATAGGTCCACCCATCCGCGACGCGCTGCGCGGAGGAGGCATCGACGATGCGCGTCTTCGCTGCCGGATCGATTAGCTCGACCGCCTCGCGCGCGGCATCGTCGGGCAGGCACAGCACTGCGAAGGGCGTGTCGTTGAGCGCCTCGCGTCGCGCATCGGCATCCTTGCGCCGCGCCTCGTCGAGGACGACGGGCGTGAAGTGGGGATGCGCCTCGAGCCGGGCGACGATTTCCAGCCCGGTGGTCCCGGCAGCGCCATCGACGAAAACTTCGGTGGTCATGACCAGCGGCCCGTCAGGGGAAGGCCGAGCGCCGGACATAGCCCGACGGACCTTCAGGGCCGAGGCAGCCCCATACCCAGCTTCCGGTGACGTCGAGCGCCTCGAACGTGGCACCCGGCTCCAGCGTGGTGATCACGTCGTCCTCTTCGAGGGTGGAACGCACCAGCGGCGCGGCGGCGTCGCCGATCTGCATCGGCACCGGCACCGCATAATTGGCGACGAGAAACCGCGGCGCGAGGTCGATATGCGCAAGGTCGCGGCGCAGCGGCAGCGTGCCCTTTTCAGGCCACACGACGGGGCCGGTCAGGCCGATCTGGCCTGCATGCGGGTGACTGGAAGGAAGATCGCTCACTAGAGTGGTTTGGTCATCATGTTCTGTTGTTTCTGGCCGCTTAGCCTGTGCGCCGCGGCTGAACAACCTCGGCGCGCTTCGCGACCCCTTATGGCGCTCTTTTTCTAGGCTCCGAAACGCTCGCGCAGCATGTGCCAGCTGGCGCGCAGGCCGTAGGCTTCGCCGCCCTTGGGCCGCCCCGGTCGGGCAGTCGGCCGCCACGCGTAGGTGTCAAAATGCGCCCAGTCGATGTCTTCGCCGACGAACTGGTCGAGGAACAGGCCCGCCACGCTCGCCCCGGCAAAGCCGTTGGTCGGCGCGTTGATGCAGTCGGCCAGAGGGGAATCGAGCCATTCGCGATAGAGGGCGGGCAGCGGCAGACGCCAGGGCTCGTCATCATGGGCCTTACCCGCAGAAATCAGCGCTTCGGCGGTTTCGTCGCGCCGGGTCATCAGCGCGGGATAGTCCGGCCCCAGGGCGACCCGCGCCGCGCCGGTCAGCGTGGCGAAGTCGATCAGCAGCTCGGGATTTTCCTCGCTCGCCCGGTCGAGCGCGTCGGCCAGGATCAACCGCCCTTCGGCATCGGTATTGGTGATCTCGACCGTCAGCCCCTTGCGGCTCTTCACGATATCGCCCGGGCGCAGAGCATTGCCCGAGATCGCATTTTCAACCGCGGGCACCAGCAGGTGCAGGCGCACCGGCAGGTTGTGCTGCATCACCAGTTTGGCGAGTGCGATCGCGTGCGCCGCGCCGCCCATATCCTTCTTCATCAGCGCCATGCCGGTGGAGGATTTGATGTCGAGTCCGCCCGAATCGAAGGTGACGCCCTTGCCGACGATCGCCACGACCGGTGCGTCCTTCTTGCCCCAGGTCAGGTGCATGATCCGCGGGGCATGGTGGCGCGCCGCCGCGCGGCCGACCGCGTGGACCAGCGGATAGTTCTGCTCCAGCTGATCGCCGCGGGTCACTTCGAGCCTGGCGTCATGATCCTTCACCAGCGCTTCGAACTCGGCCTCGAGCCCTGCCGGGCCCATCACCTCGGGCGGGGTGTCGACCAGCCGCCGCACCAGATTGACCGCCTGCGCCTCGGCAATTGCGGGTTCGATCGCCTTGGCGTTCTGGGTCAGCAGCACGCGTGCGCCGGGCGCTTCGGCATCGCTGCGGAAGGCGAGATTCTTGTACTGGGCGGTCTGCCAGCCGTGCAGGGCGGGGCCGGGCTCGCGCCCCTTGAGGCGGTAGGTTCCGGCAGGCAGCACCTCGGCCAGCCGCGCGAGGCACCAGCTGGACAGCGAATCCAGATCGGCCACGCCGCCGACCGCGAACCACGCATTGCCTTCACCCGGCGTCGCGGGGACGATTGCGGTTTCGTAGCCCTTGCCGGTGAAGTTCTGCGCTTCCAGCATGGCGCGCTGGCCGTCGTTCAGACCCTTCGCCCAATCGGCGAAGCCTGCATCGTTGACGAGGTGGAGGTCGGTTGCGTTCTGGCCCTTGTCGGGCTGTATCAAAGCCGTATCATTCATCCTATTATGCATGGCGACGAAGGCGCGCCGTGCCAACCGGATTCGCGCCGCGACAAAGGATTGAGATGATAATGGCCGCAGGTTTTGCGAAGCTTGTGCTGGTGATCGGCCTTGGTCTGGCGGGCTGTTCCTCGCCCGAAGACATGCAGCGCGATGTCGGGGTGGACAAGGACAAGGCCGCCGCGACCGCTTCGGCAGACGAGCCGAAGGATGGCGAGAAGCCCGCCGGGCAGGGGCGCGAGATCTCCGAGGAGAACGATCTCTACGCCTTTTCCTTCACCTATCCCGAAACGCTCGGCGCGATCCCTGCGCTGAAGGACCGGCTCGACCAGCAGGCCAAGCGCGAGGAGGCCGATCTGCAGCGCGTCGCCCGCGAGGCGAGCGAGGAGGCGCGAGAGAACGGCTTCCCCTACAACCGCTACATGGTCACGATCGAGTGGAAGCTGGCCGGACAGACCGACGAATGGTTCAGCCTGATCGAAAACGGCGCGACCTATTTCGGCGGTGCCCACGGCAATTACGGGCTCAGTTCGGTGCTGTGGAATAAGGGATCCCAGCGTCTGCTCGAACCGATCATGCTGTTCGAATCGCAGGCCACGCTGTCCGAAGCGCTCGGCGAGAGGTTCTGCAACGCTCTCGATACGCAGCGCATGGCCCGGCGCGGCGGTGAGCTGGACAAGGACGACGATACCTTCAACCGCTGCCCCGATCTGGAAGAGCTGGAGCTCGTGCTGCTGTCCAACGGGAACAAGTTCGACCGGATCATGCTGTACGCCGCGCCTTACGTGGCCGGGCCTTACGTCGAGGGCGATTACGAGGTCGAGCTGAGCGTGGACGATGCAATCCGCGCGGCGGTGAAAGAGCGCTATCGCGACGATTTCGTCGGCTGACCTCGCTTTTTCGCGCGGTCGTGCGTATCTAGTGCGGCATGACCGAATACCAGACCATCGAAGCCGATTCCGACGTCTACCGCGACGGTACGATCAAGCTCCACGGCCCCGAAGGGTTCGAGGGGATGCGCAAGGCCGGGCGACTGGCCGCAGAAATCCTCGACCAGATGCCCGAGCTGGTGAAGCCCGGCGTCACCACCGCGAGCATCGACGATGCGATCCGCGGGATGATGCTGGATGCAGGCGCGGTGCCCGCGACGCTTGGCTATCGCGGCTACACGCACAGCAGCTGCATCTCGGTCAATCACGTGATCTGCCACGGCATCCCGGGCGAGAAGACGCTGAAGGATGGCGACATCCTCAATATCGACGTGACCCCGCTGCTCGACGGCTGGCACGGCGATACCAGCCGCATGTTCTTCGCCGGCGATCCACCGCTCAAGGCGAAGAAGCTGGTCGAAGCGACGCACGAGGCGCTGATGATCGGGATCGACGCGGCGAGCAAACCGGGCGCGCGGCTGGGCGATATCGGCGCCGCGATCGAGGCGCATGCCAAGCAGCACCGCTATGGCGTGGTCCGCGAATTCTGCGGGCACGGGGTGGGGCGGCTGTTCCATGATGCGCCCGAAGTGGTCCATGTCGGCGTTGCGGGCAGTGGGCCGGAGCTCAAGCCGGGCATGTTCTTCACCATCGAGCCGATGCTCAACGCGGGCAAGCCGTGGGCCAAGGTGCTCGGCGACGGCTGGACCGCAGTGAGCCGCGACAAGTCGCTCTCCGCGCAGTTCGAGCATTCGCTGGCGATCACCGAAGATGGTGTGGAGATCTTCACGCTCAGCCCGACGGGCCGCGACAAGCCGCCTTACTGAGCCACGCCAGACGGTGGCGTCTAATCCCGCGCAGCCCTGATCGCAGCAGCAGCCGCGAAGGGTGCGATTGCGCATAGCACCAGGCTGAAGGCACCGGCAAACAGCGCGCCGCTCATGTCCACCCGGGCGAGATGGCCCGCGCCGAAAATTACCAGCGGCACGGCCAGCGGCGCGAGCATCAGCCCGGCGAGCGCGGTGCCTCCACGCAAGCTCGCCAGCAGGGCGGCCGTCATCAGGCCGATCGCGGCGAGGCCCGGCGTGCCCGCGAGCAGGCTCGCGAGCAGTCGCCAGAATGTCGGCCCACTCAGCGATAGCAGCGCCGAGGCGGGCAGGGTGGCGATCAGGATCAGCGGACCAAAGCTAAGCCAGTGCGCGATCAGCCGCGCGGTCATTGCCACTTCCTCGCTGATCCCGCGCAGTCGCAGCTGGTCGAACACGCCTGCGTCCCGGTCTGCCGCAACCAGCCGGTCAAGCGGCAGGATGCTCGCAAGCAGCGCGGCGACCCACAGCACGCCGCCACCCGTGCGCGCGAGCAGGCTCGGCTCAGGCCCGACCGCGAAGGGGAACAGCACCGCGACCAGCAGGAAGAAGATCAGCGGCAGGAAGGCGGAGCCGCGCGCGCCGCCGGGCAGCAGAATCGCGAGGTCGCGGCGCAGCAGGATCGCGAAGGCGCTCATTCCGCGTACTCCGCCAGATCGAGGATTTTTGCGGGTAGATCGACCGGCTGGTGCGAAACGTACAGGCACAGCCCGCCATTGCCGCAATGCTCCGCGATCAGATCGGCGAGCAGCGCCTGCGATGCGGTGTCGAGCCCGGCGAAGGGCTCGTCGAGCAGCCAGATCGCGCGGGGCCGCAGCAGCAGGCGTGCGATCACCGCACGCTGTTTCTGGCCGGTAGAGAGATAGCCGGTCGGGATATCCGCCAGCGCATCGACACCCAGCCGCTCCATCGCGCTCGTCGGATCGCCCGCGCCATCCAGCCGCGCCCAGAACCGCATCGCGTCACCCAGTTCGCGGTCGAGATCGAGCGCGTGGCGGCCGTCTACCAGGCCGACCTCGCCGGTGCGCTCCACTTCGCCCGCAAAGGGTCGCGCGAGCCCGGCGAGGATGCGCATGAGGCTGGTCTTGCCCACGCCATTGGGCCCGCGCACATGCAGCATGTCGCCGGGGCCGAGATCGAGCGTCAGCTTGCGGAAAAGCAGGCGCTCGCCGCGACGGCAGGCGAGATCGCGAGCGGAGAGGCGGGCTTGCATGGCTGCGCGGGTTAGGCGAGGGGGCGCGTGACGGCAATATCATCCGGTAGCGAAAGGACATTCCCATGGCGGTCGAGAAACTGAGCGAAGAGGAACGTGGAAGCTGGCTGGAAGCGCTCGAAGGGTGGGAAATGGCGAGCGACCGCGACGCGATCGTGCGCACCTTCAAGTTCGAGGATTTCAGCGAGGCGTGGGGGTTCATGAACCGGGTCGCGCTGATCGCCGAAAAGCACGATCATCATCCCGAATGGTCCAATGTGTACAACACGGTCGAGATTACGCTGACCACGCATGATGCGGACGGTCTGTCGCATCGCGATGTGCACATGGCACAGGCGATCAACGGGCTTTAGATTTCTTAGCTTCAGACCACCCGGGGTGGGCGGCGACTGGTTCGCCCAAGCGAACTCTTCGATCAGCGCCCGCCCATCGCGCCGCCAGCGCGGCCCCGCGCGACCTTGCGCATCTGGCCGGGCATCCAGCGCGCGGCGAAGGCGGCGCGTTTGGCGGTCTTGCCCACCAGCGTGTGCAGCTTGTCGCCATGCACGGCGCGCCACGCGGCATCGCCGACGGCCTCGACCGGAGTGATCTCCAGCCCGGCAGCCTTGACCCGGTCGCGGATCGCCTCGTTGGTCTGGCCGTTGGGCACCTGGTCGATCAGCGGGGTCTCGATGAACCCGGGCATGATCGAGCGGACCTTGATGCCGTATTCGGCCCATTCGCCGTCGAGGCTTTCGGTGATCGCGCGCACGCCGAACTTGGTCGCCGAATAGACGCTCGCCCCCGTGGTGCCGTAGATGCCCGCGGCGCTGGCGGTGTTGAGCAGGCACGATCCGGGCGCGGTCTTCTTCAGGTGCGGCAGCGCGGCCTGCGCGCCGAACAAGACGCCCTTCAGATTGATGTCGAGACAGCGCTCGATCTCCGCGACGCTGTTCTGGTCGATCGTTCCGCCCAGCGGGATGCCCGCATTATTGGCGACCACGTCGATCCGGCCGCCCGAAGCCATGGAGAACGCATCGAGCGCTTCGTCCCACGCATCCCGGTCGCGCACGTCGAAGGTGTGGCCGAAGCTGAAGCCGAGCCCGATCAGGTGCTGGGTTTCGACCATCCCCTTCTCGTTCACATCGCCGAGGCCGACGAACCAGCCTTCCCTGGCGAAACGCTGCGCGATGGCGCGCCCGATGCCGGATGCGCCGCCGGTGATGAAGATCGCTTTCCTGTCCATGAGGCTTCCCGTCTGCTCCCGTTGCACCTGACCTCATGCCCACCCGTGGCCCCTCCCGCAAGCGGCGGGAGGGGGAGGGTGTCGGGTCAGTCCGCGTCGATCGCGGCCTTGAGGCCCTGAACGAAGTCCGCGCCTTCCTCGATCTGGGCGGTCGATTCCTCGATCGTGTCGCCGATCGGTTCGGCGCGCCCGCCGAGGCAGGTGGCGAGGAAGTTCTCGGTCACCGCATTGAACGCGATGTTGTTGGACGGCTTCGCGAAGCCGTGCCCTTCGTCGGGGAACAGCACGTAGGTGACGGGGATGTTCTTCGCCTTCATCGCCTCGACGATCTGGTCGCTTTCCGCCTGGTTGACGCGCGGGTCGTTCGCGCCCTGGCCGATCAGCAGCGGCTTCACGATCTGGTCCGCCTTGTACAGCGGCGAGGCGTCGATCAGCAGCTGCTTGCCCTCGGGCGTGTTGGGGTTGCCCATCCTCTCATGGAACTGGGCGACCACCGGGGCCCAGTAGGGCGGAATGGTGGAGAGCAGCGTTTCGAGGTTCGACGGGCCGACGATGTCGACCCCGCAGGCGAAGGTTTCGGGCGTGTAGGTCAGGCCCACCAGCGTGGCATAGCCGCCATAGGAACCGCCCATGATCGCGACCTTATCCGGAATCGCGACGCCCTCGTCGATCGCCCACTGGGTCGCGTCGATCAGGTCGTCGTGCATGGTCTTGGACCATTGCAGATTGGACGCGTTGATGAAGTCCTTCCCGAACCCGGTCGAGCCGCGATAATTGACGCTCATCACCGCATAGCCGCGGTTGGCGAGCCACTGGTGATAGCCGTTGAAGCCATAGGCGTCGCGCGCCCACGGTCCGCCATGGACCAGCAGCACCATCGGCACGGGCTTGTCCGGCACGCCGTCGCCGTCGCTGTCGCTGCCCGGCGGCAGGGTGAGGTAGGAGGGCAGGGTGAGCCCGTCGCGGCTCTTCAGCTCGAGCGTGTGCATCGGCTGCAGCGGCGCGTCTTCGAGCTCGGGCCGGGTGACGTAGAGTTCGGTCAGTGTGTTCGCGGTGCGATCGTAGAGGAAGCTCTTCGCCGGGCCGACCACCGGATCGTTGCCGATGATCCACCTGGTGTCGTCTTCGGTCCGCGAGGAGATGCCGAATTCGCCGGTCAGCTTGCTTTTCAGGAAATCGAGCGAGGCCTTGATCTCGGGATCGAGCGCAACCCATTCGTTCTTGAGGTAGTAGACCGAATAGGCTTCCACCTCGCCGGTCTTCTGATCGCGGATCGAGCCGCCGATATCGGCCTTCTCGTCCTGCGCGATTACCCGCGTTTCGCCCGTCTCGACATCCATCGCGGTCAGCGCTGCGGTGTTGCGACCGCGGCTGTCGAGCCAGTAGAGCGTCTTGCCATCGGTGGTGAAGCCCGCCGGGCTGGTGGTCAGCGAATCTTCGAGGCCGGTGCTGCCGAACGGCTCCGCCTCCACCTCGTTGTCGACCACCTTGAAGAAATCCATCCCGCCTTCGGCATTGGGTTTCAGGGCAAGGCGCACGTCGAGATTGTCGTCCGCGACGAACCCGGCATAGCCGTTATTCTCGATCAGTTCGGTCAGCTCGCCGGTGTTGAGGTCGAGCATGTAGACGTCGTGATATTGCGGATCGCGGTTGTTGAGGCCGATCAGGATCTTGTCCTTGATCCGGTCGGACCCGCCGACCACCATCACCCGCGTGTTCTCGAAATCGGTCAGCGTGGTTTCAACGCCGGTTTCGGCATTGACGCCGTAAAGCAGGAAATTCTCGTCGCCGCCCTTGTCCTGAATGTAGAGCAGGCTGGCGCTGTCGGGTGCCCAGAAATACTGGCGGATCGGGCGATCGGTCGCCTTGGTCATGACCTTCGCGTTGTCGAGATCGTCCGCCGGTGCCATCCACACGTTGAGCACACCGTTCGACGGGGCGAGCCAGCTGATCCACTTGCCATCGGGGCTGATCTGACCGCCTGCGCGGGTCGGATTGCCGAACAGGCTTTCGCGCGGGATCAGCGGGGCTTTGGCGGCGGGGGTGGCTGCGGTCATGCTATCGTCCGTATGAGCAATGGATGGTGCGGCGGCTAGCGTGAGCGCGGCGGCGGCGCAACCAATGGCCAGACTCGTGCTCAGGGCGATCTTGCGGGTACGGAACATCAAACCTCTCCTCCTCAGGTCAATGATCGCAACCGTAAATGAGCCTTGTCATCATGTAAAGGGACGTTGACGAACCGCAGCACCCCGGGCGGCAGTCAAAGCGCTGGATTGTCGTAGCAATGCCAGGTGAAGATCGCGACCGCGCCGCGATGTGGGCGCCATGGTTCGGCGAGGGCGCGGGTCGCCTTCTCGTCCGGGCGTTCTTCATGGCCCATGATCTTGCCGATCCCTGCCATCACCGCCAGATCGCCCGCAGGCCAGATGTCGGGGCGGCCTTCTGCGAACAGCAGGTAGATTTCGGCCGACCAGCGCCCGATCCCCTTGATCCGGGTGAGCTGGGCAATCGCCTCCTCGTCGTCCTCCGGCAGGTTGTGAAGGTCCAGCTCGCCCGCGTGGACCAGTTCGCACAGGCTGCGCGCATAGCCCTGCTTCTGGCGCGAGAGGCCGCACGCGCGCAGCGTGTCGAAGTCGCGTTCGAGCAGGCAGGACGGGGTGAAATCCTCGCCCAGCTCCGCCTCCAGCTTGGTCCACACGCTCGCCGCAGAAGCGACGCTGACCTGCTGGCCGACGATCGTGCGCAGCAGCGTCTTGTACCCGGTCGGGCGGATGCGCGGTTCGGGATAGCCCGCGATCTCCAGCGCGCGCGCCATATCGGGCTCGATCGCGGCCACGCTGTCCAGCCCGCCGCGTATCTGTTGTGCGCTCAGGCCCATGGCCGATCCTTCCGATAATGTGGCCGGGCGCCCCGTACGCTTGGCCAGTTGTCTGTCGCTTTGCTTGCGCATTTGCGTAGCCATCTGCTTGCATTGCCGAAACGCAGCTTTTAGCAGCCGCGTCAACGGCGCGCGCGAGAGCGCCGCCCCGGGACGAGATAAAGGACAGCCAATGCCCAAGCTTACCGTGGTCGACCGCAGTGGAACCGAGCGCACGATCGAGGTCGGCGACGGCCTGACCGTGATGGAGGCGATCCGCGACAACGGCTTCGACGAGCTGCTGGCGCTGTGCGGCGGGTGCTGCTCGTGCGCGACCTGCCACGTCCATGTCGACCCGGCCTTCGGCGACAAGCTGCCCGCGATGAGCGAGGACGAAGACGACCTGCTGGAAAGCAGCGATCACCGCAACGAAACCTCGCGCCTGTCGTGCCAGATCGAGTTCACCTCCGATCTCGACGGGCTGAAGGTCCAGATCGCTCCCGAAGACTGAGGGGCAAGACTGACTTGCAGGCCCGATAGCGGATCGCGGTTGCTGCGCGGCCCGCTCAGGCGCTAAGCGGTTGCCATGAAAGCTCCCGCTCCCCTTCCACGCGCTCTCGACCTTATCGGCAACACCCCGCTCGTCCGGCTCGCAGGGCCGAGCGAGGCGGCGGGCTGCGACATCTACGGCAAATGCGAATTCGCCAATCCGGGCGGCTCCGTGAAGGACCGCGCGGCGTTGTGGATCATCCGCGATGCCGAGGCACGCGGAGAGCTGAAGCCGGGCGGCACGATCGTCGAAGGAACGGCGGGCAATACCGGGATCGGGATCGCGCTGGTCGCCAATGCGCTCGGCTACAAGACGATCATCGTGATGCCCGACAACCAGGCGCGCGAGAAGATGGATACGCTGCGCGCGCTGGGTGCGCAGCTGGTGCTGGTCCCGCCGACCAAGTTCGCTAATCCCGGCCACTTCGTCCACACTTCGCGCCGGCTGGCGGAGGAGACCGAGGGCGCGATCTGGGCCAACCAGTTCGACAATATCGCCAACCGCCGCGCGCATATCGACAGCACCGCGCCCGAATTGTGGGACCAGCTGGAAGGCCGGATCGACGGCTTCACCTGCGCTGCGGGGACCGGCGGCACGATCGCCGGTGTCGGCTTGGGCCTGAAGGAAAAGGACGAAGACGTCCGCATCGCGCTGACTGACCCGCATGGCGCGGCGCTGTATAATTACTACGCCAACGGCGAACTGTCGTCCGAAGGCTCTTCGGTGGCCGAAGGGATCGGGCAGGGGCGGATCACCGCCAATCTCGACGGCGCGCCGATCGATACGCAGTTCCGTATCTCCGACGAGGAGGGGCTGACCTGGGTCGCGCGCCTGCTCAAGGAAGAGGGGCTGTGCCTCGGCCTGTCGTCTGGCATCAACGTCGCAGGCGCGGTCGCGCTTGGCCGGCAACTGGTGGCGGACGGTCGCACGGACGCGCGCGTGGCGACGATCCTGTGCGATAGCGGCTTCCGCTATCTCTCGACGATCTTCAACGCCCAATGGCTGCGCGACAAGGGCTTGCCGGTGTTCGACTGGCTTCGCGATTGACCCGCACCGCGCGGGCACTAGATTCGCTGGCCATGGCCCTGATCCCGCATCCCGAAGCGAAACGCCCCACCGCCGAACCGGTCAACCCGCGCAATGCGGAAGTGATGCAGCGGCTGCGGGTCGGGATCGGCGGGATCGTGATGGTCCTGCTCGTCGTCGGCCTCGCCAACATCATCACCGACCGCGTGTTGCGGACAGAGCAGACCATCGTGCCCCAGGCTGCGCCGACGGTAGAGCCGAGCCCGGCGAAGCCTGCCAGCGATCCGCTGTCCGATGCGGGCGTGGTCCCCGATCTTCCCGAGCAGCCCGAGGCGGAACCCGTCCCCGAAGGTCCCGTGCTGCCCGAGCAGGGCGAAGGTGCTCCGGTTGAGTAGGATCCAGGCTTGAAGAAGGGATGGCTGGCCGTTGGCCTCAGCGCCGCGCTGGGGCTGGGCGCGATGGCGGCCGCCGGTTTGGGTTTCCACGGCTTTGCGGGTGAAGGCCCGGGAGAGCGGGACGGGCGGATCGGCCTGATGAGTTCGCTGCCGCTCTACCGCGCTCCGGAATCGAGCGTGGCCGAGGCGCTCGCCGCGCAGTCGGTGCGGCACCACTGGGTGCGCGCCGTGCTGGAAAAGCGCGGGATGCTGGATCCGCTCGACGTGCTCGATCCCGACAGCCTGGGGCAGGTCGACCGCCTGCTGCTGGTCCAGCCGCGTGCATTGACCGCGGCGGAGAACGTCGCGCTCGACACCTGGGTGCGTGCGGGAGGAAACGTGCTGCTGGTCGCGGACCCGCTGCTGGTCGGCGAACCGCGCTTCGCGCTGGGCGACCCGCGCAATCCCCAAGCGATCTCGCTCAGCGGCCCGATCCTTGCGCGCTGGGGCCTTGCGCTCGAACCGGGGAAGGATGGGGACGGCGGGGTCCGTTTCGTTTCCATGGGCGATCACGAGTTGCCGGTGGCGCTCGGCGGGCGCTTCTCGCTGCGCCCCGCTGCGGGCGGGGGGCAGGGCGAATGCCGCCTGCGTAACGATGCATTGATCGCGGTGTGCAGCATCGGGGCGGGGCGCGTGGTCGCGCTGGCCGACGCGACCCTGTTCGAAAGCGATCCTGCACCCGCCGGCGCCGAGGATATGCTCGCGGCACTTTTGGGGATGGCGCGGGACGACGTCCGCTAGCCTTCTCAAAAATCCATGAATCTGAGAGGCTTGAGCGGTCCCGGGTAATCCCCGGGGTTCCGGTCTTTACCCGATCCCAACCTCAGGAATTAACCTTGTACCGCGCCGGAAAATGGCGCAATTGCGTGGTCAGACGTTCGAATTCGTAAGGTTTTCAACAACGATTCCTAAATTTCCCCTTTAATCCCCACTCATCCCGCGATAATACAAATCTCGCATCGGACAGGATTCGACCCGCGCGTGGGATTCCACGCGAACCGGGGTGCTTGGCGCACCGCGGGGCGGGGAGGTTTTGTCCTTGGAAAGGCGCTCACAGGGGAAGAGCGAAACCGTGTCGGAGGCGTTTCAGGGATATAGCGGTCAGGCCTTTTCGCTTCGCAGCGAAAAGGGCCGGTTCACGCTGCCTCCCGCCTTCCGCAACGCGGTGAAGGCCTCCACCGAAGATCGCCGGCTGTGCCTCACCAAGCACGAGAAGTGGGATTGCTTGGTCGGCTTCGGCACCAAGCGGGTCGAGGATTTCGAAGCGATCCTCGATCGCGAAGAGGAATCGGCCTACAAGTTCGGTCGCGATTTCGACCGCGATACCCGCGCGATCCAGCTCAACAGCTTCGAAACCATGCCGTTCGACGACAGCGGGCGTTTCATCATGCCCGAATTCCTGCGCGACATCGGCGAGATCGAGGATGCGCTGTTCTTCCAGGGTGGCGGGCGCTTCTTCACCGTCTGGAACCCGGCCAAGCTCTACGAAATGGGCCCCGAAATGGCGATGCCCAAGGCCGCCTGCCGCGCGCTGGAAAAGGACGCGCGCGAGAAGGGCAAGAAGAAGTGAGCGGCCCGTCCCCCCACATCCCCGTCCTGCTCGACGAAGTGGTTGCCGCGCTGCGGCCCGCGCAGGGCGAGCTGATCGTCGACGGTACGTTCGGCGCTGGCGGCTATACCCGCGCGCTGCTCGACGCAGGGGCGACGGTGCATGCCTTCGACCGCGACCCGACCGCGCTGGAGAATGCGCAGGGGTGGCCGGAACTGGCCGAGACCCCGCCGCGCCTCGTCCTGCATCGCCGTGCCTTTGCCGACATGGCGGCCGCGCTGGCGCAGCAGGGCATCGCCAGGGTTGATGGCATCGTGCTCGACATCGGTGTCTCCTCGATGCAGCTCGACCAGGCGGAGCGCGGTTTCTCCTTCGCTGGCGACGGCCCGCTCGACATGCGGATGGACCCGGACCTGCCGAGCGCGGCGGACTTCCTCAACAGCGCTGACGAAGCCGAGATCGCCGACGTGATCTACCAGTATGGCGAAGAGCGTCAGTCGCGCAGGATCGCCCGCGCGATCGTCGCCGCGCGCCCGCTGGAGACGACCGGGCAGCTTGCCCGGCTGGTCCGCAAGGCGACCGGGCACAAGCCGCACGACAAGAAAGACCCCGCTACGCGCACCTTCCAGGCGATCCGCATCCACGTGAACGGAGAGCTGGAGCAGCTGCGCGGCGCGCTGGCCGCAGCCGAGCGCCTGCTGGCACCCGGCGGGCGGCTGGTGGTGGTCTCGTTCCACTCGCTCGAAGACAGGATCGTGAAGCGTTTCATGCGGGACGCTTCCGGTCAGGCCGGTGGCGGTTCCCGCCATCTTCCCCTCGCGGAGACGCCGCCGGCCACGTTCGACAAACCGCTCCGTGCCGTGCGCGCGGGCGAGGCGGAGCTGGCACGCAACACCCGCGCGCGCTCCGCAATCCTGCGTGCGGCCACCCGCACCGATGCCGACCCGAGAGAGGAATTGATCGATGGTTAGAGGTAGCCGTCTGCGGCAGATCGGCTGGGCGATCTGTATCGGCATCGTCTTCGGCGGGTTCATGCTGCTGACCTTCCGGGTCAACGCGGTGAAGAGCGAGGTCGTGCGTGCCGAGCGTCAGATCGTGGCGCTGGAGCAGGAAAAGCTGGCACTGGAAACCGAGTTCGAAACGCGCGCCAACCAGCAGCAGCTGGCCGACTGGAACGCGATCGAGTTCGGCTACGCCCCGCCGCGCGCGGACCAGTTCCTCGAAACCGAACGCCAGCTGGCGAGCTTCAGCGCCCCGCGCGCGCCCGGCTCGCCCGACCCGATCCGCTTTGCCCGCGAGATGGAAGCGAGCGATTATCCCGCGCTGGTTTCCCCACTGGCCGATCACGACGGCGAGGGCTCGCAGGACGAAACTTCGAGCAAGGAGGCCGAACTCGCCGCTGCCGCTGCGGGTGATGCTCACCTTGCCCTGGCGAGCCTCGACCGGTGAACGCCTACGCGATCGACTCCATGGTCGCAGCAGGCCCCCTGCGGGTCGCCAACAAGCGGCTTGAAGCGCTGCTGGTCGCGCGCATGCGTGCGCTTTTGCTGATGCCCGCTTTCGGGCTGGTCGCGGTCGTCGCGCTGATGCGGATTGCGACCTTCGGCGTGCTCGGCGCGCCCGATACTCCGCTGTCGATGGAAGAGCGGCTGCTGCCGCCGCGTGGCGAGATCACCGATCGCAACGGCCTGCCGCTGGCGCGCAATTACGATGCCTTCGCGCTGTGGTACAATCCCACGGCGATGAAGGACGGCGGCAGCCCGCTGGTCCACCGCCCGGAGGAAGTCGCAGCAAAGCTGGCCGCGATCTTCCCCGAACTGGACCAGGCCGATGTCGCCGCCCACCTCGCCAGCGGGCGCGCGCAATATCTGCGCCGCCGCCTGCTGCCCGAAGAGGCCAACCGCGTGTTCGATATCGGCGAACCTGCGCTGGAACTGCCGGCGGAAAAGGACCGCTTCTATCCGCAAGGCTCGATGGCGGCGCACGTGCTCGGCTACGTCAAGGATGGCGTGGGCCACCTGGGTATGGAGTCCGTTCTCAACGACCGGCTGACCGACAGCTCGCTGCGTGGCGAACCGACGGCGATCGCGCTCGACCTGCGGGTTCAGGGCGCGCTGGAAGACGAACTCAACAAGGGCATGCTGTCGGTCAATGCGCGCGGCGCGGCGGGCGTGGTGCTGGATGTCGATACCGGCGAGGTGATCGCGATGGCATCGCTGCCCGCGTTCGACCCGAACGATATCAAGACCTCCGACCTGATGATCAGCGATGCCGAGGCGAAGCTTGGCCGGACCCCGCGCGTGTTCAACAGCGTGACCAACCAGGTTTACGAACTTGGCTCCACCTTCAAGCCGCTGACCGTCGCCGCTGCGATCGATGCCGGGATCGTGCGCGACCTGAGCCTGCGGTACGACGCAAAGCCGGTGAAAGTCGCCGGGCGCACGCTTGCGGACAGTCACAACCTCGGGGACACGCTCAATGTGCCCGAAGCGCTGATTCACTCCTCCAACACCGTGACCGCGCGGGTCGCCGACAAGCTTGGCCCCGAACGTCTGCGCGACACGATGCGCGCGCTGGGCCTGGCCGAGCGTCCCTACATCGAACTGCCCGCACGCGGCGCGCCGATCTGGCCGGGCGAGAAATGGTCGCGCGTGACCACCATGACCGTCAGCTATGGCCACGGCATCGCGGTGACGCCGCTGCACCTTGCCTCTGCCTATGCCGCGCTGGTCAATGGCGGGGTCTGGCGTCCGGCCACGCTGTACAAGGTCGAGCCGGGCAAGGAAGCTGCGGGGCGGCGCGTGTTCAAGGAAGACACCAGCGCCCGCATGCGCCAACTGCTGCGGATGATCGCGGTCTACGGCACCGGGCAGAGCGCCGATGCGCCCGGCTACCGTGTCGGCGGGAAGACCGGTTCGGCGGAAAAACCCTCCGCCGGCGGCTATCGCAAGAAGCTGCTCGTCTCGACCTTCGCCGCCGCCTTCCCGATGGACAACCCGCGCTATGTCGTGGTCGCCATGCTGGACGAGCCCAAGGGTACCACCGCCAGTTCTTTCCAGCGGACCGCCGCGTGGAACGCCGCGCCGATCGTCGGCAAGCTGATCCCGCGCATCGGCCCGCTGCTCGACGTGCGGCCCGACCTCAGCCGTGATATCGACATTTCCGACCTGCGCCCCCTGATCCGGAGCGACATCAAGTGAAGCTGAACCGTCTTCTCGAACAGGCCGGACGCGAGGAACGCGAGGCCGAAGATGCGATCGTGACCGGTTTCGCGATCGATCACCGCAAGGTCGCGCCGGGCACCGTGTTCGGCGCCTTCGCGGGCGCGAAGGTCAATGGCGAGGATTTCATCGACGCCGCCGTTGCAGCGGGCGCGATCGCGGTGGTCGCGCGGCCTGGCGCAAAGGTTGAAGGCGCGCTGCACATTGCAGACGAGAACGTGCGCAAGGCCTTTGCGCAGATTGCCGCGCAGTATTTCACTCCGGTGCCCGAGACGATCGTCGCGGTCACCGGCACCAACGGCAAGACCTCCACGGTCGAAATGACCCGCCAGCTTTGGCGGATGCTGGGCGAGCGTGCGGCGAGCATCGGCACGCTGGGCGTCACCACCCCGGACGAGAGCGTTTCCACCGGGCTGACCACGCCCGACATCGTGACCTTCCATGCCAACCTGAGCGGTCTGGCGCGCGAAGGCGTCACCCACATTGCCTACGAAGCATCGAGCCACGGGCTCGACCAGTATCGCAACTACGGCGCGCGTGTGATCGCAGGCGCGTTCACCAATTTCAGCCGCGACCACCTCGACTATCACGAGAGCATGGAAGCCTATTTCGAGGCCAAGATGCAGCTGTTCGACGAGGTGATCGCGGATGACGGCACGGCGGTGATCTGGGCCGATGGCGGCGAGTGGGCCGACAAGGCGCGCACGCGGGCCGCGAAGCGCGGCCTGCGGATCTTCACGGTCGGGCCGGAGGGCGAGGACATCCGCCTGATCGGGCAGGAGCCGAGCCAGCTAGGCCAGAGTGTCGAGATCGCACGCAATGGTGATCGGCGCACGATCCGCCTTCCGCTGATCGGCCAGTATCAGGCCGCCAATGCTCTGACCGCCGCCGCGCTCGCGCTGGCGAGCGGCGCGGACGAAGCGCGTCTGTGGGATGCGGTCGGACGGTTGCAGCCGGTTCGTGGACGGCTGGAACGCGCGGTCATCACCCAGTCCGGTGCGCCGGTCTATGTCGATTATGCGCACACGCCGGACGCGCTGGAGGCGGCGATCGCCGCGCTGCGCCCGCATGTGAACGGTCGCCTGATCGTGGTGTTCGGTGCGGGCGGGGATCGCGATACGGGCAAGCGCGGGCCGATGGGCGAAGTCGCCTCGCGCCTCGCCGATGTGGTGATCGTGACCGACGATAATCCGCGCGGCGAAGACCCGGCGGATATCCGCCGCGCAGTCATGCAGGGCGCGGGCGAGAACACGCGCGAAGTCGCCGGGCGGCGCGAGGCGATTGCGCAAGCCATCGAAATCATCGGTCGGGACGATATCGTCCTGATCGCGGGCAAGGGCCACGAAGAAGGCCAGATCATCGGGTCGGGAGACACCATGCGGGTATTGCCGTTCAACGACGTACAGGTCGCGCGCGAGGAAGCCTCGCGGATCAATGCCGGATCGCAGGAGATGGGCCAATGAGCGTTGCAGCACTCGCCCATCCGCGCATGCGCGCATGGCCCAAGGTCGCCCGTGACAGCCTGCGGCTTGCCCTGTGGAGCGCCAACGAGATCGCCGAGGCGACCGGCGGCGTTGCTTCTGGCGATTTCCAGTGTGCCGGCGTCGAGATGGACAGCCGCGATGTGCGCCCGGGCGATCTGTTCGTCGCGCTGAAGGGCGAAGCGATGGACGGCCACCGCTTCATCGACAAGGCGTTTGCCGCCGGCGCCGCCGCCGCGATCGTCGACCGCCCGATCGACTGGCCGCATGTGCTGGTGGAAGACACCACCGCCGCACTCCACGCGCTGGCCGCTGCTGCGCGCACGCGCGGCGACGCGACGCGCATCGCGGTGACCGGATCGGTCGGCAAGACCGGGGTCAAGGAAGCGATCTTCTCCGCCCTCGACCGTGCAAGCCGCGGGCAGGCGCACCGCTCCGTGCGCAGCTACAACAACCACGTCGGCGTGCCGCTGAGCGTTGCGCGGATGAGCCCGCGCGCCCGCTATGGCGTGTTCGAGATGGGCATGAACCACGCAGGCGAGATCGCGCCGCTGGCCGACCACGTGCGGCCCGATGTCGCGGTCATCACCACGATCGCGCCCGCGCATATCGAGAATCTCGGCTCGCTCGAGGCGATTGCAGACGAGAAGGCGCAGATTTTCACCGGCCTCAAGCCCGGCGGCGCGGCGATCATCCCCGCAGACAGCGACCAGTTCGAGCGGCTGAAGGCCCATGCCGAAGCGGCGGGGGCGGAAGTCTTCTCCTTCGGACGTGCCGATCATGCGCGCGTCCGCCTGCTCGATGCGATCCCTGCGGCCAACGGCGGGGCCTCGCTCGTGACCGCGCAGATCGACGATACGCGGCTGTGCTATTCGGTCGCCGAGCCGGGCGAACACTGGATCGCCAATTCGCTTGCGGTGATGGCGTGCATCTATGCGGTCGGCGGCGATCTGGGCGCGGCGGGCATTGCGCTGGGTGAGATGGGCGGCCTGAAGGGCCGCGGTGCGCGCCACGCCATTGCGGCGGCGGGCGGCCGTGCGCTGCTGATCGACGAGAGCTACAACGCCAACCCCGCCTCGATGCGCGCAACCCTGACCCAGCTCGGCCAGACCCCGGCGAGCCGCCGCATCGCGGTGCTGGGCGCAATGGGCGAGCTGGGCGAATTCAGCATGCGCTTCCATGAGGCGCTGCTCGAACCGATCGAGGAAGGCCAGGTCGATTACGCGGTGCTGGTCGGCGACGCGATGGAGCCGCTGGTGCGCAAGATGGGGACGGCGCATGCGAATGGCCTTGGCAACCCGCCGGCCTTCGCCCATTGCGCAGGGCCTGCCGAAGCGATCGCCGCGCTGGAAGAATTCGGGCTCAACGCCGGAGACGCGATCCTCGTCAAGGGATCCAATGCCGTCGGTCTGGGCCGTCTGGTCGATCACTTCGTCAGCCGAAGCTAAGCAAGGGACCGGGGACGGCCGACAATGTTCTATTTGATCGCGGAATGGTTCGAATTCGAAGGGTTGTTCAACCTCTTCCGCTACCAGACGTTTCGTGCGGGTGCGGCGATCCTCACCGCGCTGTTTATCGGCCTGCTGATCGGTCCGAAGCTGATCGCGGTTCTGCGCGTGCGCCAGGGCAAGGGCCAGCCGATCCGCGAGGATGGGCCCAAGACCCACCTCGCCAAGGTCGGCACGCCGACGATGGGCGGGCTGATGATCCTGATCGCGCTGGTGCTCAGCCTGCTGCTGTGGATGGACCTGTCGAGCCCCTTCGTCTGGGCCTGCCTTGCGGTGACCATCGGGTTCGGCGCGATCGGCTTCATGGATGATTACGACAAGGTCACCAAGAACAGCCACAAGGGCGTTTCGGGCAAGGTGCGCCTGCTGATGGAATTCGTGGTCGCAGGCATCGCGGCCTATATCATCGTCAGCCAGATCAACACCTGGCTCTACGTCCCCTTCGTGTCCGACCAGGCGATCCCGCTGGGGCCGTTCTACTACGTCTTCGCCGCGATCGTGATCGTGGGCGCGGGCAATGCGGTCAACCTGACTGACGGGCTCGATGGCCTCGCCATCATGCCGGTGATCATCGCTGCGGGCACCTTCGCGCTGATTGCCTACCTTGCAGGGCGCGCGGACTTTTCCAGCTATCTGGGCATTCCGTACGTGGAGGGTGCGGGTGAACTGGCGATCTTCTGTGCCTGCATCATGGGCGCAGGGCTTGCCTTCCTGTGGTTCAACGCGCCGCCGGCCAATGTTTTCATGGGCGACACCGGCTCGCTTGCGCTGGGCGGAGCGCTGGGCGCGATCGCGGTCGCCAGCCACCACGAAATCGTGCTCGCCATCGTCGGCGGGCTGTTCGTGTTCGAGGCGCTCAGCGTCATCATCCAGGTCTTCTGGTTCAAGCGCACGGGCAAGCGCATCTTCCGCATGGCGCCGGTCCACCACCACTTCGAACAGCTCGGGTGGAGCGAGACGAAGGTCGTGATCCGCTTCTGGATCATCGCCATCGTGCTCGCACTGATCGGGCTCAGCACGCTGAAGCTACGGTGATCCTCTCGCCCGCCTGGAAGGGCCGCAAATACGCGGTTCTCGGCCTGGCACGCACGGGCCGGGCGACGGTCGAGGCGCTGCTGGCGGCGGGCGCCGAGGTGACCGCGTGGGACAGCAACGAGGACGCGCGCGAGGCCTTTGCAGGCCGCGTGACGCTGGCCGACCCGGTCGAGACCGACCTGACCCGGTTCGAGGCGGTGCTGGCGACGCCCGGCGTCCCACTCAACACCCATCCGATAAAGCCGCATGCGGACAGGTTCGGCGTTCCGGTGATCGGCGATATCGAGCTGTTCGCGCAGGCTCGCGAGCACCTGCCGCCGCACAAGGTCGTCGGCATCACCGGCACCAACGGCAAGAGCACGACCACCGCGCTGACGCATCATATACTGAAGACCGCGGGCGTACCGACCACGATGGGCGGCAATATCGGCCTGCCGATCCTCGGTCAGGAGCCTTTGCCCGAAGGCGGGGTCTACGTGCTGGAGCTGTCGAGCTACCAGATCGACCTGACCTTCTCGCTCGATTGCGAGGTTGCGGTGCTGCTCAACGTGACGCCCGATCATCTGGATCGCTACGACAGCTTCGAGGCTTACGGCGCAAGCAAATCGCGCCTGTTCGCGATGCAGACGCGCGGTCACAATTCGATCGCCCGGTTCACTGATGCGCGCGTGCTCGGCAAGTTCGCCGAAGGCTCGATTGCGAGCATCCTTGAGGACGTGCTCGCGAACCGTGGTTTCGAGCCGAGTGAGCAGGCAGAGTGGCCCTCGCTCCAGGGGCCGCACAATCTCGAAAACGCGGCAGCGGCCATCGAAGCCTGCGACATCCTCGGCCTATCGGGCGCGCAAATTCGCGACGGTCTGCGCACCTTCCCCGGCCTGCCGCACCGTATGGAGCGGGTCGGCGAGCGGGCGGGCGTGCTCTACGTCAACGACAGCAAGGCGACCAACACCGCCGCCGCCGCGCCCGCGCTGGCCGCGTTCGAGAACATCCACTGGATCGTCGGCGGGCAGGCCAAGGAGCCGGGGCTGGGCGAGACCGAACAGCACATCGGGCACGTCACCGCCGCCTACGCCATCGGCGAGGCGGGCGACGCCTTTGCCGACGCGCTCGCGCCGCATTGCCCGGTCAGCCGCTGCGGCACGCTCGACATTGCGGTGCACACCGCCGCGCTCGCGGCGAAGCCCGGCGATACCGTGCTGCTGAGTCCGGCCTGCGCCAGCTTCGACCAGTTCCGCGATTTCGAGGACCGTGGCGACCGCTTCCGCGCGCTCGTCCACGCGCTTGCCGATAGCGAGGCCACGCCATGAACATTGCGCCTGCAACCGCGATTGCCAGCGATCTGTCCGGGCGCAGCGGTCCGCGCCTGACCCAGCGCGCGCGGCTAAAAATCTGGTGGCGCGAGCTGGACCATGTTTTGCTCGGCCTGATCGTGCTGCTGATGGCGGTCGGTTGTGCAGCGATCGCCGCGGCCTCGCCCGCTGGCGCGGATCGGCTGTCGAGCGACACGGTCACGCTCGATCCGCTGCACTTCCTCTGGCTGCACCTGCGCTGGCTCGCAGTGGGAATTGCCGCGATGCTCGGCCTGTCGATGCTCAGCCGCGAAAGCGCCCGTCGTTTCGCCATCCTGCTGTCGCTGGGGATGGTCGCCGCGCTGGTGCTCGTGCCGCTGATCGGGACCGAGGTGAACGGCGCGCGGCGCTGGCTGAACCTTGGCTTCTCCTTCCAGCCGTCCGAATTCCTCAAGCCCGGCTTCGCGATCACGCTGGCCTGGATCATGAGCTGGAAGCTCAAGGACCCCAACATGCCGGTGTTCGGTCTGGTGACCGGCGCGCTGGCGCTGGTGGTCGGCCTGCTGATGGCGCAGCCCAACCTGGGCGATGCGATCCTGTTCACCGGCGTGTGGTTCGTGCTGGTGCTGCTGGGCGGCGTGTCCGCGCGCCAGATCGCCGGGCTGATCGCCGCCGGGATCGGCCTGCTGGCGACCGCCTACATGTTCTACGGCAATGCGCGGAACCGGATCGACTCCTTCTTCTCCGGCGGGACTGATTACGATCAGGTCGACCTTGCCCAGCGCACGCTGCTGGCGGGTGGCTGGGACGGCGTCGGCTTCTGGGTCGGGCGTGCCAAGTTCCGCCTGCCGGAGGCGCAGACCGACTACATCTTCTCGGTCGTGGGCGAAGAGTTCGGCCTGATCGCCTGTGCGGGCATCGTGCTGCTGTTCTGCGCCATAGTGCTGCGGGTGCTGATGCGCGCCGCGAGCGAGGAGAACTTCTTCGCGCTGCTCGCGGCATCGGGCCTGATCGCGCAGCTGGGCGGGCAGGCGTTCATCAATATCCTCGTCAACCTGTCGCTGTTCCCGTCCAAGGGGATGACGCTGCCGCTGGTCAGCTATGGCGGGTCGTCGACGATCGCGATATGCTGCGGCTTCGGCCTGCTGCTCGCGCTGACACGGCGCAACCCCTTCCTCACACGAGAAACCGCAGGCCTTCGCAACATGCTCTTCGACAAGGAAAAAGACAGATGAGCGGGGCCAATCGACATTATGTGCTCGCCGCAGGCGGCACCGGCGGGCACATGCTGCCCGCCTTCGCGCTGGCGCAGGAACTGCACCAGCGCGGCCATCACGTGGCGCTGATCACGGACGAGCGCGGGGCGAATATTCCCGGTAAGCCCGATTTCATGCCCGCGCACATCATGCCGGTCGGCCGGTTCGGCAAGAACCCGATCCGCTGGATCAAGGGCGTGAGCAAGGTGATGGAAGGCCGCAGCATGGCCCGGCAGCTGTTCGACAGTTTCGAACCGAGCGCGGTGGTCGGCTTCGGCGGCTATCCCTCGCTGCCCGCGCTGCTCGCCGCGCGCAGTGCGAAGATCCCCAGCGTGATCCACGAACAGAACGCGGTGCTGGGCCGGGTCAATCGCCTGCTCGCCCCGCGGGTAAACGCGATCGCGACCTCTTACCCGCAGGTGCAGCGGATGAAGTCCAGCTGGTCGCGCAAGGTCCATCTGGTCGGCAACCCGGTGCGGCCCGAAGTGCTCGCGCTGCGTGACGAGCCGTTCCCGACCTTCAGCGAAGACAGCCTGCTCAAAGTGCTGGTGACCGGCGGCAGCCAGGGCGCCAGCGTGCTCGCGCAGGTGGTGCCCGATGGCCTCGCGATGCTGCCGCCCGCGCTGCGCCAGCGGTTGCAGGTGACCCAGCAGTGCCGCCCGGAAGATGTCGGCGCGGTGCGCGAGCGCTATCGCAATCATGACATTCCCGCCGAACTGGCGACCTATTTCGAGAACATGGCCGACCGGCTCGCCGATGCGCACCTGTTCATCGGGCGTGCGGGCGCGTCGACCATTGCCGAACTGACCGCAGTGGGGCGCCCCGCGATCCTCGTCCCGCTGCCGATCGCGACTGACGATCATCAGGCGGCCAACACGCGCGAGATCGTGGAAGCGGGCGGCGCGCGGATGATCCGCCAGAATGCGTTCACGCCCAAGGAGCTGGCGCGTCAGATCCAGGTGCTCAGCCAGCGCGCAGGCACGCTCTCCACTGCGGCGCACAAGGCGTGGAATTGCGGACGGCCCGATGCGGTCAAGGAACTGGCCGATCTGGTCGAAAGCTTCGGCGGGGCCGAATTGATGGATGTGATCCGGGTGGGTCAGAACAACGCGCGCGGCGCGTCGCAGGGTGTGCCCGTGGGGCAGGGCGCTGCGCGCGATGCCGCAGAGGAGCCTGCTTCGTGAAGGGTGTCGCAACCGATATCGGGATGATCCACTTCGTCGGCATCGGCGGGATCGGCATGTCCGGCATTGCCGAGGTGATGCACAACCTTGGCTACCAGGTGCAGGGCTCCGACATTGCCGAGGGACCGACGGTCGAACGGCTGCGGAAGCGCGGGATCGAGGTCGCGATCGGCCACGCGCGCGAGAATGTCGATGGCGTGGCGGTGGTGGTCACCTCCACCGCGGTCAAGCGGACCAATCCCGAGGTCGAGGCGGCGCTGGAAAACCGTATCCCCGTGGTCCGCCGCGCGGAGATGCTCGCCGAGCTGATGCGGCTCAAGTCGACCATCGCGATTGCGGGCACCCACGGCAAGACGACCACCACCAGCATGATCGCAGGCCTGCTCGACTGTGGCGAGATCGACCCAACGGTGATCAATGGCGGGGTGATCGAGCAGTTCGGCTCGAACGCAAGGCTGGGTGACAGTGACTGGATGGTGGTCGAAGCCGACGAGAGCGACGGCAGCTTCCTGCGGCTCGACGGGACCATCGCGGTGGTCACCAATATCGACCCCGAACACCTCGACCACTACGGCGATTTCGAAGGCGTGAAGCGCGCCTTCGTCGAGTTCATCCACAACGTGCCGTTCTACGGCGCGGCGATCCTGTGCGTCGACCATCCCGAAGTGCAGGCGGTGATCGCCAAGGTGCGCGATCGCAGGGTTATCACCTACGGCTTCTCGCTCCAGGCGGATATCTGCGCGGTCAATGTGAAGCCAGAGGCGGGCGGCAACCGGTTCGATGTGATGGTCCGCCAGCGCGGGCAGGAAGATCGCCGGATCGAGAACGTGTTCCTGCCGATGCCGGGCCGGCATAATGTGCAGAACGCGCTCGCCGCGATTGCGGTCAGCCTCGAAATGAACTGCTCGGACGAGGTGATCCGCGAAGGTTTCGCCCGCTTCGGCGGCGTGCGGCGGCGCTTCACCCGGGTCGGCACGGTGCCGGTCGAAGGGGGCAGCGCGACCGTGATCGACGATTACGCCCACCACCCGGTGGAAATCCGCGCGGTGCTCTCCGCCGCGCGGGAAAGCGTGGACGCGATGGACACGCCTGCGCGGGTGATCGCGGTGATGCAGCCGCACCGTTTCTCCCGCCTTGGCGAGCTGATGGGCGACTTCCAGGCCTGCTTCAACGAGGCCGACCAGGTCTACGTCGCGCCGGTCTATGCTGCGGGCGAAGACCCTGTCGAGGGTGTGGATGCCGCGGCGCTGGTCGACGGGATCAAGTCGCTCGGCCACCGCCACGCGCAGACCATCGCGGATCGCGAAGAATTGGTCAGCACGCTCGCCCCACAGCTGGAGCCGGGCGATCTGGTGCTGTGCCTGGGTGCGGGCGACATCACCAAATGGGCGGCACGGTTGCCCGACGAATTGCAGGCCGCGCGCGAGCAGGTGAGCGCGTGAGCGAGGACGTGTCCCTCCTTCAGGTTCGCGGTCGTCTGACCGAGGACGCGCGGCTCGCGCCGCTCGTCTGGTTCAAGGCCGGCGGCACGGCGGACTGGCTGTTCGAGCCTGCCGATATCGACGACCTGCGCGCGTTCCTCGCCGAACTGGACCCTGCCGTGCCGATCATGCCGCTGGGGCTGGGGTCGAACCTGATCGTGCGTGATGGCGGCGTGCCCGGGGTGACGATTCGCCTCGGCAAGCCTTTCGCGAAGATCGAAGCCGAAGGCGATCATATGCTCCGCTGCGGCGCGGGCGCGCACGGCGTGCTGATTGCCTCCAAGGCGCGTGACAACGGCATTGCCGGGCTCGAATTCCTGCGCGGTATTCCCGGAACGCTGGGCGGCTTCGTCCGCATGAATGGCGGCGCCTACGGGCGCGAAACCGCCGATGTGCTGGTCGATTGCGACGTGGTGCTGCGCGATGGGTCGCTCAAGACGCTGCGCGTCGGAGAGCTGGGTTACACCTATCGTCATTCCGAGCTGCCGGAAGGATCCGTGGTCGTCGGCGCTCGGCTCAAGGGCGAAGCAGGCGACCCTGTCGAGATCGGTGCCGAGATGGACCGCATCGCGCAGGCGCGCGAGGAAAGCCAGCCCGTGCGGACCAAGACCGGTGGTTCCACCTTCAAGAACCCTCCGGGCGAGAAGGCATGGCAGCTGGTCGATGCCGCGGGTTGTCGCGGTATGACCCGCGGCGGCGCTCAAGTCTCCGAAAAGCACACCAACTTCCTCATCAACACCGGCACCGCGACCAGCGCGGATATCGAACAGCTGGGCGAAGATGTCCGCGCGAAGGTGCGCGATAATTCTGGGATCGAACTCGAATGGGAAATCCAGCGGGTAGGGCGCAAATGATCCTCTCCAAGAAACTTCACGTTGCCGTGCTGATGGGCGGCTGGGCCAATGAACGGCCCGTCTCGCTGATGAGCGGGGAGGGAGTTGCCAAGGCGCTCGAGGCGCGTGGGCACGAGGTCACGCGGATCGATATGGACCGGCAGGTTGCTGCGCGGATTGCCGAGGCGAAGCCGGACATCGTGTTCAACGCGCTGCACGGCGTGCCGGGCGAGGATGGCACGGTGCAGGGCATGCTCGACCTGATGGGCGTGCCCTATACCCACAGCGGCCTCGCCACCTCGGTGATCGCGATCGACAAGCAGCTGACCAAGCAGGCGCTGGTCCCGCGCGGCATTCCAATGCCCGGCGGTCGGATCGTCAAGACCGACGACCTGTACGAAGGCGACCCGCTGCCGCGGCCCTATGTGCTCAAACCGGTCAACGAAGGCTCCTCGGTCGGGGTGGCGATCGTCACTGACGAGAGCAACTACGGCAACCCGATCGCGCGCGATGCGAAGGGTCCGTGGCAGGAATTTTCCGAACTGCTCGCCGAGCCTTATATTCGCGGGCGCGAGCTGACCACGGCGGTGGTCGGCGGCAAGGCGCTGGGCGTGACCGAATTGATCGTCGAGAGCGGCTTCTACGATTTCGAGAACAAGTACACCGACGGGCGCACGCGCCACGTCTGCCCGGCAGAAATCCCCGAGGATATTGCCGAGGCGTGCCTGCGCTACGCGCTCGAAGCGCACCGCATCCTCGGCTGCAAGGGCACCAGCCGCACCGATTTCCGCTGGGACGACCAGCAGGGGCTCGACGGGCTGTTCGTGCTGGAAACCAACACCCAGCCGGGCATGACCCCGCTCAGCCTGGTGCCCGAGCAGGCGAAATACTGCGGAATGAGCTACGAGGATCTGGTCGAGACGATTATCGCCGATGCGCTCGCAGACAGGGGAGGACATGATGGCGCGCAAGGTCAAGCGTAAGGCAACCGGCGTTCGCCGCGCGGCTACTTCGCGTTCGCGTGCGTCGAAGGCCCGGGCGGCGACCCGGCAGAGCAAGGGTGCGGTCAATACCGCGCTCAACGCGCTGCCGATCAGCCAGCGGCAATTGCAGGGCAGCTTCCTCGCGCTGATCCTCGCGGGCGCGGCGGCGCTGGCGTGGATGGTCGCGAGCGCGGCGGGCGTGCCCGCATTGCTCCACCAGCAGCTCGCCACCAGCGCGGGCGCAGCAGGCTTCCAGATGCGCAATATCGACCTCACCGGGGTCGAGCGGATGAACCGCCTCAAGGTCTACGAAGAAGTGATGGAGCATCGCGGTACGCCGATGCCGCTGCTCAACCTGGCGGCGATCCGCGACGATCTGCGGCGCATGCCGTGGGTCGCCGAGGCGCGCGTCTCGCGCCAGCTGCCCGACAAGCTGGTGATCGACATTCAGGAGCGCACGCCCCACGCGGTGCTGGTCAAGCCCGACCGGCTGGTGCTGATCGACCGCAACGGGATCGAGCTCGATCCGATTTCTGAGAAGGATGCGCAAGGGATGCTGCGCATTTCCGGCGCGGGCGCTGCGCAGGAGATCGAGTCGCTCGATCACGTGCTCGCCGCCGCGCCTGCGCTCCAGCCGCAGATCGCCAGCGCGCACCGGATCGGGGAGCGGCGCTGGAACATTGTGTTCAAGACCGGCCAGATCCTCGCCCTGCCGCAGGGTGAGGACGAGGCGGCCGAGGCCTTCATCGATTTCGCCCGAATGGACGGGCTCTATCGCCTGCTCGGGGGCAAGGCGACCGTGATCGATCTGCGCGTGCCCGATCGCTACGTGTTGCGAGAGCCCGGACGCGCGGACCGGTTCGCCAACAAGGGGAGTGCGGAATAATGGCTGCAGCACGTATTGCGCGCGTCTTCGGCGCGGTGAACCTTGGGTCGTTTCGTGTCTCCGCAATGATCATGGGCCTGACCGAGGGCGGCGAGATGATCGTGCTCGGCTCCTCCCACCGGGCCAGCGCGGGCGTGCGGCGCGGTTACGTCACCGACAGCCAAGCCGCGACCCACGCGATCCGCGAGGCGGTCGAGCGGGCGGAGAAAGACGCCGGCACCGCGATCGAGAGCGTGTGGGTCGGCTGCGCGGGCGCAGGGCTGGGTAGCCGCGTTTCGCGGGTCGAGATCCCGATCAACGGCCGCCGGATCGAGGAAGAGGACGTCGACCACCTGCTGGTCACCGCGCGCGATACGCTGGAGCCCGACGGGCGGATGGTGCTGCACGCGCAGCCCGCGCATTACTCTGTCGACGGCCCGCATGGCGTCGCCAACCCCGTCGGCCTCTATGCCGAACAGCTGGGGGTGGACGTGCACATCCTGCTCGCCGACGGGGCCCCGATCCGCAACATCATCACTGCGGTGCAGAGCGCGCATCTGACGGTCGAAGGCGTGGTCGCCGCGCCGATCGCCTCGGCGCATGCGGCGCTGACGCCCGAGGAACGCGAGCTTGGCACCGCATTGATCGAGATCGGCAGCGACGTGACCAATGTCGCGGTGCTGCGCAACGGCATGGTCCAGGCGATGCGGGCGATCCCGCTCGGCTCGGGCGACATTACCGATGCGATCGCGAGCCGGTTCGGCATTCGCCGCCAGCATGCGCAGCGGCTCAAGTGTGTGTCGGGCTCGGCGCTTGCCAGCCCCAGCGATCATCGCGAGCAGGTGCCGGTCGATCCCGACGATCCGCGCGCCGGCTCGATCAACCGCGCCGATCTGGTGGCGGTGGTCACCGAACAGCTCGGCCGGATCACGGACGAGGCGGGCAAGGCGTTGAAGGCGATGGATTTCGCGGGGGCTCGCGGCGGGCCTGCCGTGCTTACCGGGGGCGGGGCGGAACTGCCCGGCAGTGCGGAGTTCGTCCAGAACGCGCTGGGCCGCCCGGTGCGCATCGGCAAGCCGCAGACGCTGCGCGGCCTGCCGCCGGCCCATTCCTCGCCTGGATTTTCCACGCTAGTGGGGCTGTGCATTTACGCTGCGCGGGACCCGGTGGACATCCGCACCGTTAAGGCCAAGTACCAGTCGCAAACGCGCGCGCGCGGGCTGGGCTTGGTCAACCGGGTCTGGCGCGCCGGGCGCGACTATTTCTGATCGCCCGGCCATGCAGGCCCAAATGCGCGAGTAATGTGGAAAAGACCGTGGATAACCATTAAGGTTCGCGGCGCTTTCTGCCACACGAATATATTGAGAAATCGGCAAGAGAGCCGCCGGTTTCACGGAGTGAAGACCTTATGAGCATCAATATCGGCCCCGACCCTTCCGACGATCTGCGCCCCCGGATCACGGTTATCGGCGTCGGCGGTGCCGGCGGTAACGCCATCGCCAACATGATGGAGGCCGACATCGAGGGTGTCGACTTCATCGTTGCCAACACCGATGCGCAGTCGCTCAGCACCTCCCCAGCAGAGCACCGCATCCAGCTCGGCCCGGAAAGCACCGGCGGCCTGGGCGCAGGCGCGCGGCCCGAACTGGGCAAGGCGGCGGCCGAAGAAACCGTCGACCAGATCGAGGAAGCGCTCGAAGGCGTGAACATGTGCTTCATCGCCGCCGGGATGGGTGGCGGAACGGGCACCGGCGCTGCGCCGGTGATCGCGGAAGCCGCGCGGCGCAAGAACGTGCTGACCGTGGGCGTGGTGACCAAGCCGTTCCTGTTCGAAGGCACGCGCCGGATGCGCGCCGCCGAGGCGGGGATCGAAGAGCTTCAGCGTCATGTCGACACGCTGATCGTCATTCCCAACCAGAACCTGTTCCTGATCGCCAAGCCGGAAACCACCTTCAAGGAAGCGTTCCGCATGGCGGACGAGGTGCTCCAGCAGGGCGTGCGCTCGATCACCGACCTGATGGTGATGCCGGGCCTGATCAACCTCGACTTTGCCGACGTGAAATCGGTGATGGAAGAGATGGGCAAGGCGATGATGGGCACCGGCGAGGCCGAGGGCGACAACCGCGCCCGCGAGGCTGCGGAACAGGCGATCGCCAACCCGCTGCTCGACGGCGTGTCGATGGCGGGCGCCAAGGGCGTCATCATCTCCATCATCGGCGGCGAAGACATGAAGCTGCTCGAAGTGGACGAGGCGGCGAACCACATCCGCGATCTGGTGGACGAAGACGCGAACATCATCTGGGGTTCGGCGTTCAATCCCAATCTCGAAGGCAAGATCCGCGTCTCGGTCGTCGCGACCGGGATAGACGACGGCGTGAGCAGCCACTCTGCATCGCCGCGCAGCGCGATGGCCTCTGCCCCCGAACCGCGCCCGGCCAAGCGTCCGGCGCTCGATTTTGCCGAGCGTGGCGAATCGGACGAGCGCAGGGGCGAGCCGCAGGGCACCAGCCCGGCGATGCCGCAGTCGTTCGGTGAAACGTCCTCCGGCGGTGCACGCATGAGCAGCGACTACAGCGACGACTATCACGAAGACGGGGCCGAGGATGTCGACGGCATCGTCGATCCGCTTGCCGGCCTGCGCAACGAAGATGAAGACGACGCGCCCGCAGCCGCGCCCGAACCTTCCGCCGACGCGCCCTTCGTCCGCCCCTCCGGCGAGCGTAAGCCGTTCGACGGAAACCCGGCGGACGATTGGGGCGCGTCGGACGACGACGATACGCTCGACCTGGGCGCGGCGCAGGAAGCGGCTCCTCGGTCCGGCGATGATTCCGACGAGCTGGTGCTCGGCGAAGACGCTGGCGAGGAAGCACCCGAGCCGGAGCCCGCGCCGTCGCGCGGCCGCCGTCGCGGGCTCGTCTCGGGCGAGGGCGATCCGCAGCGCAAGCCTGCGCCCCCGCTGCCGCAGGGCGGTGGCGGCGGCACGCTGTTCGAACGGATGGCCAAGCTGTCCCGCGGCGGAGCACCCGAAGAGGATGACGACGAGGACGATGATGGCTCCTCGCTCAATATCCCGCGGTTTCTCGGGCGACAGAACAACCAGTAACGGCGACGAACCGCGCCGTTCCCGGCGCAAGGGGCTGTTCAGCGCGCAGCGGCATGACTAGAACTCGCAGGATGACGGGTTGCAAGCTTCTGCGCGCCATGCCGACGGCGCTGTCTCTCGTGCTGGTGGCCGGCGGTGCGCCGGCCTTGGCGCAGTCTGCGGATACGGTTTCGCGCGCGGTGGTCCAGCCGCTGCCACCGGCCGCTTCTGACGATCTCAATGCCGCCTTGCTTCGGCTTGCTGCGGATCGGCGCGATGTCGATGCGCTTGTCTCCGCCGGGCTCGCATCGCTCTCGCTCGACGATATCGACGCGGCGATCGGGTTCTTCGGGCGCGCCAAGGAATTGTCGCCCGACAATCCCCGCATCGCCGAGGGGATGGGTGCCGCCTACGTGCGCTCGGGCCGACCGGTGGAGGCGTTGAGCCTGTTCGAACAGGCCGATCGGGCGGGGATCGCCACTGGTGCGCTATGGGCGGACCGGGGGCTCGCCTATGATCTGGTCGGCCAGAACGACGCCGCGCAAAGCGCCTATCGGCGGGCGCTTCAAGGCAAGAACGACCCGGCGGTGCGCCAGCGTCTGGCGCTCAGCTACGCAATCGCGGGCAATCGCGACGCGTTCGAGGACGAGCTGCGCCCCTTGCTGGAAGAGCGCGACTACAACGCGTACCGCACGCGCGCCTTCGGCCTCGCGGTGCTCGGCCAGGCGGACGAGGCGCTGGAGATTGCTCGCGCAGTCATGCCGCGCGATCTGGCGGGGCGGATGGAGCCCTACCTGCGGTTCATGCCGCGCCTGACGAAGTCGCAACAGGCAGCGGCCGCCAATCTCGGCCTTTACCCCTCGGCGACCCGGATCGGGCGCGACGATCCGCGCATTGCGAGCGCGGCGGGCGCAGCCAGCGCGGTAGCACCGGACGCAGCCGCTCCCACACCGAGCAGCGCCGGGCAGGGGGCAAGTGTTGCCAACAACGCGCCGACCGTGCGCGACCTGCGCGATCCGCTCTCGCGCACTTTCATGCGTCCTTCGCGCACACGCGTGGCAATCCAGATCCCGCCACCGCCTGCTCGCCAGCCCGAACCAGAGGTCCAGCCCGCGCCGGAACCGCAGGTCGCTGCGCAGCAGGCGGGCGAGCTGGCTCCCACCGTGCAGCAACAGGCACCGGGCGCCGCAGTTCGCGTGGCCGAAACCGCCGCTCCGTCGGCGCAGGCCGCCCCGGGCCTCATCGGCCCCGAAATGGGCCAGCCCGAATCACGTCAGGCAGCGCCTGTCTTTGCCGCAGCCCAGAGCCGCCAGCCCGCCATCCCCCCGGTGACGGGTCCGGTCGATCTGGCCGACGCCTTTGCCGAGTTTGCCGAGCCTACCACTGTCGACGTGGTCGGCGGCGATGTGGTCGACATCAGCGCGATTACGCCCAAGCGGGAGAAGAAGGAGCCGCCGCCACCGCCGCCCGCACCGCGTCGGATATGGCTCCAGCTGGGAATCGGCCAGGATCTCGCCCTGCTGCGCAACGACTGGCGGCTGAAATATCGCAAGATCGATGCGCTGAAGGGCGCGGAGCCCTTCACCATCGCATGGGGCCAGACCAATCGACTGCTGGCCGGGCCGTTCAACAGCCAGGCCGATGCGCGCAAGGCGCTCAACGCGCTGTCCGCCGACAATATCGATTCCTTCATCTGGACCAGCCCCGAAGGCGCTGCGGTCGAGCCGCTGGGCTGATCCGCCCGGCGGTTCATCCCCGAAAAAGTGCTTTTCCCACAAGGCGTGAACAGGGTTAATGCTTTTGCACCGCTGGCTTGCCCGGCGGGTTTGCGTGCGCCCCCGTGCTTCGCCCAAGAGGAGGTGACAAAGACAGACGGGTATAGGGATCGCCAATGGAAACCGCTTTGAACGACAATATCGGCAGCGAATATGGCGCGCCGATGGATGTGCTCGCCGCGCTGTTCGACGCGCGCGGGTGGCCGCTCGACACCTATGCGCAGGAAGAGCTGGGCGGCGAAATTCAGGGTGCCTGGGTCAAGTATCAGCTGCGCGCGGTGCTGCGGCCTCAGGACGGCGTGCTGCAACTGATCTGCCTGCCCGATATCCGGGTCAGCAAGGAACAGCTGATGCCCACCTACGAACTGCTCAGCCTGGTCAACGAGCAGGTCTGGCTCGGCCATTTCGACATCTGGAGCCAGGGCCGCGTGCTGGTCTATCGCCACGGCGCGCTGCTGGCGGACGACGGCATGCTGTCGATCAGTCAGGCGCAGGCGCTGATCGAAAACGCGGTCGATGAATGCGACCGCTTCTATCCGGCGTTCCAGTTCGTGCTGTGGGGCAACAAATCGCCCGAAGACGCGCTGGAAGCGGCGATGATCGACGCTGCGGGCGAAGCCTGAGCGAAAAACCGCAGAAATGCGTGATCGAACCTGAACAGGCGTTAAGCCTAAAATCGACGCGCTGACCTTGAATTTCTGCCGGTTTATCGCGATATTCACCGGTGAACCGGCGCATATCGCAGCCGGCAAATGGAGTGGCTTGAAAATGGCTAACTGGGACGACCGCACACGGCAGGGTTTCGGCTCTGTGCCGCGCGCCGGGGGCGATGTCGCCTCGCGCACGACCTTCGATGCAGGGCTGCGCAAGTACATGCTCTCGATCTACAACTACATGACCTCGGGCGTGCTGCTGACCGGCATCGTCGCGCTGGTGATGGCACAGACCGGCATGGCCTACGCCATGGCGACCAGCCCGCTGTTCATCGTGGTAGCGCTGGCTCCGCTGGCGATTGTGTTCGCAATGAGCTTCGGCGCGCAGAAGTTCAGCCGGGGCACGCTGCAGGCGATGTTCTGGGGCTTCGCGTTCCTCATGGGCCTGTCGCTCTCGACGCTCTTCCTGCGTTACACCGGCGGCTCGATCGCAGCGACGTTCTTCGCGACCGCAGGCGCCTTCGCTGGACTGAGCCTCTATGGCTACACCACCAAGAAAGACCTGTCCGGTTGGGGCAGCTTCCTGATCATGGGCGTGATCGGCATCCTGATCGCGATGGTGATCAACATCTTCCTGCAGTCGGCTGCGCTTGAACTCGCCGTCAGCATCCTCGGAGTGCTGATCTTCGCAGGGCTCACCGCGTACGACACGCAGCGGCTCAAGAGCGACTACCAGCGCCTGCGTGGCACCAGCTGGGAAGGCAAGTCGATCATTCTGGGGGCGCTGAGCCTCTACCTCGACTTCATCAACATGTTCCTGTTCCTGCTGCGCTTCATGGGTGCGGCGCGCGACTAGCGCCGGATCCGGCAGGACGAACCCGAAACGAGACGCCCGGGGCGGATTTTCCGCTTCGGGCGTTTTCACATGCCTCGTAATGGGTTATTGGTGCCGTAACGCGAATAATGGTCGCCGTAACGCTTCCACCCCGGAGCGTAAGGGCAGACCCGCGATGGGAGCCTTTCGATTATGTCCGACGACCTTAAGTCGCCGCTGCGCATCACGCTACTCGCTGGCGCGCTGAGCCTGCTTGCCGCCTGCGCGACGCCGGCACCACCGCCGCCCCCGCCGCCTCCGCCGCCTCCGCCGCCGCCGATTCCCTCACGCCCCATCCCGCCGATGGGTGCGGCCGCGACGATGCTGATTCCTCAGGTTGCACCTGACGGTGTGCGCCAGACGGTCAACGCCTATGTGACGCCCGCGCAGGCGACGTGGAACGTGCGTTCGGCCTTCAACGTGGCCGCGCTCAACTGCCTCGCCCCGCAGCACGCGAACATTCTCGAGAACTACAAGGTTTTCCTCGAGAACTTCGACAAGCCGCTCGACAAGGCGAACGACAAGGTCGAGGCCGAGTTTCGCGACAAGTACGGCGACCGCAGGACGGGCCGGGCCGAACTCGATAACTACATGACCAAGGTCTACAACTATTTCACCATGCCGCCCGCCAAGCAGGCTTTCTGCGATGCGGCGCTGGAACTGAGCAACGAATCCGTGCTCGTCGCGCCGGCCGATCTGGAGAGCTTCTCGGCTCGCGCACTCACCCGGTTCGAAGGCGTGTTCGAGGATTTCTTCCGCTCGTTCGAACGCTACCAGACCAATCTCGCGACGTGGGACCGTCTCTACGGCACCCCCGCCGGGCTCTACCCCAGCTACGGGCCGACCACGCAGGTGGCCGATAACGACACGATGACGGGCAATGATGGCAGGGTGCTGCTCAACGCCACGGTTGATAATCCCGGCGGCCAGTCGGTGACTCTCCCGCAGACTGCGCAAGGCGTCGACGTGGCACCCAGCACTGCGGCGACCCAGGGCGACCAGCAGCCTGAGGCGGGCGGAATCGTCCTTCCCGGGGCGGTGACGGCCAGCACTGCGGGCGACCTTCAAGGGCCTGCTGAGCCCGATCCTTCGCGCTGACGAACAGAAACCCGTCGAAAGGCCTTGCGTCTCTCGACGGGTTCGTTATTGGGCGCGCTCTCGCGCAGAAACGCATTGCGTCATCTGCGCTTACTGCACCTGAACGGGGCCGTAGCTCAGTTGGGAGAGCGCGTCGTTCGCAATGACGAGGTCAGCGGTTCGATCCCGCTCGGCTCCACCAGGTGGCGGTATTTTCAGGGGCTCGCACAACCCGGTGCGGGCCTTTTTTGTTGCCATGTTCGGCGATCCCTCTCCCGCAACCGGCCAGTGGCCGTGCGCATGGTTGAGCGGAGCGGGCGAAAAACTGGCAATCCCCGTCAATTCGGCTTACCTGCGGCGCAATGCATTTTCTCGATCAAGCCAAAGTCTATCTGAAGTCCGGCGCGGGCGGCCCTGGGGCTGTCAGCTTCCGGCGTGAGAAGTATATCGAATATGGCGGTCCCGACGGCGGTAACGGCGGCAAGGGCGGCGATATCGTGTTCGAGGCGGTTGCCGGCCTGAACACGCTGATCGACTTCCGCTACTCGCAGCATTTCAAGGCCAGCCGCGGCGGCCACGGTATGGGGCGCGACCGTACGGGCAAGGGCGCGGACGATCTGGTCGTGCAGGTGCCCGTGGGCACGCAGGTCCTGTCGGAAGACAAGGAAGAGATCATTGCCGACTTCACCGAGGTCGGCCAGCGCATCACCATGCTTCATGGCGGTATGGGCGGGCGCGGCAACGCCAGCTACAAGACCAGCACCAACCGCGCCCCGCGCCAGCACCAGCCGGGCGAGCCGGGCGAAGAGATGTGGGTCTGGCTGCGGCTGAAGCTGCTTGCGGATGTCGGGCTGGTCGGCCTGCCCAATGCGGGCAAATCGACCTTCATCAACCAAGTCACCAATACCCGCGCCAAGGTCGGCGACTATGCCTTCACCACGCTGGTTCCCAAGCTGGGCGTGGTGCGCCACAAGGGTCGTGACTTCGTGCTCGCGGATATTCCCGGCCTGATCGAAGGCGCCGCGGAAGGCGCGGGCATCGGCGACCGGTTCCTGGGCCATATCGAACGCTGCCGGGTGCTGATCCATCTGATCGACATTGCGGGCGACGACCCGGCCGAAGCGATGCGCACGGTCGAGGCGGAGCTGGACGCCTATGGCGCGGGGCTGGAAGACAAGCCGCGCATCGTTGCGCTCAACAAGCTGGACCTTGCCGATGGCGAACTGGCCGAGGCGTTCGGCGACGAGCTGAAGGCGGCGGGCGCGGATGCGGTCTATCCCGTCTCGGGCGCGACCGGTGCGGGCGTCGAGGCGCTGCTCGATGCGGTGCTGGGCTATCTGCCCGATCGCACCGCGCTCGAGCGTGAAAGCGAGGGCGGGGTAAGCCATCCGGCGGAAGAGTCCGCAGCCGATGGAGATGAGCCCGGCGAGGGAGAAGAGACATGGTCGCCGATCTGATTCCAGGATCGGAGGAGCGCGCCGGATGACTCTGGCGCTGACCGGCGGCACCGGGTTCGTCGGGCAGGCGCTGCTCGACCTGCTCGAGGACTCCGGGGAGCGGGTGCGCGTGCTCGCGCGCAAGGTGCCGGAAAACCGGCGCGGATTCCGCTGGGTCGACGGCAGCCTCAACGAACCCTTCAAGCTCGCGCATCTGGTCGCCGATGCCGAATGCGTGATCCATATCGCCGGCCTGACCCGCGCGACCAACCCCGACCATTTCGAGATCGTCAACGTCACCGGCACGCTCAACGTGGTCGAGGCAGCGGTGCGTGCGGGGGCGAAGCGGCTGGTGTTCGTATCCTCGCTCGCCGCGCGCGAGCCTGAGTTGTCGGCCTATGGCGCGTCGAAGCGGCGCGCAGAGACGATCGTTGCCGCCAGCGGGCTCGACTGGACGATCGTGCGCCCGCCCGGCGTCTACGGCCCGCGCGACACCGACTACCTTGAGATGTTTCGCGCCGCGACCAAGGGCGTGCTGCCGGTGCCTGCCGGTGGCCGCAGCTCGATGATCCATGTGCAAGACCTCGCGCGCCTGCTGCTCGCGCTGCGCGAAGGCGGGGAGGGCATTACGCACGAGATTTTCGAGCCCGACGACGGGCGCGACGGTGGCTGGACCCATGCGGACATGGCGCGCGCGATCGGCGATGCGGTGGGCAAGACGGTGTTCCCGATCCCGCTGCCCGCCTTCGCGCTTCACGCAGGTGCAATGGTCGACGAACGGGTGCGCGGCCGCAATGCGCGGCTTACCAGAGATCGCGCGGGCTACCTCGCGCACAAGGACTGGACGGTCCGCCGCGATCGCGCCGTGCCGCCTGCTGTCTGGAGACCCGAGATCCTTACCCAAAACGGCCTGCGCGACACCGCGCAATGGTATCGCGAAGCGGGCATGCTCTAGCTTACTCCATCCGGTGCTCTGCACGCCGCGGCGCTATAGGCCTCCCGATAGGGCCGGTTCCAGCACCGCTCCATTGCTTCCAGCACGTTGAGGTTGGGCGGCCAGCTTATCTCGAAAACGGTTCCGTCTGCTGCGGTGACATGTCTCTGGTCGCTATCCGGAACCTGTTTGAGGCGTTCGATCGAGCGGCGCAGGGCGTCGCGATCGCGGGCCAGGAATGCGATCGTGCCCGATACGTAGTGGTTCCAGCCGAAATCGGTATCTTCCTCGGGCGGATGGTAGGTTATCCGGAACAGGGCGATTGCCTGATCGGTCTGTCCGGCAAAGGCGCGCATCTGCCCCTCGTGCCAATAGAGGATGCTGTCATGCGCGCGCTTGGCGTAGCGCCATTCGCGGATCAGTTCGGCTGCGGCGAGCTCGCAGCCTTCTTTCTTCGCGAGAGCACGCCAGCCGCCATCCATATCCTGGTCGAAGGCATCGCGGTCGAGCGCGAGCATCGCATCGAGATCGTAGGAGCAGTCGGGAGCGGCGCTTGCGGGTGAGGGGCCCGTGTCTGCTCCGGGTACGGGCTGGGCAAGGGCGAGGATGAGGGGCAGCAACACCGGACGATGCTAGCACACGTCCGGCGGCGACCTAGCCTCTACAGGAACGGTTCCTCGCCCGGCTTGTGGATGCCGCATTCGACCTTGTCCCAGCCTTTCCACCGGCCCGAGCGCGGGTCTTCGCCCGGCGCCACCTTGTGGGTGCACGGCTCGCACCCGATCGAGGGGAAGCCGCGCGCGACCAGCGGGTGGCGCGGGAGGTCGTGTTCTTCGAAATAGGCCGCGATCCGCGCTGCGTCCCAGTCGATCAGCGGGTTGATCTTGAGCCGCCCGGCGGCGTCGGAATGGTCGATCTCGAACCGGGGCAGGTCCGCGCGGGTGGCCGCCTGAAACGCCTTGCGGCCGGTCAGCGTTGCGTCGAACCCGGCCAGCGCGCGGGCCAGCGGGCGCACCTTACGCAGATCGCAGCAGCCGTCGGGGTCGTAGGACCACCTGAGGCCGGTTTCGTCCCGCTCGGCCAGCTCCGCCTCGTCCGGCGTCAGGATGCGCAGGTCGGTCAGGCCGAGTTCGGTGATCAGCGTGTCGCGATAGGCCAGCGTTTCGGGGAAATGCTTCAGCGTGTCGAGAAACAGCACCGGGGTTGCCCGGTCCACCTGCGCCACCTGATGCAGCAGCACCGCGCTTTCCGCGCCGAAGCTGGAGACGATTGCGACCCGCCCCGCCAGCCCGCCGGTGAGCACGGCATCGAGGAGCGACGACGTGTCCGCATCGGCGAAGCGCGTGTTGAGCAGGTCTGCCTGTTCCTGCGTGAAACGGGCGGAAGAATCGATCCGGTCGACATCGCGCGCGAGGCGTTGCGGCGCGTTCACCGCGCCTCCCCGCGACCATGCCTCAGCGCCCAGATCGGCGTGCGCGGGTCTGCCGCGCTCTGATAGACTTCGGGGAAGCGCGCGAAGGCGGCCTCGGCATCGGCCATGTCGATCGGCGCATCGGGCGCGAAGGCATCGAACCCGCAGCGCCGCATGTAGGCCAGCTGGTCGACCAGCACGTCACCCACCGCGCGCAGTTCGCCCGCAAAGCCCGCTTCACGCAGGATCCGCGCGGCGGAATAGCCGCGCCCGTCGGTGAAGGCGGGGAAGGCGATGTCGACCCGGGCCAGGCGGTCGAGATAGGGCAGCAGTTCGCGCGCGTCGCCGCCCGGTTCGATCCGCACGGCGACCGCGTTGGTCTGCTCGGCAAAGGCCTCCAGCGTCACCGCAGGCTCCATGCAGGGCGCATCGTCGCGCAGGCGGATGGTGGTTGCCTCAGGCATAGAGCGCCTCCTTGAACGGAGCCATGCCGATCCGGCGGTAGGTGTCGAGGAACCGCTCGCCATCCTGGCGTTCGCGCAGGTAGACATCGGCGGCGGTCTCGACCGCGTCGACGATGCCATGCTCGTCGAAGCCGGGGCCGGTGATCTTGGCGAGGCTGGTATCCTCCGCCTCCGATCCGCCGAGCAGCAGTTGGTAGTTCTCGGTGCCTTTGCGATCCACGCCGAGGATGCCGATGTGGCCCGCATGGTGGTGCCCGCACGCGTTGATGCAGCCGGAGATTTTCAGCTTGAGCTCACCCAGCGCAGCTTCCTTGCCATTGGCAGCGAACCGCTCCGAAATGCGCTGCGCGATGGGGATCGAGCGGGCATTGGCGAGGCTGCAGTAGTCGAGCCCGGGGCAGGCGATGATATCGCCCAGCAGGTCCGCGTTGGGGGTACCCATGCCGGCCTCGCTCAGCGCATGCCACAGCGCGGGCAGGTCGGCCTTGGCGACGTGCGGCAGGACGACGTTCTGCGTGTGCATCACGCGGAGCTCGTCGAAGGAGTATTTCTCCGCGAGATCGGCCAGAACGCGCATCTGCTCAGCCGTGGCATCGCCGGGGATGCCGCCGACGGGCTTGAGGCTGACGATGGCGGAGACATAGTCCGGGTTCTGGTGGGCGTGGGTGTTGTGCTTGACCCAGAGATCGAACCCGTCACCCCGGACCTGATCCGGGGTCCCGCTTTCTTCTTGCGCCACGCCTTCGCGGGAATGACGCAGTTCCTGCGGCAGCTCGAAGAAGCCCTTGATCCGCTCCAGTTCGGCCAGCGGCGGCTCGACGCCCTGCTCCAGCAGGTGGGCGAATTCCTCCTCGACTTGGCGGGTATATTCCTCCGCGCCGAGTTCGTGGACGAGGATCTTGATCCGCGCCTTGTACTTGTTGTCGCGCCGTCCGTAGCGGTTGTAGACGCGCAGGCAGGCTTCCGAATAGGTGACCAGCTGGTCGAGCGGCACGAAGTCGCGGACCAGCGGGGCGATCATCGGGGTGCGGCCCATGCCGCCGCCGACATAGAACTGCGCACCAAGCTCTCCGTCCCGCTCGACGATCCGGATACCGATATCGTGCAGCCGCATCGCGGCGCGGTCCTGCTCGCTAGCGATCACGCAAATCTTGAACTTGCGGGGGAGGTAGGAAAATTCCGGGTGGAAGCTCGACCACTGGCGCAGCAGCTCGGCATAGGGGCGGGGGTCCGCCACCTCGTCCGCCGCAGCGCCCGCGAAATGGTCGGAGCTGATGTTGCGGATGCAGTTCCCGCTGGTCTGGATCGCGTGCATCTCCACGCTCGCCAGATCGGCGAGGATGTCGGCCGCGTCCTCCAGCTTGATCCAGTTGTACTGGATGTTCTGGCGAGTCGTGAAATGGCCGTAGCCGCGATCGTACTTCTCGGCGATCGTCGCCAGCATCCGCATCTGGCCGCCGTTGAGCGTGCCGTAGGGGATCGCCACGCGCAGCATGTAGGCGTGCAGCTGCAGGTAGAGCCCGTTCATCAGCCGCAGCGGCTTGAACTGGTCTTCGCTCAGCTTGCCAGCGAGCCGGCGTTCGCACTGGTCGCGAAACTCGGCCACGCGGGCATCGACCATGGCCTGGTCGTATTGGTCGTAGGCGTACATCAGATTACCTGCTCGATCGCTTGCGGATCATCGGGTTTGAGAGTGAGGTCGGGGCGCACCGTCGGGCCGAGCGCGCGGACGCGCTCCTTGATGTGCGAGGGGCGCGGGGTGCCGTCGGGGCCGGGTGCGGCCTCGACCACGTAAGGCACGTTGACGCGGCGCGCGGCTTCCTCGCGCGCGGCGATGGCCTCTGCGTCATCGCCCGCGTCGACCGCGTCCTCGATCAAGGTGGACCAGCCATCGCCGGTCCACCAGGTGACCGCGCCGGTTTTCAGGTCGTTGCCGGTGATAAGGTTCACTGCGCTGCCTCCATTGCTCGGGCGGCGATCTGCGCATCGGTGCGCGCGGTGACCTCGCCGATCACGATCAGCGCCGGGGAAGTGACGCTTTCGTGCTCGACGAGGTCGGGCAGGCCCGCGAGGAGCCCGCGCAGGACGCGCATGTTGGGGCGCGCGCCATTCTCTATCACCGCGACCGGCATGTCGGGCGAGAGGCCGTCCGCCATGAGCTTGTCCGCGATGTCGCTGGCGGTCTTCACGCCCATGTAGATCACCAGCGTGCGGCCCTTGCCGGCGAGGCCCGACCAGTTCTGGTCTGACAGTCCCTTGCACTGGCCGGCGACGAAGCTGACGATGCTGGAGGCGTCGCGGTGCGTCAGTGCGATCTGCGCCGCCGCCGCCGCGCCGTTCGCGGCGCTGATGCCGGGCACGATCTCCACGTGCACGCCAGCGGCACGCGCCGCCTCGGCTTCTTCACCGCCGCGCCCGAAGATTAGCGGATCGCCACCCTTGAGCCGCACCGGAGAGCGCCCGGCCTTCGCCTCGCGCACCAGCAGCGCGTTGATGTCTTCCTGCGGGAGAGTGTGTTTCGAGCGCCGCTTGGCGACCGAGATCAGCGTCGCCCCTTCGCGCGCCATCGCCAGGATCGCGCGGTCGACCAGTCCGTCGTGCACGATCAGGTCCGCCCCCTCGATCAGGCGCGCGGCGCGTAGGGTGAGGAGGTCGGGGTCGCCGGGGCCTGCGCCCACGAGGTAAATTGAGCCGATATCTGCCATGCGAGGGTACATGGCGGGACCGGCGGATACGCGCCAACCAGAATGGGTTCGCGTGCGGCTAGCTATTCTTTAGCGCCTATTCTTTGGTCTGGGGCTTGTCCGATTTCGCGCGAGTCTGCTGGAGCGCTGCGATCAGCTGGTCCAGCCCCTCCGCATTGCGCAGGTTGATGTCGCGCTGGGGGAAGGGGATCTCGACCTCGTGTTCCTGAAACAGGTGCCACAGTTTCTTGAGCACCGCGCTCTTCACATTGCCGGTGCCCGCCTCGGGGTCGGTGATCCACACGTGGATGATGAAGTTGACGCTGCTGTCGCCATACCCGTCCAGCCAGACGGTCGGCGGGGGGGACTTGAGCACCCGGTCGCACGACAGCGCGGCCTCCAGCATCAGCTCTTCCGCCTTGTCGATATCCGCGTGGTAGCTGATCCCGACCGGCACCTGCATGCGGACGTTGCGGCTGGAATAGGACCAGTTTTCGACCTGATTGATCATCAGGTTCTCGTTCGGGATCAGGTATTCCTTCTGGTCGCGGGTGGTGATCGAGACCGCGCGGATGCCGATCTTGCGGATCTGGCCGAAGGTGGACACCCCCGCCTGATCCGCAATCGCGATCACGTCGCCCGGCTTGATCGACTTGTCCATCAGCAGGATGATCCCCGCGATCAGGTTGCCGAAGGTCTTCTGCAGACCGAAGCCGATCGCGAGGCCGAACGCGCCGGAGAACACGGTGAGCGCGGTGAGGTCTATCCCGAGAAGGTCGATCCCGATCAGGATCGCCATTCCCCAGACACCGATGGTGACGATCTTCTCCGCCAGCAGGCGGCGGGTCTGATCGAGCCGGGTGACGCGCGCCAGCCCGAGATGCGCCAGCTTGCTGCCGAAGAACGCGAACGCGAAGACGCCGATGGTTACGGCGATGAAGACGATCCCCGACCACACAGAAATCGTTATCGAACCCACGTCGATCGACATGCCTTGAAGCGACTGGATGACGTCGCCCACGGTCTGGCTCTGCTGGCCGACCGCCTGAGCAAGTTCGTCTGCGGCCTTCACCGACTCGGAGGGCGATGCGGTGGGCGTGGGGATGGGAGTGGCAACAGCGGTTGCGCCGTCGGTGGGCACCGGTTGCAGGATCACCTGCTCACCCGCCTGCAGCGGAGCGGCGCTCGCCGTGGCCGTGGGGCTGGGGCTCGCTCCGGGGTTGAGAACCGCTTCGGTTGCGGAATTGGGGCCGACGCCGGACATCAGCTATGCTTGATCGTGGCGAAGGCGCGGTCAAGGTCCGCGATCAGGTCATCCGCATCTTCCAGTCCGATGGCGAGGCGAATGCCGAGGTGATCTTCCTCGCGCCAGCCGGGCTTGGGCCAGGCGCTGGCGCTGCGGATGCGCGCGGCATCGAAGGGCAGGGCGAGGCTTTCGAACCCGCCCCAGCTATAGCCGATGCCGAACAGCTCCAGCGTGTCGACGAAGGCCGCGCGCTGCTCGCTGGTGTGCCCGGCCAGCACGAAGCTGAAAAGACCGCACCCGCCGCTGAAATCGCGCGCCCACAAGTCGTGGCCGGGCGACCCTTCCACCATCGGGCACAGCACATGCGCAACCTCGGCGCGGGCTTTGAGCCAGTGCGCGATTTTCAGCGCGCTGGCGGTGCTCTGCCTGAGGCGTAGCGGCATGGTGCGCAGGCCCCGGGCGACCAGCGCGGCATCGTCCGGCGAGACCACCTGGCCAAGGCTCTGCGCGGTATGTCGTAGCTTGGCGTAATACTTGGCCCCCGCGCTTGCCGCGCCCATCATCACGTCCGAATGGCCGCCCGCATGCTTGGTCAGCGCGGTGATCGTGATGTCGCAGCCATGCTCCAGCGCGGGAAAGCCCAGTCCCGTGGCCCAGGTATTGTCGATCAGGACGGCTGCGCCCTTATCCTTCGCGATTGCTGCCAGGCGCGGGACGTCGGGCACTTCCATCGTCAGGCTGCCGGGCGTCTCCAGCATCACGGCGGTGGTCCGGTCGTCGAAGATTGCGGCGTAGGCCTCGTGATCGGCGGGATCGAAAAAGCGCGCTTCCACGCCCCACCGCTTGAGCAGACCGGACGCGATCGAACGCGTGGGTTCGTAGACATTGTCCTGCACCAGCAGCACGTCGCCCGGTTCCAGCACGCTCATCAGCGCGCCCGCCAGCGCGGCGGTGCCGCTGGGATAGAGCATCGTGCCCTCGGCCCCCGGCTCCAGCTGCGTCAGCGCCTCGGCCAGCGACCACTGGGTCGGCGCGCCCCGGCGCCCATAATGGAAATGACCGTCCTCGTTATGCGCCAGCGCGGCGATCCGGTCGGCCTCGCTCTCGTAAAGATGCGTGCTGCCGCGCCAGATTGGCGGATTGACCACCGGGCCGGTCCACTCCTCGCGCCGCCCGGCGAGGACGGCGGCGGTGCTGGCTCCGGTCGGTTTGTCGATCTTGCTCAGCGGGCTTCTCCGGTTTCCTTGGGAGTGTCGGGGGCTGCGCCCCATTCGCTCCAGCTGCCGTCGTAAAGAGCGGTCTGCCGAGCGCCGAGCAGCCGCAGCGAGAACAGCAGGACCGACGCAGTCACGCCGCTGCCGCAGGTGGTCACGATCGGGCGGTCGAGATCGAGCCCTGCCTTGTCGAACAGCGCGCGCAGCGTCTCGGGATCGCGAAACGTGCCATCCTCCGCCAGCACATCGCGGAAGAACAGGTGCCGCGCGCCGGGGATATGCCCGCCGGGCAGGCCGTGCACGGCGTCTTCGACGCTGCCGGTAAAGCGGCCCGCGTCGCGCGCGTCGACCACCTGCTCGCGGTGATCGTCGAGATTGGCGAGCATCGCCGCCTTGTCGCGAATGTCGGTGATCCGCACGGTGGTCGCCGGGCGATCCATCGGAGCGGTCTCGGGCATTTCGCTTTCCAGCGGTCGACCCTCGGCCTCCCACTTGGCCAGCCCGCCGTCGAGGACCGCGATATTGCCGAGGCCTGCGAGGTCGAGCAGCACCCATGCACGGCACGCGCTGCGCAGGTCGGAATTGTCATACAGCACGATCCGCGTCTGCGCGCCGACGCCACGTTCGCCCAGCCAGCGCGCGACCCGGTCACCGTCGGGCACCTTGCCGGGCAGGGCAGAGCCGGGATCGTGCAGCCCGGCGAGGTCGAGGAAGCGGGCGCCGGGGATATGCGCGGCTTCGAATTCGGCGCGCGCATCGCGCTCGGCCATCGGCAGGTGCAGCGAGGCATCGAGTACCGCGAGGTCGGGCGCGGCCAGCTCTTCGGCCAGCCGCTCGGTCGAAACGAGCATGTCCATTGCCAGCGCGGATAGCCGGTCGGCCCCCGGCTTGTCGAGCGCTCAGGCGAGTGCGCGGGTGGTCAGCTGCGAATAGGTACGCGGGCCTTCGTCGAGCCGGAACGGGGCGGGGCGGGCGGCGGTGCCTGCCGGTTTGCTGCCGATGACGAAGGTGTGCGCGGACGGCTTCTGCTCCGCAGTGCCCACGGTCAGCCGCATCAGCGGGACGAACACGGGCACCTGCCCCTGCTGCAGCGCGCGCACCTCGCTCAAGGGCAGCCGCAATTCCCCGCGAATGACCGCCCGCTCGCCCGGATCGAGATGGTCGATCGCGTGCAGTTCGGGGTAGGAATGATCCGGATCGGCCACTTGCTGCGAGGTCGGCACGCGTCCGTGGGCGGTGGTCAGATCGCCCGCGATGCGGACCTGCGAGATCGGCGCGCGCCCGCGATTGACGATCGTCAGGCGGTACGCGACGGTCGCGTTGACCACGCTGCGGCTGAGCGTGGTGGCATGCGCTTCGATGCCCAGCGATGCCGCACCGAGGGGCGGGAGCGCGCTATGCTTGCGGATTTCGCGCAGCGGCGGGCCGGAAAGCTCCGCCGGAGCGGTTTCCTCATCGGCCCGGGCACGCCTGCGCCGACGGGCCGCGAACAGGATGACCGCGCCGAGCAGCAGCGCGAGCCCGGCCATCAGTGCACCCCACAGCCAGCCCGGCGTCCCCCCGTTTTCGGACGATGTGCCAAATGCATCGGCGGGCCGCGCCGCATCTTCGGGCACCGTCTCGGGCAGAACATTGGCAGGCAGTGCGGCCTCGGGTTCGGGAGCGCTTTCCTGCGCACCGGTGTCGACTACGGTGCTATCGGCTGGTTCAGAGCCGGCCCCGGAATCCTGGCTGTCAGCGCTCGCGCGGGCGGGTGCGCTGGCTCTGGGTGCGGGTTCGGCGAGCACTTCGCGGGTCGAAACCGGTCGCTCGCTGGTCGGCAGGTTGGGCCGGGGCGAACGGGTGGCGCTCGGCTGGGGGCGCGGGGTCTCGGACGCGCGCGGAGAAGCGCTGGGGCGCGGCGTGAAGGCTGGCGTCGGCGTGGCCGTGGGCGGCAGGATCACGCGCGGCGCGGTTCGGTTCTCTCCCTCGAGATCGATCGGCCCCTGCGCCTGCGGGCGCGCGGTAGGGGTCGCGTTGGGATCGGGCGGCAGCTGATAGTCGCTGGCGGACTGCGCATGGGCAGCCGTGGCGGCGAAGAACAGCAGGCAGGGGAAAAGGACGCGTCTCATCAATTCGGACTTCGGGGCAGGAGAAAGATGCCCGTACACCGGGCAGGGCGGCGCTGAATAGGCGGTGAATCGTCATCACGCAAAGGCTTGCTTGTGCCGCGCGTACGATGAAGGCAATGACGCGGCATGAGCGACACACCCCACGATCCGCAGACCGGCGGCACCCCGCGCTTTCTCGGCCAGTCGGCCGGCCTGCCTGCAAGCCCCGAAGAAGCCGAGCTGGATTACGTGCCCAATCCGCGCGAAGGCTCGCTGTACATGGTGCGCTTCTCCGCGCCAGAGTTCACCTCGCTGTGCCCTGTCACCGGTCAGCCCGACTTTGCGCATCTGGTGATCGACTACGCCCCGCAGGCGACCATCGTCGAATCCAAGAGCCTCAAGCTGTTTCTCGGCTCCTTCCGCAACCATTGCGGCTTTCACGAGGATGTGACCGTGGGCATCGGCCAGCGCCTGTTCGACGAGATGGCGCCGCGCTGGCTACGGATCGGCGGCTACTGGTATCCGCGCGGCGGCATCCCGATCGACGTATTCTGGCAGAGCGGTCCGGTGCCCGAAGGCCTGTGGGTGCCCGAACAGGGCGTCCAGAACTATCGCGGTCGTGGCTGACGGCTCCGACCCGGCTACGTGACGATTATGACACAGCCGACCGGCCGGTTCGCGGATTCTCCGAACTGACGCAAATGCGTCAAGCAGACGTAAAAATCCCCTCCTAACGGCGCCCCACAGGGATCAAGCCTAGGGGTTTTACAGATGAAGAAGATGCGTTTCGCCACGCGGGTTGGCATAATTTCGCTCGCCACCGCTCTTGCCGCACCGGCAATCGCGGGTGAGGTCGGCGGCTATGTCGTCGACGGGAGCGATACGGTCGCGCTGCGTTCCGCCCAGGTGCGGATCGTCGAACTGAACCGTTCCGCCACGACCGATCGCGACGGCTCGTTCCTCTTCACCGACGTTCCCGAAGGCGAATACACGATCGAGGCGAGCTATGTCGGTGCGCAAACCGTCAGCGAGACGGTCAGCGTGCCCGCCACCGGCGAGGTCGACGTCACTCTGCAGCTGTCGCCGGTCGATGGCGGCAATGCCATGATCCTGGTGGTCGGGCAGCGCGCCAACCAGGCGAGCGCGCTCAACATGAAGCGCGAGGCGGACGGCGTCAGCGACGTGATCACCCGCGATGCGATCGGCCAGTTCCCCGACCAGAACGTGGCCGAATCGCTGCGCCGCGTACCCGGCGTCAACGTCCTCGACGACCAGGGCGAAGGCCGTTTCGTCAGCGTGCGCGGGCTCGACCCCGATCTCGTCTCGACCTCGCTCAACGGCGTGCGCGTGCCCTCGCCCGAAAGCGACGTGCGCTCGGTCGCGCTCGACGTGATTTCCAGCGACATCATCGAATCGATCGAGGTGAAGAAGTCGCTCACCCCCGACATGGACGGCGACACGATCGGCGCCTCGGTCGAGATCGAGACGACCAGCGCGTTCGACCGCCGCAAGAGCCTGCTGACCGCCAAGATCGAGGGCAGCTACAACGACTACGCCGACTATATCAGCCCCAAGGGCAGCGTCGACTTCGCCACCCGGCTGGGTGAGAATGTCGGCGTTTCGGGCGGCCTTTCCTACTACAAGCGCAAGTTCGAAACCGACAATATCGAGGCGGACGACTATTCGGACGCGGGGATGATCTTCCCGACCGAAGTGCAGTATCGCGACTACGACGTGGAGCGCGAGAGGATCAGCGCCTCGCTCAACTTCGATTTCCGCGCCGGCGACAGCACGAAGCTGTACGTACGCGGCATCTACAGCCAGTTCGACGATCAGGAATATCGCCGCCGCACGATCTTCGATCTGGGTGATTTCGAGGATTTCGGCCCCACCACCATCACCGCCAACGGCGCGACCTTCAGCGACGCAACCATCGACGATCCGTCCGAGCCGGGCGAAGATCTGCGCCAGCGGATCGGGGTCGAGCGTGACATCAAGGATCGCTTCGAATCGCAGAAGATCCGCTCGCTCGTGCTCGGCGGGGAGAGCGACTGGGGCGACTGGTTCGCGGAATATTCGGGCAGTTGGGCCAAGTCGTCCGAGACCGAGAATGGCAGCATCGACCCGGCTGAATTCCGCCAGCGGTTCGACGACGACGGGCTGACCCTTGGCTTCGACTATTCGGATCCGCGTCGCCCGATCTATTCGGTCATCGCCGATCCGGGCAGTTTCTACGACCCGTCCGAATATGAGCTCAACGATATCGAGCTGACCACGCTGTCCGACGCACAGGACGAGGAATACGCCGCCAAGTTCGATCTTGGCCGCCGCTTCGCGATGGATCGCGGGGAGTTCACGGTGCAGGCCGGCTTCAAAGGCCGCTGGCGCGACAAGACCTACAACAAGAACGTCGAATTCTATGAATATGACGGCGCGGGCACGTTCTCGCTGGCCGACGTTCTCGGCACCCAGACCTACCGCATCACCGACATGGCGCCGGTCGCCAGCTATACCGGGGCGAGCGACTACTTCCGCGCCAATTTCGACGATTTCGAACTGGTCCCCGTGGACACCGCGTTCGACAGCGCCGTGGAAGACTACTCGGTCTCCGAAGACATCCTCGCCGGATACCTGCTCGGCCGGTACGACAGTTCCACCCTGCGCGTGATCGGCGGGGTCCGGTTCGAGAACACGCGCAACTCCATCCTCGGCAACACGGTGACGCTGATCGAGGAAGACGGCACGCTGCCCGGCGGGGGCACGGCGAGCGAAGACACCGTCATCGTCAGCCCGGTCGCGTTCGAGAAGAACTACGACAGCTGGCTGCCCAGCCTCAACATCCGCTGGGAAGCGCAGCCGAACCTGATCCTGCGTCTCGCCGGGTACAAGAGCCTCGTCCGCCCCAAGCTCAGCAAGCTCGCCCCGCGCTTCGCGGTCGAGCAGAACGACGATGACGAGCGTGAAGGCGAATTCGGCAACCCCGCGCTCGATCCCTATCGCGCGTGGAACTTCGACGCCTCGCTGGAATATTACATGAACAGCAACGGCGCGCTGACGGGTGCGGTATTCTACAAGGATATCAAGGACTACATCGTCGACACCGTGCAGCGGGACGGGGTCTTCAACGGCATCGCCTATGACGAGGCGGTGATCCCGATCAACGGCGATGAAGCCAAGGTCTTCGGGTTCGAAGCCAGCTTCGCCCAGTCGCTCAGCTTCCTGCCGAGCCCGCTGGACGGGCTGCTGGTGCAGGCCAACTACACCTATACCGATGCGACGGGCACGGTGTTCACCGATGGCGACCAGAACGATCCGCGCGAAATCCCGCTGCCCGCAACCGCGCGGCACACCTTCAACGTGGTGCTCGGCTACGACAAGGGTCCGCTCGATATCCGTCTGGCGGGCACCTATCGCGACCGCTACCTCGACGAGATCGCCGACGAGGCCGCGCTCGACCGGTATGTCGACAACCACTTCCAGCTCGATCTGAGCGCGAAGTACAAGCTGACCAAGAACATCAAGCTGTTCTATGAATGGGTCAACATCAACAACGCCAAGTACTACGCGTACAACAATTTCGGCGGCCAGCGGAATCCCTACCAGTTCGAGGAATATAGCTGGACGATGAAGGGCGGCGTAAGGGTGACCTTCTGATGCGGATGCAATTCAAATTTCTCTCCACCGCCGGCCTTGCGCTGGCGGTGGCAGGCTGCGCCACCGTCCCCGTGACGGGCGATCCTGCGGTATCGATCTACGCCACGGCGGAGACCGCGCCCGTGGGCACCGGAAACGCGGACGCGGCGGACGATCCGGCGATCTGGCGGAACCAGGCGGACCCGTCGAAAAGCCTGATCGTGGGCACCGACAAGAAGGCGGGCCTGCACGTCTACAACCTCAAGGGTGAGGACCTGTTCTTCCTCGATGCGGGCCTGCTCAACAATGTCGATCTGGTCACGCTGGCGGACGGCACGGTGCTGGTCGCGGCGAGCGACAGGACCGATCCGGTCAATTCGGCGATCGCGCTGTTCCGGCTCGACACTGCGACCGCCCGGCTCGAACCCATTGGTTCGGTGCGGAGTGGCGCGGGCGAGGCCTATGGCCTGTGCCTGTGGACCCCGCCGATCGTTACTGCGGGCGACGCGGCCGTCGCCTTTGCCGTTCTGAAGGATGGCACGATCAACCAGGTCCGCCTGCGCACGGATGGGACCGGCACGATCGAGCGGACCATGAGCGTTCCCAGCCAGGCCGAGGGCTGCGTTGCAGATCACCGCACATCCCAACTGTATGTCGGCGAGGAAAACGGCGGCATCTGGCGCTTCCGCGTTGGCGGATCGGCCGCCGGAGCGGGCGAACTGGTCGCCCCGATCGACAACCGTATGCTGGTCGCCGATGTCGAAGGCCTCGCGCTGATGCCCGACGGGATTAATGGCGGGTACCTGATTGCCTCCTCGCAGGGCGACAATGCCTATGCGGTGTTCCGCCTGCCCGGCATGGAGCCGGTCGGTCGTTTCCGGATCGCACAGGGCGCAGTCGGTGCGGCCGAGGAGACCGACGGGATCGATCTGCATCCCGGAAGCTTCGGCCCGGACTACCCCGCAGGCCTGTTCGTGGCGCAGGACGGGGTCAATCCGCCGCATGCGCAGAACTTCAAGCTGGTTTCGTGGGCGGCCATTCTGGAAGCGCTGGAGGCGTCGCCGAAGGTCGACTGACCCGGCACCGGGAGTGGGGTAGGGGGAGCTGCCAGCCAGCTTCCCCGGGCCACCCGCCGTCGCGGCGACAGCCGGGCCTGTGGTGCCGGTTGCAGGAATCGAACCCGCGACCTTCGGTTTACAAAACCGCTGCTCTACCAGCTGAGCTAAACCGGCCCTTGGTGCCGCAGCGCCTTGGGGCAAAATTCGGCTCTCGTAAAGCCTGTCGATGCCCGTCGATCTCGGGGCGCCGTTGGACGAGCGCGGCCCGCTTTGCTTTGGCAAAACTGCCCCGATCTGGTACACAAGGGCAGGTAGCCCAAGGATACAGACGTGGATCAGAACCTGCGCACGCAACTGCAATACGACGCCCGGAAGAAGTCGGTCGCGGCGGCCTATATCCTGTGGCTGTTCCTCGGTTCATTCGGCGCACACCGGTTCTATCTCGGTCGTACGGGCAGCGGAGTGGCGCAGCTGGCGCTGTTGCTGCTGGGCTGGATTCCGTTTTTCCTCGGCTGGTTCGCGCTCGGCGTGTGGTGGCTGGTCGATGCCTTCCTGATCCCGGGGCAGGCAGAACGGAGCAATCTGCAGACGCTCGACCGGCTGAACGAAGAGGCATCGCTGCCCGCGATCCCTGCCTGAGGGTCAGCGCGCGCCGAAGGTCCAGCCTTCGGTCTGTGCCAGTCGCGTATCGAGCGCAGGCGGAGCCCAGAGCCCTGCATCTTCTCCGTTCAGGCGTAGCCACGCAGCGGTGAGCAGCGCGTCGGCGCTGTGATCGTCGATCGGGCCCGAGCCCGCGACCGTACCGGAGCCGAGCGCGGCCAGCGCCTCGTTCAACACCGCATGATCTCTCACCTTGCGTCCACGATGGTCGGGCAGCGCGGCGAGCGAGGCGAGCGCGGTGTAGATCTCCACCAGCACGGAACCTGCCTGCGGCAATGGGTCGACCGGCCACACCGGCAGCGCGCCGCCCAGCCGGTGGAGCAGCCGCATTCCCGTGAGGCTCGACTTGCCGACCTGCGCCGCGCCGACGAGGTTGAAGTTGGAGACCGGACGGCATCCCATTGCCCGCTGCGCCTGCTCCGCGACGCGAAAGCGCCCTTCGCGGCTGGCGGCATCGGGCGCGTGGAAGCGATCGCCTTCGTGAGCGCCTCCATGGCGGAAATAGCGCGCCAGCTCGCGATGGCGCAGCGCGCCGCCTGCCTCCAGATGCGGGTCGTCAGCGCACAGATCGTCGATCAGCGCCCACAGCGCCTTGGCATGCGGCGGAGAATGCTCCCAGCCGGGGAAGAACGCGCCGCAATCGGCGAAGGGCAGCGCGATGCCGAGATCCATGCCGACCAGCGTATCGGGCGGCAGATCGTCGCGCAGCAGGACGAGCACGTCCTCACGGCTCCACGGCTGGTCACGGCGCAGCAGGCGGGGCGGGCCTTCACCAAGGTCTGCCAGTGCGAGCGCGATCCCCTTGTGCCGCGCGCCCTTTGCGCCCGACCAGTCGATCGCAAGGAAGTGGGCGAAGCGGCTCAATCGCGCCCTTTACGCCGCGCGGCCCAGAACTCCATCCGCTCCGCCACGCGCTTCTCGAAGCCGCGCCCGGTTGGCTGGTAGAAGCCCTGCGGCTCCATCTCGTCGGGCCAGTAATTGTCGCCCGAGAAGGCGTCTTCGGCAGAGTGGTCGTACTGGTAACCCTCGCCATAGCCGATGCTCTTCATCAGCTTGGTCGGGGCGTTGAGGATATTCTTGGGCGGTGTGAGGCTGCCCGTCTCCTTCGCGCTGCGCCACGCGGCTTTTTGCGCTGCATAGACGGCATTCGATTTGGGCGCGGTCGCGAGGTAGATGCAGGCCTGCGCCAGTGCCAGTTCGCCCTCCGGGCTGCCGAGAAATTCGTAGGCGTCGCGTGCGGCGATGCACTGGGTCAGCGCGGCGGGGTCGGCCATGCCGATGTCCTCCACCGCCATGCGCACCAGTCGCCGCGCGAGGTAGCGTGGCTCTTCGCCCGCGGTCAGCATCCGCGCGAGGTAATAGAGCGCTGCGTCCGGATCGCTCCCGCGCACCGCCTTATGCAGCGCGGAAATCAGGTTGTAGTGCCCGTCGCGATCCTTGTCGTACACCGCCACGCGGCGTTGCAGGAAGCTGCCGAGCCCCGCCGGGTCAAGCGGCTTGTCCAGCCCGGCATTGTACAGCGTCTCCGCCTGGTTGAGCAGGAAGCGCCCATCGCCATCGGCACTCGCGATCAGCGCGGCGCGCGCGTCGTCGGTGAGGGGGAGGGGGCGTTCGAGCTCTTCGGCGCGGGTGAGAAGTTCGCCCAGCGCCTCGTGCCCCAGCCGTTCGAGGATCAGCACCTGCGCGCGGCTGAGCAATGCGGCGTTGAGGGCGAAGCTGGGGTTCTCGGTCGTCGCGCCGACCAGCGTCACCGTGCCGCGCTCGACGAAGGGCAGAAAGCCGTCCTGCTGCGCACGGTTGAAGCGGTGGATTTCGTCCACGAACAGCAGCGTCTTCTGCCCGGCCTTCGCGGCGGTCTCCGCTTCGGCGAACGCCTTCTTGAGGTCGGCCACACCGCTGAACACCGCGCTGACCGCCGCGTAGCGCATGCCCACGCTATCGGCGAGCAGGCGCGCGATGGTGGTCTTGCCGGTGCCCGGCGGCCCCCACAGGATCATGCTCGAGAGGCGACCGGCGGCGACCATGCGCCCGATGCTGCCCTCCGGCCCAGTCAGGTGCTCCTGCCCGACAACTTCAGAAAGGGTGCGGGGGCGCAGCCGGTCGGCGAGCGGCGCGTCTTCGCGCGGCTCGTCAGGGGCGGTGGAGGAGGGCGCGGGCGCCTCGTTTTCGAACAGATCGGCCATTGGTCGGCTGACATAGGGGTTCGGTCGGAAAAATGCAGCGGCTACTTGTAGCGATATATCCAAGATATATCTTATCTATATCGTACACACAGGAGAACGCAGATGTCCGATGACCACAAGCGCGAGGATGACGAGCCGATCGAAGGTCGCATTCCCGATCACCCCGAAGATGGGGATTTCGACGACGGGTTCGAGGGTGAGACCGACGAACGCGATACGCGCGGCGGCAAACGGCGCGGCGAGGGCTTTTCCGCCGATGCCCTGTTCGGCAGCGATGGCGTGTTCGGCAGCGACGGCGTGTTCGGGCCCGGCGGCCCCTTCGGTCGCAATGGCCCCTTCGGCGACTCCGGCCCGTTCGGCGCTGGCTGGGGTGGCGGCTGGGGTGGTGGTGCTGGCGGTGGACCGCGTGGCAACCGTGCGCGCTGGAAGATGGCGGGCGGCCATGACGCTGGCCATCGCGAGCAGCACCGGCGCAAAAGGATGTTCGGCCCCGGAGAGCTGCGCCTCGTGCTGCTCGCCCTGATCGCGGGCGAGCGCAAGCACGGCTACGAGCTGATCAAGGAGATCGAGGATCTGACCGGCGGCGAATACGCGCCCAGCCCGGGCGTGATCTACCCCACGCTCTCGCTGCTCGAAGACGAAGGGCTGATCGCCCCGGTCGAGGCCGAGGATACCCGCAAGGCGTTCCGCGTCACCGACGCCGGGATGGCGGAACTGGAAGAGCGCAGCGATGAAGTCGCGCGGCTGATGCAGCGGCTCGGCAAGCAGGGAGAGAAGGCCAAGCCCAGCGGCTCGCCCGATCTGCTGCGCGCGCTGGGCAATCTCGCCACGGTCATCACCAACCGTGCCGCCAACGGCCAGTTCAGCGGCGCGAGCAAGGACAAGGTCGTCGACCTTATCGACGAACTCGCCCGCAAGATCGAACGGCTCTGATCGCTCGCAGACTTGTCGCCCGGGCGCGGGGGTGTATCCTCCGCGTCCGGGTCGCACCTCCAGATGCGTGCTACGCTGAGCATTCGCGGGGCGGCTTGGCTTCGACCAGTCGCAGATAGGTATCGACCATCGAGGCATTGATCGCCTCCCACGTATAGGGCTGGCTGCGTTCGAGCCCCGCGGCGCCGTGGCGCGCGCGCAGATCGGCGTCGAGGCAATAGGGGGCGAGCGCGTCGGCAAAGCCCTTCACATCGCCCGGCGGCACCAGCATGCCGCTTTCGCCATGCGCGACCAGCCCCGAACTGCCGGTCGCGTCCGCCGCGACCACCGGCAGCCCGCAGGCCATCGATTCGAGCGTGACGTTGCCGAATGTCTCGGTGATCGAGGGGTTGAAGAACACATCCCCGCTCGCGACCGCGCGACCCAGGCATTTGCCCCCCTGGTGGCCGACGAAAATCCCGCCGGGCAGCGCCTTTTCGAACCAGCCGCGCGCCGGGCCGTCGCCGATCACCATCACCTTGTGCGCGATCTGCCTCTTGCGCAGTTCGATGATCGTGTCGACGAACACGTCGAGCCCTTTTTCCATCACCAGCCTGCCGAGGAAGGTGATCACCACCTCGTCATCGGCGATGCCCATCTCGCGCCGCCATTCCATGTCGCGCGCGCCGGGGTGGAACACCTCGCGGTCGATCCCGCGGGTCCAGATCCCGATATCCCGGTTCATCCGCTGGCTGCACAGCACGTCGACCATCCCGGGCGACGGCGCGACCAGCGCATCGCACTTGCGATAGAACCGCCGCAGCAGCGATTCGATCACCGGTTCGAGGAAGCCCATCCTGTAGTAACGCGGGTAGGTTTCGAACCGGGTGTGGACCGATGCCAGCACCGGCACGTCGTGCTCGCGCGCCCACTCGACCGCCTGCTGGCAGGTCCGATCGGGGCTGGCGACATGCACGATATTGGGGCGAAATTCCTCGAACGCGCGCCGGGTGTCGCCCTTCAGCCCGAAGGTGAAGTGGTATTCCGGGCGGAACGGGATGGGCAGGGAGGGGACCGATACCAGATCGCCAACCGCCTCTACCTGCGGGTTTTCCACCGTCGGCGCAAAGATTCGCACCGCGCCGCCCCGGTCGAGCAAATGGCGGACCAGGCGGTTGAGCGCCTGCGTCGGCCCGTCGCGGACCATGTTGTAATTGCCGCTGACCAAGGCAACGCGAAGATCGGTAACGTCCATCGCCGCCCGCCTTAAGGCTCGCGATTGCACTTGGCGAGGGGGTGGAGGCACTGTCTCGCCATCTTCGCGCCGAGCTGCCTTCACGATGCGAACGCGATCATGCCCGGAGAGAGTTTTTCAGTTTCACGTTGACTTGCTGCAGCGCAACTTTATTGCCGCCGACGGGCCACGCGGTCCCAACGCCGCGCGAGCTCTCTGCAAGGAGAGAATACATGACTGACAAACCTGCGCTCAAGCCTGAGCGCCCTTTCTTTTCGTCCGGTCCGACCGCCAAGTTCCCCGGCTGGTCGCTCGACACGCTCAAAACCGAATCGCTGGGCCGTTCGCACCGTTCTTCGGTCGGCAAGGCGCGCCTGAAATACGCGATCGACCTCAGCCGCGAACTGCTGGGTGTGCCCGACGACTATCTCGTCGGCATCATGCCGGGTTCTGACACCGGCGCGCTCGAATGCGCGATGTGGACCATGCTGGGCGCAGGCCCCGCGACCGTCGCGGCGTGGGAAAGCTTCGGCAATGTCTGGATTCAGGATGCGGTCAAGCAGCTCAAGCTGCCCGACCTGCAGGTCCTCGACGCGCCCTACGGCGAAATTCCCGATCTGAACTCGATCCCGCAGGAAAACGACGTCGTCTTCACCTGGAACGGCACGACGAGCGGCGCGCGCATTCCCAACACGGACTGGCTCGCAGCGGATCGCAAGGGGCTGACCATCAACGACGCGACCAGCGCCGTCTTCGCGCAGGAGATGGACTGGGCGAAGCTCGATGCCACGACCTACAGCTGGCAGAAGGTGATGGGCTCCGAAGCGCAGCACGGGATGCTGATCCTCAGCCCGAAGGCGGTCGGGCGGATCGAAAGCTACGATCCCGAATGGCCGCTGCCCAAGCTGTTCCGCCTGAAGAAGGGCGGCAAGATCAACACCGGCATCTTCGAAGGCGCGACGATCAACACGCCGTCGATGCTGGCGACCGAAGATTACATCGCCGCGCTCGAATGGGCGAAGTCGATCGGCGGGCTGCCTGCGATGATTGAACGCGCCAACGCCAATGCCAAGGTGCTGACCGACTGGATCGAGGCGACGCCCTACGTGCGCAACATGGTCGACGATCCGGCCAAGCGGACCAACACGGGCGTGTGTTTCGTCTTCCAGGGCGAGTGGTTCGACAGTCTGCCTGAAGACGAGCAGGCCGCGCTTCCCGGCAAAATCTACAAGATGCTGGAGGCCGAAGGCGTCGGCTACGACTTCAATGGCTACCGCGATGCGCCGCCGTCCCTTCGCATCTGGTGCGGCGGCACGGTGGAAAGCGAAGACATCGCGCGCCTGATCCCGTGGATCGAGTGGGCCTTCGCCGAGCTGCAGAAGTAGCTCCGCGCCACCCCCTGGCAATACCGTCACCCTGAACTAGTTTGTGCCTCGCACAGCTTCGCTTCCAGGGTCCAGTTCTCCATCATCGAGCCTTCGTTCGAGAAGGCTCGATGGATGCTGAAACAAGTTCAGCATGACGATTTGAGGGAAATGAAATGTCCCAGAAACCCAAAGTCCTGATTTCCGACAAGATGAGCCCCGATGCCGCCAAGATTTTCGCGGAGCGGGGCTGCGAAGTGCACGAGAAGACCGGCCTTTCGCCTGACGAGCTGAAAGCGATTATCGGCGAATATGAAGGTCTTGCGATCCGTTCCTCGACCAAGGTCACGCCCGAAATTCTGGAGGCCGCGACCAATCTGAAGGTCATCGGTCGTGCCGGGATCGGCGTCGACAATGTCGATATTCCCGCCGCCAGCGAGCGCGGCGTGGTGGTGATGAACACGCCCTTCGGCAACTCGATCACCACCGCCGAACACGCCATCGCCATGCTGCTCGCGCTCGCCCGCCAGATCCCGCAGGCCAATGCGCGCACGCAGAACGGCGAATGGCCCAAGAGCGATTTCATGGGCATCGAGCTGACCGGCAAGACGCTCGGCCTGATCGGCGCGGGCAATATCGGCTCGATCGTCGCCAGCCGTGCGCAGGGCCTGCGGATGAAGGTGATCGCCTATGATCCCTTCCTGACCGAGGAGCGCAGCGTCGATCTCGGGATCGAAAAGGTCGAGCTGGACGACCTGCTTCGCCGTGCCGACTGCATCACGCTGCACACCCCGCTGACCGACGAGACGCGCAACATCCTCTCGGCGGAAAACCTCGCCAAGACCAAGAAGGGCGTGCGGATCGTCAACTGCGCGCGCGGTGGTCTGATCGACGAGGCGGCGCTGGCCGAGGCGCTCGACAGTGGCCACGTCGCGGGCGCGGCGCTGGACGTGTTCCAGACCGAACCGGCCAAGGAAAGCCCGCTGTTCGGCAAGCCCGGCTTTATCTGCACGCCGCACCTCGGTGCCTCTACCCGCGAGGCGCAGGAGAATGTCGCGCTTCAGGTCGCCGAGCAGCTGAGCGATTTCCTGCTCACCGGTGCGGTCACCAACGCGCTCAACATGCCCAGCCTCAGCGCCGAGGAAGCGCCGCGGCTCAAGCCCTACATGCAGCTGGCCGAAAGCCTCGGCTCGCTGGTCGGGCAGCTGGCGCATGGCAGCCTGCCCAAGATCGCGATCGAGCTGGAAGGCGATGCGGCGGAGCTCAATCCCAAGCCGATCACCGCCGCGGTGCTGGCGGGCCTGATGCGCCGCTTCTCGCAGAGCGTGAACATGGTCAACGCGCCGTTCCTCGCCAAGGATCGCGGGATCGAGGTGCGCGAAATCCGCTCCACCCGCGAAGGGACCTACCAGACGCTGATTAGGGTGACGGTGGAAACCGACGCGGGCAAGCGCTCCGTCGCGGGGACTTTGTTCGGCCGCGAGGCACCACGTCTGGTCGAGATCTTCGGGATCGGGATCGAGGCGGAGCTGGATGGCCACATGATCTACGTGGTCAACGACGATGCGCCCGGCTTCATCGGGCGGATCGGCTCGCTGCTCGGCAATCGCGGGATCAACATCGGCACCTTCAACCTCGGCCGCAAGCAGGCCGGTGGCGAGGCGGTGCTGCTGCTGAGCCTCGATCAGCCGGTCGACGACGCGCTCATCGCTGAGGCCGAGGCGCTGGAAGGCGTGCGCACGGTCACCGCGCTGAGTTTCTAGAACCGCTTTTCGTCATCCCAGCTTCCGCTGGGATGACGAGGGCGTTAGGGGCAGGCGCATGACGACAACCGACGACCTGCTGCCCGAAGGGCTGGCCGACAACCTGCCTGCCGATTCCGCCATGCTCGGCCGCGCGATGCGCGCCGCGCTCGATGCGATGGACGCGCATGGATACGACCGGGTCAGCCCGCCGCTGGTCGAGTTCGAGAAATCGCTCGGCCACCGGATGGACGGGTTGCAGACCCGCACGATGTTCCGCTTCGTCGATCCGGCGAGCCTGCGCACGCTCGCGCTGCGCAGCGACATCACCCCGCAGATCGGGCGGATCGCGGCGACCGCGCTGAGCGCGCGCGCGCGGCCCCTGCGGCTGTGTTACGCGGGCGAGGTCACGCGGATCGCGGCGGACCAGCTCGATCCGGTGCGCCAGCGGCTGCAGGTCGGCGCGGAGCTGATCGGGTCGGACAGCGTCGCCGCCGCGAGCGAGGTGGTGCTGACCGCGCTTGCCGCGCTGGAGGCGGTTGGCGTCGAAAACCTCTCGGTCGATTTCACGCTGCCCGACCTCGTCACCACGCTGGCCGCAGGGCCGTTCCCGCTGGACGAGGAACAGGCCGATGCGGTCAGGCGCGAACTCGATGCCAAGGATGCTGGCGGGCTGAAGGCGGTCGGCGGCGATGCCTACCTGCCGCTGATCCATGCTGCCGGGCCTTTCCCCGATGCGCTCGACAGGCTGCGCGCGGTGGATGCGGGCGGCGCGCTGGAGAGCCGGATCGCGGGGCTGGAACACATCGCCGCAGCGGTGGGCAACCGCGCGCGCATCACACTCGACCCGACCGAGCGGCACGGGTTCGAATATCAGAGCTGGTTCGGCTTCACGCTGTACGCAGGCGATGCACGCGGCGCGCTGGGGCGCGGCGGCACCTACCTGATCCGCGGGACGGACGAACCCGCGACCGGCTTCTCGATCTATCTCGGCCAAGCGCTGCCGCTGCTGCCGGCAGCCGAGCCGCGCGCGATGCTATATCTGCCGCTGGGCCACGACGGCGAGGCGGCGGCGCGTCTGCGCAGCGAAGGCTGGCGCACGCTCGCCGCGCTGTCCGATGATGAAGACCCGCGCGCGCTGGGCTGCACGCACCGGCTGGAGAGTGGCGAGGCGATCCCGCTCTAGTCGCCGCTTAGCACGGCTTGCGTATCGGCCAGCTCGATATTGCTCATCATGCCCAGATAGCGGTCGTAATAGGGCTTGTGCGACACGCCCACGATGGCGAGCGTGCGGGTGTCCGTGCCGATCACCTGGCGGATATTGGCGACCATGCGCAGGTTGCGCGTCTCCCAATAGGCGAGATAGGTCTGCCCTGCGTCGGTCGGGGTCCGCGCGCCTGCAGCCGCGCCGAAATCGCCCTCCATCGCCAGCGCGAGCGAGGCGGGCGAATTATAGCGGCGATACCATTCGAGGACGGGCATCGAGCCATCCTCCATCGCCGCGTCCCATTCCTCGTATTCGGCAAGCCGCTTCTTGGTCGGTGCATTGTCCCAGATCGCGCTGATTTCCGGACCATAGGCTTCCGCGTCCTTGGGATCGCTGCCGCTCATCTGGTCGTCGACCCGGTCGACCCGGTCGAGGCCGAGGCGCACCGCCAGCCGAGCGGCGATGACGACGTTCTCGTTGTTGCGGGTATCGTACTTTTCCAGATAGGCGACCAGTTCGGCGGGCAGGTCGTCGCCCGCCGCACGCTCGGCCTCGGGCAGGCGGAGCCATTGCACCAGCGCCGATTCCGGCTCCCCGATGGCGAGGAACAGGCCAACCAGCCGCCGCCGTTCCGCAATGGTCCGCTGGTCCCCCGACTTGGCGAGCAGTTCCATCACCCCGAATTGCGCATCGCGACCGCTCACGCCCAGTGCGGCGCGCGCCGGGCCGGGATCGGGGCAATAGGTGCCTGCATTGCCCGGGTCGAACAGCCGCAGATTGTCGCACTGGACCCCTTCGATACCCTCGATCGCGATCGCCTCGGGCGCCCATTTTTCCAGCTGGTCGAGCAGCGGATCGAACCGTTCCAGCGGGAAATCCTTGGGCAGCGACGACAGGTGCGACGTGCCCAGCACCAGCACCGGGGTAAGATCGCCGCGTTCCTGCGCCGCCTCATCGACAATATCGAGCAGATCCGCCGGAAGCGGCGCTGCCGCCTGGGCGAGAAGTGAGACGGCGAGCAGAAACGACATGGGCGACCTCCCTGGGAAAGTCGCCCATGTGCTATAGCTTCATAATACGGTCAAGCGGTCAGCCGTTGAAGGTGCTGGGGTCCGGGCCCATCCGCCCGTCATCGCTGTCCAGCGCGTCGATCTTCGCCATCTGCGCATCGCTCAGTTCGAACGACAGCGCGCTGTAATTGTCGCGAATGTGATCGGGATTGGTCGAGCGCGGCAGCACGGAAAAGCCGTGCTGGATGTGCCAGCGGATGATGATGGCGGAGGCGGACTGGCCGGTCTCTTCCGCGATCGCCTTGATCGTGTCGTTATCCATCCCGTTGCCCTGGCCGAGCGGCGACCAGCTCTGGGTGACGATGCCCATATCCTGATGCACCTTGCGCATTGCGCGCTGCTGGAAGCTGGGGTGCAGCTCGATCTGGTTGAGCGCGGGCACCACGCCGGTTTCGTCCACGATCCGCTTCAGGTCTTCCTCGCGGAAGTTGGACACGCCGATGGACTTGGCCTTGCCCTGGTCGCGCAGTTCGATGAATGCCTTCCAGGTCTCCACGAACAGGCCCTTGTCGGGGCAGGGCCAGTGGATCAGCAGCATGTCGACATGATCGCGGCCTAGCCGTTCGAGGGACTTTTCTGCGGCTTTCAGCGTGCGGTCGTAGCCCTGGCTCTCGTTCCAGATCTTGGTCTGAAGGAAGATGTCGGCCCAGTCGCCGATCCCTTCGCCGACGCCCTTTTCATTCTTGTAGATCGCGGCGGTGTCGATCAGCCAGTAGCCGGTTTCGAGTGCGGTAGAGACCGCACCGGCCGCCTTGTCTTCCTCGATCTGCCAGGTGCCGAAGCCCAGCTGGGGAATTTGGCGATCATCGTTGAGGGTGAGGGTGGGGTAGTCTTTGCTCATGAAATCTCCTTTTGCCTGTCCAACACATGCGCGCCCCGAAATGTCCCGATCAATTCCGATAAGGCGTTTCCTACCCGCATCGCCCATGCCATAGGCGCGCGGCTGTGCGCGGCGCTTTTCCCGGCCGGGGCGTTTTGGTCCCTTGGACAGTGTGTCAGGTGTGTCAGGCAAAGCCGCCGCACGCCGGGCCGATGCCGGCAGGCGCAATAAGTTTTGAAGGAGTGCAGGTGTGGCCAACGTAACCGTGATCGGGGCCCAGTGGGGTGACGAGGGCAAGGGCAAGATCGTCGACTGGCTCGCCAGCCGGGCCGATGCCGTGGTCCGCTTCCAGGGTGGCCACAATGCGGGCCATACGCTGGTGGTCGACGGCACGACCTACAAGATCAGTCTGGTGCCCTCGGGCATCGTCACCGGCACGCTCTCGCTGATCGGCAATGGCGTGGTGCTCGACCCGTGGGCATTGAAGTCGGAGATCGAGAAGCTGGAAGGGCAGGGGGTGAAGATCACGCCCGACAACTTCGCCGTGGCCGACAACTGCCCGCTTATCCTGCCGCTCCATCGCGACCTCGACGGCCTGCGCGAGACGGCAGCGGGGCAGGGCAAGATCGGCACCACCGGGCGCGGGATCGGCCCGGCCTACGAAGACAAGGTCGGCCGCCGCGCGATCCGCGTGTGCGACCTTGCCCATCTCGACGAGATCGAGCCGCAGCTCGATCGCCTGTGCGCGCATCACGACGCGCTGCGTGCAGGCTTCGACGAGCCGCCGATCGACCGCGAAGCGCTGATTGCAGAACTGCGCGAGATCGCACCCTTCGTGCTGCAATTCGCGCAGCCGGTGTGGAAGCGACTGAAGAAGGTCCGCAAAGCGGGCGCGCGGATCCTGTTCGAAGGCGCGCAGGGCGTGCTGCTCGATGTCGATCACGGCACGTATCCCTTCGTCACCAGCTCCAACACGGTCAGCGGGACGGCGGCGAGCGGTTCGGGCCTCGGCCCCAATGCGACGGGCTTCGTGCTCGGCATCACCAAGGCTTACACCACGCGCGTGGGGTCCGGGCCTTTCCCGACCGAGCTGACCGACGAGATCGGTCAGGGGCTGGGCGAACGCGGGCACGAGTTCGGCGTGGTCACGGGCCGCAAGCGGCGCGTCGGCTGGTTCGACGCGGTGCTGGTGCGCCAGACCTGCGCGATCAGCGGGGTGACGGGCATCGCGCTGACCAAGATCGACGTGCTCGACGGGATGGACAAGGTGAAGATCTGCACCGGCTATCGTATCGACGGCAAGATCTACGACTACCTGCCGAGCCACGCGGCGAGCCAGGCACGCTGCGAGCCGATCTACGAAGAGATGGAGGGGTGGCAGGAAAGCACCGCGGGTGCGCGCAGCTGGGCCGATCTGCCCGCCAACGCGATCAAGTATATCAGCCGCATTCAGGAGCTGATCGAGTGCCCGGTCGCGCTGGTTTCGACCAGCCCGGAGCGTGAGGACACGATCCTGGTCCGCGATCCGTTCGAAGATTAGGCGCGATGCCGGGTGGGGCGGGCAACCCGCTCCACTATGGATGCGATTGACTTATTCCCCCTTTGTTCTCATGAATACGTGTGGAACAAAGAGGGAATAGTGATGCTCCACACCGAGTCGCGCGCCGCCGGAAGCAATACCGATCTCAGCTACGCGCTGGCGGGCGATGCGCCTTCGGACGGGCCAGCATACGCGCCGACAGATGGCGGCGGGCTCCCGGTTGCGATCTCGCTGTTCGCCGACCGCCCGCATGTGCGCGAGGCGATGCGCGCCGATGCGCAGCTTGCCGGATTCCGCGTGGCGCAGGCCGAAGGGCTGATCGCGCTGGATGATGAGAAGACGCGTGCGCTGGGCGACCTGGTCGCGGTTGATGCCTCGGGCGCGGATGCGGCGACGCTCGCCATGCTCGCGCGGCTGGATGCGCGGATTGCGCGCTCGGGCGGGCAGCTGATCGTCGCGACCACGATCGGCGCGCTCGAACCGGTGATGGTGGCGATGGGCGAGAGCGATCCGGTGCTGCTGGTCGAGCCGGGGCGGGGGGAGCGGCTGGTGGCCTTCGGCGAGGCGCTGGCGCGGCTGGCCGGGGCCCGGGTGCGCGACCTTTCTGCCGAAGACCGGGTGGCGGTGATGCGGCTGGTCGAGCGGGTGAGCCTGCTGGCGGAGAAGCTCGACGGGTTGATGGCACGCGACGACGTGCCGCGCGATGGCAGCGCCGCCTTCGCCTTCGGTACGGGCGAACAGGGCAGCGGCAATTTGCGCGAGCATCGCCAGGGCGAGCGGGAGGCCGAAGGGCAATCTCCGGTGCCCGGCCTGCCCGATCCGCGCCGCGTCCGCGCGCTGATCCGCAAGCGGCAGGCGCGCGCGCGGTTTTTCGAGGCGGAGCTGTTCGCGGACCCGGCGTGGGACATCCTGCTCGATCTGACCGCCGCACGGGCGGAGGGGCGGCGTGTCTCGGTCACCTCGCTGTGCATCGCCAGCGGCGTGCCGCCGACCACCGCACTGCGCTGGATCGCGCAGATGACCCGGCAGGGCCTGCTGCGCCGCGAGGAAGATCTGGTCGACCGGCGGCGCGCGTTCATCGCGCTCAGCGACAGCGCGGTTGAGGCGATGGCCCGCTATTTCGACGCCACCGGTGCGTGCGACTGCGCCGGAATCTAGTCTCGCGTCAGGATCACCGCAAAGCCGTCCACAGGGCGATCGGGGGCGGTGTCCAGCGGATGGCGTGCGGCATCGGCGCGGGCGCGGGCGAGGATCGCGGGCGGCACATGCGCGTCGTGATAGATCGCATCCGCCTCGCCCAGCCAGCGCGCCTGCCGCAGGGTGAGGTCTTCGGGATCGTCGCTGGCAAGCGCGATCCTCTCCAGCCGCGCCGGTGCATCGGGGGCGGGATCGGCCAGCCAGTGCTCGACCCTGTCGGAAGAGCCTTCGTCCAGCGGGTCGAGCGTGCCACCGGGGCGCAATGCCGCGTCCACCGCGCGGCGGCGCGCATCGCCATCGGGCAGCTTCGCGCGCAGGGTATCGCGCCCGCTCGCCAGCGCCCGTGCGAGTTCGCCCAGCCGCTGCGGCAGGATCGCTTCGAGCCGCAGGCGGATATGCTTGGCGAGACCGGCTGAGGCACCGCCGGTGCCGATCGCGATCAGCAGCGGATCGCGGTCGAGAATGCTCGGAGTGGTGAAATCGCACAGGTCGGGCTTGTCCGCGACGTTGACCAGCAGGCCCTTCGCCTTGAGTCGCTGGCGCACCGCCGCAGCCTCTCCCGCATCCTCCAGCGCGACGAAGGCGAGCGAGGCATGATGCGCCTCCGCCTCGCCCACGGGGACCGCGCCCGCGCGTTCGACCAGCCGCTGCTTGGCTTCGGCCATCGGTCCGTTGCCGACCACCACGATGCGGCTCCCCGCAACCTGGTGGAACAGCGGCAGCGACGCGATCAGTCCAGCCATTCCGGCACTCGCTCCGCATCCATGATCGCGCCCGCGTCGATCCGGTCGGCGACCACCGCATAGTCGCTGCCGCTGACCAACACTTCCGGCACGAAACCGCGCGAGTTGTAGGACGATGCCATGGTCGCGCCATAGGCCCCGGCGGTGCGGAACACCGCCAGATCGCCCGCGACCAGCGCGGGGCAGTCGCGATTGGTGGCGAAGGTATCGCCTGTCTCGCAGATCGGGCCGACGATGTTGGCGGTCATCCGCTCATCGGTCTGGGCGACCGGCTCGAAATCGTGCCACGCGCCGTACAGAGCAGGGCGCGCAAGATCGTTCATCGCCGCGTCGACGATCACGAAGGGATTGTTGAGCCCGCGCTTCACGCGCACCACGCGGGTCAGCAGCACGCCGGCATTGCCCGCAATCACGCGCCCCGGCTCGAACACCAGTTGCACACCCCAGTCGCGGGTCACGCGCGCGACCATCGCGCCGTAATCGGCGGGGCTGGGGAAGGTCTCGCCCGCGCGGTAGGGCACGCCCAGTCCGCCGCCCAGATCGACCCGGGTGATCGTGTGGCCCGCCTCGCGCAGCTGGCCGAGCAGCGTGCCGATCTTGCCGAAAGCGGTTTCCAGCGGCGCGAGATCGCCCAGCTGGCTGCCGATATGGATCGCGAGGCCCTCCAGCGCGAGACCGGGCAGGGCGCCCAGTTCGGCAAAGGCCTCGGCCGCGTGGTGCAGCGGCACGCCGAACTTGTTGTCCGCCTTGCCGGTGCTGATCTTCTCGTGCGTGCCCGCATCGACATCGGGGTTGATCCGCAGCGCGCAGCGGGCCTTCTCGCCCCGCGCGGCGGCCAGCTCGGCCAGCTCGCGGCCTTCCTCGCGCGATTCGATGTTGAACTGCGCGATGCCGGTGTCGAGACCCAGCTCCAGCTCGGCGCGGGTCTTGCCCACGCCCGAGAACACGATCTTGTCCGGCGTCATCCCGGCGGCCAGCGCCCGGCGCAGTTCCCCGCCCGAAACCACGTCCGCGCCAAAGCCTTCGCGCTGCAACACGCGCAACACCGCAAGGTTGGGATTGGCCTTCACCGCGAACAGGATCAGCGGGTCTTTCAGTTCGCCCAGACCTTCGCGAAACACGCGCGCATGGCGTTCAAGCGTTGCGCGCGAATAGACGTAGACGGGGGTGCCCACCTCCTGCGCAATCGTGGGCAGGGGCACATCCTCGGCGTGGAGGATGCCGTCGGTCAGCTTGAAATGGTCCATCGTACTTGGTTCGGCCTAACTCGGGTTCGCCCTATTCTGGGGGCAGGTCGAAAGGATCGTCCTCGCGCTCTTCGGAGCGGGTGCGCAGCTCAGTATCGCGGATCGGCTGCGCGATCACATCGGGTTCGAGCAGTTGCTCGGTGGTCAGACGCTCATCGCTGCCATAGGGCGCAGGCGGCAGGGTTTCGCCCGGCGGCGGTTGCAAGGCGGCCCGCTGGCCGCAGGCGGACAGCGCGAGCGGGAGAGCGGCGGTGAGCACGAGGGCGAGGCGTATGCGCATGGTGTTTCGCTTCAACTGTCGAGGCCGAGCGCGCGGCGCGCCTCGGTCACCTGCTGGCGTACCCGATCGGGCGCGGTTCCGCCATAGCTGCGGCGCGAGGCGACCGATCCTTCGAGCGTGAGATTGGCGAGCGCTTCGGGCGTCACCCGCGGATCGATTGCGGCAAGGTCGTCCTGCGTCAGATCGCCCAGCGCGCAGCCCTTCGCATCGGCCCGCGCGACCGCCGCGCCGGTGATGTGATGCGCCTCACGGAAGGGGACGCCCGCCTCGCGCACCAGCCAGTCGGCCAGGTCGGTCGCGGTCGCATGGCCGCTTCCCGCCAGCGCAAGCATCCGGTCGGTGTTGAACTGCGCGCCCGCGATCATCCCTTCCATGCTCGCCAGCGACAGCGTGAGCAGGCCGTGTGCCTCGAACACCGGCGGCTTGTCGTCCTGCATGTCCTTCGCATAGGCCAGCGGCAGGCCCTTCATCGTGATCGAAAGCGCGGTCGCCGCGCCGATGATCCGGCCTGCGTGCCCGCGCACCAGTTCGGCGGCGTCGGGGTTCTTTTTCTGCGGCATGATCGAGCTGCCGGTGGAGAGCGAATCGGGCAGGCGGATGAAGCCGAAGGGCTGGCTTGCCCAGATGATGATCTCTTCGGCGAGGCGCGAGAGGTGGATGCTCGCGATGCTGGCCGCGTGCAGATAGTCCATCGCGAAATCGCGGTCGGACACCGTGTCGAGGCTGTTGGCGGTGGGCCGCGCGAAACCCAGAGCCTTCGCAGTCGCCTCGCGGTCGAGGTCGAACCCGGTGCCCGCCAGCGCGGCGGCCCCCAGCGGGCATTCGTCGAGCCGTTCTTTCGCTGCCGCAAAGCGCATCCGGTCGCGCCGCAGCATCTCGTAATAGGCCATCAGGTGGTGGCCGAGCGTGACCGGCTGCGCTGCCTGCAGGTGCGTGAAGCCGGGCATGATGTCGGCCGCGTGCTGCTCCGCGCGGGTGACCAGCGCGGCCTGCACCGCGGCGAGCCCGGCGTCGGTCTCCTCGATCGCCTCGCGGGTCCACAGCTTGAAATCGGTCGCGACCTGATCGTTGCGGCTGCGTGCGGTGTGCAGGCGGCCCGCGACCGGGCCGACCAGCTCGGTCAGCCGCGATTCCACGGTCATGTGGATGTCTTCCAGGTCCCAGTCCTCGGGCACGCCGTCCCGCTCGTATTCGGCGGCGATGGCCTGGAGGCCGTCGTCGATGGTGGTCGCATCTTCCCGCGACAGGATGCCCTGCGCGGCCAGCATGCTCACGTGCGCGCGGCTGCCCGCGATGTCCTGCCGCCAGAGCGCCTTGTCGAAGGGAATCGAGGCATTGATTTCGCGCATGATGGCACTAGGCCCATCGGCGAAGCGGCCGCCCCACATCGCGTTGCCGCGCCCTGCGCTGGAGGTATCCGTGTCCCGTTCTGCCATTTTGCCTGCGCTCGCCATCGTCCTGATCCTGAGCGGGTGCGATAGGGAGGCCGACCCGACCCCGCAAGAGAGTGCGGCGCAGACCGACACTGGCAAAGAGGCGAGGCCCGGCGAGATCGACCGGAGCCACGCGGGCGACCTGATGCCCGCCGCCAACATGGTCGACCCGGGAGGCGCGGTGCTCAATCTGGGCGCGCTGCAGGGGCGCCCGGTGCTGATGAACCTTTGGGCCACGTGGTGCGCGCCGTGCGTCAAGGAAATGCCGATGCTCGACCAGCTGGCGGCGGATTACGAGGACGAGCTCAACGTGGTCACGATCAGCCAGGACATGGGCGATCCGGCGAAAATCACCGCATTCTTCGAGAAAAACGACATCGACAGCCTGCCGCCGTGGATCGACCCGCAGCTCGCGCTGGGCGAGGCGATCGGTGCGGCGACGCTGCCGACCACCGTAATGTATGATCGCAGCGGGCAGGAGGTGTGGCGGGTGACGGGCGAGCTCGACTGGTCGAGCGAGGCGGCGCGCAAGGCGGTCCAGGAGGTGGTCGACGCGCTTTAGCTAGCGTGCGATCGCTTCGTAATCGGGCACGGCGAGGCCCAGCGGGGCGAGCGGATTGCCGACCAGCCCCGCAACCAGCCGTGCCTGAATTCCCGGCCCCGGCGGCACGCGGCCCAGCGGGGTCAGCAGGAAATCGCGCAGCAGCGCGTGCCACTCCCTGTCCGACTGGTAGAGCGGCGTCGCCGCCCAGGTGAGCGCCTGATAGAGCTTCACATGCCGGCTGCGCAGCCGCGCCGCGTGGGCGAGGCGTTCCTGCAGATCGCCGTGCGAAGCGATGCCGCGCGCCAGCGCAAAGGCATCGAGCAGCGCCATGTTCGCCCCTTGCCCCAGCTGCGGACTGGCCGAGTGCCATGCATCGCCGATGTGGATCAGCCGTTCACCCACAGGTTCGGGCACGCGGCGATGGGCATAGCGGGCGAAGGTCAGCTGTTCGGGCTCGGTAATGTGCGCCAGCAGCCCCTCGCAATCCGGCCACAGCGCGCAGACCTGCGCCTTCCACGCATCGAGCCCGGCAGCGCGGCGTGCCTCGTACGCGCTCGCCTTGAGCGACCAGAAGAAGGAGAGTTCGCGCCGCTCGCCATCGACCCGGACGCCGGTGGGCAACACGCCCGCCATCTGCTGCGCGTGGGTATAACGCTGTTCGAGCAGCCCTGCATCGAACGGAGCATCCGCGGGCCAGTCGAGCGTCGTCCACAGCGCCCCGAAGGCGAGCCATTCGCCGCACGGAGGGACGAGGGGGGAGGAGGTGCCCAGCGCATCGACCACCAGATCGAACGCGCGGGTGGTGCGCCCGTCGTCGCAGGTCAGCGTTCGGCCGCCTGCCTCGATGCCGGTGGCGGTCACGGGGAAGCCGGTCTCGATGCCGATCCCCTCCGCCTGCGCGGCGCGAAAGAGCAGGGCGAACAGGCTGCCCCGGTGGATCCCGATCCCGCAGGCTCCCGCCACGCCGAGATCGGCATAGCGCGCATCCAGCGCGACATCGCCCTGATGGTTGAGCCCGTGTAGCGCACGGATGGGCGCGCCGTGGGCGAGGATATCGTGCGCTAGGCCCAGCGCATCCAGCACCGCCAGCCCGCTCGGCTGGATCATCAGGCCGGATCCGATCGGGCGCGGCTGATCGAACCGCTCGAACAGCGTCACCCGGTGCCCCTGCCGATGCAGCAGCAGCGCGGCGGCAAGCCCTGCCGGTCCGCACCCGGCAATCGCGATGTCGAAATGGCTCATCCCCGCCCGATTGCCGCGTTGGCGCGGTATGGGCAAGGGATGGAATGGTGGGCGGTGACGGGTTCGAACCGCCGACCCTCTCGGTGTAAACGAGATGCTCTACCAGCTGAGCTAACCGCCCGGTCCCCAGTGGGGAGGGGCCGCTATCTAGCGTGCCAAAGTTCAAAATCAATTGCCAGAAATTGGATTGAAAGCGCGTTGGCACCCGTTAGGGCGACGAAAATGGACAGCACGACCTTGCCTCGCATCCTCGTCCTCGCCACAGGTGGCACCATCGCAGGCCAGGCCGGCGACGCGATGCGCGCCGATTATCGCCCCGGCCAGATCGGGATCGAGGACTATCTGCAACAGGCCAGCGGCCTGGGTGTCGCGGCCGATTTCACCGGGCGGCAGATCGCCAATATCGGATCGGAAGACATCGACGCCTCGATCTGGTCGCGCCTCCATGCGGAGATCGACCTCGCTATGCGCGACGATGGCGTCGACGGGATCATCGTCACCCACGGGACCGATACGGCAGAGGAAACCGCCTTCCTGCTCGACCTGACGCTGCCCAGCACCAAGCCGGTGGTGCTGGTCGGCGCGATGCGGCCTGCCGATGCGGTCGGATACGATGGGATGCGCAATTTCGCCAATGCGGTGAGGGTCGCGGGCGACGCGGATGCGGTCGGGCGCGGGGTGCTGGTAGTGATGGGCGACCGGGTCCACTCCGCGCGCGACGTGCGCAAGGCCCAGACCCGCGCGACCGAGGCGTTTCGCGGCTTCCCCCGCGAATCGGTTGCGATCGTCACCCCCTCGCGGCTCGACTGGTTCGGCGCGCCATGGCGGGTGGGCGACGCCGCATCGCTGCGCTTCCTGCCGCTGCCCGATGTGCCGATCCTGGCGGTCTATGCCGGGATGACCGCCGCCGCAGCCGCGCGCCAGCTATCGGACGATCCAGCGGGGATCGTCGTGTCCGGGCTGGGAGAGGGCAACATGCCCGATCCTGTGCGGCAGATTCTGGTGCAGCACGCGCGGCGCGGATGCCTGGTGGTGCGTGCCAGCCGGACCGACGAAGGACTGGTCGATCGCGAGCCGCAGGATGATGCCAACGGCTTCGTCGCCTCGCGCGCACTCGCCCCGCCGAAGGCGCGGCTGCTGACCGCACTGCTCATCGCCAACGGGATTACCGAGCCAGCAGAGGCCCAGCGGCACTTCGACGGGCGGTAGGATGTGCCCCCTCCCTTGGGGGAGGGGGTTGGGGGTGGGGGCTATACGCCATCGGCGTGGTACACCCCCACGCAGCAGTTGCAGATTACCCGTGCGGGGTAACCAGGTACTTCTCGCCGGTGCGCATCTGGCGGTATTGCAGCACGGCGTCCTTCTCCAGCATGCCTTCCAGCGTCACCGTCTTGGCATAATCGCTCTTGAAGGTGGTGGTCAGGTTGTCGAGCACGCGCTTGCGCATCCGGGCCACGGTTTCCTTGCCCGCGCTCTGCAGGAAGGGGAACAGCAGCCAGCCCGACAGCGTCCAGCCGAAGCCGTAGGACGGGGTCAGCACGGTCGGGCCCAGATCGAGCCGGCCGTAGATGTACATCCGCTTCTGCTGGTTCGAGCCGTAGCGGCTGTATTCGGTCATCTTGCCCACGGCGACCTGCTCCATCGCCTTGAACGCGGTGTCGACCGCCTTGCCGCCGCCGATCGGATCGAAGCCGATGAAGGCGTCGGTCTCGTCGATCGCGCTACGTAGCTGGGCCATGAAATCATCGTCGGACGAGTTGACGATATGCTTGGCACCCAGCCCCTTGAGCACGTCGACCTGCTCCTGCCGGCGCACGATGTTGACCAGCGGCATGTCGTCTTCCTGGCAGATGCGCACCAGCATCTGACCGAGGTTGGAGGCGGCGGCGGTATGCAGGATCGCGCCGAACCCTTCCATCTTGGCGGTTTCGACGAAGCCGAGCGCGGTCATCGGGTTGACGAAGGCGCTGGCCCCGTCCTTCGAAGAAATGTCGCCCAGCGGGATGCACATGCTGGCATCGGCGATCGAATATTCGCTGAAGGCGGTGCCGGGCACGCAGGCGACGCGCTTGCCCATCAGCGCCTTGGCCATGTCGCTATCGCCGGTGGCGATCACTTCGCCCGCGCCTTCGTTGCCCACGGGCAGGCGCTGGCCGTGACGGCCCTTGGCACCCGAATTGTAGGGTTCGGGCATCTTGGCGACGATCTTGCCCTCGGAATACTCGGCGTTGTCGAGGTCCGCCTGGCCAACCAGCAGGGCAAGGTCGCTCGGGTTGATCGGCGCGGCTTCCATGCGGACCAGCACCTGATTGCCCTTGGGCTCGGGGAATTCGCTGGTCGCGAGTTCGATGGTCAGCGTGCCGTCGCTTTCCAGCGTGGTGAAGATCTGTTTGCCGGTGGTGGTCATGGGATCGCTCTCCTTGTGAATGTTTTTCGTCGCCGACCTAGCACTGAAGTTGCAGTGTGCAACCTAATCGCTGCGTTCGTCGGCAGCACGTTCGTCGGGATAGACGGCTTCGACGAAATAGAGCCCGTGCGATGGCGCGTTGAGGCCCAGTTCCTGCCGATCCTTCGCTTTCAGAACCTGCGCGATGCGGCCTTCGTTCCATCGCCCCATGCCGACCAGCGCGAGGCAGCCGACCATCGAGCGGACCTGATGATGGAGGAAACTGCGCGCGGCGACGTGGATGCGGATCTCGTCGCCCGCACGTTCCACATCCAGCCGGTCGAGCGTCTTGACCGGGCTCGCCGCCTGACAATGGACCGAGCGGAAGGTGGTGAAGTCGTGATGGCCGACCAGGCTCTGCGCCGCGCGGTGCATCGCGTCCGCATCGCACTCGGGCGAGACCAGCCACGCGCGGTCCTTCTCCAGCGTCAGCGGAGCGCGACGGTTGATGATGCGATAGAGGTAGCGGCGACCGATGCAGCTGAAGCGTGCGTGCCAGTCTTCCGGCACCGCCTCGCAATGCGTCACGGCGATCGGGGCAGGGCGCAGATGCGCGTTTATCGCCTCGCCCATGCGGAACGGCGTCAGCTTGCTCTCGACATCGAAATGGCTGCGCATGGCGAGCGCGTGGACCCCGGTATCGGTGCGCCCTGCGCTGTGCAGTGTGATCTGCTGCCCGGTGACCGCCTGCGCCGCCTCCTCCACCGCCTGCTGTACGCTGGGCCCGTCCTTCTGGCGCTGGAGGCCGAAGAAGGGCGTGCCGTCGAATTCGAGCGTCAGGGCATAGCGGGTCAGGGCCATGGCGCCCCTGCTAGGGACAGATCGCCGCGAGGCAACCCGTCACATGACCTGAAGACCCTCGGGAAGCGGTTCGCGCACGCATTTCGCGCCTTCCTGAAAGGCGACCGCGCGCTCCGCCTCGCCAGCCTTCGTCGTGTAGGCGGCAATGTCGAGCGTGCCAAGATCGACGTCATAGCGCGACCGCGTGCCGTTCGCGCTGGTCCAGTCCATTCGGATGACGCCGTTCTCGATTTTGAGCGCGCAATTATCCTGCCCCACCTGGCAAAGATCGAAGGCCTGGTTGTTGAAATCGGAATAGCGCTTCGGCTGGCCGTCGATCAGGATGAAGCGCTCGGTCACGGTCAGGCCGGTCTTGCCGTCGAAATCGGGCATGGCGCAGGTGATCAGCCCGTCGGAAAAGTCGGGAGGGGCCGCAGAGGTGACGCTTGGCAAGCTGTCGCCAGCCGCCTCGCCGGGCTCTGCCGCGCCGCACGCCGCCAGCGCCGTGCCCGCTGCGATCATGCCAGCACCGATCGTGATTGCCACCAATCGTCTCATATCCGTCTCCCGGTGAATCGTGGGGCGACGTTTCCCGATCGCGGGGCGAAGTCAATCGCAGCCCAAGGGCCTAACGGGCATTGTCATGAACCCAGCAGCGCGCCTTTGCCGATCGCGCGCCCGCGCTGGAAATCGGCGGTGACCATCGCCGGCTTGCCCGCCCGCTGCACGCGGGTGAGCCGCAGCGCGCCGCTGCCGCATGCGACGGTGAGCGCGTCGTCGAGCACGGTGCCCGGCGCGCCCGAACCCTCCGCGATTTCTGCCGCGAGAACCTTCACGCGTTCCATCCCCTCGGCGCCCTCATGTTCGAAGAACGCGCCCGGCCACGGACTGAAGGCGCGCACCTGCCGTTCCACCTGAACCGCGTCCTGCGTCCAGTCGAGCCGGGCCTCGGCCTTGTCGATCTTGGGCGCGTGGGTCGCTTCCGCATCCTCCTGTGCGACCGGGATATGCTTGGAGAGTTCGCGCAAGGTGCCGACCATCAACTGCGCGCCCTTCTCGGCCAATTCGTCGGTCAGATCGCCCGCAGTCTTGTGGTCGATCGGGGTGCGGATGGTCGCCAGCATCGGTCCGGTGTCGAGCCCGGCTTCCATCTGCATGATCGTGACCCCGGTGCCGATATCGCCCGCAAGGATCGCGCGCTGGATCGGCGCAGCACCCCGCCAGCGCGGCAGGATGCTGGCATGAACGTTGAGGCAACCATGCGCAGGCGCATCGAGCACCGCCTGCGGCAGGATCAGGCCATAGGCCGCGACCACGCCGACATCGACATCGAGCGCGGCGAAGGCGTCCTTCTCCTCCTGCGATTTCAGCGAGGCAGGATGGCGCACCTCGATCCCGAGGCGCTCGGCCGCCTGATGCACGGGCGTCGGCTGGAGCTTCTTGCCTCGGCCCGAGCGGCGCGGCGGCTGGGTATACACGCACACCACCTCGTGCGCGGCATGGACCAGCGCTTCCAGCGTCGGCACCGCGAAATCCGGCGTTCCCATGAAGACGATGCGCATAAGCTGTGCGGCGACCTTTGCTGTGGAGGGGTGCTCGCCCTATCTGTCACCCCATGGCATCGCAAGAGATCGAGACACTGGCATCCGCGCTCGCCCGCCTGCCCGGGCTGGGGCCGCGCTCGGCGCGGCGCGCGGTGCTGCATCTGGTCAAGAAGCGCGAGACCGCGCTGCCCGCGCTGCTCGACGCGCTGCTCGCCGTGCAGGACACGCTGGAGGAATGCCGCATCTGCGGCAATGTCGACACGCGCGACCCTTGCGGCATCTGCTCCGATCCACGGCGCGATGCGAAGTCGATCTGCGTGGTCGAGGATGTGGCGGACCTGTGGGCGCTCGACCGGGCGAAGCTGTTCTCGGGCACGTTCCACGTGCTCGGCGGGCGGCTCTCCGCATTGGACGGCGTGCGTCCCGAAGACCTCGCCATCCCCGGCCTGCTGGCGCGCGTCGAAGCAGGCGTGGACGAGGTCGTGCTGGCGATGAACGCCACGCTCGAAGGGCAGACCACCGCGCATTACCTCGCCGAGCGGCTGGGCGATTTCCCCGTTCGCATCACGCAACTCGCGCACGGCCTGCCGGTAGGCGGGGAGCTGGACTATCTCGATGAGGGCACACTGGCGCAGGCGCTGCGGGCGCGCAGGCCGATGGGCTAACCGCTTGATAGCGGAGCGAAGCCCGCTTATCTGATCTCCCATGGCTATCCGCGAAATCCTTGAAGTGCCGGACCCCCGGCTGAAAACCGTCTCCCAGCCCGTTGAAGCGGGCGAGTTCGACGACGATCTGCGCACCCTCGTCGACGACATGTTCGAGACGATGTACGCCGCCAACGGCATCGGCCTTGCGGCGATCCAGGTCGGCGTGCCCAAGCGCATCCTCGTGATCGACCTGCAGCCCGAAGACCCGGACGCAGAGCCGATCGAGTGCGACCATGACGGGCACAAGCACACGCACCCGGCGACCAAGAAAGAGCCGCGGGTGTTCATCAACCCCGAAATTCTCGAACCGAACGAGGAGCTGGCGACCTATCAGGAAGGCTGCCTCTCGGTCCCCGACATCTACGCCGACGTCGATCGCCCCGCGACCTGCACCGTCCGCTGGAAGGATCTCGACGGTAAGGAACATACCGAGGCGATGGAGGGCCTGCTCGCCACCTGCATCCAGCACGAGATGGACCACCTCGAAGGCATCCTGTTCATCGACCACCTCAGCCGCCTCAAGCGCCAGATGGCGCTTAAGAAGCTCAAGAAGCTGCGGGTTGCGGCTTAATCACTACGCCACATTAAACGTCGCCCCGGACTTGATCCGGCGCAAGGCTGCCTTCTGGCGGTTTGCTTTTAGGAACCCGTCCTCCGGATCAAGTCCGGGGCGACGGGTTCTCTTTGTCGGGCTTACGCCGCCGCAACCATGCCCTGAAGCGCCTTCACGCAGTCTTCCATGCACTCGCGGCACATCTTCTCGCAGCGCTTGCAGTGCGGGTTGTCATGCTTCGCGCATTCCTCCGCGCAGACCTTGCAGGCGAGGATGCAGGCCTCGAGCAGCGACTTGATGACCGCCGTGTTGCCATGCGTTCGCCGCGCGGCAACCGTGCTGACCGCCTGACAGATATCCGAGCAGTCCGAGCATTTGCGGATGCATTCGGACATGTCGCCTTCTTCTGCATTGCACGCATCGACGCACGAATTGCAGATCGCCGCGCAATACATCGCGTGCTTCACCGCCTCGGCCAGCTGCTCGTTGTAATCGGCCCCGACGGACGGGTGCTCGCTGATCATTTCCTTGATCGACATGGATTTTCTCCTTCGCCTGTTTAGCGAGAGAAAGCGCAAGGTGTTCCGAACTTTAGGCCAGAAAAAGCCTCTATTTGGAGCGGTCAGAACGATCGAGGTTCTCTTTTTTCTGCCGCGGGCAGGGCGCAATCACCAGCTTTCCTACGAGACAACCGAATTTTCCCTAGCGTCGTGTTCAACGCCTTCCCGCTGTCTGTGACGAGGGGCGAGGTGACGCTAAGCGGTGGTGGAAAATATTTGCGGAACGTTTGTAGGAACCGATGATTCGTGCGATGTGGGATTATTAATAAGGAGATTTATGGCCGCGACCGATTGGCAATCGAATTTTTAGCGCTCCGATTTCACAAATGCTGATGGTTTTGCAAAGATTGACGGCTCTCCTACTGGACTAGCCCCAAGCACTGGCTCATCGATTTGGCTCCCTGTGGCGACGAGCACTCCCTAAAATAGATACGCACGGAGGATGCCATGTTTTACTGGCAGGTTCTGTGGCGTCGCGATTCCGGAAGTCATTTTTGCTTCGGAGCTCAGCTGAGTTTGAGTCAGGCTTTGGTCTTTCTCAACTTGGTCAAGCTTGCAATTCTGATTGCTGGCGGAGCGGACGCCTTTTGATCTGCGCCGAGGTCGGTGGATTACACCGCCGACCTCGGTGTTTTGGAGGGATCGATGGAAATCATTCAAATCGTTGGCCTGATAGCAGGCCTCTTAGTTGGATTAGCGGCGGGCTGGTTTCTCGGCTCGCGTCCGGTCGCGGAATGGAAGAACCGTTATGCCGAGAGCGAGCGGGAGGCGAAGGAGACCGACGCCAAGTACCTGCGCGCCTATGCCGAGCTCGAGGCCTCGCGCGAGAAGGGCGCGCGCGTCGATGCGCTGGAGGCCGAGCTTAAGGAAACCCGCGCACGGCATGAAACCGTGCTGGAAGAGGCGCGGCGGGCCAATGGTGCGCTGTCCTCCGAACTCGCGACTTTGAAAGAGAAGACCGCCAATTTCGACGAGCAGAAACGCCTGCTGGTCGAAGCGCGCGAGGAATTGCTCAAGGAATTCCAGAACACCGGCTCCGCCGTACTGAGCAAGGCGCAGGAGGCGTTTCTGGAGCGCGCGACCGAGCGGTTCGGCCACTCCGAGAAATCCTCCGAGGAGAAGATTCGCGCGCTGCTCGCGCCGGTGGGCGACCGGCTCAAGAAATACGAGGATCAGGTCGCCGCGCTGGAGGAGAAGCGCACCAATGCCTTCTCCTCGCTAGCCGCGCAGATCGAGCAGATGCGGCTGGGGCAGGAAGAGGTCCGGCGCGAGGCGCAGCGGCTTGGCAATTCGCTGACCAACGCACCCAAGGCGCGCGGGCGCTGGGGCGAGCGGGCGTTGCAGAACGTGCTCGAGCAGTGCGGCCTGTCGGAGCATACCGACTTCAACCTCGAACAGTCGCTGGAGACCGACGAGGGCAGGCTGCGGCCCGATGCGATCGTCAACGTGCCCGGCTCCAAGAAGCTGGTGATCGACGCCAAGGTCTCCTTGAACGCCTACCAGGCCGCGTTCGAGGCGGAGGACGAGGGGGAGCGCAAGCGGCATCTGGACCTGCACGCCAAGTCGATGCGCGGCCATGTCCAGACGCTGGGGTCGAAGAGCTACCAGAGCCAGTTCGACGACGCGCCCGACTATGTCGTGATGTTCGTGCCCGGCGAGCATTTCGTCGCCGCCGCGCTCGATGCCGATCCCGAGTTGTGGGATTTCGCCTTTCGTAACAAGGTGTTGCTGGCAACTCCTACCAATCTGGTTGCGATTGCGCGGACGGTGGCGCAGGTCTGGCGGCAGGACACGATCGCCAAGGAAGCGATGGAGATCGGCAAGGCGGGCGGGGAGCTCTACGACCGCCTCGCCATCGCGGCCGAGCACATGAAGCGCGTCGGCGGCGGGCTGGAAAGCGCGGTCAAGAACTACAACAAGTTCGTCGGCAGCTTCGAGCGCAATGTCCTCTCCGCTGGTCGGCGTCTGTCCGAAAAGGGCATCGAGATAGGCAAGCGCGAGATCGAGGAAATCCCGCAGATCGCTGAAACACCGACCTACACGTCGGAAGATGTCGCTGCGCTGGAGGAAGAAGGCGAGGGCAAGCAACTGGAAGATGCGCGCGACGCGGCGGATTAGGCACATCATGCCATTCCGTCGCCCCGGACTTGCCTGTCCCTGCGCAGGCAGGGAATAAGGGGTGGTGCTTCTTTAAGCGCGACCCTCGAAAAAGCCCGACCCCCGGGTCAGGCCCGGAATGACGTGGGCGTTTGAATGGGGAGGTTGTATGCGGGCGTTGGCGATGAATATCCTGACCGGAGTGCTTGCTGTGGGCCTCGCGGCAGCACCTGCGATCGCGCAGACTGCGCCGGCAGGGGAAGGCCCCGGCCCGCTCGCGCCGCGTGACGAATGCACCGGGCTGCCGGGCTATGCCGAGTTTCACCAACGGCTGGAGCGCGCGATCACCTTGCGCGATGCCGATGCGCTGATCGCTCTGACCGATCCGGACGTGACGCTCGATTTCGGTGGCGGCTCGGGCGTGGAGGAGCTGCGCAAGCGGCTCGATGCCGGGGCCTATAACAGCTGGGATGACCTTGCCGACGCTGTGCAGCTGGGCTGCGGTATCGGCGAGGAGGGCGCGCAGGACACGGATTACATCGCCTTCCCGTGGTATTTCACCAAGACCTTTGGCGGAGAGGTGTTCGAAACCGTGATCGTCACCGGGGTCGACGTGCCACTGCGCTTCGCCCCTGCCGAGGACGCGCGCGTGATCGAGCGGATCAGCTGGGACTGGGCGCTGGTTCGGTATGACGACCAGTATGTCGACGGGCACGAGGAGACAGACCAGCAGACCGGTTATCAGGCCGTGATGACGCAGGATGGTGCCGCAGGTTATATCGCCGACCATGCGCTGCGCAGCATCGTCGACTACCGGATCGCGGTGAACCGGATCGACGGGAAGTGGACGATCACCGCCTTCGTCGCGGGCGACTGATCGGGCGCGGATCAGCCTCCAGCGTCGCCCCGGGCTCCGACCCGGGTTGGTGCTTCTCCAAACGCTGCCGGGGTAGAAGCGGGATCCCGGGTCGAGCCCGGGATGACGAGGGTGGCGGGGGGCTGCGCGGATTTCCTACATCTCACGCATCGGCTACACCGCGATCGCTCTTTGCAATCGTTGGCTTCCCCGGCGCGCCTAGAACGCGCATCTGTCACCCTGCGGCAGTTCGCGCGCAGCAGCGCATTGTTTCTCTTGAAGAATGTCGCCGCCCCAACCGGGTGACACCCGGGTGACACGTGTCACCCTGTCATCCTTCGAGGCTGGCGAGCACCTCGTAGGCGAGCACTGCGCCGGCCACCGCCGCATTCAGGCTGTCGGCCCGTCCGCGCATCGGCATGGTCACGCGCAGGTCGCACGCCGTCTCGTAGGCTTCGGGCAGGCCCTGCGATTCGTTGCCGACCATCGCGAAGCATGGGCTCGCATAGGGCGCGCCGCGATAGGGGACCGCCTCGCGCAAGCTTGCCGCGACCAGCTGGCCCTGTCCTTCACGCAGCCACGGCAGGAATTCCTCCCATCGCGCGCGGGCCAGATTTTGCGTGAAGATCGCGCCCATGCTGGCGCGCACCGCCTCCACGCCGAAGGGATCGGCGCAATCGTCGATCAGGATCAGCCCGCCGGCGCCCACCGCATCGGCGGTCCGCAACATCGTGCCAAGGTTGCCGGGATCGCGCAGCGCCTGCGCGACCAGCCAGATCGGCGCGGCGTCTCGGTCGATCCGGTCGAGCGAGGTGTCCCACTCGGCAAAGGCGCCCGCGACTGCCTGCGGATTGTCCTTGCCGGTGATCTTGGAAAGAATGTCGGGCGTGGTCTCGATCACGTCGCCGCCTGCCGCCTCAACCGCGTGTTCCAGCGCGTCGATCAGCGGATGGGGATCGCGCTTGCTGGCCATCACCAGCACTTCAGGCACGCGGCCCGACTCGCGCGCATCGGTCAGCAGGCGCAGCCCTTCGGCGAGGAAGCGCCGTTCGCGCTGGCGGTGCTTCTTCTCCCGCAGCGAACGCAGCGCCTTGATCGTGGGGTTGGAATAGCTGGTGATCTCGCGACGGGGCATGACGATGTGAGGGAGGGGAGGCGCTCGCGCCTATTCTTCGCCGAAACCGGTTTCGACCAGCTGGGCGATCTCGGCCAGCGCCGCATCGGCATCTTCGCCCGCGACGATCAGCTCGATCTCGTCGCCGCGCGCCGCGCCCAGCATCATCAGGTCGAGGATGGAGCGCCCGTCGACCGCGCGCCCGTCCTTGGCGACCTGGATCTCCGTCGCCTCGGGCCAGCGGGTGGTCACCTCGACCAGCTTGGCGCTGGCGCGTGCGTGCAGGCCGCGCTGGTTGACGATGGTGATGGTCTTGCGCAGCTCGCTCATTTGCCCGCCGCCTTGATCTCGTCGCTCGGCCGGGCGAGGAATTCCGAAGCGATGGTGATGTAGTTGCGGCCTGCGTCGCGTGCCGCGCGCACCGCCTCTGCCACCGGCATCGCCTCGCGTGCCCGCGCCAGCCGGATCAGCATGGGCAGATTGATCCCCGCGATCACCTCGACCCGCCCTTCCTCGAGCAGCGAGATCGCGAGGTTGGAGGGCGTTCCGCCGAACAGGTCGGTCAGGATGATCACGCCTTCACCACGATCGACCTCGCCGATCTGGTCGCGAATCTGGGCGCGGCATTCCTCGGCATCGTCCTGTGGACCGATGCAGACCGAGGAGATCGCGTCCTGCGGGCCGACGACATGCTCCATCGCTGCCACGAATTCGCGCGCGAGTTGTCCATGCGTCACCAGGATAAGGCCAATCATGGTGCCCGTGTCTATAAGCACACACGCCCAAGGCAAGGCCCAACGCGAACGCCGGGGTGCCTCATGCGGTCTGCATTTCCACAGTATCGGTCGCCCGGCTCGCCAGATTGCGGTGGCTGACCGTGGGCGAATAGCCCGCATCGCGCAGCGCAGCGGCCATCCGCTCTGCCGTGTAGACCGACCGGTGACGCCCCCCGGTGCAGCCGAATGCGATGTGGACATAGCTTTTGCCCTGCGCGCCGTAGCGCGGCAGCAGGTCCATCAGCAGCTCGCGGATGCGGGTGAAGTTGTCCTCGAATCCGTCGGTCTGGTGGAGGAAGTTCGCGACATCCTCGTCCAGCCCGGTCTGCTCGCGCAGATCCTCGACCCAGTGCGGATTGTCGAGGAAGCGCATGTCGAACACCAGATCGGCCAGCGGCGGCATCCCCCGGGCGAAGCCGAAGCTGGACACGGTCACCGCGATCTGCGGCGCGCCGTCGGTGCCGAAGTTCTGGCGGACGAATTGCTGCAGCTCGTTGGTCGCCAGCTGGCTGGTGTCGACCAGCAGGTCGGCCCAGCGGCGCAGGGGTTCGAGCAGGTCGCGCTCGGCGAGAATGCCGTCGAGTGCGGTGCGGCCATTGGCCAGCGGATGGCGGCGACGCGTCTCGTTGTAGCGGCGCTCGAGCTCGGAGCTGCGGCAATCGATGAACAGGGTGGAGAGCGCCAGATCCTCGCGTTCCTGCAGGCTCTTGACGATTGCGATGACGGTTTGCGGCTCGAACCCGCGGGTGCGCGTGTCGAACCCTATAGCCAATGGCACGCGGTCTTCCCCGGCAAGCACTTCGCGCACCATCGGGCGCAGCAGGCGGACGGGGAAGTTATCGACCGCTTCCCAGCCGAGGTCCTCCAGCACGCGCAGGGTCGTCGTCTTGCCCGCGCCGGACATTCCGGTGACCAGCATCAGTTTCTGCGGTTCGCTCATGCGCGCTATTGTGTCCGTTGCGGTGCGCCACCTGGCGCGGGCCTACCGCCTAACGCGTATTATAGCGCGGGATAAGGCCTAATGCGCGGACCTAGCCAGTCGGCGAGTCATCCGCCGGCGCGACGGGGAGCGTCAGGACCAGGCACGCGCCGGGTTCACCATCGGGCCGGTCGGTTGCGCGCATCGTCCCCTCGTGCGCTTCGGCAATGGTCCGAGCGATCGCGAGGCCCAAGCCGCTGTGGTGGCCGAAATCTTCCTTTTCGGGCCGATCCGAATGAAATCGCTCGAAAATCTTGTCGCGCGCCTCGGGCGGGATGCCGGGGCCGGAATCCATCACCATCAGCGACAGCGTGCCGTCCTGCCGCGCGATCACGATCCGGATCGTGCCGCCTGCGGGCGAGAAGGAGACCGCGTTGTCGACGAGATTGTCGACCACCCGTTCCAGCCGCTCGGGCACGCCGACCACGCGGGCGCTGCCGCGAGGATGTTCGAACGCGATCTCGCACCCCTGGTCGAGCCCGCGGTTGCGCCGTCGTTCGATGATATTGCCGACCAGCACGGTCAGATCGACGATGGAGAAGGTCGCGCGCGACATTTCGGCATCGATCCGGCTGGCGTCGGAAATCTCGGTCACCAGCCGGTCGATCCGGCGCACGTCGTGGATCGCGATGTCGAGCAACTGGGCGCGCAGGGCAGGGTCTTCCACCGTGCCGAGCGATTCGGTCGCGCTGCGCAGGCTGGCGAGCGGGTTCTTGATCTCGTGCGCGACATCGGCGGCGAAATGCTCGACCGCGTCGATCCGGTGGCGCAGCGCGTCGGTCATGTCGGCGACCGCCCGGGCGAGCATGCCGATCTCGTCGCGCCGGTCGGGCAGGCGCGGCACCTGCACCTCGCGCTCGCGCCCTAGCCGGACGCGCTGGGCCGCCTTTGAGAGGGTTTGTAGCGGCGTCACGATCGTCCGCGCGAGGAACAGGGAGAGCAAAATCGATGCCGCCAGCGTCACGAACACGCCCGTGCCCAGGGTCGAGCGTGCCCGCCGTACAGATTCGGTAATGTCGACCGCGTTGCGGGTGGTCAGCAGCGTGGTGCCCTGCAGCCCCACCGGGGCGGCGGCGGTGATGACGGGTGTGCGGTCCGCCGCCTGACGCAGCTCGATTTGCGAGATGCCGAGTTCGCGGGCGCGCTGCAGTTCGGGCCAGGAATCGGCATTGTTCGACTCGGGTTCGTTATACCGGGGCACCGGCTGCGCGCTGACCACTGTGTCCACGATCTGGTCGAGGAAGCGGGCGAAGCGCAGTTCGAACGGGTCGTCGGTCGGATCGTCGAGGGTGAAGGTCGGCTCGCCCAGTTCGAAACTGTCGGCGATCAGCTTGCCCTCGGGATCGAACAGGCGCAGCCGCATGTCCTGTTCCTTGCCGATCTGGAGCAGCAGCGCGTCCTGCCGCGCGCGGGTCGCCCCGGCCAGCGCCTCGGCGGTGATCTGCGCCTCGATCCGGGCGAGCTTGTAGCGCTCGTCGAGCAGCTGGGCGCGGTAGGAATCGAGATAGACGATCCCGCCGCCCAGCAGCAGCAGTGGCAGGATATTGACCGCGAGGATGCGCGCGGTGAGCGACAGGCGCGAGAACACGCCGCCGCCTTCCAGCGGGCGCGGGATGCGGCGCACGCGGACGCGGTCAGCCATGGGCGCCAGTTTTGGGGAAATCAGCCATCGCTGAAGCTGTAACCGGCCCCGTACAGCGTCTCGATCGCGCCGAAGCTCGAATCGACCTGGCGGAATTTCCTGCGCATGCGCTTGATATGGCTGTCCACCGTCCGGTCGTCGACGAAGACGTCGTCCGGATAGGCGGCATCCATCAGCTGGTTGCGGCTCTTGATGACGCCGGGACGGTGGGCGAGCGCTTCGAGCAGCAGGAACTCGGTCACGGTGAGCGAGACCGGCTTGCCGTCCCAGGTCACCTGATGGCGGGCCGGGTCCATCGTCAGCCGCCCGCGGGTGAAGCTGGCGCGCGCCTCGCTCAGCCGGCTGTCGGCGCTGCCTTCCGGCGCGGCGTCTTCCAGCCCGCTGCGGCGCAGGATCGCGCGGATGCGGGCAACCAGCAGGCGCAGCGAGAAGGGTTTGGAGATGTAATCATCCGCACCCATCTGGAAGCCGGCTTCCTCGTCCCGCTCGTCATCCTTGCTGGTCAGGAAAATGACGGGGAGGGCGGATCGTTCGCGCAGCTTGGCGAGCAGTTCCAGCCCGTCCATCCGCGGCATCTTGATGTCGAACACAGCGAGGTCGGGCGGATTGTCGCTCAGCGCGCGCAGCGCGGTCTCGCCATCGGAATAGACGCGCGTCTCGAACCCTTCGGCCTGCAACGCGATTGAGACCGTGGTCAGGATATTGCGATCATCGTCGACCAGCGCGACGACGCGGCGCCCTCCGGTCGCGGGGGCAGGTGCGCTGCTGTGTGTTTCGCTGGGATGTGTCTGCGGGTCCATGCCGGGCACCAGTTTCCTCTTCTTGCGCCGGAAATAGCGTGTGTGCGCTCTATCCACAACGCACCGGCAGGCGACGGTGCACCGATTGATGATGCGCGGACGCCCGGTTTGACGAGTCGCGCAAGCGAGATTATGCGCAATCTCGTCCAGACCCTGCATTCGTATGCATCGACTGCAGTCGTCCGGTTTGACGGCCCGGTTTGACGGCGATCCGCCAGCCGCGCGATCATTGTATCATTCAGGAGAACGGCCGCCGTGCCCGCAGCTTTGTCCCACACCCTTGCCGACCAGGGTATCACGACCAGTGCCACCATCCACGCCAACCTCGATTCCGCGCAGCTGACCGAGCATGCGCTGACCAATGGCGAGGGACGCAAGGCCAAGCACGGGCCGCTGGTGGTCGAGACCGGCAAGCACACCGGACGCAGCGCGAAGGACAAGTTCATCGTCCGCGACGGCGAGACCGAGAGCACCGTGTGGTGGGACAACAACGCGTCGATGACGCCCGATCACTTCGCCGCGCTGAAGGAAGATTTCTTCGCCGCGCTGGGTGACAAGGACGCGCTTTACGTTGCCGACCTGTTCGGCGGCTCGCAGCCCGAGTATCGCGTGAACGTGCGCGTGATCAACGAACTCGCTTGGCACAACCAGTTCATCCGGACCCTGCTGGTCCGCCCGACCGCCGAGGAGCTGGCCGACTTCGTTCCCGAATACACGATCATCGACCTGCCCAGCTTCAAGGCCGATCCCGAACGCCACGGCTGCCGCAGCGAAACCGTGATCGCGGTCAACCTTTCGGAAAAGCTGATCCTGATCGGCGGCACCAAATATGCGGGCGAGATGAAGAAGAGCGTGTTCGGCGTGCTCAACTACCTGCTCCCGCCCAAGGGCGTGATGCCGATGCACTGTTCAGCCAATATCGGCCCCGACGGCAAGACCGCAGTGTTCTTCGGCCTGTCGGGCACCGGCAAGACGACGCTCTCCGCCGATGCCAGCCGCACGCTGATCGGCGACGACGAGCATGGCTGGTCGGACGATGCGGTCTTCAACTTCGAAGGCGGCTGCTACGCCAAGATGATCCGCCTCAACCCCGAAGCGGAGCCCGAGATTTTCGCGACCACGCAGATGGAGGGCACCGTCCTCGAAAACGTGGTGATGGATGAAAACGGCGAGATCGACCTCGACGACAACTCGCTCGCCGAGAATACGCGCGGCGCCTATCCGCTCAGCTCGATCCCCAATACCAGCGAGAAGAACCTCGGCCCGGTGCCGAGCAACGTGATCATGCTGACCGCCGACGCCTTCGGCGTGCTGCCTCCGATCGCGCGGCTGACGCCCGATCAGGCGATGTACCACTTCCTGTCGGGCTACACCGCCAAGGTCGCGGGCACCGAGATCGGCGTGACCGAGCCTGAAGCGACCTTCTCCACCTGCTTCGGCGCGCCCTTCATGCCGCGCCACCCGAGCGTGTACGGCAACCTGCTCAAGGAACGGATCGCCAAGGGCGAGGTCCAGTGCTGGCTGCTCAACACCGGCTGGACCGGCGGCAAGTACGGCGTCGGTTCGCGGATGCCGATCAAGGCGACCCGCGCGCTGCTCAACGCTGCGCTGGAAGGCAAGCTGGATGATGTCGAATATCGCAAGGACGCCAATTTCGGCTTCGACGTGCCGGTGAGCGTGCCCGCGCTGGCCGAAAAGGGCATCGACCAGACGATCCTCGACCCGCGTTCGACCTGGGCCGACAAGGACGAATACGACGCGACCGCGGAAAAGCTGGTCCAGCTTTTCGTCAACAATTTCCAGCCCTTCGCCGCCCATGTCGACCAAGGCGTGCGCGACGCTGCGCCGCAGCCCGCCCGCCAGGTCGCCTGACCGCAGGCACACGACTTTCCCGGTTGGAGAGGAGGGGCCCCGCACGGTGAAAGCCGGAGCGGGGCCCTGATTTTTCAGCTGCATCGGGGTGAAAACCGATGAAATTACTGGAAGTTAGTTTGGGTTCTTCAGGCCGCCGACCAGCGTAGTCCGTTATATCTCCCACGCAGATCGCGAGACCGACGATGTGGCGAAAGGCCTGCGCAAAATGACCCGTTACCGCCTCCGCTTTGCTGCGGATGAGACGCACGCGGAGGAAACCCGCGAGTACGAGAAGGGCGACGGGGCATTCGTGTTCTGGCTCGCGGAAACGATCGACGGGCGCGAGATCGACATCTCCGCCAATGCCGAGCCGCTGTGCCGGGTAAAGCGATCCCGCGCCGATAAGGGTTTCTGGATCATCAGCAGGCCGTCGCACACCTCGCGGCCCTAAATTCGACATCTAGCCGCGCTATTTACGCGGTTCGTATTGCTGAACGAAGGAGCCGTTGATGAGCCTGTTCGATTCGATTCTCAAAAGCACCGGCGGCGCGCCGGATGATGTGGTGAACCTGGCCGACAAGCTGGGCATCGACCCGGCGATGGCGGAAAAGGCGATCGCGGTGCTCAGTCAGGCGCACACCAAGCCCGGCGATACGGTCGATCTGGCAGCCGCCAAGACCGGGATGGACACCGGCATCCTCAGCCAGATCGTCCAGCAGATCGGCGGTGAAGGCTCGCTGAGCGAATATGCCCGCCAGTTGCAGGAGCATCCGCAGGCGGCGAGCATTCTGAAGATGCTCGACATGGATGGCGATGGCGACGTGATCGACGATATCACCGGGATGGCGGGCAAGTTCTTCGGCAAACGATGACCGGCGCGGCGCAAGGGCCTGCATGCTTCAGCCGCGAGTCAGGTTCGCTGGCGCCATTTCCGGCGCGATGATGAAACGCATTTCCGCTCTCGCGCTCCCGCTGGCTGCGGCCTTCCTCGCGCCGCTGCCCGGGCACGCACAGGAGGCGGGCGAGGCGCAGGCCGCACCCGCGCCCGCACCCGCGCCCTCTGCAACGATCTACGATGCTCAGATCGTTGCGCGCTATCCGCATGATCCGGCCGCCTTTACCCAGGGCCTGCTGTGGCACGACGGGCAGCTTTACGAGAGCACCGGGCTGGAAGGACAATCGCAGATTCGCAAGGTCGATCTGGCAACGGGCGACGTACTCGCCGCGCAGGCGATCCCGACGGATCAGTTCGGTGAAGGCATGGCTCTCTGGGGTGACGAGCTGGTCAGCCTCACCTGGATGGACCGGGTGATCCACCGCTGGTCGCTCGACACGCTGGAGCCGGTGCGCAGCGATCCATTTCCGTTCGAAGGCTGGGGCCTGACCGCGGTGGACGGCATGCTGGTCGCATCCGACGGCAGCGCGACGCTGCGCTTTCTCGACCCCGAAACCTACGCGGTGCAGCGTGAGGTGACGGTCACGCTGGATGGCAGGCCGATCGCCCGCTTGAACGAGCTTGAAGCGGCCGACGGGTTGATCTGGGCCAACCAGTGGTACAGCCAGGTGATCGTCGGGATCGACCCGGCGGATGGCACGATCCGGCGGATCGTCGATCTGATCCCGCTGGTGGCGGAGATCGATGCGGCACAGAACGGCGCGGTCCGGAACGGAGCGGTGCTCAACGGGATCGCACACGATCCGGCCAGCGGCCGCTGGTTCGTCACCGGCAAGCTGTGGCCGACCATGTTCGAAGTGCGGCTGGTCCCGCGCGAGGCCGAGCCGGACGCCAGCGCTACCGGCGGCTAGGCCGCCGCGCCGATCGCCTCCGCGCGGCGCAGCTGGTCGACGTGGGACCAGATCCGACTGACCACCACCGATCCTTCTCCAACTCCGCTCGCCACGCGCTTGACCGATCCCGCGCGCACATCGCCGACCGCGAATATGCCCGGCTTGGAAGTTTCGTAGGGCGAGTCGCGGCCGACTTTCTCGCCCGTGAGCACGAAGCCCCGCTCGTCCAGATCGATATGTTCGGCCAGCCAGTCGGTGTTGGGAGCCGCGCCGATCATGATGAACAGAGCCCGCGATTCTATCCGTCGCTGTCCGTCGGGGGCGTCGAGCGTGATGGCATCGAGGTGATCCTCCCCGTGCAGCTGCGAAACCGTGGTCTCGTAATGCAGCTGCACCCGGGGATCGGCTTCGAGCCTGCGCGAGAGGTAGTCCGACATCGAGGCGGCGAGCGAAGTGCCGCGCACCACTACGTGAACGCACTTGGCCGCGCGCGAGAGGTACATCGCGGCCTGCCCCGCGGAATTGCCTCCGCCGACCACCACGACTTCGGTATTGCGGCAGAAGCGCGCCTCCATCTCGGTCGCGGCGTAGAATACGCCAGCGCCCTCCAGCTCTTCCAGCCGATCGATGGGGAGGCGGCGATATTGCACGCCGGTGGCGACCAGCACCGCGCGGGCGCACAGCCGTTCGCCATGGTCGAGCGTGGCGCAGAAGGTGCCGTCGGGCATCTCCTCCAGCGCCTCGACCCGGCGCGGCATGGCGAACCGGGTGCCGAATTTCAGCGCCTGGATCTGCCCGCGATAGATCAGGTCCGCTCCGCTGATCCCGGTGGGGAAGCCCATGTAGTTCTCGATCCGACTGCTGGTCCCGGCCTGCCCGCCGATGGCGGTGTCCTCCACCACGAGCGCGGTCATCCCCTCGGCACCCGCATAGACCGCCGCAGCGACACCCGAGGGGCCTGCGCCGACGATCAGCAGGTCGACCGTCTCGTCCTCTCCAATCGCCAGGTCGAGGTTGAGCGCCTGCGCGAGGGCTCGCGGGCTCGGGTCGTCCAGCGGGCGATCCTTGCCGAGGATCACTGCCGGCTCGTGATCGACGAGGCTGCACAACCGGCTCGCTTCGGTGTCGCTGCTGTCGAGGTCGTAGCTCTGGAAGGGGATGCGGTTGCGACTGAGGAAGCGCTCGCATTGCTGGATGCGCGGATCGCGGTCCGCGCCGATCAGCTTGATCCCGCTATTGCTCTGCTCGAACTGGCGCCGCCTGCGGGCGGAGAACACCGTGATGATGTGGTCGGAGAGTTCGGGCACCCGCGCCATCAGTTCCAGCATCGCGTCGCGCGGAGCCTCGATCGTGCGGGTGGGCTTGGCCGCGCGCATCCCGAGCATGTTGGTGCCGCCGTTGAGGAAGGCGATCTCACCCATGAACTGCGTCGGCCCAAGCGTGGAGGGCAGCATGCGTTCGCCGCTGAACGGATCGACGACTTCGATCTCGCCCTCGATCACATAGACGAAGCGATCCATTGGCGAGCCAAGCTCGGCCACCATTTCGCCAGCTGCATAGGAGCATTCGCGCCCGATCTCGCAGATCGCCGCGACATGCTCATCCGCCAGTGGAACCCGGCGCATGGTTTCGAGATCGTCTCCAAAGGTCTCCATCGCGCCCGGTTCCTGTCATGCGCCGCTACCCGGCGCTGGATATATAGCGTGTGACGGTCTTTTCCACGACGTCCAGCGGGGAATTGCCGCCGAGGATCACCGCCGTGTTGAAGCCCTTGAAATCATAGGCGTCGCCCATTTCGCGCTTCGCGCGCTCGCGCTGGCGGACAATCTGCGAATGGCCGATCTTGTAACCGCATGCCTGGCCCGGCCAGCTGCAATAGCGATCGACCTCGCTCGCCACTTCCTCCGCCTTGGAGCCATTGCGCTCGACGAAGAACTGGCGGCCCTGTTCGCGGGTCCAGCGCTTGTGGTGCAGGCCGGTGTCGACCACCAGGCGGCAGGCGCGGAAGGCGAGGCTTTGCAGGTAGCCGAGGCGACCGACCTGGAAATCGTCGTAGGCGCCGAGCTCGTCGGCCAGCTGTTCCGCATACAGCGCCCAGCCTTCGGAAAAGGCGTTGAAGGCGAGGATGGAGCGGATCAGCGGCAGGCGGTTGGAGAAGGTGCCTTCCCACGCATGGCCGGGAATACTCTCATGATGGGTGAGGTCGGCGAGGTCGTATTTGCGGTGCAGGTCGGTGGTGCGCAGGTTGATCCACATGCGCGCGGGGATCGACCCGTCCTTGCTGCCCGCGCCGCCATAGGCGCCGGGTGCGCCGGGCTCTTCGGCGAGCGGTAGGCGGCGCACTTCTACGTTGGGTTCGACCAGTTCGTTGAAGGCGCGCGGCATCTGCGCGGTGATCCAGTCGATCCGGTCATGGATGAAATCCATGATCTGCTTGCGGCCCGGATCGCCCTCGGCAAACTGGTAGCGCTTGTCGGTGCTGAGCGCCTGCATCCGCTCGCCCACCGTGCCGCTGTCATAGCCGATGTCGCGCAGGATCGGGTCCATCCGCGCGTGCAGGGCTTCGAGTTCCTGCAGCCCCTGTTCGTGAATTTCGTCTGGCGAGAGCGTGGTCGTCGTGCTGGCCTTGAGCGCCCAGGCGTACCATTCCGGCCCGCCGGGCTGCGCCCACATGCCCGCATTGGACTTTGCCCGCGCGCGCTCGGTCTTCAGTTCGGCGAGCTGGCGCTGGAGCGCGGGGACGATTTTTTGCTCGGTCACGCGTCTGGCGGTCGTCATCGCGGAGGCGCGGATCGCCTCGGGCGCTTTTTCGAGCGAACCGACATAGTCCGAAGGTGCCGACTCGATGCTCGCTTCCATCGCGGCGATCGCCTTGTCGAGCAGGAAGTCGGGCGGGATCACGCCGAGGTTGCGCGCCTTTTCCAGCCGCTCCAACTCACCGTTAAGCGCACTATCCACGCTGGCGAGCCGGTCGAGATAGTATCCGGTGTCCGCTTCGTCTGCGAGCGGCTGCGAGGAATCCATGAAGCGCGGCATGTCGAGATAGGTGCCGACATTCTGGATCACGACGTAAGGCGCATTGCGCCAGCTGCCGACCGCGACATCGCCATAGGGCTGGTCGAACCCTTCGGCGGCGGTCGAAAAGGCGCTGCGCACGACTTCGAAACTGGTCTGCTGGTCAGGCGTGAGGCGGCTTTCGTCGAGGCCTTCCATCTGATCGACGACCCAGCGCAGATAGGCGCCATATTCGCGCTGCCCGGCGATCGACTGATCTTCCAGCATCCCGCGCCATTCGGCGTAATCGCCGGTATCCACGCCGAGGCTGGTCGCCCGCTCAGGCTCGTACTTCAGCATCCCGTAGGACACGTCGTCGAGCCATTCGTCGGGTGCGAGGGTCATGGATCGCAGCGAAGGGCCGGCGCGGCTGGCGGCGCAGCCTCCCAGCGTCAGGGCGGTGGTGGCGGTGAGCCCGGCAAGGGTCTGGCGGCGGGTGAGGGAGAATGTGCTCATGCAAACGGGTGTGACGCCCCGCGCCACACCCGTCAAATCTTTGCTTCGCGTGTGCTACTTGAGCAGTTCGGGAGGCACATTGCCGCCGTGGTCGGCGATTTCCTGCATCACCCGCTTGTGCAGCCAGATATTGTCTTCGGCGGTGCCTTCGTAGTCGGTACGGCCCAGTTCGCCCGCCAGCTGCTTGCGGTTCTCGTAACTCGGATCGATGCTGAGCAACTTGAGGAGATCGACGATCGAGGTTCGCCAGTTGAGCTTGTCGGAGCCTTCGATCTTGTCCAGTCGCTCTGCCACGTCGACCGTGGTGGTCGGCTCGAATTTGACGCCTGAATTGTTGAACGTGTCTGTTGCTGGCGTGGTCGGCGGGGCGGTGGAGGTTGCCGGTGGCTGCTTTTCGGTCTTGTCGTTGCCGAAGATCGCATTCTTGATCGAACCGAAAATACCCATGACACAGCTCCTGTGGCTACTCGCGGCAGGTGTGCCGCACTCCAACAGAAAGCTTCGCGCACACAGCCGTTCCGCATGGGCACAATCCGGTGTAGGCGAAACGCATGCTCAACCTCGTACTCTCGCTGCTGGTCCTCGCCGCATTCGCCCTGATCGCGGGCGCGTTCATCCTGTTCCGCCGCGGCTTTCGCAAGCAGGCGGGGCTTATGGTGGTCGCCGCGCTGGTCGCGCTGCTCAATGTGGCGATCTGGACCATCCCCGATTCCCAGGGCCGGGCGCCGGTGAACACCGCCACGGCCGAGGGAATCGGAGAGTAGGCGAAGCCGTTATCAGTCGGGAAGCTGCCAGCGCACCGCGCCGTTATAGCTGCCCGCAACCGCGCGGCCCTGGCCGTTCTTGGCCGGATCGAACCGCGCGCGCCGGGTGACCAGCTGGCAGGTCGCCTCGTCGAGAGCGGCGACGCCGGAAGATTGCGTGACCGAGCAGCCTTCCACGCGGCCACTCGCGCCGACATTCAGCCTGAAGCCGACCGTGCCCGCGTAATCGCGGGATATCCAGCTGCTGCGATAGTCGCTCTGCGTCACCCAGCTGCCCGCATTATTCGCGGGGCGCGCGGCCACCGGATCGAAGCTGGGCGTGGGCTTGGGTGGCGGAGGCGGCGGGAGCGTGGGGGTGGTGCTGGGCAATGCCAGCGGCTGCGGCGGCGCAGGCGGCAGGATGATATCGCTGGTGTCGACGCGCGGCGGACTGGTCGACACATTCAGCGGCGGCTTGGGGGCGACCACGTCGCGTGCCGAGGGCGGGGTTTCGACCTGCGGCTGGTCGACCGGCTTGGGCGGCGGCGGGGGTGGCGGCAGCTCGATCTGGCCGCCTTCGAGCGGCGGCTGAACGATCTTCTCGAACTCGCCCGATGCGAGGCCGTAGATCAGCAGCGCGCCGAGCCCGGCATGCACTCCGGCCACACCCAGAATGGCGGGGAGCCGGTTCTGCGTCTGGTTGGCATAGGTGTAAGCCATGGACATCTCTCCTGTTTTTCCGGGCAGCTGGGGACTGCCTCCGAAGAGATGATACACTATGACTATTAACGGGCGCTAGATGGTATAACGTTTCAAATCAGGATCGAATTGCGACACGGCCTGTCGCCCCGCGCGGGCTACGCGCAGGGGACAGGTGATTGGCAATCGGCAATCGGTGGTGTCGGGCAGGCCCTCAGCCCTGCGTGATCAGCGGATCGGGCAGGACGGATCGAGCCGGAAGTCGAGGTAGTTGTTCACCGCACCCATCATCTCCTCGTGCTCCTTCTCGAAGAAGTGGTTGGCACGCGGGATTTCTTCGTGGTGGATGGTGATGTGCTTCTGCGTCCGCAGCTTTTCGACCAGCTTGGTGACCGCGGGCGGCGGCACCACCGTATCGGCCGCGCCGTGGACGAAGATGCCGCTGGCGGGGCAGGGCGCGAGGAAGCTGAAGTCGTACATGCTCGCCGGCGCACCGACCGAGATGAAGCCGCGAATTTCGGGGCGGCGCATCAGCAGCTGCATGCCGATCAGCGCGCCGAAGCTGACACCGGCCACCCAGGTGACCTGCGCTTCTTCATGGATCGACTGGATCCAGTCGAGCGCGCTAGCTGCATCGGACAATTCGCCGATGCCATTGTCGAAGCTGCCCTGGCTGCGGCCCACGCCGCGGAAATTGAAGCGCAGCGTCGCGAAACCGCGATCGACGAAGGTCTTGTAGAGGGCCTGCGTATTGCGCTCGTTCATCGTGCCGCCGCCCTGCGGGTGCGGGTGGAGGATCAGCGCGACCGGCGCACGCGGGCGCGGCGGGGGCGAGAAACGGCCTTCGAGGCGGCCTTCGGGGCCGGGGAAGATGACGGTGGGCATGGGTGCTGTGATCCGGAAATAGCTGGGCTGGCGCACGCGTCTGCCTATTGGGCAGTGGCGCGCGCCGGGTGCGCGGCTATATAGGCTTTATGCCGCATTTCGCAATTACTTCGAGCATCTAATGGCGCGCCCCCGCATCTATCTGGACCACGCCGCCACCTCGCCGCTCCGCCCCGAGGCAAAGGCCGCGATGGAGGAAGGGTTTGCGATCTGGGCCAACCCCTCGTCTCCGCATACCGAGGGCCGCAAGGCGAAGCAGGCGCTGGAGGATGCCCGTGCGCGGGTGAAGGCGGCGCTGGGGTGGGATGGAGAGGTGATCTTTACCAGCGGGGCGAGCGAGAGTGCATTGCTCGCCTTCGATAGTGCGCACGTTCTCGATGAAGCGGTGAGCGCGGTCGAACATGATGCGATCTACACAATGGTCTCGAACAGGGGGGTGGAGAGCATACCCGTACGATCCGACGGCAGGATCGACACAGCTATTCTCGATAGTCTGTCAAAAGAACCCTCTCGCGCCGCAAGCGGTGAAGTCGAGAACCGGTGCTTGATCGCCATACAGCATGTGAACTCTGAAACGGGTACCCGTCACGACATCGGCATGATTGCCGAAGTGGTGCACGGCAATAATGGCGTGCTGCTGGTCGACTGTGCGCAGAGTGTGGGCAAGGTCGAGACTCCGCAGATCGCTGACATGGTGATCGTTTCGGCCCACAAATTCGGGGGGCCAATCGGCGTTGGCGCATTGCTGGTGCGCGACTACGCGATGCTACACCCCAATGGCGGCCACGAGCGTGGCTATCGGCGAGGAACTGAAAACCTGCCGGGCATACTGGGCATGGCCGCAGCGCTCGAGGCAGGAGAATGGTCGACCACCCGAGAAGACCGGGCCAGGTTCCGCGAGCGCTTTGATGAAACGGCCCTGCGGATTGGGGAGCAGGTCGACTATATCGTTCCTCTCACCCACCCCACGATGAGCGCCCAGGCCCAGCTGATCCGCCTCGACGCGAAGGGCTTCGCGGTGTCTGCTGGCAGCGCGTGTTCCTCGGGCACGCTCAAGAAGAGCCGCGTGCTCGATGCCTTTGGGGTGCCCGACGATGTCGCCGCGCGCACGATCCGGGTCAGCATGGGGTGGAGCACCACACCGGAGGAACTGGAGGCGTTCGCTGAGGCCTGGCGGTCGCTTTCGTAACCTCCGTTCGTCCTGAGCTTGTCGAAGGGAGAGTGCTTCTGTTCGCGCTTCGACAAGCTCAGCACGAACGGCTAGTGCGGATTAGATGATCTACCTCGACTACCAGGCCACGACCCCGCTTGCGCCGGAAGCGCGTGAGGCGATGCTCGCGTGGCTCGGCGGGCCTGACTCCGACACCTTCGGCAATCCGCACAGCCCGCACCGCATGGGCCGGATGGCAGCCGCAGCGGTCGAGGTGGCGCGTGAGCAGGTGGCGCAGTTGTTCCCCCCCGGCGGGCAGGTGATCTTCACCGGCAGCGCGACCGAGGCGATCAACCTCGCGATCCGGGGCAACATGCCGGTCCGCTCGGGCGAGCACATCGCGTTCAGCGCGATCGAGCATGCGGCGGTGATCGACACGGTCAAGGCGATCGGAAACTGGACCGAATTGCCGGTCGGCGCGGATGGCGTGATCGCGCCCGACGTCGACATGCCCAAATATGTCGGCCTGCTCGCGGTGATGCAGGTCAATAACGAGATCGGCACCATCCAGCCCATTGCCGAGATGGCGAAGCGCGCGAAGGAAACCGGCGCGCTGCTTCTGGTCGACGGGGTGCAGGCGGCGGGCAAGATGGCGCTGCCGCAAGAGGCCGACATGATCGCGGTCAGTGCGCACAAGCTGCACGGTCCCAAGGGCATCGGTGCGTTGTGGGTGCGCGACGGGCTATCGCTGATCCCGCATGTCGAGGGCGGCGGGCAGGAGCAGGGCCTGCGCTCGGGCACGCTCTCGCCCGCGCTGTGCGCCGGGTTCGGCGCGGCCGCAGCGCTCGCGGTCGAGCGGCAGGAGGAAGACGCGGCGCATGTCGAAGAGCTGTGGCAGGTCGCCCGCGATGCCTTCTCCGGCTGGACGCTCAACGGCAGCGCGGAACAGCGCTGGCACGGCAACCTCAATATCCGCAAGGACGGCCTCGACGTCGCCCGGTTGATGAGCGAATGCCGCGAAGTCATGTTCTCCGCCGGGTCTGCCTGCGCCAGCGGGTCGGGCCGGACCAGCCATGTGCTGCGCGCCATCGGCCTCAGCGATGCGCAGGCGAAAGCCTCGATCCGGCTGGGCTGGGGGCGCTACACCACACGCGAGGATATGCAGCGCGCTTGCTCGATCATCCTCGAATCGGCAGACTCGCAAGCATGAAAGTCACCTTTATCAAATCGGACGGGCAGCGGGTCGAGGCCGAGGCGCAGGCGGGCGATGTGCTGCTGCGCGTCGCGCAGGCGGCTGGCATGCCGCTGGAGGGCACCTGCGAGGGGCAGATGGCGTGTTCCACCTGTCATGTCCTCGTCGCCAAGGACTGGTTCGCGCAATTGCCTGAGGCGAGCGAGGACGAGGAAGACATGCTCGACCTCGCCTATGGCGTTCGTCCGACCAGTCGCCTGTCGTGCCAGATCACGCTGACCGATGCGCTCGACGGGCTGGAAGTCACCATCCCCGCCGATGCGCATGATATGAGCGGGCGTTAGTCCTTGCTGGCGGTGCTTTCCTCGCGCCGCCGCAACCATCCGAACAGCCGCCAAAGGCCGTAACCGATCAGGCCGAGCGGCAGAAAAATCGTCAGCAGCAGGATCAGCCCGCCGATCACATTGCCCGCGACCGGGCCGATCGAGCTTACCGCCTTGCGGATCGGTTCGACGAAGCCGCCGGGGCCTGCGCCCTCGCTCTGGTAGGTCACGGTGATCCGTGAATAGGCGACCCGGCCGCGCATTTCCTGCAGCCAGCTGCGCGCCTGGTCGATCTCTTCATTGACCTGCGCGACGCCGCGTTCGGCCTCGACCAGTTCCTGCACGCTGCCCTTGCGGGTGCGCAGCACCTCCATCAGGCGGTCGCGCAGCACTTCGCGGCTGCGCAGACGCGCTTCGGTGTCGACGATCTGCTTGGACAGATCCTCTCCCTCGATGGTGGAGGAGACCTGCTCGCCGCCTTCAGCCTCGACCGCGCTGGCCAGCTTGCGCCCGAAAACGCGCGCCTTGTCCGCCGCGACCGAAAGCTCCAGCTCGCCATAGCCATAGTCATCGTCGGCCCCGCTCTGGCTCATCGAGCGGACCTGACAGGTCAGCGGGCCGAGATTGGCGCACATGTCGGCGTGGCGTTCCTGCAGGGGAGCGATCGCGTCGCGCTCCACCCGGAAGCCGTAGGAATAGACGTAAGCGATCTTGGGCGCGGCGGCGGGGATGTCCGGTGTGGAGATCGCCTCGCCCGCAGAGCTTTCCGCCATCGGTGCCTCGATCGCGTCCGCTTCGGCGACATCCATCGTGGTGACGGCTTCGGCCGTCTCGGAGGCGGAATTGTCGGAACACGCGGCCAGCGCGAGGGCGGCGGCGGACACGAGAAGCAGCGAAGAACGAAAGGCCATCAATTCTCTCCCCATTCCAATGTGGCCATCACATTGTGGCCACAATCTTGCCTTATTCTCGCCATATTGGCAAGCGCGCAGCAAAAAGCCCGGCCGCATCTCTGCGACCGGGCCTCGGTTTTCTCAGCTTTTTGCAAAGCTTAGGCGTTTTCGGGCACCTTCGCCAGCACGCGGCTGATCAGGCGATCCGAGAAGGCGGGAATGTCATCCGGATTGCGGCTGGTGATCAGGTTGCCGTCTTCGGCCACTTCCTGATCGACCACGTTCGCGCCTGCATTCTTCATGTCGGTGCGGATCGAGTGATAGCTGGTCAGCGTCTTGCCTTCGACCAGGCCCGCTTCGATCAGCATCCAAGGGGCGTGGCAGATCGCGGCGATCGGCTTGCCTGCAGCGTTGAATTCGCGGACGATGGCGACGGCGCGGTCGTTGACGCGCAGCAGGTCGGGGTTGATCTGGCCGCCGGGAAGAAGAAGGGCATCGTAGCCTTCGCAATTGGCCACTTCGTCCACGGTCTTGTCAACCTTGATCGTCTTGCCCCAGTCGTCCTTGTCCCAGGCCTTGATTTCACCCGATTCCAGGCTGACCAGTTCGGTCTCGATGCCGGCATCTTCGAGGTTTTTCTTGGGATCGAAGAGTTCCGACTGCTCGAACCCGTTCGTGGCGAGAATCATAACACGTTTGGCCATGATGAAGTCCTTTCGTTTGAATTGTGCTTTCACAGGCTAAACGGGCGGGGAAAGCTTTGCGTTCCGCGCTTCTGGCCAGGGCGAGCCGGTGGTAGGGCGAAGCGATGGCTTCCAACGATCAGGGTCCCGCAGAGCCCGATTCCCCTGCTGCAATCGTCGATGCGCCTTTCGAAACCGCGCTGTCCGAGCGGTATCTCGTCTATGCGCTCTCGACGATCACCGCGCGTTCGCTGCCCGATCTGCGCGACGGTCTGAAGCCGGTCCACCGCCGCCTGCTGTGGGCGATGCGCCAGCTGCGCCTTGGGCCGGACACTGCGTACAAGAAGTCCGCCCGGGTCGTCGGTGAGGTGCTGGGCAAGTACCACCCGCATGGCGACACCGCCGTCTACGACGCGATGGTCCGCCTCGCGCAGCCATTTGCGCTGCGGTATCCACTGGTCGAAGGGCAGGGGAACTTCGGCAATATCGACGGCGATAACGCCGCGGCCGCCCGCTACACCGAAGCGCGGCTGACCAGGACTGCGATGGCCCTGATGTCGGGGCTGGACGAGGGCACGGTCGATTTCGTGCCCACGTACAACAACGAGGAAGAAGAGCCGGTCATCTTCCCCGGCATCTTCCCTAACCTGCTCGCCAACGGGGCCAGCGGGATCGCGGTGGGCATGGCGACCAATATCCCGTCGCACAATGTCGACGAGGTGATCGAAGCGACGCTGGAGGTGATCGAGAACCCGGCGGTCGAGCACGCGCGGCTGATGCAGATCATGCAGGGGCCGGACCTCGCCACCGGCGGCCTGATCGTGGACAGCCCCGAAACCATCAGCGCGGCCTACGAGACCGGACGCGGCAGCTTCCGCATCCGCGCGCGCTTCCACGCTGCCGAGGCGGAGAACGAGGCCGACCGCAATGCCGGGATCGAGCGGCTGGGCGGCGGGCAGTGGCAGCTGATTATCAGCGAGATCCCGTATCAGGTGCCCAAGGGCAAGCTGATCGAGCAGATCGCGCAGGTCATCGCCGACAAGAAGGTGCCGATCCTCGAGGATGTGCGCGACGAGAGTGACGAGCAAATCCGCATCGTGCTCGTCCCGCGCAGCCGCAATGTCGACCCAGAGCTGCTCAAGGAATCGCTCTACCGCCTGACCGATCTGGAAACGCGCTTCGGCCTCAACATGAACGTGCTCGATGCGACGCGCACGCCGATGGTGATGGGCCTGAAGGAGCTGTTGCAGAACTGGATCGCGAGCCAGATCGACATTCTCCAGCGGCGCACCCGCCACCGGCTGGCCAAGATCGCGGACCGGCTGGAACTGCTCGAAGGCTATATCATCGCCTTCCTCAACCTCGACCGGGTGATCGAGATCATCCGCACCGAGGACGAGCCCAAGCCGGTGATGATGGCCGAATTCGGCCTGACCGACCGGCAGACCGAAGCGATCCTCAACATGCGGCTGCGCAGTTTGCGCAAGCTGGAGGAAATGCAGCTGCGGCAGGAGAAGGACGAGCTGCTGAAGGAGCAGGACGAGCTTCAGAAGCTGCTCGACAGCCCGGCGCGCCAGCGCACGCGGCTGAAGCGCGATCTCAATGCGCTGCGCAAGGAATATGGCAAGGACACGCCGCTGGGCGCGCGGCGCACCACGATCGACGAGGCGGAGCCCACGGTCGAATTCAGCATGGACGCGATGATCGAGAAGGAGCCGACCACGGTGATCCTCTCCGCGCGTGGCTGGATCCGTGCGGCCAAGGGCCATGCCGACCTGTCGCAGGACTGGAAGTTCAAGGAAGGCGACGAACTCGCCTTCGCCTTCCATGCGCAGACAACCGACAAGCTGCTGATCGCGACCGACGACGGGCGCTTCTACACGCTGGGGGCGGACAAGCTGCCCGGCGCGCGCGGCTTTGGCGAGCCGGTGCGCACGATGGTCGATATCGACAACAGCGCGCACATCGTCTCCGCCTGGGCGCACAAGCCCGGCGAGCGGCTGCTGCTGGCGAGCACGCTGGGCAAGGGCTTTGTCATCAAGTCGGACGACCTGCTCGCCGAAACGCGCAAGGGCCGCGCGGTGATGACGCTGAAGGGCGATGCCAAGCTCGCCCGGGTGGCGCATATCGGCGATGGGCACGATCACGTCGCGGTCGTGGGCGACAACCGCAAGCTGGTGGTCTTCAACCTCGAAGAAATGCCCGAGATGCAACGCGGGCAGGGCGTCCAGCTGCAACGCTACCGCGATGGCGGGATGGCCGACGTCACCACTTTCCGGCTGGAGGAAGGCCTCAGCTGGCAGATGGGCGGCACGGGCGAACGCACCCGCACCGAGATGGAGATGTGGCAATGGAAGGTCGCGCGCGGCGGCGCAGGCCGGATGCCGCCGCAGGGCTTCCCGAGGGATAACCGGTTCTGAGTCAGGCGGGCGCGCGAATGGTGCGCCTGCCGAAGTCTGAGTTCTCCCCAAAACCAAAGGCGGGCCGCGCGCCTTCCGGCACACGACCCGCCTCTTGCGACCCTCGAGATGGTGGCCCCGAGGGAAACTGGTGGCTGACGCTTACTCGGCGTCGGCTTCCATCGCTTCGCCGCCTTCGGCGCCCGCGCCGTTGAGCGCGGCCATCAGCTGGTCTTTGGTCGCCAGCACGATCAGCGCGCCGGTTTCGTTGGTCGCGAACTGGTCGCGCATCAGGCTTACGGGTCCGTCTTCCAGCGTCACGATGGCGTTGTCGCCGTCGATCGAGGTGACGGTGCCGATTTCGACGCCATCAGCGGTCAGCACGGTGGCGTTTTCGATCAGCGCGGCGTCACGCGCGGCGGCCATCTGCTTTTCCTGCTCGGCCATCATCGAGTTGAGCTGGTCCTTGGTGACCGACACGATCGGGCCTTCGGGGCCTTCGCCAAACGCGTTGGCGGGGACCGGGGCGGTGTAGGTGCCGGTGTTCACCACCACGACGCCATCCTGCATCGCTTCGATGGTGCCGACGGTGTTGCCTTCGGGGCCATAGACGGTCGCGCCGACTTCGGGGCCCATCTGGGCGTTGGCGGCGGTCGCCAGCGTGAGCGCGGCGGCGGCTGCGAATGCGGTCTTGAACTTCATAGGTACTCTCCTTGTGGGGCGGACCGATCGTCGAAACAATGGCCCGCGAAGTGGGGGCTTGCCCCACTGAAACGGCTGATCCCGGCAGATGCTCCCGCCCAATGGCGGCAAAAGGCCCCAAAAGGGCCACTTCCGAGGTGGGTCGGTATGTAAATGCGGCTAAATGATGTCAACCGGTGGGGCTGGTAAACACCGACGCGCCGTCTTGCTGCGTCGGGAATATTATTAGATAGTTGCGCCTGAAGGCAAGCTTAAGAGCTTGTTCGGCTTTGCAAAACCTCGTCCAGCAGCGCGAGCACCCGGGCGCGGTCGGGAAATTCTTCAGCGACCCATCGCGCCTCGACCGCGCGCAGGGTTTTGGAGACCTCCGCCCCGCTCAGCCCGCGCGCAACGATCTCGCCACCTTTGAGCGGCAGTTGCGGAATGTCCCACCCGGCAATCACGCGCGGATCATTGCCGCCAAGCAGCAGGCGACCCGCCGCGCAGGCGCTGCCATGCGTATAGGCAAGCGCCTTGGGGGCCTCGGCATCGCTCGTCTCGCGCGCGGCGAGGCACACCAGCAGGTCGCGGTGCCTGCGAGAGAGGCGCAGGCGCGCGGCGACCGTTTCGGCAGTGTTTCCGTCTGCCGGCAATAGCGCGGATAGCCGCACGATCGGGTCGGGCGCAGTCTCGCAGGCGGCTTCGGTCGCGATCAGCTGTTCGAGCGCGGCGATCTGGTCCGCACCCGCTTCGGGCAGGATGACCGGCAGCACGCCGTGCTCGTGCATCCGGGCGATCGTCGGCGCGGGATCGGGCAGGGCGAGGATCGCGGTCAGCTCCATCGCGACGCGTTCGCGACTGAGGCCCTTGAGCATCGGCGCGAGCTCGGCGCAGGCTTCCTCGGCCTCCTCGTCCAGCGCCGCCCCGAAGCGCGCCTGGAAGCGGTAATAGCGCAGGATCCGCAGGTGATCCTCACGGATCCGCTGGCGCGCATCGCCGATGAAGCGCACCCGCCGCGCCTCCAGATCTTGCAGCCCGCCGAAATAATCGAACAGTTCGAGCGTCGCCGGATCGACATAGAGCGCGTTGATCGTGAAGTCGCGCCGCGCCGCATCCTCGCGCCAGTCGTTCGCGAAGGCCACCGTCGCGCGGCGGCCATCGGTGGAGACGTCTTCTCGCAAAGTGGTCACCTCGACCGGGCCGCCATCGGTCAGCACGGTGATCGTGCCGTGATCGATTCCCGTGGGAACGGTGCGAATGCCTGCCGCCTTGCACGCGTCCACCACCTGTTCGGGGCGGAGCGGGGTCGCAGCGTCGATGTCCTTAACCGGCGCGCCCAGCAGTGTGTCGCGCACCGCGCCGCCGACCCAGCGGATATTGCCCGGCCCGATCGCCTCGACCAGCGCGGCCAGATCGGCCCGCTGCGTCCATTGTGCCTGTGGCAGGTGATCAGCCACCGAAGCTCTCCGTAATATCCAGCCGGCGCGAGAGGTTGAAGATGATCGCCGCGGTCACGCCCCAGATCCGGTAGCCTTCCCAGTGCATCTCGTAATAGCGGCGCTCCGCCCCTTTCCACATCGCGCTGTTCTCGGTGTAGTTGGACCGGTCGAACAGCACCGACAGCGGCACCTCGAACCAGCTTTCCACCTCGCCCGGATTGGGCACCAGCGGCAGGTCGGGCGGGATCACGCCGAGCACGGGCGTCACGTCGAAACCGGTCCCGGTGTGGTAGCGGTCGGTCGCGCCGATCACGCGCACCAGCGACGGGTCGAGCGCGAGTTCCTCATGCGCCTCGCGCAGCGCGGCCTCGACCGCATCCTCGCCCGCGTCCAGCTTGCCGCCGGGGAAGGCGACCTGGCCGGGATGGCTGCGCATGTCGAGCGGGCGCTGGGTCAGGATCGCGCCCGGTTCTGCGCGATCGGTGACGGGGATCAGCACTGCGGCGGGGCGCGGATCGCGTCCGGCGAACTGCTTGTCTGTCAGCAGGTCCGGCAGTTCGACCCCGTGACCCTCGTCGAAGATCGTCCGCAGGCGATCGACCAGTTTTCCGTCGGGGGCGTTCACGGCTTCAGGCGAAACGTCTCGCCCATGCTCGAAACGCTCCAGTCGTCGCCATTTGCCAGGGCATGTTCGGCGAGCTGCTGGTAGGTGCTGCGATTGAGCCGTGCCTCAAGCCCGCGCCGCACGCCGATGTAGAGCGCTGGCGTTTCCGCATCGCCGCGCGCGATGATCGGATGATCCGGCCCCGCGATCACCAGCTCGTCCGTATTGAGCCGGAAGGCCAGCGCCGGGGTGCCGTCTTCGTCGCGCGCAACCATGTCGGTGGCGAGGAAGGGCGCATCCTCGACCTCGATCGAGAGCTTCTCGAACGGGGTGACAAGGAAATGCGCGCCCGCCTCGTCGCGGATCAGCAGACCGGAGAAGGCACGGACCATCCCCTGCCGGTTGATCGGTGATCCTTCGTGGAACCAGGTGCCGTCGGCTGCGATCCGCATGTTCGAATCGCCCTCCTGCTGCGGCGCCCAGCCTTCGACCGGCGGCAGCTTGCGCGCCGCCACCTGCTCGGCGATCTGGGCCAGCGTCAGCGAGGCGAGGTGGGGTGGGGGCTCGTAGGGCATGGAATGCAGATGGCGCAGCACCCGGGCGTGTGCAATATTCGATGCGCGATTGTCGGGGAATTGCGATGGACAGGAGAGGGGCGTTGGGCGTTTTGGCCAGATTGGCGGCGATGCTCGGGCTTGCGCGCCATTCGGTCGCGGGCGCGGCTGCTGGCGGGCCGCAGGACGAGATGCTCGAACGCATGCGCGCGGCATTTCCGTATCCGATCGCCACGGTGCCGGGGCAAAGAGCTCTTGCGGAGTGGCAGAAGCTGTCGCGACGGGGCGGCGGCTGGCCGATCATTATAGGCGGCGACGAAGCGCTGGAGCGCGTCCTGGAGCAGTATAGCATAGAGGATCGGTCGGTCTTTCCCATGCCGACCAACCCCGACCTGCCGCCTTTCCCTGCGCCACGAACGCCACAGGAAATCCTGACGGCTGCGGAGCGGATCGAGGTCGGCGCGGAATTGCAGCGCCTGTTCGATCACGAATATGGCGAGGATCCGTTCGAACTGGAAAAGGGCGAGTGGCCCAAGCCGCACGAGATCGGATCGATGGGGCTGTCGGTCGACAAGGATATCCTGACGGGCGCGTATCTGGACAAGGTTCACCTCTGCGTTCTGCCAACCGAAGATTCGGCCGACGCGGCTGCCTATCTGCGCTGGGGTAACTGGAATGCCTGCCCGCCGCCGGAAGTGCATGTTGCCGTCCACCGCAAATGGCATGCGGAATACGGGGCGCAGGTCGTCGGAATGAGCGGCGATGTCATCGGAATGCGGGTGACCCGCAGGCCCGCCAGTCGCGAAAAGGCTCTGGCCCTGGCGCAGGAGCAATATCTGTATTGCAGCGATATTGTGCTTCAGGGCACCGAAACGCTTGAGCCGCTGGCGGCTACTCTGATGCAAAGCGACTGGTGGTTTTTCTGGTGGGATTGACCGGCTAGTCTCTCCGCCACGGCCCCAGCATCCCGCGCACCGGCAGCACGGCGGGGTTGGCGCAGCGCACGAGCAGGCGGTGGCGTTCGACCGGGCCGGGGGTGTCCCATCCGGCGGTCGGCGCGGCGGTGAAATCCCACTTGTCGTAATATTCCGGGTCGCCGATCAGCACCTGCGGCAGCGCGGGGTTTTCGGGCGTAGCGGGACCTTCGATCGCGCCCAGCGCGGCCGCCATCAGCGCGCGGCCATAGCCTTCGTTCTGTCGGCTGGGCGCGACCGCTACCGGGCCGACCATCAGCAGCGGATATTGCCGCCCGTCGGGATCGGTCAGCGAGACCGGCCATAGCTCGATCGTCCCGGCAAGAAACTCCTCATCGTCGAGCGCGGCGAAGCTAAGCCCCTCCAGATGCTGCAATCCCTCGCGGATGCGATAGGCGGTGCGCGTGGTCCGGTCGTCGCCGAACACCGCGTCGAGCAGTTCTTCGTGCAGGGCGGCCGGAACCGCGTCGATGGGTACGATCATGGGCATGGGCGCGCCGGTTAGTACCAAGCGCGCCCGCTGTCGATCCTGTCGAGTGCCAGCTTACTTCGCAGGCGTGAGCTTGCGCAGGCGTGCGTCCTCGCCATCCTCGAGCACGTAGAGCGCGCCATCGGGCCCCTCGACGATCTCCCTCAGGCGTGCGCCCAGATCGTAGCGTGCCGGCTCGGTCGCCTTGGTGCCGTCCATGCGCACGCGCACGATGTTCTGTTCCTTCAGGTTCGCGATCAGCGCATCGCCCTGCCAGTCGGCGAACATGTCGCCTGAATAGAACAGGAAATCGCCCGGCGCGATCACCGGGGTCCAGTAGATCGCGGGTTTGGTGAAGCCGTCGTCCGCGCTGTGGTTCGGGATCGGCGAGCCGTTGTAGTTGTCGCCGTTGGAGCGCACGGGCCAGCCATAGTTGTTGCCGCGCTCGACCAGATTGAGCTCGTCGCCGCCCGCGGGGCCGTGTTCCAGGTCCCACAGCCGGCCTGCGCTGTCGAATTGCAGGCCGAGCAGGTTGCGATGGCCCCAGCTCCAGATCTGGTCGCTGGGCGAGCCCCGGTCCGCCAGCGGATTGCCCGTCGCTGCCGTGCCATCGAGATTGAGACGCACGACCGTGCCAAGCGTGTTGGAGGTATCCTGCGCCGGGTCCTGCTTCTGCCGTTCGCCGCTGGAGACGAACAGGTATTCGCCGTCGGGGCTGAAGGCGATGCGATGCGAGTAATGCCCGCGTCCGGTGACCTTGGGGGTCTGGCGCCAGATCACGTCGAGATCCTCGATCGCGCAGGCAGCGCGCGTTTCGCACACCAGCTGACCACGTCCGACCACTGCGCCGCGCGTATCGTCGCTGCCCGCTTCGACCCAGCTGAGGTAGATCGTGCGGGTGCCCAGCGTATCCGCGCTCTCGCTGTCGAGGAACGCGACATCGCCAAGTCCGCCCTGGCCGCCGTAATCGACCTGCGGTGCGCCTGCGATTTCCCACCGCTCGCCAGTCTCGGTATCGTAGCCTTCCAGCGTCCCGGCCTTCTCGGTAATCACCATGATGCTGGTGCCGGGGACGAAAGCGGCGGCCCACGGCTCGTCGAAGCGGCCCAGATCGCGTACCGCGAAGGGGCCGACGGTCTCGCTCGGCTGGCTGGCCTCGGGGCTGGAGGAGGCGGATGCCGCCGCGTTCTCCCCAGTGCCGGCATTGCCGCAGCTTGAGATGGCAAGGCCTGCACTGGTAGCAAGCACGGCGCTCAGAAATTTGCTCTTGGTCATGTTCGCAGAAAACCCTCTTCCCGATTTTGTGGCGTCATGCCCGCCCGGAGCGCTCGTCGTCGGGGTGGACGAGGCTGGGCGGGGGCCGCTCGCGGGCCCGGTGGTGGCCTCTGCGGTCGCTTTGTGCAAGCCGCGCCCGGCAGGGCTCGACGATTCCAAAAAGCTTGGGGCGCTCAAGCGTTCCGCGCTCGACGAACAGGTCAGGCGGCGCTGCGCCTGGGGGGTGGCGGTGATCGAGCCGGAGGAGATCGACCGGCTCAACATCTTCGGCGCGACCATGCTGGCGATGACGCTGGCGGTGACGCGGGTGGCGCAGGCGATGGGCCGCGCGCCCGACATGGTGCTGGTCGACGGCAACCTGACGCCTTCGGGCCGGTGCGAAGGCTGGTGCTGGTCCGCGCGCGCGATCGTGGGCGGGGATGCGAAAGAGCCTGCGATTTCCGCCGCCAGCATCGTCGCCAAGGAATGGCGCGACCGGCTGATGATCGCCGCCGCGCGCGAGCATCCGCATTACGGGTGGGAGCGGAACAAGGGATACGGGACCGCAGAGCATCTCAATGCATTGAGGGAGCATGGGCCATGCGCGCTGCACCGCCGCAGCTTCGCACCGGTCGCCCAGCAGGAGATGTTTGCATGAGCGGTTTCACCTTCGACGATATTCCGGACCAGACCGGGCGCACCGCGCTGGTCACCGGCGCGAATACGGGCATCGGGTTCCATATCGCGGAGATGCTGGCGAAGAACGGCGCGAAGGTGCTGCTGGGCTGCCGCAACCGCGACAAGGCGGAAAGCGCGCGGCAGGACCTGCTGAAGCTGGCACCGGGTGCCGATATCGAGATCGTGGAACTGGATCTGGCCGACATGGCATCGGTCCGCGCCGCTGCCGAGGGGATCGAAAGCCTCGACCTGCTGGTCAATAATGCCGGGATCATGTGGGCCCCCCATGCGATCGGCACGGGTGGGGCGGAGATGCACTTCGCGGTCAATCATCTGGGCCATTTCGCGCTCACCAGCCTGCTGCTGCCCGCGCTCGCCAAGGGCAAGAACCCGCGCGTGGTGGTGCAGTCGAGCATCGCGCATCGCCCAGCCTCGATCGATTTCGAGAACCTTGCCGGGGAGCAGGGATACGCGCTCCAGAAATTCTACGGCCAGAGCAAGCTTGCCAACCTGATGTTCGCGCTGGAGCTGGACCGGCGGCTGCGCGCGGCGGGATCGCCGATTGCCAGCATCGCGTGCCATCCCGGCGTCGCGAAGACCGAGCTGACCCGGCAGGTCGGCTGGGCGAAACTGGTGATGCCGGTCGCCGCGCCGCTGCTCAACACAGCCAAGCAGGGCGCGCTGCCCGCGTTGCAGGCGGCGACCGACCCGGATGCGCAGGGCGGCGATTATTACGGGCCTTATGGCTTCATGGAGGCGAGGGGAGCGACATCGGGCAGGGCAGTCGCCACAGCCACTGCGCGCGATCCGCTGCTCGCCGCGCGGCTGTGGGAAATCTCCAAGGACATGACCGGGGTCGATCCTCACCTGCAGCCCGCGACCTGACGCTGCCGCCGTAAACCGTCGAACGCTGCGCAATTGCCCCTATGCGGGCGGGCGCGGCATGCTATCACCCCGCCGCATATGACCGGTTCACTGATCCTTATCGCCATCGGCCTCGTCGCGCTTGCCGGGGGAGGGGAACTGCTGGTCCGCGGCGCGGTGGGCATCGCCAACAAGCTGGGCGTCTCCACGCTGTTCACCGGGCTGGTGATCGTCGGTGCGGCGACCTCGATGCCCGAGATGGTCGCCAGCGTGCAGGCCGTGCTGAGCGGTTCGCCCGAGATCGCGTGGGGCAATATCGTCGGCTCCAACATCGCCAATTCGCTGCTGATCCTGGGCGGTGCCGCAATGGTCGCACCGATCGTCCTCGCGGGCGTGGGGCGGCGCGATTCCGTCGTCGCGCTGCTGCTGACGCTGATCGTGTGGGGGATCGCTTGGCTCAGGATCGGATCGCCCTTCATCGGTGTCGGCCTGCTGGCTGCACTCGTGATCTATATCGTGTGGCGTTACCGCCATCCGCCCGCGCAGGCAGAGGCCGAGGCGGAGGAAACCGCGGTGCCTTCCAATTTCGCGCTCTCGCTGCTGTTCTTCGCGCTGGGCGTTGCTGCCCTGGTGTTCGGCGGACGCTGGCTGGTGACCGGGGCGATCGATATTGCGAGCGACCTTGGCGTCAGCCAGGCGGTGATCGGGCTGACGATCGTCGCGGTCGGCACCTCGCTGCCCGAACTGGCCGCCTCCGCCGTCGCCGCGTTTCGCGGCCATGCGGAGCTGGCGCTGGGCAACGTGCTGGGCTCCAACATCTTCAACCTGCTGCTGATCGGCGGCGTGACGATGAGCGTGTCGGGCAGCTCCCTCCCGCCCGAGCTGCTCCAGTACGGCTGGCCCATCTGCGCCGCCTCGGCGCTGCTGCTGGTGCTGGTGTGCCGCTTCATGAACCGGATCGGTCGCCTGTTCGGCCTGCTGATGCTGGGCGGATTCGCAGCGAATACCGCACTCGCTTTCAGCTGATTTTCCAAGGGGTTGGCGCGCTTTTACCCGGCCCTAACCATAAGCATTTACCAAGAATGACTTGACGGGGACTCGCCGAGGACTCATCGAGTCCCCCTGTGGATAACTCGACCGGGCCATTCAAGGCGCCCGGCCGACAGGTTTTTGGGGGATGCACGCATCATGACAGTCGAAACCAAGGCGAGGCCGCGCGCGAAGCAGGCGGTACGCACCAGCAAGGTCGCGATCGCGCCGAAGCACGATCTGCCGCTGGGCCAGATCCTCGACGGGGACTGCGTGGAGGCGATGCGTCGCCTGCCGGACAACAGCGTCGACCTGGTGTTCGCCGATCCGCCCTACAATCTGCAGCTCGGCGGCGATCTCAACCGCCCCGACGGCAGCCATGTCGATGCGGTGACCGATCACTGGGACCAGTTCGACAGTTTCAAGGTTTATGACGACTTCTCAAAGGCCTGGCTCACGGAGTGCAGGCGGGTTCTGAAGCCCGACGGCGCGCTGTGGGTGATCGGCAGCTATCACAACATCTACCGCCTCGGCGCGACGCTGCAGGATCTGGGCTTCTGGATTCTCAACGACATCGTGTGGCGCAAGACCAACCCTATGCCCAATTTCCGCGGCACGCGCTTCACCAACGCGCACGAGACGCTGATCTGGGCGAGCCAGGGCGAAAAGGCGCGCTACCAGTTCAACTACCGCGCGATGAAGACATTGAACGACGAGCTTCAGATGCGCAGCGACTGGACCTTCCCGATCTGTTCGGGCGGGGAGCGGCTGAAGGACGACGCGGGTCACAAGGCGCACCCGACGCAAAAGCCCGAGGCGCTGCTCTACCGCGTGCTGCTCGCCACGACCGAGCGCGGCGACGTGGTCCTCGACCCGTTCTTCGGTACCGGCACCACCGGCGCGATCGCCAAGCGGCTGGGCCGCGAATGGATCGGCTGCGAGCGTGAAGAGAGCTATCGCAAGGTCGCCCGCGCACGGATCGAGAAGGAGCTCCCGCTCGACGAAAGCGCCCTGACCACCATGCAGAGCAAGCGCACCGCACCGCGCGTCGCCTTCGGCACGCTGGTGGAGGCGGGCTTCGTCAAACCGGGCACGCAGGTGTTCGACAAGCAGCGCCGCTGGACCGCCACCGTGCGCGCCGACGGATCGCTGGTTCACGAAAAGCTCAACGGATCGATCCACCAGGTCGGCAAGGACCTGCAAGGCGCCCCCAGCTGCAACGGCTGGACCTTCTGGCATTATGAGGACGAGGGGCTGGTCAAACCGCTCGACGCCGCGCGGCAGCTGTACCTGCTCGCGACGGAGGATTGAGGGCCGGCGGGCCGCAGTGCGTTTCGCGCTTCTCAGGCATGATGCGGCGATAACCTCCGCGCTTGCAAGGCAGGTGGCGCGGCGCGGACGTGATCTGCCGACCGTGCTGGTGGCCCTGCCAGTCCTCGCGCTGTTCGCGCGCTCCTGGCTGGGTGAGCTTCCTGCGGAGCGGCGCGAGGTCATCCTTGTAATCGCCGCATTCCTGATTGCCGCGGCGCTGGCCAGGGCGTTGGTGGGGCGACTCGAATATCACCGGACCGAAGGCGCACTAGCGCACTTCGCGCAGCGTAGCACGGATGCGGTGGGTTATGTCCTGCCGCCGCTTCTTGTCGGCTTGGCAGTCCTGCTTGCCAGTGTCCGGGGGCTCGGCGGTCTGATGGGGACGTCGACGGTGATCGGGATTGTGGCGGGCGTGATAGTCGGCCTGATCGCAGCCGCGCTGCGCCTTCGGCTCGCCTGGTTGGCGACGGGCCTCGTGCCGCGCGGGAAGCACGTCATGGAAGGCTCTCATCTCCTGCCTCTGGCCGCCGCAAGTTCCGGACTTGTCGGGCTCGTCTGCGCTCTCCTGCCATCGGAAACCTATCTCGCTGCGATGGTCGCAGGTGGCTACGCATTGATGGTCGCGCTGTTGGCCGGGCAGGTCGACGCGGCGGTCGTGCGCTACATGGCGATGGTAGGTCGATCCGCAGCCGACCTGCTGCGCAGGTGGCTGCCGCTCCAGCTCGCCTTGCTGGTGCCTGCCGCCGCTGTGCTCGCTCTGTCGCAAAGCGGGGTCGCGGCAGGCATCGCCGCGCTCGCCGCGTTCGGCTTGCCTGCGTTCACGATCCTGCGCGTTCTTGCCTATCGTGCCTTCGACCGGATGCCGGCAGACTGGCTGGTGACGATCATCGTCGCAATTACCGCCTACCTCATGCTCTCGCTCCCGCCACTCGGCCCGCTCGCGATCCTTGCTGCGATGGTGTGGCTCGCGAGGCGGGGAAGGGGCGCACGATGGCTGATAGCGTGAGCGCGGCTGTCGAACTCGCCGGTGTCGGGATCGCTCGCGGCGGGCGTCCCGTCGTGCATGCGCTCAGCGCGAGCATCGCGCCAGCGGGCTGGTTCGGGGTGATCGGGGCGAACGGCTCGGGCAAGACCACCTTGCTGCGCGCCGTTGCGGGCCGGCTTCCGATTGCGGAGGGTCGTTGTGCGATTTTTGGTGAGGAAACGGCGCAGGATCGCGACGCACGGGCGCGCGCGATTGGGTTCGCGCCGCCGATCGAAGGATTGCCCGCGTCGTTGACGGTGCGCGATTTGCTTGCGCTGGCTGGCGACGAACCTTCGGTCCAGTCGCAGCGCAATGCGGCTTTGTGGCTGGCGCTGGGCGTTGAGAACCTTCTGGATGTACCGGTCGGACAATGTTCGTCCGGAATGAAGCAGCGCGCTGCGCTGGCGCTGGCCTTCGCCCGACCCACCCGTATCGTGATCCTAGACGAACCGTTCAACTGGCTCGACCCGGTGGCAGCGTTCGACACCCGCGCGGCGCTCGCCACGCTGGTGGAGGAGGGATTGACCCTGATCACCGCGCTGCACGATCTCACGACGCTGTGCGGCTTCTGTAATGCAGGCCTCGTGATGGCGAGAGGCCGTGTGAGCCTCCACCTCGACACGCAGATGCTGCTGGCGGGGCGCAAAGACGCCGCCCGCTTCGAAAGCGATCTGGTCGCAGCGCTGCGGTGATCGGGGCTCGCAGAGCATTGGGTCGTGACCCCCCATGAGATAGGGGCGACCCTGCCGCGATTCCGATCAGGCTGTCACGAAAGCCAGGATATCCGCGTTGAGCTCCTCGGCGTTGACCGTCAGCATTCCGTGGGAATATCCCGGGTACGTCTTGAGGGTCGCATCGGCGAGCAGCGCCGCTGCGTTCGGAGCGGATGCGGCGATCGGGACGATCTGGTCGTCCTCGCCGTGCAGGACCAGGGTCGGCACCGTGATGGCCTTCAGATCGTCCGAAAGGTCGGTTTCGGAAAACGCCTTGATCCCGTGATAATGCGCGTGCGCGCTGCCGATCATGCCCTGTCGCCACCAGTTCTGGATCACGCCCTCGTGCACAGTCGCGCCTTCGCGGTTGAAGCCGTAGAATGGGCCGGCGGGGACATCGCGGTACATCTGCGCCCGGTTCGCCGCGAGCGCGGCGCGAAAACCGTCGAACACTTCCATCGGCGTGCCTTCGGGATTGTCCGGGGTCTTCAGCATCAGTGGCGTAATGGCGGAAACCAGCACCGCCTTGGCCACGCGCCCGGCGGGTTCGCCGTGCTTGGCAACATACCGGGCAGCTTCGCCGCCACCCGTCGAATGGCCGACATGCACCGCATTCCTGAGGTCGAGATGTTCGACCACCGCGGCCGCGTCTGCGGCATAGTGGTCGATGTCATGCCCGTGATCGACCTGCTCCGAACGGCCATGTCCGCGTCGGTCATGCGAGACGACGCGGAAGCCCTTCGACAGGAAGAACAGCATCTGCGCGTCCCAGTCGTCCGCACTCAGCGGCCAGCCGTGGTGAAACATGATCGGCCGTGCGTCTTTTGGGCCCCAGTCCTTGAAGAAGATGTCGACGCCGTCATTGGTGGTTACAAACGCCATTTCGCGCACTCCCGTATCGGTCGACCGGCGGCGCGGATGAGCCGCGGGTTGGGTGAAGTTGCAACACGACTCGCAGCCTTTCGGGCTTGCGACCTCGCAGTGCGCCTTCATCACGACATTTCTGTGGCCGGCAGTCGCAATCGTGCAGCTTTCCTGCTGCGGAGCCTTGAGGCTAGAAGGGATGCAATGCCTGGCTCCGTGGCGAACTCGGGTGTCTGCCTGTCTCCGATCGCGAGGGAGCCGGTTTTCCCCCTCAGGACTGTGTGTCAGGTGTGTCAGATCCCCTGCAAAGCGGCTAGGTGAGGGCGCATGAGCGAGACAGTCTACATCCGCCCGATCGGCTTCGCGCCGGGTCCGCAGAGCGAGGAGGGCGATGCTGTTCGGCTCGCCGGTGGGCTCGTCTATGCCAGCCGCTTTGCGGTGATCTATCGCCGCGATGGCGAAGTGGTCGAGCGCTGGCGTGCTTCGCCCGAGAGCATCGCGCAGGTGCTCGGACAACTGCCCGACAGCGTGGCTGCGGAGGCGGAGGTGCAGTGGAGCAACCTGCGCATGGCGCACCCGCCGCTGGAGCTGGGTGTGCGAACCGTGCGCCTCGACCAGCCGCAGGTGATGGGCATCCTCAACGTCACGCCCGACAGCTTCTCCGACGGAGGCAAGCATGTCGGCGATCCGGCGGGCACGCGTGAGGCGATCGGCGCGATGGTCGAGGCGGGGGCCTCCACCATCGACATTGGCGGCGAAAGCACGCGGCCAGGGGCTGAGGCGGTGTGGGAGGAAGAGGAAATCCGCCGCGTCGTGCCTGCGGTCGAGGCCGCCGCCAGCATGGGCGCGGCGGTCAGCATCGACACGCGCCGCGCGGGCACGATGGAGGCGGCGCTCAAGGCAGGCGCGGGGATCGTCAACGATGTCTCCGCGCTGCGCTACGACCCGCGCTCGGCCGAACTGGTGGCGAAGACCGGCTGCCCGGTGGTGCTGATGCACGCGCCGGGATCGGGCAACGACCTGCACGAGGGCGGGACGTATGAGAGCGTGGCGTTCGACGTGTTCGACGCTTTGCGTGAACGGCGCGATGCGGCGGTCGCGGCGGGGATCGCGCGAGAGAAGATCCTGCTCGATCCGGGCCTCGGCTTCGGCAAGTCGCTGACCGACAATCTCGCGCTGATCAACGCGCTGCCGCTGTTCCACGCACTCGGCCAGCCGATCCTGTTCGGCGCGAGCCGCAAGCGGATGATCGGCGCGCTGAGCAAGGAGGCTGCGGCGGATGCGCGGCTTGGTGGGAGCATCGCACTGGCTCTCGCGGCGATGGATGCGGGCGCGCAGTTGGTGAGGGTGCATGATGTGCCCGAGACGGTGCAGGCGCGCGATGTGTGGCGCGGGCTTCGTGATGCCGCGCTGACTGATTTCGGCGATTTACCGGGCTAGGAGGTTAGAGCGTGTACCCGCCGTCGCTGGTCAGCACGGTGCCGGTGACGTTGGCGGAGGCGTCGGACAGGAGGTAGCCGATGTCGCGCGCCAGCTCGTCCGCCGTGGCGAAGCGGCCGCGCGGGGTGGTCTTGCCCATCTGCGCGATCACCGCCTCGCGCCCGTGCTCGGCAAACTGGGCTTCGTTGTCGGGCGAGTTCCAGATCGCGGTGTCGACGCCGCCGGGCGCGATGGCGTTGACGCGGATGCCGTGGCCTGCGTTCTCTGCCGCCGCGATCCGCGCCATGTGCGCGACCGCGGCCTTGGAGACGCCATAGGCGCCGATGCCGGGCACCGGTTTGAGCCCGGTGATCGACGCGGTGACGACCGCGCTTCCGCCGCCCGTCTTGCGCATCGCGCGCAGGGCAGTGGAGAGAGTGAGGAAGGCACCATCGAGGTTGATCGCCATCACCCGCCGCCACTCGGCAAAGTCTAGTTCGGCAATCCGGCCGCCGGTGCCGATCCCGGCGTTGACTACCGCATGGTCGAGCCGGTCGAGCTGCGGTTCGAGGCTCTGCCAGAAGCCCGCGTCGGCAACGTCGGCCTGGTGGCTCTCGACCTCGCACGACAGCCCAAGCTTGCCCAGGCCATCGCCGTCGCGGTCGATCAGGATCAGCTTGCCGATCCCATTGCGGTCGAGCCAGCGGGCGCACGCGGCACCGATGCCGGAAGCGGCCCCGGTGACGAGTGCGGTGCGGTTGGTGAAATCGTATCCCTCGGTCATGCCGAGGGGCTTAGCGGGTTACGCCGCGTTGTCGATGCCCCGGCAACCGGCGCATCCTCGTCACGCCGCTTCGTTTTCCTCGATGTATGCGTCCGGATCCTTCTCCTCGCGCTCCACATTGGTGACGTGGTCTGCTTCGAAGGCGAGATACTTGATCCCCAGCGCGATCCGCTTTTCCAGCGGCACCCGGCGGCGGAAATCGGTCAGGCCCTGGCGTTCCTCTTCGGAAAGATGCGCGCTGTTCTGGTAGTTCGCCTTGTCGACACACTTCCACCAGGCGTCCGATCCGACCTCTTCGTTGAGTGCCGCGTCGGCTGCGTTGGCGATCTTGTTGTGATCGTCGATCGCGTCTTCGGTGGTCTCGTCCGCACTGTCGGAATCGAGCGCGCCTTCGCCGAGCTGGAGGAGGGTGGGGTAGAAGTACTTCTCTTCCGCCATGGCATGCGCTTCGAGATGGTCGCGCAGGCGGTTGAAGATTTTGCCCGCGGATTCGAGATCGTCGCGCGCCTCGTCCAGTGCTGCAAACCAGCGGCGCTGGCGGTCGTGGTCGGCGAGAATGCAGTCGACGATATCCATGTAGGCTATTCCTGTTTTCGGCGTAAGATTACGCTCAGAGAACGGGAGATGGCGTGCCGGGTTCCGCCGGCACGGGCCCTGTCAGGCGGCGTTGTCGATCCCGAGGTCGCTCAGCTTGCGATAGAGCGTGGAACGCCCGATGCCGAGCCTGCGGGCGACCTCGGTCATCCGTCCGCGATAATGGCCGATGGCGAGGCGGATCACGTCGGCCTCGATCTCTTCGAGCGGGCGCAGGTTGCCATCGTCGGTATAGAGCATCACGCCGACCGCTTCCTGCACGTGTTGGCCGCTCCCGGCATGATCGCCGATCAGTTCGGAAAGCTGGGGGAAATCGCTGCTGGTCAGCATCTCCGCATCGCAGAACACAGCGGCGCGGAACAGGACCGCCTGCAGCTGGCGGACATTGCCCGGCCAGTCGTAGGCGCACAGCAGATTGAGCGCGCTGTCGGCCAGGCTGAGATGGCGCAGGCCCGGCTGGTCGCCGATCCGGGCGAGGAAGTGGCGGGCCAGCGCGGCGATGTCGCCCGGCCGCTCGCGCAGCGGGGGCAGGCTGATCCGGGTGGCGGAGATCGCGGCGAGCAGATCCTGGTCGAACTGGCCCTTCGCGGCGAGTTCGGACAGCGGGCGATTGCTTGCGGAAAGCAGGCGCGTGTCGATCCGGAAGCCGTGGGTCGCGCCGATCGGGCGGACGATCCCTTCGTTCAGCGTGGTTGCGAGGCGTGCCTGCTGATCGGCGGAAAGGCGGTCGATCTCGTCGAGCACCAGCGTGCCGGTGTCGCAATGCTGCAACGCGCCCATCTGGCTCTCGAAAGCACCCGCGAAGGCGCCTTTCTCGTGCCCGAACAGCGCCGATTCGATCGAGTTGACCGGCACGCCGGCAACATTGACGAGGCGGAAGGGGGCCTTGGCGCGCGGGCTGGTCGCCTGGATCGCGCGCAGCAGCATCTCCTTGCCGGTGCCGCTCTCGCCCTCGATCAGCACGTGGCCGTGCGATCGGGCTGCCTTGGCGGCGCGGGCCAGCGCGATGCGGAAGATCGGGTCGGTCCCGATCATCGCGTCGAAATCGAGCACCGCGGGCATCTTCTCGGTCAGCGGCTGAAGCTCGTTACGGCTCGCCTCGACCCGGGTGGCGCTACGCAGCGCGCGCATCAGCCGTTCGGGCGCGACCGGCTTGATCAGATAGTCGGTGGCACCGGCGCGCATCGCCTCGACCGCGAGCAGCGGGCTGGCGCTGGTGGTCAGCATCAGAATCGGCAGCGCGGGGCGGCGCTTCTTGAGTTCGGCAATCAGGTCGCACGCGGCATCGCCGGGCACCCACTGGTCGAGGATGATGGCAGACAATTGCATGCCCTGCCGCGTGCCCAGCGTGGCGATTGCGGTTTCTGCATCGTTCACGACCACCGTCCGCCAACCGTCGCGGGCGGCGAGCGCGGTGACAAGGCGGCTCTGCGCCGGCTCGTCGTCGATCAGCATTAGCAAACGTTCTTCTTGATCGGCCATGTGTCCCCGCCGTGCCTGTGCAAGGGAATGTGTCCCGTTGCGGTGCAGGGCGTTGGTCTACCCGACGGCGGTAAAGACCAGATTAAGGCTAGTTTCCCTCGCTCATGCGATAGTGCACAGCAGCAAGAGCTTGAGAATGGCGGGGGGCGAGGATAGACCCTGCCGCGACTAGCGCCTTAACCGGAGAATTTACGCGCCATGGCCGCACAAAACGAAGCCGTTACCAAGGATATCGAAAAGGCTCGCAACACGTACGAACGCTTCATGGGAAGCCTGAAGTTCGCGATCCCGATCATTTGCCTGATCGTGTTCATCGTCGTGCTGCTGATCACGCCCTGACCGCATGAAGATCGCGGTCCTCAAGGAGCAGGCGGCGGGTGAGACGAGGGTCGCATTGACCCCGGAAACCGCCAAGAAGTTCATCGCACTCGGCGCCGAAGTCTCGGTCGAGGCAGGCGCGGGAGAGACCGCGGCGATTGCCGATTCGGCTTATCGCGATGCGGGAGCAAGCGTCGGCCCGGCGGCCGAGGTGATCAAGGACGCGGGCATCGTGCTCGGCGTTCAGGCGCCCGATCCCGCCGCGCTTGCCGGCGCAAAGCCCGGTGCGAAGGTCGCCGCGCTGTTCGATCCGTTCCGCGATGGCGCGCGGGTCGAGGCCTATGCCAGCGCCGGATACGAAGCGCTGAGCATGGAGTTCATGCCGCGCATCACCCGTGCGCAGAGCATGGACGTGCTCTCCAGCCAGTCCAACCTCTCGGGCTACAAGGCGGTGATCGCCGCCGCCGACCAGTATGGCCGGGCCTTTCCGATGATGATGACCGCCGCCGGCACGGTGCAGGCCGCGCGCGTCTTCATCATGGGCGTCGGTGTTGCCGGCCTTCAGGCGATCGCCACCGCCAAGCGGCTGGGTGCGCAGGTCTCCGCGACCGATGTCCGCTCCGCCACGCGCGAGCAGATCGAATCGCTCGGCGCGAAGGCGATCTTCGTCGCCGAAGGCGGGATCGAGGGCGAGGGCAGCGGCGGCTATGCCAGCGAGATGAGCGACGAATACAAGGCCGCTCAGGCCAAGCTCGTCTCCGAACATATCGCCAAGCAGGACATCGTCATCACCACCGCGCTGATCCCGGGACGCCCGGCACCGCGGCTGGTCTCCGACGAACAGATCGCCAGCATGAAACCGGGCAGCGTCATCTTCGATCTCGCCGTCCCGCAGGGGGGCAATGTCGAAGGCGCGGTGGCGGACGAGCTGGTCACCCGCCATGGTGTCACCATCATGGGCTATGCCAACACGCCTGCGCAGCTGGCACCGGATTCGAGCGCTCTGTTCGCGCGCAACCTGTACAACTTCCTCTCCGCCTTCTGGGACGGCGAGGCAGGGGAGCCGGTGCTGGACGAGGAAATCGGCGATGCCGTGCGGCTGACCCGGGGCGGCCAAGTGGTGAACGCGCGGCTGAAGGACGCGGGCTGAACAATACGGATGCGGAGGCCGGGGGGCTGAAGAGGGGGGTAAGGTTGCGATGGGGATTCTGAACCAGACCCAGACGACGCCGCAGGGCTTCGTGGACAACCACGGCCATGCCTTGGTGGAGGGGGAAGAGGTCTATTTTGCCTTCCGCACGATCCGCGACTGGATCGCCTTCACCGACTGGCGGATGATCTACGTCGATGTGCAGGGCATCCTGGGCAACAAGAAGGAATACCTGACCGTTCCCTATCGCTCGATCACCGCGTTCTCGATCACCAGCGCGGGCACGATCGACATTGATGCGGAAATCGCGGTGTTCCTCTCCGGCCATCCGCCGATCGAGTTCAAGGTCGGCAAGTTCACCAATACCGAGGCGCTGCAAAAGCTGCTCGCCAAGCGGATGAACCTGGTCGAATAGCGCGCGGCGGGCGATTTGCCGCGGCGCGCGAATCGGCTAGGGGTCGGGGCATGAACATGCGCACTCTCCTCGCCGCTCCGGCCATCCTCGCCCTTGCGGCCTGCGCGCCGAGCCTGGCGGACGACGTCGATCTCGAAAACGTCGCCCCGGACGACATTGCCTGGATCGGCGAGAGCCCGGTCTATCCCAACGCCACCATCGCGCAGAACATTGCCTCTGCGCAGGTTTTCTCGAAGCTCGCCGAACTGATCGAGCGGACCGATCTGGAGGCGACACTGGACGGGGCGGGCCCGCTGACGATCTTCGCGCCGAGCGACGCGGCGCTGACCGACCTGCCGATGCACACCGACGAAGCGCTGCGGCGCACGCTGGCCTATCACGTGATTGAGGGCCGGATCGACGCAGGTGAACTCGCCGCGCGGATCGTGGAAGGTGGCGGCTCGTACCACGCGCAGACGCTGTCCGGAGACACGCTGACCTTCCGCGTCGATGGCGAGGGGATCGTGATCGTCAATGGCGCGGGCGGCACGGCGCGCGTGACGATGGCCGACCTCAATCAGGCCAATGGCATGATGCACGTGATCGACAAGGTGCTGCTGCCCGCGCAGTGATTGGGCAAATTACGCCGGAAATCCCGTCAGCCTAGCCCTTTGTCCATCGACAGCGCCCGCGCGCCTTGCAATAAGCCTCTTCCATTCGGTTTTCAGCCCTCGGGGGAGGCAAGTATCTAAGATGGACTTCATTTCCGTCCTGTCGATTTTCGTGCTGGCGTGTTTCGTCGGCTATTACGTGGTCTGGTCGGTCACGCCGGCGCTGCATACGCCGCTGATGGCGGTGACCAACGCGATTTCCTCGGTGATTATCGTCGGCGCGCTGATCGCCAGCGCCGAAGCGGGTAGCGCGACCGCCAAGTGGCTCGGCCTTGCTGCGGTGGTGCTTGCCAGCATCAACATCTTCGGCGGCTTCGCGGTGACCGAGCGGATGCTCGCCATGTACAAGAAGAAGGACAGCAAATGAGCCTTCCTCGCGACGTTGAACCGCTCGCCGTGCCGCCGGGTACGGATTACGCGATGAGCCACGCGGTCGAGACCGCTGCCGCCCACGGGCCGACCAACCCGTGGGTTGCGCTCGCCTATCTGGTGGCGGGGGTGTTCTTCATCCTCGCGCTGCGCGGGCTTTCCAGCCCCGCGACCAGCCGTGCGGGCAACCGCAACGGGATGATCGGGATGCTGATCGCGGTGGTCACCGTGATCGTCACCCACGACATCGCCAATATCGTCGAGATCCTGATCGCCATCGCGATCGGCGGGCTTATCGGCTTCACCATCGCGCGCAAGATCGCGATGACGCAGATGCCCGAACTGGTTGCAGGCTTCCACAGCCTCGTCGGCATGGCGGCGGTCCTCGTCGGGCTGGCTGCGTGGATGAACCCCGGTGCGTTCGGCATTCTGGATGCCGAGGGTCAGATCCTGACCGTCAGCCGAATCGAGCTGGGGCTTGGCATCGCCATCGGTGCGATCACCTTCTCGGGCTCGGTCATCGCCTTCCTGAAGCTTTCCGGCCGGATGGGCGGCAAGCCGATCACTCTGCCCGGGCGGCATATCATCAACCTCGGCACGCTTGTCGCGATCATCGCGCTGATCGCGGTCTATGCGATGTCCTCCGTGGCGGGGCCGGGCGAAGGCTGGATGATTATCGCGGTCGCCGTGCTGGCATTTGCAATCGGCTTCCTGCTGATCATCCCGATCGGCGGGGCGGACATGCCGGTCGTGGTCTCGATGCTGAACAGCTATTCCGGCTGGGCCGCGGCGGCGATGGGCTTCACGCTCGGCAACACGGCGATGATCATCACCGGCGCGCTGGTCGGCAGCTCGGGTGCGATCCTCAGCTACATCATGTGCCGCGCAATGAACCGCAGCTTCATCTCCGTGATCGCGGGCGGCTTCGGCGCAGACGACAGCGCGGCCGGTGGCGGCGAGGCGCGCGAACAGCGCCCCTACAAGCAGGGCAGCGCCGACGATGCCGCCTTCATGCTGGAACAGGCGGAGAAGGTCATCATCATCCCCGGCTACGGCATGGCGGTCGCCCAGGCGCAGCACGCGCTGCGCGAGATGGGCGATGTGCTCAAGAAGAAGGGCGTGGACGTGAAATACGCGATCCACCCCGTCGCAGGTCGCATGCCGGGGCACATGAACGTGCTGCTGGCCGAAGCGAACGTGCCCTATGATGAGGTGTTCGAGCTGGAGGATATCAACTCCGAGTTCGCGCAGGCCGACATCGCCTTCATCATCGGCGCAAACGACGTCGTGAACCCGGCGGCGAAGACCGACAAGTCCAGCCCGATTTACGGGATGCCGGTGTTCGACGTCGGCAATGCCAAGCAGGTCTTCTTCATCAAGCGCTCCATGGGCGGCGTCGGCTATGCGGGCGTCGACAACGACGTGTTCTACCTCAACCAGACGACCATGCTGCTGTCCGACGCGAAGAAGATGGTCGAAGAGATCGTCAAGGCACTCGACTAGTGGCGGGGTACGGTCTTCCAAAAAAATCTCGTGATCTGATTGAGAAGAATGTTCGACCTATCGTCGAGTTTTTCCCGATTGATTCCGATGAAAAGAGTGACAAGAGTTTCTTAGATTTGTCACTCGACCACACGAAGATGTTGAGGTCTCATCTGGCTGATTCGAAGGGCATCTATGCCTTTTATAATTCAGAGTATGAGATAATATATGTTGGAAAGACTAAATCGAATTTATGGAATGAGATGAAGTTTGCGTTCAGCAGATCGATGTCTCACTATAAAAAATTTCATGTGAATCACCCGCATGGAAAATATAAGCCTACATCTGGCGGTGTTCGTTCCATTCAGCCGTTTAATCTCCATGTTTTTGACTGCGCATCGTTTTTCTCTGCATATCGAATAGAGGATGATGCGCTAATAGATTTTCTTGAATTGATGTTTATCCGCATGTGCCCAAATGATATTCTCAACGTGCGGATGGAAGGTAACAAAACTCTCGAGCCATTTTGGGTTTCGGAATAACCTATAAATGCGTCTCCTACTGCTCCTTATCCTACTCGCCGCGCTGGGCGTGGGTGCCTGGCTCTACTGGGGTGGCGGCATGCAGGTGGTCACCGAACGCAGCGTGCGGGTCGCGCTGGTCGAGGCAGGCGTGCCCGAAAGCCAGGCCGAATGCATGGCTCCGCGCATGGCCGAGAAGCTGACGCCCCAGCAGTTGCGCAGGCTTGAACGGGTCGCTCCGCAGGAAGGCGAGGCGAAACTGCCGCGCAACGCGGGCGACGCGCTCGATCGCATTCGCCGGGTCGACGATCCGCAAGCGGTCGAAGTGACGATCCGCGCCGCCGCCGCGTGCACTTTCGGCGGGATTTTCGACAAGCTTTAGAGCCCCTTGTCTTCCCCTCAATGCGTGGCACTATGCAACGCATAAGAGGGAGAGAGACATGATCCGCACGCTTATGGCCGCCACTGCGCTGGCCACGCTGGCTTCGCCTGCCTTCGCCGAGACCATTCCCGTCGCGCCGGGGGAGGGCGCGCAGGAGCGGTTGCAGGAGGCGCTGATCCTGGCCGAGCCGGGTGACGAGATCTTTCTCCAGGCCGGTCGCTTCGTGCTGACCGACGGCCTCAGCCTCGATGTCGACGGCGTGACCCTGCGCGGCGCGGGAATGCACGCCAGCGTGCTCGACTTCACCGCGCAGGAGGGATCGGGCGAGGGACTGCTTGTCACAAGCGACGGCGTGACGCTGGTCGATTTCGGGGTCGAGAACCCCAAGGGCGATGGGATCAAGTCCAAGGGCGCGGACGACATCGTCTATTCCCGCGTCCGGGTGACCTGGACCAACGGCCCGGCCAGCACCAACGGCGCATACGGCCTCTATCCGGTGGAAAGCACCGGCGTGCTGATCGACGGGTGCGAGGTATCGGGCGCGTCGGACGCGGGTATCTATGTCGGCCAGTCGAGCCGGATCACCGTGCGCAATTCGCTCGCCAGCTACAACGTCGCCGGGATCGAGATCGAGAACAGCCGCAAGGCGATTGTCGAGCGTAATTACGTGACAGGCAATACCGGCGGCATCCTGGTGTTCGACCTGCCAGGCCTGCCGGTGAAGAACGGCGGCGAGGTGCTGGTGCGCAACAACCTCGTCGTGAACAACACCACCGCCAATTTCGCGCCCGAGGGCAATATCGTCGCCAGCGTGCGGCGCGGCACGGGCATCATGGTGATGGCCAATGATACCGTGTGGGTGGGGCAGAACATGCTCTACGACAACCCGACCGCGCCGATCATGGTTATCGCCTATCCGCTCGCTTTCGATGACCCGGAATACAACCCGTATCCGCGCGAGATCAGCGTGGACTGGAACATCGTCGACGAAGGCGGCACCGATCCGCAGTTCGAAGGCGCGGCGCAGTTGCTCGCCGCATTTGGCGGCGCCTTGCCGCCGGTGATGTGGGACGGGCTGGAAGATCCCGAGATGACCACGCTGATGGTCCATCCCGACCTTGCCGGGTGGTCGGTCAATCTGCCCAAGCAGGGCGCAGGCATCGAATCCGCGCGCCCCGGCCCGCTCGACGTGGGCGCGATCGGCCAGCCGATCAGCATCGAAGGCTGGGGCGCGCCCGAGGCGCTGGAAGCACGCCTGCCGTGAGGACGCCCGCTTTCCTGCTGGCCTGCGCCGCGCTGGCGCTGGGCGTCAGCATCGGCGCCAATGCCACGGCACCGGCGATCGACCGCGATGGCGCGATCACCGGCGCGGCATTGCCAAGAACGCTGAGCGAATACGGCTTCTTCTGCGATGCCGCCGCGCAGTCCCCGGCCGAGGGCGTGACGCCCTACCGCCTCAACATGCCGCTGTTCTCGGACGGGGCGGAGAAGCTGCGCTTCGTCTATGTGCCCGATGGAGCCGAGGTCGGCATTGGCGACCAGACGCTGCTGGATTTCCCCGTCGGCAGCGCGCTGATCAAGACCTTCGCCTTCGGGGAGGGCGCGGATCGCCGCCTGATCGAGACGCGGGTGCTGCTCCACCGTGCCGACGGATGGCTCGCGCTGCCCTATGTGTGGAACGATGCGCAGACCGAGGCGACGCTGGCGCTGGCGGGGACGCGCGTGCCCGTCACCACGCCCTATGGCGAGCAGATAAATTACCGCGTGCCCAACAAGAACCAGTGCAAGGAATGCCACGGGCTGCAGGGCGCGGTGACGCCGATCGGGCCAAAGGCGCGCAACCTTTCTGCCGAGTGGCTGCAGGCCTTCCTCGGCTCCGTCCCCGAAGGCGCGGACACCATGCCACGCTGGGAGGATCGCGCGAGTGCTCAGCCGGAAGCTGCCGCGCGCGCCTATCTCGACGTCAACTGTGCGCATTGCCACCGCCCGGCGGCAACCGCATCCAATTCCGGGCTCGATCTACGGTGGGAGACTGGCGATCCCTACTCGATCGGTATCGACAAGCGCCCGGTCGCCGCGGGGCGCGGATCGGGCGGGCTGGAATTCGACATCGTACCCGGCGACCCCGAAGCATCGATCCTGGTCTATCGCATGGCGAGCGCCGAGCCGGGCGTTGCCATGCCCGAGCTGGGCAAGGCGACGGTGCATGAGGAAGGCCTCGCGCTGGTCGAGCGCTGGATTGCAGGGATGCCGACGCCATGAAGTGGCTCTGGCGAATTTTGCTGCTGCTGGGCGTGCTGCTGGTCGCGGCGTTCTTCATCTTCCGCACGCCCGACACCGACCCGGCGCAGATGCGCGCCAAACATGGCGGCGCACCCTCGCAATTCATCGAAATCGGCGATGGCGTGACCGTGCACCTGCGTGACGAGGGGCCAAAGGATGCGCCCGCGATCATCCTGCTCCACGGCTCCAACGCGGATCTGCACACTTGGCAGCCATGGGTCGATGCGCTGAAGGGTCGCTATCGCGTGATCCGCTTCGACCAGGTGGGCCACGGGCTGACCGGGCCGGACCCGGACAGCGACTATTCGATTGCCAATTTCGTCTCCGATATCGACGAGGTGGCGGACAGGCTGGGGCTCGATCGCTTCGTGATCGGCGGCAATTCGATGGGCGGCGGGCATGCGGTCGCCTACGCGCTCGCCCATCCCGACCGGGTCGAGGGGCTGATCCTGGTCGATGCGGCAGGCGCGCCGATCCGCAAGGAGGGCAGGGGCAATATCGGCTTCGCCATCGCTCGCACCCCGGTGATCAACCGGATCATGAACCACATCACCCCGCGCAGCATGATCGAACAATCGCTGCGCGAAACGGTCAGCAATCAGGGCATCGTCACCGACGCGATGGTCGACCGCTATTGGGAATTGCTGCGCTATCCCGGCAACCGCGATGCGACGCGAATCCGTTTCTCGGGCGAATGGAACAGCTTTTCGCAAGACGAGGTGGCGACAATCGATGCGCCCGCGCTGGTCATCTGGGGCGAGGAGGACGGGCTGATCCCGGTCGAGGCGGGGCTGTGGTACGACCGCTTTCTGCCGGGCAGCACGCTGGTGGTCTATGAGGGGATCGGCCATTTGCCGCAGGAGGAGGAGGCGCAGCGCAGCGCCGACTACGTGGCGAAATGGCTTGCGCGGCAGGCCTTTGCGGAGCGCGCGGACAGCCAATGACGGGCATAGCTCGAGGGCTACTCTGGACGTTCCGCCCGCTTCCTCGGTAAGGCTGCGCACCCCCCGCAGCTGGATTCGAGGACGTGGTTTTGCGCAAGGTTGGCCTGATTGGCGGTATGAGCTGGGTCTCTACCGGCATGTATTACGAGTGGATCAACCAGGGCGTCGCCAGGCACTGCGGACCGATGGTGTCCGCCCCGCTGCTGATCGAAAGCCTCAATTTCGCAGAACTCTACGGCCTGACCAAGGATGACGAGTGGGATCGTGCGGCGGAAATCCTCGTCAATTCGGCCAAGCGGCTGGAGGCGGCGGGGGCCGAGGCGCTGGCGATCGCGGCAAATTCGATGCACCGCCTCTACGATCAGGTTGCCGACGCGGTCGACGTGCCGGTGCTGCACATTGCCGATGCGGTGGGCGCGAAGATGAAGGCGGCAGGCGTGGTCAACGCCGCGCTGATCGGTACCCGCAACGTGATGACCGAGAGCTTCTATCGCCGCAAGCTGGTCAGCCACGGGATCGACCTGCTGCCGCCCGACATGAGCAATGTCGATCGCACCAACGAGATCATTTACGAAGAGCTGATGCGCGGGAAGGCGAGCCGCAATTCGGAACGGTTCTTCCGCACCATGATCACCAATCTGGAACAGGCCGGGGCGAAGGCGATCGTGCTCGCCTGTACCGAGCTCGACATGGTCATCGATGTCGATGCCAATGTCCTGCCGATCTTCGATTCCGCGCGCATCCACAGCGAAGCGGTGGTCGATTGGATGCTGGGCAAGGACGGCGCCCCGACTGGGGATTAGCGTGGCTGGGTCGACCCGAGCCGCAAAGAGATGCGCGTGCCCGCATTGTTCGCACAGGTTGCCCCTGTCCTTCATCTATGGCGGTCGCGGACGTAAGACACGGTGCGAAAGGTGCGGGCGATATTTTATCGTCAAGAGGATCCGCGTCGCAACGGCGATCGCGGGAATGCTCGCTATGGGGGCCCTCATGCGCCCGCTATCCGGCTGGCATTGGTGGGGATTTTTCTTGGCGATCGCCGTATCCGGCGTGCTTATCGAATTTCTGCTGATCAAGGCGCATCCGGTGGACGATGACGAAGACGCTGGCGAGAGGCGCGGTACATCGGCCTGATGGCTTGAACCGCGCTTGTCCGCCAGCGTCGGGACCGATAGATGCGCGCAGCATGGATCGCTCCCACCTTGCTGCCGATCCCGCGCGTTCGCGCGGGCGCGAATTTCCGGGCACTACCGATGAAAGCCGGGGCCCGCGCAGCGCGTTCCAGCGCGACCGCGACCGGATCATCCACTCGATCGCGTTCCGCCGGCTGCGCAGCAAGACGCAGGTCTTCGTCGCGCCCGAGGGCGATCATTACCGCACCCGCCTGACCCACAGCCTCGAAGTCGCGCAGATCGGCCGCGTCATCGCCCGATCGCTGGGGCTGGACGAGGATCTGACCGAGGCGCTGTGCCTTGCGCACGACATCGGCCACCCGCCCTTCGGCCATGCGGGCGAGGATGCGCTGGACGCCGCACTGTCGGATGCGGGCGGGTTCGACCACAATGCGCAGACGCTGCGCACGCTGATGCGGCTCGAAAGCCCCTATTGCACGCATGAGGGGCTGAACCTGAGCTGGGAAGTGCTCGAAGGGCTGGCCAAGCATAACGGCCCGGTCGAGAACCCGCACTGGGCGCTCGCCGCGCTGGACGATGCCTTTCCGCTCGATCTGCATCAGTGGCCCAGCCTTGAAGCGCAGGTCGCCGCGGTCGCGGACGATATTGCCTATGACAATCACGATATTGACGACGGGCTGCGCGCTGGCTTCCTCGAACTCGACGATCTGCTGACGCTCGACTTCATTGCCGATCAGTGGCGCGAGGTCGAACGCCGCTTCCCCCATGCCCCGCGCGACCGGCAATTGCGCGAGCTGGTGCGCGGGCAGATCGGGTGGATGGTCAACGATGTGCTCGCCCATACCCGCGCCTCGACCGAAGGGTTGGACGATCCCGCGCAGATCGCGCAGGCGGGGAGGGCGCTGGCAGGGTTCTCGCCCGCGCTCCACGCGGCGGAACGCAGGCTCAAGGCGTTCATGTATGCCAAGCTCTATTACCATCCCGAACAGACCGCGACGGCGGACAAGGCCCATGCCGTTATAGAACAGCTCTGGCACGCCTATTGCGAAGATCCGCCGAGGATGGGATCGGAGTGGGCGGACGGCTTGCCTGCGCAAGAACCGCACCGCAGCAGGCATATCGCGGATTATATCGCGGGCATGTCCGATCGATTCGCGCTAGAACGCATTCGGGAGATCACCGGAAACGCGCCGGACGATCTGAGCAATGTGTAAAGGGGGCACATGAGCAGCCGATTTCGCGTCGCTATGGGGGGAGTGAGCGAGGTCGTGGGGCTGCGCCTGATCCATCAGGCGTTGCATCAGCCGCAGATCCGCCTCGTCGCGCTGACTCTGGGCGAGATCGAGATGCCCCGGGGCAGCCGGATGGAAGTGTTCATTGCCGATGCGGACCGTTGGTCGCGGGTGATGAAGGCGATGCGCCCCAAGGTGTTCATCGTCGGCCTGGGCCCCGCGCTCAACCTCGCCGGGCGCGACGACAGTCCGCTGCGCGCGATCGAGGACGAGGAAGCGGTGGTCGAAATCGCCAAGACCGCACGGTTTGCAGGGGTCGAGCGGCTGATCGCGATCAGCGCCGAAGGGGCGGACCGCTGGTCGCGCGACCGGCATCTGAGCGCCAAGGGCAAGGCAGAGGCCGAGCTGGCGCGGCTCGGGTTCAAGCGGCTCGACATCATCCGCCCCGGCCCGCTGGTCGAAAAGAGCGCGCCCGATGGAAGCAGGCTGGCCCGGATGGGCGCTCTGCGTGGTCGCGGGACCGATGTGCAGACCGTGGCGGAAGCGATCATGACGTTGAGCCTGCGGCGCACCCCGGGCAAGTTCACCCACGAGGAGGACGGGATAGAGCGCGCTGCGGCGATGCTCTCGCGCGCTCCGACGGGCCGACAGGTGACGGGTTCGGCCACAGACGCCACGGCCCAGGATACCGGCGACGCGGGCCACCCGCGCGCGGAGCAGGAATAGACGCGATGTGGCAGGCCCTGTTCGATATCACCAACGCGATCGCGCTGATCGGCTGGGCGCTGCTGATCCTGCTGCCCCGGCGCGAGAGCGTGATCTACACCATCCTGTACGGCGCGATCGGCCTGCTGTGCGCGACCTATCTGGTGATGCTGGTCGCGCTGGTGGGCAATCTGGTCGATCCGATGCCCGCCGCCGGAGCCGCGCCAGACCCGGGGTTCGACTATTCGGTCGAAGGGCTGATGGCGATGTTCCGCTCTCAGGGTGCGATCGTGGTCGGTTGGACGCATTACCTCGCGCTGGACCTGCTCGCCGGGCTGTGGATCGCACGCGACGCGGACAGGCTGGGGGCGGGGCGGTTGCTGCAGGTGCCCTACCTGCTTGGCGCTTTCATGGCCGGACCGGCGGGCGTATTCGCCTGGCTGGTGACGCGCCAGTTCATCGGCGGCGAGAAGGCCACGCGCTGATGGCGCTGGTCGATCAGGATAGCGCGCAGGTCCGTTTCCCGCCGCCGCTGGTGGTGCTGGGATGCCTGCTCGCCGGGCTGGCGCTCGACCGGGTGCTGGGTCTCGCCGCGCTCGATAATGCGGTGCTGCGCCCGGTCGGCGTGGTGATCGGCGCGCTGGGTGCGGCGATCCTCGGCTCGGGACTGATCGGCTTCTTCAGGGCGGGCAATGATCCCGAACCGTGGAAGAGGGATACCCTGCTGGTCACCTCGGGCCTCTACCGTTTCAGCCGCAATCCGATGTATCTGGGCATGGTGATGGTCCAGCTGGGTATCGCGCTGTTCTGCCAGAGCATCGGCGGCGTGCTGTCGGTTCCGCTCGCCATTGCGCTGGTCGATCGCTTCGTGATCGCGCGCGAGGAACCGCATCTGCGGGCGACCTTCGGGCGGGATTACGAGAATTATTCCAAACGCGTGCGGCGCTGGCTGTGAGCGCGAAACGCGAAAGCCCCGCCGCACAGCGCAACCGCGAACCTATCGCGCACGTGCTGGCCGAAGTTCTGCCCGAACGGGGCATCGTGCTCGAAATCGCGAGCGGCACGGGCGAGCATGTCGTCCATTTTGCGAAGCGTTTTGCGCATCTCGACTGGTATCCGAGCGATCCCGATGCCGAGGCGCGTGCATCGATCGCCGAACATGTCGCGCAGGCCGCGATCGCGAATGTGATGCCACCGCTCGCTCTCGATGCGGCGGAGAGCGAATGGCCGCTGGATGCTGCCGACGCGATTGTGTGCATCAACATGGTCCATATCAGCCCGTGGCAGGCGACCGAGGGGCTGTTTGCGGGCGCCGCGCGGCTGCTGCCGCCGATGATGGACGGCCCGCTGATTCTTTACGGCCCTTATGTGGAGCGCGGGGTCGAAACCGCGCCGTCCAATCTCGCCTTCGATCAAAGCCTGAAGGCGCGCGATTCCCGCTGGGGCCTGCGCGATCTGGCCGATGTCGATGCACTGGCGAAGCGCCACGGGTTCAGGCGCACGTTGCGCGTGGCGATGCCCGCGAACAATTTTATCGTGGTTTACTGCAAGCCCTGAGCCCGCAGGGGAAACGGGGCGGACCTTGGCCCGCCCCTAAAGCCGATCAGTTGATCGCGTCTTCGCCGGCCTTGCCGACGGATTCGATATCCCGGCCGGCACCCTTCACGGTGTTGCAGGCGGTCGCGGTGAGGCCGAGGGCGGCGATACCGGCGGCGAGGGCAAGCTTGCGGATCATGGGTGAAGTCCTTTCCAGAAAAAGGCGCTCCATGCGCCTGTGCCGATCTCAACGCTGTTGCTGGGCGAGCGGTTCCTCGGGCGCAGGCACCTCCAGCCGGGCGCGCCGCGCCTTGCGGGCAAGATGGCCCTCGCGCACCAGAATGATGGTTCCGGCAAGGATGATCAGCGGCGCACCGATCCAGGTATTGGGCACCGGCAGCTCGTCGAACACCTGCCAGCCGTACAGCGTGGCCCACAGCAGCGCGGTGTAATCCATCACGATCACCGTCGCCGCCGAACCGAAGCGCAGCGATGTGGTCAGCAGCAGCTGCGCCGCCGCCCCGCTAAGCCCGACGCCACCCAGCAGCAGCCAGGTCTCGCTCGAATGCGCCTTGGCGACGAAGGGCAGGGCAAGCGCCAGCAACGGCACGGTCAGAAGGCAGAACCAGAAGACGATGCTGGTCGGGCTTTCGGTCTTGTTCAGATCCTGGATCTGGATCGATGTCAGCGCGACCATGAACGCGCCGCCAAGCCCGACCGCGATCCCCAGCGGGTCGACCGGATTGCCGCCGGGCTGTGCGACGATCAGGATGCCGGCAAAACCGATCGCGATCGCACTCCAGCGATAGCGGCCGATCCGCTCCTTCATCAGCAGCATGGAGAGGATCACCGCCCAGATCGGCGCGGTGAAGTTGATCGTGGTCGCCTCCGCCAGCGGCAGCATGATGACCGCGCCATAGACCAGCGCCATGCCGACGATGCCGTAAGCGCTACGGATCGCGTGGCTTTTGAAGCGAACCGGTTTGAGCGTCGCGAAGCCGACTGTGGCAGCGGCAAAGGCGATCATCGCCAGCAGCGTGACCGCCTGACGCCAGAAGATGATTTCGAGCAGGTGGACGCCATCCTCGCCGACCAGCTTGACCAGCATCGACAGCGTGGTGAGCGAGAACGCGGCGAGCAGGCGTAGCCCGATCGCGGTCAGTGGGCGGGACTGGGCGACCGATGCATCCATGCGCTGCTGGTAGTGATTGCTGGTGCCGGTTCAAGCGATGATTGGATCATTGCGCTCGGCGCGGTCAGGCCCCACCTGCGCGCGATGACGTGGTGGCACGATCTTCTGTTCATCAGCGACGCAGGGCGGGTCGCTCTGCTTGGCGCGGGTTTCATCGCGCTCGCGCTGGTGGCGCTGGTCGGCGAAAGAGTGCGCACGAAACGCGCGCGGATCGATCGGGTCGGCTGGGTGCCGTGGACCACCATCTTCCTCGCCGCAGCGGTGATCGGCGGCGGCCTGCTGGCAACCGCGATTCCGCCGCTGCTGCAAGGGTAGCTAACGCCGCGAACGCCGCGATCCCACCCCCCGATCCCCTTCCTTGAAAGGGCGGTAATTACGAGAAATCCCGCAGTCGCGAGCCGCAGGCGAGGGCAAGGCCGACCGGCCGCCCGAGCTTTTGCGAGGATATCGCGCACGCGAATGCGTGTGCGTCAGGCATGTCAGAGACATGCCTCCAAATACGCCTGATCGAAGCCGAACTGGCGGGCCTTTTCCAGCGTGTAGGGGCGCAGGCCCGAACTGCGGAATTCGCCGACGATCTTCCCGTCTTCGCCTTCTTCCAGATATTCGAACTTGAACAGTTCCTGGGTGACGATGACCTCGCCCTCCATCCCGATCACCTCGGTGATGTTGGTCGTGCGACGGCTGCCGTCGCGCAGGCGTTTGACCTGAACGATCAGGTCGACAGACTCCGCGATCTGGCGCGAAATCGCTTCCTTGGGGATCTTGATGTCGCCCATCAGGATCATGTTTTCCATACGCCCCAGTGCCTCGCGCGGGGAGTTGGCGTGCAGCGTGCACATCGAACCATCGTGGCCGGTGTTCATCGCGGCGAGCAGATCGAACGCCTCCGCGCCGCGAATTTCGCCCAGGATGATCCGGTCGGGGCGCATACGCAGGGCGTTCTTCACAAGGTCGCCGATGGTGATCGCGCCTTGCCCTTCCAGGTTGGGCGGACGGGTTTCCAGCGGCAGCCAGTGCGGCTGCTGCAGACGGAGTTCGGCGGCGTCTTCGATCGTCAGCACACGCTCGCCCGGGTCGATCATCTTCGACAGCGCGTTGAGCATGGTGGTTTTACCAGAACCCGTACCGCCGGAGATCACCACGTTCATCCGGCACGCGCCCGCAACCTTGAGCGCGGTCGCCATCTTGTCGTCCATCGAGCCCCAGTTGCGGAGCATGTCGATGGTGATCGGCTTTTCGGAGAATTTACGAATCGAGATCGCCGTGCCGCGCAAGGATAGCGGCGGGACGATCACGTTGACGCGGCTGCCATCCTTGAGGCGGGCGTCGGCGAGCGGCGTGGTCTGGTCGACGCGGCGGCCGACCTGGTTCACGATCCGCTGCGCGATCTGGAACAGGTGCTGTTCGTCGCGGAACTGGATCGGCGCGATCTGCAGCTTGCCCTTCTTTTCGATGTAGGTCTGGTCCGGCCCGTTGACCATGATGTCGCTGACATCGGGATCGTTGAGCAGTTCTTCGAGCGGACCGAAGCCGAGCAGCTCGTCGATCAGCACCTTTTCCAGCGCGAACTGTTCGCGCCGGTTGAGCGTGATCTTGAGCTCGGCCAACACCTCCATGATGATCGGCCGAAATTCCTCGCCCAACTCGTCCTTGGTGAGGGTGGATGCGGCTTCGGGGTCGATCCTCTCGAGCAGGCGCGGCAGCACCTGCTCCTTGATCTTGTGAACGCTCGCCTCGAACCCGGTGACCTCTTCGCGCACGTGGACCGCGTTGGAGCGCTCGTCAAGGCGGCTCATCGCGCTGGCGTGGCGGTTGGCGGAGGGAGACGGGGCGGGAGGGGGAACTGCGGGTGCGTCCTGCCCGGAAGATGCATCGCTGTCGTTGGGGACCGGCGGAAACTGCTCACCGCCTTCGGGGCCGCTATCCTGCGACGGATTGCCACCCCTCATCGGCTTGGCATTTCCGAAAGCGGGACGGCTGCCGGAACCCATGCCTCCGGGGCCGTTCCTGCGTCCGAAAGCGCTCATTTCATTCCCCCATGCCCGTCCGGGCGGATAATGGCTGCGGGTGCGGCGCGCATGGCCAACACCGCGTTCTCGAAATTGGTGAATAGAATGGAAAGCTTAGCAATTTCCTAAATGCCCGATTGCCCGAACCGCCCACAGGCCGGGGCGTGCAGCGGATTGCGCGAGGTCGGGTGCTAAAGCGTCCTTAACCAAGCCGGGTTACAGCCCTGGGCATGGACATGCAGTTGCGCGGCGGCGCATATACCGGGGCCCGGGCCCATCCGATCCTGCGCGAACCGGCGCTGGTGCTGATCGTGCTGATCGCGATCGTGATGCCGATCGTCTCGGCGCTCGCATACCCCACCTATATCCACCACATGCCGACCCTGCCGTGGGAGTTCAGCCGCCTGATCGAGCTGCCTTTCGTGGTCAGCGAAGTCGCGGTGGTTCTGTGGGCCGGGCGTCAGGGTTTCGATCTGGCGGCGGCCTGGCGCAACCTGCCGCGCGATATCCGCATCGCGGCTGGCGTGCTGCTGTTCGCGATCTGCGCCTCTGCGTTGCTGATTTCGAACAACTTCCCCTATTCGCTGACCCACAGCCTGATCGTGGTGATCCACCTGATCTTCGCGCTGGCGGTCTATCATCTGGCGACCCGCCGCTCGATGCCAGGGCCCGATCGCATCGTCCCGCTGATCGCTGCGGGTGGCGCCGTGCTGGTGGTGTACACCGCCTGGTGGCTGCTCACCGCGCCGCCGCCCGAGACGCAGCTTTATGGCAAGATCGAATGGCACGCCGCGCTGCCGGGCTTCATCAGCGTCCGCCATTTCGGCGCGTGGTACGGCGCGCTTGCCTCGGTCTTCGCGCTGCGCATCCTGTTTGCCGAACGCGATGGGCGGATCGGGTGGGACCATCTGTTCTACTGCCTCACCGCCGCCGCGCTGGTTTGGTCGGGCACCCGCGCAGGGGTGCTCGCGCTGATGGTGGTGGTCGCCATCGCCATGCTCTCGCTGCGCAGGATGCCGTCGATGCGTGCGATCGGCCATGCGGCGATCCTGACCGGGATTGCCCTGTGTCTTGCGTGGAGCGCGATCCCGCCGGACGACAGCTTCCGCCTGTGGAATCTCGATCACGGGCGGATCACCGAAAGCTTCGATGCGGGCCGCCTGCTGCTGTGGCAGCTGGGCCTCGAACGGTGGGCCGATTCGCCGCTGCTCGGCTGGGGCACGGGCTCTTTCCATTGGGAGGTCGACCCGGGCTTCCCCCACACCCAGCCGCACAACGTGATCGTCCAGTTCCTGCTCAACTGGGGTATCGTGGGCGCAGTCCCGGCGTTCTGGCTGATCGGCCGGGCGATCCGCGCCGCGCACGCAAGCGCGCTTGCTCACCCGGAGATGCTGCCCCTGCTCGGCATGGCCTATGCGCTACTGGTGCAATCGCTGCTGGAAGGAATGCTGCACTATCCGCGCTTCATCATGGCGATTATCGTGCTGCTGGCGCAGGTGATCGCGCGCGCGCACCGGCCTGCTGACCCCTCGGCGAACTGATCGCTTCTGGCCACTATCGGCGGTTCATCGCATCGCGCCCGACGCGGCGGGTGTGCCATTCATTGCAAGGCCAGCCAGACACGCTAGAGGGCAGCGCTAAATCACGAGAACGAAGGGCAATTGATCTATGTGCGGGATTATCGGGATCGTCAGCGGTGACTCGGTGGCCGACCGTCTGGTCGATGGCCTGCGCCGCATGGAATATCGCGGCTACGATTCCTCCGGCGTATGCACGCTGGACGATAGCGGCGATGGCACCCGGATGATCCGCCGCCGCGCGCAGGGCAAGCTGGGCAATCTGGTCGAGGTGCTGGCGCAGGAGCCCGCGCCGGGTACCATCGGCATTGCCCATACCCGCTGGGCGACCCACGGCGCGCCGACCGCAGCCAATGCCCACCCGCACGCGGGCAAGGCCGCCGCGCTGGTCCATAACGGCATCATCGAGAATTTCCGCTCTCTGCGCGACGAATTGCAGGCCGATGGCTATTCGGTCGAGAGCGAGACCGATAGCGAAGTCGTCGCCCTGCTGGTCAGCCGCGAAGTGGAGCGCGGGGCGTCTCCCGAAGACGCGATGCGCACCGTGCTGCCGCGCCTGCGCGGTGCCTTTGCGCTGGCGATCCTGTTCCCCGACCACCCCGACCGGATCATCGGCGCTCGGCTCGGCTCGCCGCTGGTGCTCGGCTATGGCGAGGGCGAGATGTTCGTCGGCTCGGATGCGCTGGCACTGGCCCCGCTGACCCAGCGGATCACCTATCTGGAAGAGGGCGACTGGACCGTCGTCACCCGCGAGGGCGCGCAGATCTTCGACAGCGAGGGCAACGAGGTCACCCGCGACATCGTCGCCTCGGGTGCGAGCGCGGCGGCGGTCGAGAAGGGCAATCACCGCCACTTCATGCAAAAGGAGATCTTCGAGCAGCCGACCGTGGTTGCCCAGACGCTCTCAAGCTATGTCCGCCAGGCGGACCAGACCGTGGCGCTGCCGCAGATGGACTTCGATCTTTCCAGCATCGAACGCATGACCATCGTCGCGTGCGGCACCTCGTTCTACGCCGGGATGGTCGGCCGCTACTGGATCGAACAGTTCGCGCGCGTGCCGGTCGACATCGATGTCGCCAGCGAGTTCCGCTATCGCGAGCCGCCGCTGGAGAAGGGCGGCCTTGCGCTGTTCATCTCGCAGAGCGGGGAAACCGCCGACACGCTGGCCGCGCTGCGCTATTGCAAGGCGCACGGGCAGACCATCGCTGCGATCGTCAACGTGCCCACCAGCACCATGGCGCGCGAGGCGGACCTGCTGCTGCCGATCCACGCGGGGCCGGAAATCGGCGTCGCCTCGACCAAGGCGTTCACCTGCCAGCTGGCAGTGCTCGCCGCGCTTGCGGCCAAGCTTGCGGTGGTCAAGGGCACGATGGACCGGGCGGAGGAACAGGAGGTGGTGCGCCACCTGCTGGAAGCGCCCGCCGGCCTCAACGCCGCGCTCGACCATGACGACGATATCGCAGCCATGGCGCACCTGATCGCCCCGGCGCGCGACGTGCTCTATCTGGGCCGCGGCGCGGATTATCCGATGGCGCTGGAAGGCGCGCTGAAGCTCAAGGAAATCAGCTATATCCACGCCGAAGGCTATGCCAGCGGAGAGATGAAGCACGGCCCCATCGCGCTGATCGACGAAGATGTGCCGGTGGTGGTGATCGCACCCAGCGGGCCGCTGTTCGAAAAGACCGTGTCCAACATGCAGGAAGTGCGCGCACGCGGCGGCAAAGTGGTCCTGATCTCCGACGCGGAAGGGTTGGAAGAGGCGGGCGAGGGATGCCTCGCGACGATCGAGATGCCCAAGGTCCACCCGCTGATCGCGCCGCTGATCTATGCCGTGCCGGTCCAGCTGCTGGCCTATCACGTGGCGCTGGTGAAGGGCACCGATGTCGACCAGCCGCGCAACCTCGCCAAGTCGGTTACGGTCGAATAGCCGCCGGGCGGGCAGGGGGCTGAAAAACATCGCGCCACAGGGTTTTACAGCCCAATAACCTTTTCGTTCTAAGCCGCGAGCTGTGAAAAAGCTCGTCGCTCAGAACACGCCGGAACTGCCGTCACAGCTTCCGCTGCCGGTATTGCTCGGACTGCGCGACGTTGCCGGGCTCGACCGGGCGTTTCTGCGCAGCCTCCAGTACGATCATCTCGCCGGGCTCGGCATGCTGCGCGTGCTTGGCCATGCGGTCGGCGTGCTGGTCGCTCTGGTCTGCCTGATGCCCTATGTGCCGATGGCGCTGATCGCCGCGTGGATCGTCGTGCTGACTGGCGGGGTGTTCTACTTCACACGCCTGGAAAGCGCGATGCTCGCCGCGGACCTGCGCAAGGTTACCGATAGCGACGCCAATCGGCATCTCGTCGGGTCGGCATGGCTTGGCCTGACCTGGATGCTGCTGCCGATCATGCTGTTCCTGTACGGCGACGAGGCCGGGTTGCTGCGCGGCTTTGCACTGGTCGCGGTGATCGTTGTCGGGGTGGGCACTGCGCTCGCGGTGGTGCCGCTGCGCGGGATCGTGTTCATCGCCCCTGCGTGCATTGCGGCGACCGTGTGCTTCGCACTGCGCGGCGATGTGGTGATGACCTCGATTTCCGGAGTCTACTTCCTCGCCAATCTGCTCACGATCACGCGCCGGGCGGAAACCTTTCTGCGCGCAGGCGTGGCCGAGACCGCGATGCAGCAGAAGTCGGAAACGGTATCCCTGCTGCTGCGCGAGTTCGAGGAGAACGAGGCCGACTGGCTGTGGCAGATCGACCGGACCCGCCTGATCCGTTCGGTCTCTCCCCGTTTCGCGTTCGCGCTGGGCCTGCGACCCGACCAGGTCGAGGGCAAGTCCTTCTTCGAAGTGCTGTCCGGCGATGGCTGGGAAATGTGCAATTTCACGCCAAGCCTGCGGGTGCTGTCGGACCGGATCAAGGCCCGCGAGAGCTTTTCCAACCTGATCGTTCAGGTCTGGGTCGGCGGGCAGATGCGCTGGTGGGAGCTCTCGGGCACGCCGATGCTGGACGAGCGGGGCCACGATGTCGGGTTCCGGGGCGTCGGGTCCGATGTGACCGAGCAGCGCAAATCCTCCGAAAAGATCGCCTATCTCGCCCGTTACGACACACTGACCGGGCTGCCCAACCGCCTGATGCTGAACGAGACGCTGGGCGAGGCGATGGACGAGGCGCGCAAGTGGCGCCGCCGCTGCGCCTTCATCATGGTCGATCTGGACCGCTTCAAGGCGGTCAACGATTCGCTCGGCCACCAGATCGGCGATCGACTGCTGGAACAGGTTTCCCGCAGGCTCAACGAACTGATGAGCGAAAACGAGATCTGCGGTCGGCTGGGCGGCGACGAATTCGCCATCGTGATGCGCGATGCGCCCGATACCGGCGTGGTGGACGCGCTTGCCCGCAAGGTCATCGATCACCTGTCCGAGCCTTACGAGGTCGACCAGCATACGCTGTTCGTGGGGGCGAGCGCGGGCTCCGCACTGGCACCGCGCGACGGCAAGACGGTCGAGGAGCTGATGCGCAACGCCGATCTTGCGCTGTACCGCGCGAAGGACGGCGGGCGCGGGGTGCACTTCGCCTACGAACCCTCGCTCCACGCCGATGCGGAAGAGCGCCGGCAGCTCGAATTCTCGCTGCGCAAGGCACTGGAGAAGGACGAGCTGCTGCTCAATTTCCAGCCGGTGGTCGATGCCAACAGCGAACAGGTCGTCAGCTTCGAAGCGCTGGTTCGCTGGCAGAGCGAGGACCACGGCTTCGTCAGCCCGGGCAAGTTCATCCCGGTGGCGGAGGATACCAGGCTGATCGTGCCGATCGGCACATGGGTGATGCGCCAGGCCTGTATGGAAGCGACCGCTTGGCCGAGAGGGGTGAAGATCAACGTCAACGTCTCCCCCGAACAGCTGACGGAGCCCGATTTCGCCGACACGGTGGTCGAGGCCCTTGCGCACAGCGGGCTCGACCCTCGGCGGCTCGAAATCGAGGTGACGGAGAGCATTTTCCTGGGCGATGCGGAGATCGCGCGGCAGGCGCTGGCCAAGGTGATGGCGCTGGGCTGCCAGGTGGCGCTCGACGATTTCGGGACCGGCTATTCCTCGCTCGGCTACCTGCGCAAGCTCCAGTTCTCGACCATCAAGGTCGATCGTAGTTTCGTCCAGGGGGCCGCGCAGGGCAGCAGCGAGAGCCTCGCGATCGTGCGCGCCGTGGTCGCCATGGCGAAGAGCCTTGAAATGAAGACCACCGCCGAAGGGGTCGAGACGGAGGACGAGGCAAGTCTGGTGCGCCGGATGGGCTGCGACCGGATTCAGGGCTTCTATTTCGGCCGCCCGATGAGCAGCGCCGATGCCCGCTCTCTGTTCAGCGACGATTTCAGCCAGTTGCGGGCTTAGTTTGGTTTAGGGTTCGCAATGGCGAACCCGGACGCCTCCCGCCCCGCCTCCCCACTCGGCCACCAAGGGTACCACCACGATATGGCGGCCGGGTGGGGAGGCGGGGCGGGAGGTCAGCGCCTACAGAATCAATCCGCTTCGGCGAGGCTCCGGGCGAGCGATTCGAACAGCCGCCGACCGTCGGTGCCGCCGTGGGCGGCTTCGATCGCGCGTTCGGGGTGCGGCATCATGCCCAGCACCGTGCCGCTTTCGTTGACGATGCCGGCAATGTCGCGGCGCGATCCGTTGGTTGCGTGGGCATAGCGGAACACCACGCGGCCATCGCCTTCCAGCGCATCCAGCGTTGCATCGTCGGCGAAGTAGTTGCCGTCGTGGTGCGCCACCGGGATGGTGATCGTCTCGCCCGCATCATAGCCTGCGGTGAAGCGGGTCTGCGTGTTCTCGACCTTGAGCTGCGCATCGCGGCACACGAAGCGCTGGCCGGCATTGCGCATCAGCGCGCCCGGCAGCAGGCCCGCTTCGGCGAGCACCTGGAAGCCGTTGCACACGCCCAGCACGGGCACGCCGCGCGCGGCGGCCGCCTTCACTTCGCGCATAATCGGGCTGTTCGCCGCCATCGCGCCCGAGCGCAGGTAGTCGCCGTAGGAAAACCCGCCGGGCAGGGCGATGAAGTCGACGCGATCGGGCAGCGCGGTGTCGCGATGCCAGACCTGCGTCGGCGCGGTGCCGAACACCTCGGCAATCGCGACCATCATGTCGCGGTCGCAGTTGGAGCCGGGGAAGGTGACGACGGCGGTGTTCATTATCCCGCGTCCTCGATCCGGTAATTCTCGATCACGGTGTTGGCGAGCAGCTTCTCGCACATCTCGGCGACCTTTTCGTCCGAGACGCCATCGGCCAGCTCAAGCTCGACCAGCCGCCCGATCCGCACATCTTCGACCCCGTCGAAGCCGAGTCCGTCCAGCGCATGGTGCACGGCGCGCCCCTGCGGGTCGAGCACGCCGGGCTTGAGGGTTACGAACACGCGCTTTTTCATCGGGTGGCCCTTACTGGTATCTGGTGACGTTGCCTGTCCGTGCCTTTAGCCGACTGAGCCGCCGAGGCAATGCCGGCTAGGGCTTCGGTGCACGCGTCGTCGTCTCGCCACCTTCCGGAGTATCCGCCTTCTCTCGGGGGAGGACGGCGACGCTGACCGCTTCCTCTGGGGCCAGATATTGCTGCGCCAGCGCATGAATCTGTTCAGCCGAGATCGCTTCGTACCGCGCGGGTGCGGTCAGGAATCGCTCGATATTATCGCTCTCGCTCTGGGCGCGAGCGACCAGCGCCATCCACCCGTTATTGCTCTTCAGGCGGTTGTTGAGCGATTCGATCACCGGCTGGCGGGCGCGCTGGATCAGATCGTCCGAGACAGGGGTGGAGCGAAGCGTGTCGATCACATCGAGCATTGCTTCACGCGCCGGTCCGATCTGCGCCACGTCGACCGACGCGCCGATCGAGAACGTGCCGTACCCGTCCCATACCGAGGACTGGCTGGAGTTCGCGTAGGACGAATAGGTCTGGCCCAGTTCCTCGCGCAGGATCTCGGTCAGCATCAACCGCGCGACCCGTTCGAGCATGTTGAACTGCGATGTTACCTGCCAGTCATCGTTATCCGTGGTGGGCCAGATCATGCGCAGGATCGCCTGGTCCGGCTCGCCATTATGAAACACCTCGACCGTACCCCGCTCACCGGTGAAGGTCCGGGGGCTGGCATCGGCGTAGGCGCGGAAATCGGCTTCGCGCTCGGGCAGCGCGCCGAACGTCGCGGCGACGGCATCGATCGCCTCCTGCTCGTCGAAATCGCCGACGATACCGATCTCGATCGCGCCGTTGGCCAGACGATCGGAAATCCTGCCGCGCAGCTGGTCGTAATCGAGCGCGCGGTAGGCCTCGATCGGCTGGCGGCTGAAGCGCGGATCCCCGTCGGACAGCAGCGGGCCGAGCGCTTCGGATAGCGCCGACTGCGGTGTGCGGCCCATCCGCGCGAAGAAATCGTCCAGCCCCGCGCGCCACGGGCCCAGGCCTTCCGGGCGGTAGCCGGGGTCTGTCATCAGCGCCGCCATCAGCTGGAGCTGCAATTCCAGATCTCGCGGAGTCGTCGTCCCGCCCGATGAAAAGGTCTGCGCATCCGATCTCAGCCCCATGCCGACCGAGCGGCCGGCGAGGATCGACTGCAGTTCGTCCGTGCTGTGCGCGCCAAGGCCGCCCGATGCCATCAGCCCGGTGAGCGCGACGGCCAGCGGCGCCTCGCGCGAGACGAGCATGTCGCCACCATCGATCGACAGGTGCACGCTGACCCGGTCCTGCGACAGATCGGTCTGCTTCAGGTTGAGGCGGACGTTGTTGGCGAAGCGGATCGTGCGGATCGCCAGCGCGTCGTCCGTGACCGCATCCTCCACGATCGTGCCGGGATCGCCGAAATCACTATAGGCGAACTCGGCGGTCGCGGTTGCTTCGGGCGGTGTGAGGTCGCGCGCCAGCGCGCTTTCGGTCGCCGTGCGAAGCGCCTGCGCACCGCCTTCGGGTGCGGACTTGCCGGTAAAGCGGATCAGCGGATTGTCGAAGGTGCGATACGTCTCGCGCATCTCGGCAAGGACGTTTTCCGGCGTCAGTTCGCCGGCGATGGATTCGAAAAGCGCCAGGCTTTCGCGCGGACCTGCCGGCACCGTATCGCCACGCGCAATTTTCAGCGCATCATTGACGAAGCCGGGATGGGTGCGCGTTTGCACGTTCGCGGCGGCATTTTCGAGCCGGGTGCGGATCGTGCTCACCTGCTCCGCGATTTCGGCGTCGTCGAAGCCGAAAATCAGCGCCCGGCGAAACTCGTCGAGCGCGGTGCCGAGCCCACGCTGCCACTCGCCGTCCTCCGTGGCCACGCTCAGTGTCGTGCTGCTTGCCGCTTCCTGGAAGTTTGTGGCCCCGAAGTTCACACTGCGGAAAGGCGGGTCCTCCACCCGCCGCAGGCGCTGCAGCCGTCGACCGATCACCCTGCTGCCGATCCCGCGCAGCAGCGATTTCACGCTTTCTTCCACCGTGTCGGGGCGATCCACATAGGGATCGTTCATGACCAGAGTCACGCTCTCGGTCAGCGCGGGGTCGATGTAGATGTCCGTCTCGCCCAGGCGGGCCAGATCGACCGGGCCGGCGTCGGGCTGCTCGGCATCGATCCCCCGCTGCCAGTCGCCGAAGCGTTCGGCAATCTTGCGCTCGACCATCGTCGGATCGAAGTCTCCGACGACGATCACCACCGTATCCTGCGGAGTATATTCACGCTCCCAGAAAGCGCGCACGTTCCGGGCATTCGCGGCTTCGAGCGTTTCCACCGTGCCGATCGGCAGACGCTGCGACATGCGCGAATCGGGAAACAGGAATTCGAGCTGGTCGAGCGTGTTCTGCAGTGCGTAATTGTTGCGCACGCGCCGTTCGGACAGGATCACGCCCTTTTCGCGCTGCACCGCCGCTTCGTCGAAAGTCAGTTCGCTCGCGGTTTCGCGCATCAGCATCAGCGCCGTGTCGAGCAGGCCCTCGTCCGCGCGCGGCAGGTCGAGCTTGTACTGCGTGCGCTCGAAACTGGTCGAGGCGTTGGTGTCCGCCCCGAACGCGAGGCCAAGGCGTTCGAGCAGCTTGACCATCTCGCCTTCGGGCACGCTGGTGGAGCCGTTGAAGGCCATGTGTTCGACATAATGGGCGTAGCCACGCTCGTCCTCGCGCTCGTCGAGCGATCCGGCGGCGACTTCCATGCGGACCAGCGCGGTCCCTTCGGGCCGGTCGTTGCGGCGGATGATGTAGCGAAAGCCGTTGTCCAGCCTGCCGAAGATCCAGCCCGCCTCGGGCTCGAACTCGCTGTCTTCCAGATCCCACATCGCGGGATCCCATCCCTTGCCGGCCTCGTCGGAGCGCTCGGCAATATCCGGTGGGGCGGGTGCCGACTGGGCGATGGCCGGCTGGGCGCAACCGAGCATTATCGCCGCGCAGGCGAGGCGGACTTTGGGAGAAGAAATCACGCGCCGAGTATGCGCAGCGGTAGCCGGAGGCGCAAGGATAGCCTTGCCCTCAGGTCGGTCTGCCTTGCCGGGAGGGGCGTTACTTCTTCTTCGGAGTGCTGCCGCGCACGCGGCCGCGGTGGGCGGAGAGGTCGAACACCTCGCCCGGGGTGTTGCCGTCGTTCTGCAGCACGCCGAGGCGCCGGGCGACTTCCTGGTAGGCCTCTTCCTCGCCCCCCAGATCGCGGCGGAAGCGATCCTTGTCGAGCTTTTCGCCCGAGTTCATGTCCCACAAACGGCACCCGTCGGGGCTGATCTCGTCGGCGAGGATCACGCGCGCATAGTCGCCGTCCCACAGCCGCCCGAATTCCAGCTTGAAGTCGACCAGCCGGATATCGACCGCGGCGAACATCCCGGCGATGAAATCGTTGATGCGGATCGCCATCGCGGACATGTCCTGCATCTCTTCCTGGCTTGCCCAGTTGAAGCAGGCGATGTGCTCTTCGGCGACCAGCGGATCGCCCAGCGCATCGTCCTTGTAGTAATATTCGATCAGCGAGTGGGGCAGAGGCTCGCCTTCTTCCAGACCAAGCCGCTTGCACAGCGATCCGGCGGCAACGTTGCGCACGACCACTTCCAAGGGAATGATCTCGACCTGCCGGATCAGCTGTTCGCGCATGTTGAGGCGGCGGATGAAGTGAGTCGGGATGCCGATATTGGCCAGCCGCGTGAACACGTGTTCGCTGATGCGGTTGTTGATCACGCCCTTGCCGTTGATCGTGCCCTTTTTCTCGGCATTGAAGGCGGTCGCATCATCCTTGAAATACTGGATCAGCGTGCCCGGCTCGGGCCCCTCGTAAAGGATCTTGGCCTTGCCTTCGTAGATCTGGCGACGACGGGACATGGGGCTTACCTTGCGCGTTTCAAAAAGGACTGCGCCCCGGCATCGCGAACCGCACCATTCGCGGTGCAGCCCTGCCGGGGCGGATGAGAACCGGCCCTACAGTCAAACGCGATCCGCTTCAATCCGCGTGGCTTCAATCGCTCGATGGGCCGGATTGCTCGCTCTTTTCCATCGCGGGCGAGTGGGACGCCTTGAGGCCGTCGATCAGCTTGCCCAGCGTGGCGCGCTGGACGAGGACGGAGAACAGCACCGCGGCAAAGGTCGCCGCCAGCAGCAGGTCGCGCGTGCTCCCTTCGGGCAGCGAGAGCGCAAGCGCGACCGAGATACCGCCGCGCAGCCCCCCCCACCACAGCACCCGGCCCGAACCGGGGGTGGAAAGCCGGGCCGCAGGGATCGCCTTGATCGCGCCGCCCACCGCAATCGCCCGCGCGGCGAGGGTAATGACGATCGCGGCAAGGCCGAAGACCAGCTCCCGCAAGCCCGGAGCCAGTGCGATCACCTCCAGCCCGATCAGCAGGAACAGGACGGAATTGAGCACCTCGTCGACCAGCTCCCAGAACTTGTTGACGTAATCGAGCGTCTGGTCGCTCATCGCCAGATTGGCGCCCTGGTTGCCGATCAGCAGCCCGGCGACCGCCATTGCCAGCGGGCCGGAGACATGCAGCTGGCTGCACAGCGCATAGCCGCCCATCACCACCGCGAGCGTGATCAGCACTTCCAGCGTATATTCGTCCATCGATCGCAAGGCGCGAAAGCCCAGCCAGCCGATCAAGAGGCCGATCGCGACGCCGCCGCCCGCCTCGATCACGAACAGCCGCGCGCCTTCGCCCAGGCTGAAATCCGCGCCCGTCACCGCTGCGCCAAGCAGGATGGTGAAGACCACGATGCCCACGCCATCGTTGAACAGGCTTTCGCCCGCAACCGCGCTCTGGAGCGAGGCGGGCACATTCTCTTCCCGCAGCACGCCCAGCACGGAGACCGGATCGGTAGGAGAGATCAGCGCGCCGAAAACGAAGTACCAGATCGGCGCGATCTGCACGCCGAGCAGCATCCCCACGCCCCACGCCGCCACACCAACGACCACGGTGGAGATGATCACGCCCACGGTCGAAAGCAGCAGCACCGGCAGCCAGTCCGCCTTCAGCCGGTCCAGATCGACATGCAGCGCGCCCGCGAACAGCAGGAAGCTGAGCATCCCCTGCAGCAGCGTCTGCGTGAAATTGAGCCGCTCGAGCAGGCGCGAAACGCTGTCGTCCAGCGTGATGCTGGGCACCAGCGCGTTGAGCACGGTGAGCACCACCGCGGCGAGCGCGCCCATGATCGTCAGCCCGATGACATGCGGCAGGCGGATGTAGTGATGGTTAATATAGCCGAACACCGCCGCCGCCACGACCAGCAGCGCGGCAATGTCGAACGGCGAAAGCGCGGCTGCGGCGGTATCGTGCATGCCGCTTGCGTAGCGGGATGCAGTGTCGGCGGGAAGAGGCGGGCTGCGACGCTAGCCGCCATCCTCCCCGAACAGCATCGCCTTCATCCGGTCGAGATAGACGATCCACGCCTCGCGCCCTGCATCGGTCAGGCATGCCGTGGTGACGGGTTTCTTCCCCTCAAAGCGCTTCTCGATGCTGATATAGCCTGCGTCCTCCAGCTTGCGCAGGTGGACCGAGAGGTTTCCGTCGCTCACGCCGGTGCGGTCTCGCAACTCCCCGAAATCTGCGCATTCGGCACCCGAGAGATAGGCCATCGTAGCGAGCCTGACGCGCCCGTGGATGGTGTCGTCGATCGCCCGGTAATCAAGCGGGACGTCAGCCACCGGCGCGCTCCCGCCGCAGAAGTTCGAGGCCGGGAACGATCGACACCAGCAGCGCGCCCACTGCCATCGTTAGATATTGCGCGGGCGACCCGGCAAGCAGCGTGGTCAGGACCAGAAATGCGAAGGACAGCACCGCGTATTTTCGCAGTGTGGTGTCACGTGCCGCGGCCGAACTTGCCGCCATGGCGATCGCATAGACCCCGAAAACGACCGGCGGAAGCAGCGTGAACAGGAAGAACCCGCGCGGCGTCTGGTCCATCAGTGCATTGGCCAGAATACTCAGGGCGAGAGCGCCGATCACGTAACCGCCTGCGCGCCAGACTTCCCGCTCGACCCGGTTGGCGGTCGTCGGCTTCGTTTCGCCCGAGCGCATGAACCTTGAGAGGACGACGGCAATCATCATCACGGCGAACCAGACCACCGCGAGGGCCATTGGTGGCAAGGGCAGCAGCCGCTCGAGGATCGCCGCGTGGAGCAGGCTGGCAAGCGCGATCGCGCAGCCGAAGAGCACGAACTCACGCCCGCCGAGCAGGGGGCGATTGCGCCCCTCCTCGGCCAGTTCCCGCATCATGCGCAGATCGTCCTGCGCGGTGCGCTGGGGGGAGGGAGACGCGCTCATTCGCCGTCTCGCGGATAGAGGACGGGTTCGGTGACCTGGGCGCTGCCCTCCAGCGTAAAGCTCTGCGCGGCAAAGGTCGGCATCCCGCGAAGCTGGGCCCCGCCGATCATCGACCAGCCGTCCGTCGGGCCCATCGGCCCCATGCTGAACGTGCCGTCGCCATCAATGTCGTGCCATACCATCAGGGCATACTGGCCGTCGGGCACGTCGCCGAACGTGGCGGTGATCGTGCCGTCCTTCGGGTTCTCTATCACCTGCTCGGCAATCGCGCCGGCCCGCATGAACTGACTCTCGCTTTGCAGGCTGATGTACAGATCGCCTGCGTCTGGCCGCACGTCCGTGAGTGTGACGGTGACCTCGCCGGCAAGCGCGGGGGGCGCGAGCGCGGCGGTTGCGAGAATGGCGGAGGGGGCCATTGCGGTGAAGATGGACTTGCGAATCATGGCAGGCTCCTTTGCTTCTATATGTACTTTAAAACACAAAGTGCTTGTTCATGCAAGAGTGGTTCGAGACCCGCATCGCATCGCGCCATTCGCCGCTTTCCTACTTGCAGCCCTGGACTGTGTGTCAGGTGTGTCAGGGGCGCGGCGGGAAGCGCGTATCCGACCCGCGCCGCGCCCCCGAAAGCGGCATCAGCCGTGCAGCTTGGCGGCGGTCGTCGCGACTCGCTTGCCGAGGTAGCGGGCGCCGTCCAGCTCGGTCTTGCTCGGCTGGCGGCTGCCGTCGCCATCGGTAATCGTGCTGGCACCATAGGGCGCGCCGCCCTTGACCTCGTCGACACCCATCTGGCCCTGGAAGCCGTAGTCGAGGCCCACGATGGTGCAGCCCATGTGCAGCAGGTTGGTCAGGATCGACATCAGCGTCGTCTCCTGCCCGCCATGCTGGCTGGCGGTGGAGGTAAACGCCGCGCCGACCTTGCCGACCAGCGCGCCTTTCATCCACAGCCCGCCGGTCTGGTCCCAGAAGGACGCCATCTGGCTGGTCATCCGCCCATAGCGGGTGGGCGAGCCGACCACGATGCCGTCGTACTCGGCCAGCGCGTCGGGCCCCTCGATCTCCTCGTGCCCCGGCATCCCGGTGAAGCCGGCGTTCTTCGCGACCTCTGCGGGCGCGGTTTCGGGCACGTGGCGGATGACCGCTTCGGCGCCGCCTTCGCGCACGCCTTCGGCAACCGCTTCGGCCATCGCCGAAGTGTGGCCGTAGGAGGAATAGTAGAGGACGAGGATCTTGGTCATGGGCTTCCCTTTGCTGGATTGTCCGGTGTCTGACCAATCAATGCGCGGGGCGCGCAGGTGTTTCGCAAAGCTTGCGGCCCGATTTTCCTACTCGCTCACGACCCGTTAGATCGATGGCGCTCTTTCCCAGCGTCGATCACCCACGCGAAGGCAATGCGTTTGAACTCGCGCCTGAGGCGGTCCGCACCGGGTAGATCTATTAAAGAGATGGGGCGTGGTGCCCAGGGGCGGAGTCGAACCACCGACACGACGATTTTCAGTCGTCTGCTCTACCACTGAGCTACCCGGGCAATCGCCGCGACGGCGGACCAGAACGGCCCGGCGAGCGAATGAGTGCGCGCCTATGGCGAAGGCGCGAAGGCTTGGCAAGCCCTGTTTGGTGTTCAATCCTGTTCGCGGGCAATCTCTTCGGGATCTGCGGGCCTTCCGGGCAGCGCATAGCCGTCGTTGAACCAGCGGTTGAGGTCCTTGTCGCGGCAGCGTGCGGAGCAGAATGGCTTGTATTCGGGCGTCTGCACGGAGGACTTGCAGATCGGGCAGGGTCGTTTGGTCTCGCTCATGATGCGAGGATTTGGGCGTGCCCCGCCTCCAGTGCAAGCGCGGGGTCGCGCTCGACCTCGACCCTGCGGCCGCTGCGGCGGGCCAGTTCGGCGAGCCACTCCTGCGACAGCCGGTCCGCCACCGCCGGATGCGCGCGCAGCAGCAGGCGTGGGCCGATGCCCTCGGCCAGTTCGCCCCGGCGCAGCAGCATTCGCGCGGCGGCGGAGGCGCGGTTGAGGTGCCGCCGGTGCAGCAGCGAAGGCCGCTCCAGCCGGGCGACCAGTTGGACGAAGCCGAATCCGTTCATCGCGGTCCGCTCGTGCGGCCAGCCGGACAGCGCCTGATCCAGCGCCTCGTCGACCGCCCGCCGCTGCGCTTTCTCGGCAAGCGTAGGGAAATCGATCCCGATCGACCCCGCCAGATCGAATCGGTGCAGAGTTTCGGCCAGCGCGGGCACGGCCGCCAGCGCAAGATCGCGCGGGGGCAGGTCGCCGTCGATGTCGATCACGGTCATCGCGGGGGCGGGGCTGACGATCAGCGATCCGCCCGCGAATGCGACCTCGCCCTCCCACGCGTCGGTCCAGACGTCTTCCCACAATCCGGGCGGGAAACGGCGCTGGGTGCCTTCAGGCTCTGTTGAGCGCGCCTTGGTGTCGCCTTGTTGCGTTTGTGTGCGCCGGTACACGCCTTGAGCGCGCTTCAACCGCCCTCGCTCGGCGATCGGGACACGGGTGAGCAGGACCGGGATCGTGCTCCCCTCGCTCGCGTCTTTCGGCAGGCCGGAGACGTTGATCTCGACGCCGTCGCCGGTGCGCGCCAGCCCGCGGCTGGCGCCCTTGATGCGGCGGATCAGGATGGCGGTCGCGGGGCCCAGCGCGATGTCTTCGGGCCAGTGCAGCCGGGCGGCAAGCACGCGTTCGTCTTCGATCAGCAGCCAGCGGGTCTCGCCGATCCCGCGCTCGACCCACCACTCAGCCAAGGGCGATTCCGGCGGCTTTCAGCAGGGCGCGGGTCTCGAACAGCGGCAGCCCGACCACGCCCGAATGGGTGCCGGAGAGGAAGTCGATCAGCCCCGCCGCGCGGCCCTGGATCGCGTAACCGCCGGACTTGCCGATCCCTTCGCCGCTGGCGGCGTAGGCGGCGATCTCTTCGTCGGAGAGGCTCTTGAAACGGACCTGCGAACTCGCACAGCGAACCCGCTGCTTGCCCTGCGCATCGATCACCGAAATCGCCGAGTGGACCCGGTGTCGGCGGCCCGACAGCAGCCGCAGGAAACGCGCGACATCGGCTTCCGATTCGGCCTGCGGCAGAATCCGGCGACCGACCGCGACCGTGGTATCGCCGGCAAGGACGACCTCACCCTCCGCCCGGGGCACGGCAAGCGCCTTCTCCCCCGCCATACGCTCGGCATAGGGGCGGGGTAGTTCGCTCTTACGCGGATTTTCGTCGATATCGGGCGAGCGGATGTCGTCCGGCACGACACCGATCTGCGCCAGCAGATCGCGTCGGCGGGGGCTCGAGCTGGCGAGGATCAGGCGCGGCGTCACGATCCGCTCCGGGTGCTGTGGATCAGGACGGGTTGTTCTGCGGACCGGGCCCGCCGCGACCCGGCATGAAGCGGTATGTGATCCGCCCCTTGGTCAGGTCGTAGGGGGTCAGCTCGACCAGCACTTCGTCGCCGGTCAGCACGCGGATGCGGTTCTTGCGCATCTTGCCGGCGGTGTGGCCGAGGATTTCGTGGCCGTTCTCAAGCTCGACCCGGAACATCGCGTTGGGCAGCAGCTCGACAACCCGACCGCGCATTTCGAGGAGCTCTTCTTTCGCCATGGATTTGGTCTTGTCCCTATGCAGTTCGTCGAATTTTTCGGCGATTTAGCGACGATGGCTCGAAAATGGAAGTGTGTGTCAGCAACGCGAAAGGATCGGGCGACAATTCGTTACGCGCCGAGGTTTGCTTTCGACCGCCCCGGCTGCGAGGGCTTTGGCGGGGGCGGACGAAAATCTATGAGGAAACTTGCCCCGATGAAGCTGTCCCGCCTGCGCGCCTGCAATATCTCCGTCCCGGCGCTGGCCAGCGCGATCTGCGCCCCCGCCGCGGCGCAGGACAATGCGCAGGATGTCCCTCCGGCGAGCGAGGAGCCTGTGCCCTCGGCGGACAACGAGATTGTGGTCACCGCGCAGCGCATGCGCGGATCGGTCGATACGGACGTACCCCCGGTGGTCGAGCTGACCGAGGCTGATATCGCCGCCTATGGCGCGGATTCGCTGACCGACCTGATCGCGCAGCTTTCGCCGCAGACGGGTTCGAGCCGCGGACGTGGAGGCGGGCAGCCGGTGATCCTGGTCAACGGCCAGCGGATCGCCAGCTTCCGTGAACTGCGCAACTATCCGCCCGAAGCGATCCAGAAGGTGGAGGTGTTCCCCGAAGAGGTTGCGCTGCAATATGGCTACTCAGCCGATCAGCGGGTCATCAACTTCATCCTGAAGGAAAATTTCAAGAGCCGCGAGATCGAGCTCGAATACGGCGATTCGTTCGAAGGCGGCGCGTCGGGGGGCGAAATCGAAGTCTCCCAGGTGGCCATTTCCGGACCGCGCCGGTTCAACATCTCAGGCCAGTTCGAAACCCAGTCGCTGCTGACCGAGGCGGAGCGGGATATTACGCAGACCCCGGGCACCGTACCCACGGTTGCGGGCGATCCCGATCCCGCGGCTTTTCGCAGCCTGCGGCCCGATACCGAAAGCTACAAGCTGGAAGGATCGTTCAATACCGCGATCGGCGAGGGTGCAAAGGCCAAGGCTCTCTCGCTCAACCTGTCGGCGGAGCAGAGCAATTCGCGCTCGCTTTCCGGGCTGGACATCGTCACCCTGACTGCAGCGGGCGGCGACAGCGCGGTCCGCTCGGTCGATGCCGATCCGTTGATCCGCGATACGCGCACCACCTCGCTTTCGGCCGCAGCAGGCTATCGCCAGCCACTCGGCGATTTCGAACTCAACGTGACGCTGGATGCCGCCCACGGCCTTAGCGAAACCGATATCGACCGGCAGCGCGATCTCTCGGTTCTGCAGGATCTGGTCGACGCCGGATCGCTGACGATCGACGGGGTGCTGCCGCCCGTTGCGACCGACGGTTTCGACCGCGCGTCGAGCAAGACCTACACGCTCGATTCGCTGGCCACCATTCGCGGGGTTCCGCTCACTCTGCCCGCAGGGGATGTGAACCTGACGGTCGATGGCGGCTACAAGTGGAACCGGATCGAGAGCGAGGATACCCGAACGGCGCTTGGCGTAACGCAGCTGACGCGCGGGCGGATCAATGGCGGGGTCAACCTCGCGGTGCCGCTGACCAGCCGCCGGGAAGGGTTCCTCGACGCGCTGGGCGATTTCACGCTCAACGCCAGCGCAGGGCTCGACTACCTGTCCGACTTCGGCACCCTGACCGACCTGACGGTGGGGCTCACCTGGAACCTGACCGATCGGCTGACCCTTGCCGCGACCGTTATCAATCGCGACGCGGCACCCAGCCTGACCGAGCTGGGCGCACCGGTGGTCGAGACCTTCAACGTGCCGCTGTTCGATTTCGCCACCGGTCAGAACGTGCTCGCCACGCTGACCACCGGCGGCAATCCGCTGCTCCCCGCGTCGAGCCAGAACGACCTGAAGCTGAGCGCGAACTACGAACTAGACCTGTTCGAGCGGGCGAACATCCTGTTCGAATACAACCGCAACAGCGCGACCAACACGACCGAAAGCTTCCCGCTGCTGACCGCCGAGATCGAGGCGGCGTTCCCCGATCGCGTGACGCGAGACGGGGCGGGGCGGCTGACCGCGCTGGACCAGCGGCCGATCACCTATGCCGAGCGCAAGGGGGAGCGGATTCGCTACGGTTTCAACCTGTTCGGCCGCGTCGGCAAGGCGCGCGAGGAGCAGCCTGGCGGTGGCGCTCCCGGTGGTGGCGGCGAAGGGCGCGGCGGGCCTCCGGCTGCGGGCCCCGCCGGCGGGCAGATGCGGATGGACCCGCAACAGTTCCAGCAGATGCGCGACCAGTTCTGCGCCAGCGAGCCGGGCACCGTGCCCGATCTCTCCAAGCTGCCCCCCTTCATCCGCGACCGGCTGACCAATGAAGATGGCACCGTCAATCAGGAACGGCTGGCACAGGTGCGCGAGCGGTTCTGCAGCGCCGATGGGCAGCCGGGCGCGGGTGGGCCCGGTGGCCCCGGCATGTTCGATCCCGAGCAGGCCGCCGCGATCCGCACCGCGCTCTGCAGCGGTGAGGACGGGCAGCCGATCGATCTCTCCGCATTGCCCGAAGGCCTGCGCGCGCGGCTGACCAACGAGGATGGCACGATCAATCAGGAGCGGCTGGCACGGCTGCGGCAGGCGGTGTGTCAGACAGAAGGCGCGCAGCAGCAGGGCGAAGGCTCGCAGGGCCAGCGTCGCGGCGGCGGTGGGCGTCGTGGCGGGGGCGGCGGCCCCTTCGGCGGTGGCGACGGGCAGGGCCGCTGGTTCCTCTCCGCCTATCACACCGTCGAACTGCAGAACGAGGCGCTGATCGCGCCCGGCATCCCGGTGATCGACTATTTCGACCTTGGCCAGGCGCGCCATTCGGTCGAACTGGAAGGCGGGCTGTTCTACAAGGGCATGGGCACCCGCCTGAGCGGCCGTTATACCAGCGGCTACACGATTGCGGGCAGCGATCCGACCGGGGCGAACGACCTGACCTTCGGCGATCTGGTCAAGTTCGATCTGCGCTTCTTCATGGACCTCGAGCAGCAGAAGTGGCTGACCGGAGAGAACCCGGGCTTCTTCAAGGGCACGCGGGTCTCCTTCCGGATCGATAACCTGTTCGATACGCGCCAGAATGTGACCGATGGCAATGGCGCCACCCCGATCCGCTACCAGCCCGCGCTGATCGACCCGCTGGGGCGCACCTTCGAGATCGAATTCCGCAAGCTTTTCTGAGCCGCTAAATCCTGCGTTCAGCGGGTCGTCGGCAGCCTGCGCCAGGTTCTGAATGGATCGAGGGAGGGGTTATGCGGCGTTTCACTGTGGCAGCACTTGCGCTGGCCACCATTGCGGTGGCCGGATCGGCACAGGCGGATGACGGGCCATGCGTAGAGTGGCGAGAGGCCGGCCTGATCGACGGCCTCACGTGCACCGGCGTCGACCGGGGCGTGGTGATCGCGCCTACGTCTAGCGGCAAGGATTACGCGGGGATCTTCCCGATCGCGTTCGAGCGGTTCGCGCAGGTCTTCGCCCCGACGGACCAGAAGATTGCGCTGGTGGTGCAGCCGGAGGTCTCGAAGGAACTGGCATCGGCGCTTGCGGCGGACGGATACAAGGCGCTGCCGTGGGTCGATGGCGAGGCCAGGGCGGCGATGCTCAAGGCGAGCATCGTGAAGCAGATCGAAGCGCAAACCGCATCCCTGCCCGAGGCGCAGCGTGCCGCGGTGTCGGAGCAGGCGCTGGCAAAGGCGAATGCCAGCGCTCCGGCAATTGCGGACCCGGTGATCGAAGCGGGATCGATCGCGCATGAAATCGGGCATCTGCTGTTCAACAGCTATTTCGACGGTGCCGAGCCAGGCTCTACCGACGGCACCCCTCGCTATGGATCGCGCTCGCCCGACTGGCTCGACGAGGCGGCGGCTGTAGCGCTGGAAAACGAGACGCTGACCCGCAGCCGCTATGCCAACGCGCGGGCAGCTTTCGCGGCGGATGGCACGGTCCTGCCCATTCCGGTGCAGACCTATCTGACCATGGACCACCCCTCGCTGCGGGCGGCGCAGGCGATCAAAGGACGCGGCGGGGAGGGCGCCAAGGCGGTGAGCCTGTCGGGCGATGAAGCCAAGGCTTTCCTCGAAGCGAGCGGCGGAAACCCGGTGGTGTTCTACCGCCAGACCCGCCTGTTCATCGATTTCCTGACCGAGCGGAGCGGGAATCCCCGAATCCTGTTCTCGATCGCGAAGGCCTATCGCGATGGCGGCGATCTGGCGGGCTGGCTGGCGCAATCGGGCGGCGAGAACGGCCTGCCAACGACGCTGGACGGGCTCGAAACCGAATTCGAAGCCTGGGCGAGGACGACGCTGGCGCAGGATCCGGCGGACGAGCCTGCGTGAGCGGATAACCGGCCCCGGGCGCTGGCAAGCGAGGCAGGGGCCGCCTATCTAGCGGGCCATGTCGGACAGCAAGGCAAACCGTCCCCACGACCCGCGTGGCAAGGAGCGTTTCAACGAGGAACGCGCCGCCTATACGGTTGCCAGCGCGCAGCCCGATCTGGAAGCCGGGGTCAACGCCATCCGCGAGACGGTGCGCACGCTCCCGCCGCGCCCCGGGGTGTATCGCATGCTCGATGCGCGCGGCGACGTGCTTTACGTGGGCAAGGCGCGCAGCCTGAAGGCGCGCGTCGCGAACTATACGCAGATCAACGCGCTCACCAACCGGCTCCAGCGGATGGTCAGCCAGACGCGCAGCATGGAGATCGTCACCACCAATTCGGAGGCTGGCGCGCTGCTGCTCGAAGCGCAGTTCATCAAGCGCTATCGCCCGCCGTTCAACGTGCTGCTGCGCGACGACAAGAGCTTCCCCTTCATCCTGCTGCGCGCGGACCATGCCTTCCCGCGCATCCACAAGCATCGCGGGGCGCGGCGCGCGAAGGGTAACTACTACGGGCCGTTCGCCAGTGCAGGCAGCGTCAACAAGACGCTTAATGCGCTGCAGAAGCTGTTCCTGCTAAGATCCTGTACCGACAGCTTTTTCAACAATCGCGACCGGCCCTGCCTGCTCTACCAGATCAAGCGCTGTTCGGCCCCGTGCGTCGGGCGGATCGACGAAGCCGGATACGAAGAGCTGGTCCAGCAGGCGAAGGATTTCCTTGGCGGAAAGTCCTCCTCGGTGCAGCAGGATCTCGAAAAGCAGATGGCCGAGGCGGCGGAGAAGCTCGACTTCGAAACCGCCGCGATCCTGCGCGACCGGCTGCGCGCGGCAACCTTCATCCAAGGCAGTCAGGCGGTCAACGCGACGGGGGTAGGCGATGCGGACGTGTTCGCGCTCGCTGCCAAGGGCGGGCAGATCGCGGTGCAGGCCTTCTTCATCCGCGGCGGGCAGAACTGGGGCCACCGGGCCTTCTTCCCTACGCACACGCAAGATGTCGACAAGGACGAGGTGCTCGCCCGCGTCATCATGCAGTTCTACGAGGAAGTGCCCCCGCCACGCACCCTGCTGGTCGACCGCGAATTGCCCGAGAGTGAGCTGCTGGCGCAGGCGCTGTGCGAGGCGGCGGAGCACAAGGTCGAGATTTCGGTGCCCCAGCGCGGTGACCGGCGGCGGCTGATGGAACAGGCGCAGCGCAATGCGGTCGATGCGCTCGACCGGCGGCTGGCCGAGAGAGGCACGCAAGCGAAGCTGAACCGCGATCTGGCAGAATTTCTCGAACTGGAGGAGCCGCCGCAGCGGATCGAGATTTACGACAACTCGCATATCCAGGGCGCGAAGGCTGTCGGCGCGATGGTCGTCGCGGGGCCGGAGGGTTTCGAGAAGGGGCAGTATCGCAAGTTCAACATCAAGTCCGCGCAGACCAACGACGATTTCGGCATGATGCGCGAGGTGATGCAGCGCCGCTTCCGCAATCTCGCGGAGAATCCCGATGGTGAGGAGGGCAAACGCAACAGTCACGAGACCGTGTGGCCCGATCTAGTGTTGCTCGATGGCGGCAAGGGGCAGATGTCGACAGTGCGCGATACGCTGGCCGAGATGGGGATCGATAACGTGCCGCTGATCGCGATCGCCAAGGGGCCGGACCATGGCCGCGAGGGGCGCGAGGTATTCCACTTCCCAGACGGGCGCGAGAAGACGTTGCCGGTCAATTCGCCGCTGCTGTTCCACCTCCAGAACCTGCGCGACGAGGTCCACCGCTACGTGATCGGCGCGCACCGCGCCAAGCGCAGCCGCGCAATCACCGCCTCACCGCTGGACGAGATTCCCGGCATCGGCCCGTCGCGAAAGCGCGCGCTGCTGCTGCATTTCGGCACTGCGGGGAAAGTCCGCGCTGCCGCGCTCGACGACCTCAAGCGTGCACCCGGGATCAGCGACGCGGTCGCCCAGCAGATCTACGATTTCTACCACGCGGCCTGAGGAATAGGGCGCGTGAGGCCTCAGTCCTTCACCCGCTTCAGGTCGAGGTCGTGGAAGTCGTAGGAGAAGTCGGTCAGGTCGGAAATCGCCTTCATTTTCATGCCTGTGACCTTGCCGTTCTCGACCGTGAAATCGACGAAGGCATCGGCCTTGAGCGATTTGTCGGGCCAGAACGCCGCGAACCGGTCGCCATCGTAATGGGTGAGGTCGCCATCGAGAATCTCGCTGCGGCCCATGTCGATGAACAAGCGATCCGGGCCGTCCATGCGGATGCGGACATCGCCGTACCACGGGTCGTGATAGGTGCCGACATAGGCGGATAGCGGCAGGCTGGGCGGCGCGGCGTTTTCCGGCGCGCTTGCTGCGGTGTCTGCGATCAGCTGCGTGCCTTCGGCCTCCGCCTCGGCAAAGGCACCGCCCCAGTCCGCGATGAAATCGAACTCCGGGCGGCCGAGCAGCGCAGCGGCGATGTGGTAATTGAAGGTCGAAGGCGCGCCGCGATAATCATTGGTCGCACTGAACAGGACCAGCTTTTCTTCCGGAATGATCATGAAGTTGCTGACCACGCCGGGCGCACCGCCGCCATGGCTGACCAGCAGCCTGCCCGCGAAATCCTGCGTGCCCCAGCCCAGCGCATAGGCCGAGAGGTGGGAGAGGCCGGCCGCGCGCAGCCTGCCGTTGACGCCGGTGGGCGTGACGCCCTGCCATACCTCGCGCACCTGCTCCTCGTTGAGAAGCCGCTTGCCATCTTCGGTCACGCCGCCGTCGAGCCAGAAGTTGCCCCATTTCATCATGCCTGCCGTGTCGCACCAGATGCCACCTGCGGCGTTCCAGGTCTCCGAGAACGCCAGCCGCTCATCGATCGGGACGCCCGCGTCCGCGCCCGCCGCACGCTCATGCCCGGTGACGAAGCGCGCGCCTGCCGGGATGCGCGTTTTCTCGGCAACGCAACGCTCCATGCCGACCGGCTGTAAAATCTCGTCGGTGATGAAATCGGCCCAGCTTTTGCCGGAAACCCGCTCCACGATCTCACCCGCGACCACATAGAGCAGATTGTCGTAGGCATATTCGGATCGGAAACCGGCGCTGGGACGCAGCAGGGGGAGGGCTTTGATCACGTCCTCGGGCTCGGCATTGCCATCGGGCCAGATCAGCAGATCGCCCGCACCCAGTGGCAGGCCGGACCGATGGGTGAGGGCATCGCGCACGGTGAAATGCTCGCTCACCCAAGGGTCGGACATCGCGAATTCGGGGATGTAGGTGCGGATGGGCTCGTCCCATTCGACAGAACCGCGCTCCACCAGAATGGCCAGCGCGGTGGTCGTGAAGGCCTTGGAAATGCTGGCGATCGGGAACAGCATGTCCTGTGTAACCGGGCGGTCGGTGCCTTCCTCGGCCAGCCCGCGCGCGCCCTGCCAGATCGTGTTGCCGTCCTTCGAGACGGCGGCGACCATGCCGGTCGAATCATAGGCCTGCGTCGTCCGCGCGAGCGCGTCGTCGAAGTCGATAGGTTTGGGGGCCGGGGCGAACGGCGTCGATACCTCGGCAACCGGAGCCGGCTGCGGCTGCGCTTCGTCCGCGGCGAGATGCGCGCAGGCGGACAGGGCGCAGGGCAGGAAAAGCAGCGCCCCGGTCTTGGCAAAATTCATAGGTTTCGGGCTCCCGATTGCGGGGCCCTTATGCAGCGAATCCGATACGGATCAAACGCCGTGTGGGCAGGGCGCGATTACGCCTCGCCGGCACGCAGCCGCCGTTCCTGATAGGCGAAGCGTGCCGCCTCGCCGATATCGCCCTGGAAGGACACGTTCACGGCGCCGCCGATGACCGATCCGACCAGCGGGACCGCCGCACCCACGCGGCGACGGAACAGAGCGATCGCGAGCGCGCGGGAAACGCGCTCCACCGCCTGTTCGATGACCGGGTCGATCTCTTCGGGCGGTACCTCGGACAGGCTGCCATCCGCGCCGATGCCGGCTTCGAGCGCTGCGAGCCGTTCGGCCCGCTGTTTCTTGTCGTTGATGCTCGCCAGTTCGAGGATCTGGAGGCGGAACAGCCGCTCGCGCGCGCCCTTGCCGTCGTAGCCATACGCGCGGCCGGTATCGCGGATGCAGCGCAGCGCCAGCGCGATGGTGGCCGGGATATCGAGCCCCATGGTCAGGATGCCGCCAATGCCCGAGGCTGCGCCGGTCGTGCCGCTGATCGCGCGCACCGCGATGGCGACCCGCTCTGCTGCATCATGACAGGCCTTGAGGTCCGAAAGATCGTGATTGAACTTGACCAACTGCGGCGTGCCGATCGCCTGGTCGATTCCCTTGAGCACACCGCGCACCAGCCCGTTGGGCACGAAGCCTGCGACCGCCCCGCCTACCGGGCTGGTGATTTTTTCAAACCCGCGCCCGATCAGGGACGGCTTGGCGTTGCGGAAGGCCTGCTGCTGTTTTTCGAAGTCCATGGCTGCGCAAACGGAGGGTGCGCCCGCTTCGTTCCGCAGCTGACAAAAGCTTAGTCGGAGCCCTTCTTGCGACGGGCCTCGCGGATCATGCCTTCCTGCGCGACGCTGGCGACCAGCACGCCGTCGCGGGTGAAGATTCGTCCGCGATTATAGCCGCGCCCGCTGCCGGACCACGGGCTGTCGGTTTCGTACAGCAGCCATTCGTCGGCCCGCGCATGGGCGTGGAACCAGATCGCATGGTCGAGGCTGGCACTGATCAACTCGCCCCGCATCCACGACAGGCCATGGGGCAGAACGGCAGTGCCCAGCAGTGTGTAGTCGCTGGCATAGGCGATCACCGCGCGATGGATCGCCGGATCGTCGGGCAGGGGAGCGACCAGCCTGAACCAGCTGAAACTGTGGGGTTCGCGCGGTTCGGGGTTGAGCCAGTGCTGGCGTCCGCTGGAGCGCATTTCGATCGGGCGCGGGCGCGTCATCAGGGCGCGCTGCGCGTCGGACATCTTTTCCCCGAAAGCCTCCAGTGTCTTCGCGCGCACTTCGTCGTCCGAGGGGAGGTCTTCGGGCCCGGGCACATCGGGCATCGGGGCCGCCTGATGCGACAGGCCTTCTTCCGGGCGCTGGAAACTGGCGGTCAGGTTGAGGATCGGCGTGCCGCCCTGGCTCGCCACGACGCGGCGGTTGGAGAAGCTGCGGCCATCGAAATCGCGCTCGGTCGCGTAGTCGATCGGCGGCCCTTCCTCGCCCCCGCGCAGGAAATAGGCGTGCAGCGAATGCGCTTGTTTGCCGTCCGCAATGGTCGCCTGCGCCGCCTGAAGCGCCTGCGCGATAACCTGCCCGCCGAACACCCGGCCTACGCCGCCCGGCTGCGCCAGCCCGACAAATCTGTCGTCGGAGGAACGCTCGAGGCTCAGCAGCTCGACCAGTCCGTTGGCCAGCTCTTGTGCGGTTTCTTCTTTGGGCGATGCGTGAGAAGCAGAATCCATACGTCAAGCAATGCGCATGTCGTCCGGCAAAATCAACGAAGCCGGATGTAATCGCGTGCGCTATTCTGATCTTTTACCGCGAAAACCGGTGGATCAGGCAGATCGCATTCGCCGGAAACTCTCCCGCGCGCGCTCTGCAGGCATCCAACCCCGCTAGCCGCCGCGCTGCCAGAAGTAAGCCGCGATCCGTGCCACCACGGGGTTGCGGACGAACAGCAGGTCGATCACCGGCGAATCCTCGTGCGCACCCATCGGCCCCTTGTAGCCGCCGTCGCCGAGGCCCCAGTCGATCCGCGCGAAACCGCGATCCGCCGCGTCCTCGAAATCATGGTAGAGGAGCACGCGACCGGGGCTGAACTTGTTGAACTGCTGATCGAAATTATTGGCGATGCAATAGCGCGTATCACCCGCCTCCAGTCCGAAGGTGAAGGCGGCGGGGGTCTCTCCAACCCACAGGATATGGCCGCGGATCATCCCGGCGATGATGGGATCTTGTGCAGCGCGCTCCCAATAGCGGCGCAGCTCGGGATCGTGGAACTTGGTGTCGCCGCCGCGGTCGAGTTGCCCGACCCAGGATGCCGCTTCGATGGCGGCGATCGCGTCGCGGGTCGCGGCGGTCCAGTCGAGCCCGGTAAACGTCTCGATCCGGACCGGGCCTGTCTTTTCCAGCTGGCGCACCCGCCAGCGGTCTTTCTGCTTCCCTTTAGTCGACGGCCATGCGCCCGATGCGCGCAGGGCCACCAGATCGAGGCAGAACAGCGAGCTTACCTGCCGCTCGAGACAGTGCCATCCGGCTTGTGACGCCGCTTCCCTCAGCAGCAAGAGTGAGGGATCGTCGGCGATGGCCGGGCCGAGGCGCCATGCCGGGCCGAGTTCACGCGCGACGGTGTAGTCCGCAAGACCACTCGCGAGTTCTTCGACGCTGGCGGTCGGGTCGATCGGCGTGCCGCGGAATGGCCAATAGGCACCAGCGATCTGCGCGACTTTGAACGGCCCGATGGATTTTCCGACCAGTGGAAGCGCGAGCAGTGGACGATCGTTGAGGTCGCGCGCGATGGCGGTGCGAAGACCGGGATCGTTGCTCGCGTCGAACCAGCACGCGCGCAGGAATGCGCGGCGCGGGTCGTCTGTCTCAGCCAGCGCATTCACCTCTTCCCGCAGATCGGGCGGAGCGATCGAACTCAGCGCATTCATGCCGGCGCTGCGGGTGGTTTCGGCGGGCCGAACGCCTTGCGATAGGCGCGAAAGCCCACGCACTTGGCGCGGTTGGAGCCGGGCCAGCGCTTGGGCGGGGCAGGGTTCATGCCTGCCTTGCGCAGGATCGCGTTGAAGCATCGCGCGCCCGCCTCGTCATAGCTCCAGTCGGATCGCCAGGTGATGCTGAGCGAGATCGAGCTCTCCGGCCCGTTGCGGACATAATGCGGTGCCATCACCGGCACGAACAGCGCCTCGCCCGGAGCGATCGCGAAATCCTTGCCGCCGTCGGCCAGCTCGTCGCGCCAGGTCAGCTCGCGCGGACCGCCGAGGTGATAGCTCTCATGCATCCAGTCCGGCGCGTATCGACCGTCGCCCGCGGGGAACTGGGTCATCACCTTGCTGCCCGTGATCTGGAGCAGGATGTTGTGCTCCGGATCGAAATGGTAGGGCGTGACTGCATCGGGGCTGGAGATGAATAGGAAGCCTTGCGGGTGCAGCATCGCGCCGGTCTTCGCCTCGATTACGGGGCGCAGCTCTTCCAGCAGATCGTGCAGCAGCGCGCGGTAGCCTTCGTCCTGCTCGATATTCTTGACCGCTGCCCAGCTGTTCGCCTCGGCGATCTTATGGATCGTCTCGGTGATCGAGAGGCCGGTGTGGCCCGGCTTCCCGTCGATCCCGATGGGCAGGTCGCCGCGGTTATATTCGATCGAGGACTCGGGCAGGCGCCCCGCCAGATCGGCCAGCGCGTCGAGCCCCAGCAGCGGGTGGTCGCGCAGGTTGTGCGACAGGACCAGCGGGGTCTCGGGATAGGCTTTGGCAAAGGCTTTGCGCGAGGATTGCGGAAACACCGCGTCAGAAGCGGGAGTACCGGGCGTAAGGTCGGTCACGGCGTTCATTCAGCACTGCTCCGATAGAAACGGCGGCTCTCGAACGCGATCAGGCTTTTCCCGAGCGTTCGACGGGCCTGGCCGCCGATGGCGAGATTGAGCGCGACCATGCTGCGCTGCCCGCGCCAGAAATGGTCGATCATGGGGTGGTCGGGCGCGGCGCAGCTGTCGCACCAGGCAATGTCCTTGCGCGCCAGCAGGTCGAGGTTTTCCTTCTGCAGCAGCACGCCGGGCGAATAGCGGGCGAAGCTTTCGTCGTAGACGGTCTTGAAGCTGAACGCGCCGGGCGGGGTGAGGAAGGTCGCGAGCATCGCGATCGGGCGACCGTCGAGATGTAGCGCCAGCCCTTCGAACCTACCCTGCGCCGCCGCGCCAGACAGGCTTTCGCGGAAGAACTGCGCGTGGGCAGGGGAATCGGCCAGTGCGCTGCCCGCACGGCTTTTCCAGCTCGCGGCTTCGAGCGCGAGGTAATCGTCGGCCCAGCGCGATACCTGCACAGGATCGGTGGTGCGGACGACCTCGAGCGTGCCATGTTCGGCCAGGCGGCGTTCCTGTCGGCGCAGTTCCTTGCGCTTCTTGGTCGACAGCGACTGGGTGAAATACTCCTCCGGGCTCAGATCCGAGGCGAGCAGCGCGCGCGCCTCACGCTCGACCACTGCATGGCCGCGATGGGTCTGCGTGGCGAGGGTAGTGAGGGCGTGCACCGGAGCGCAGTCTTCGGGCATTCCGGGCAGGTGGAGAAAGGCGGCCATGCCGGGCTGGCGGTCTGCCCAGCCGAGCAGTGACGACCAAAACACCGTCTCGAACCCTTCCGCGATCAGCGGCACGCCGCAGAACGCATTGGCGTGCAGCCACAGCGAGAGGTGGGGCAGGGGGCGACCGTAATAGTGCCCCGCGCGACCCAGCGGCGCGAGGCCAACCAGCCGCCCGTCGACCCGCAGCTGTGCGAGGAGCACGCGTCCCTCGGGATCGAAGGACGCGAGCGATGGGGTGAGAAACCATCGTTCGAAGAAGGGGTTGGGTTCGCTCGCCGCAGTGGCGAGGGCATCCCACTCGTCAGCGGCAGGCATGCAGTCGCGCCAGCGCCCCACCGCAAAGTGCGGCGCGACCTCGCCGGCCCGGTCGTAACCCGGAGCAACCATGTCCACCGCCGTCATCGCGCTTATCGTCGCCTTTCGCACCAGATCGGAGCCTTACCCTGCCGTTAAGCCTAGGGCGGAAAGGCTGAGAATTGCTTAAGTCCGGCGCACAAAAGCGAAGGCCGCGACCCCTTGTGGAAGGGGCCGCGGCCTGTCGTCTTGATCGCTATGTTTTAGAGCGGGTTAGCTGACCACACCCTGTGCCAGCGCGGCGAGCAGCAGCAGCGCGACGATGTTGGTGATCTTGATCATCGGGTTCACCGCCGGGCCTGCCGTATCCTTGTACGGGTCGCCCACGGTATCGCCGGTCACCGCCGCCTTGTGCGCTTCGGAGCCCTTGCCGCCGTGGTTGCCGTCTTCGATGTACTTCTTCGCATTGTCCCACGCGCCGCCACCGGCGGTCATGGACAGTGCGACGAACAGCCCGCCGACGATCACGCCCAACAGCAGCGCGCCGAGCGCGGCGAAGCCGTTGGCCTGGCCTGCGATCAGCGTGATGACGAAGTACACCACCACCGGTGCCAGCACCGGCAGCAGCGAGGGGACGATCATTTCCTTGATCGCTGCGCGGGTCACCAGGTCCACCGTGCGCGCGTAGTCGGGCTTCTCGGAGTAATCCATGATGCCCGGCTTTTCGGCGAACTGCTCGCGCACGTCCTTCACCACGTCGCCCGCCGCGCGGCCCACTGCGGTCATGCCCATCGCACCGAACAGGTAGGGCAGCAGCGCGCCCAGCAGCAGGCCGACGATCACGAACGGGTTCTTGAGGCTGAAGTCCACCGTCACGCCCGGGAAGAACTCCGTCAGGTCGGTGGTGTAGGCGGCGAACAGAACCAGCGCGGCAAGGCCCGCCGATCCGATCGCATAGCCCTTGGTCACGGCCTTGGTGGTGTTGCCCACCGCGTCCAGCGCGTCGGTCTTCTCGCGAACGGAGTCGTCCAGCCCCGCCATTTCGGCGATGCCGCCGGCATTGTCGGTCACCGGGCCATAGGCGTCGAGCGCCACGACCATGCCCGCCAGCGCCAGCATCGCGGTCGCCGCGTAGGCGATCCCGATCAGCCCTGCGAGCATGTAGGCAACGATGATCCCCGCCACGATCACCAGCGTGGGCAGCGCGGTCGCTTCGAGCGAGATGGCGAGGCCCTGGATCACGTTGGTGCCGTGGCCCGTTTCCGATGCCTTGGCGATCGAGCGGACCGGGCGGTATTCGGTCCCGGTGTAATATTCGGTGATCCAGATGATAAGGCCGGTGATGACCAGGCCCAGCATCGCGCACCAGAACAGATCCATGCCGGTGAACCCGCCGACGACCTCGGCAGTACCCTCGGTCACCAGAGTGTCACCCAGCGCCACCGTGGCGGTTTCGCTGACGACGCTGGCGCCGATCAGCGCATTCATGTCGCCCAGAGCCCAGGTCATCACGCCGAAGATCGCAGGGATCGAGAGCACGGCGGTGACGATGAAGCCCTTGTACATCGCGCCCATGATGTTCTGCTTGCGGCCGAGCTTCACGAAATAGGTGCCGATGATCGAGGTGACGATGCACGCCCCGCCGATCAGCAGCGGCAGCGCCATCATCGGCATCAGCAGATCGCCCAGATTGGTCAGCAGCAGCGCGGTCAGCACCATGGTCGCACCCACGGTGACGACGTAGGTTTCGAACAGATCGGCCGCCATCCCGGCGCAGTCGCCGACATTGTCGCCCACATTGTCCGCGATCACCGCCGGGTTGCGGGGATCATCCTCGGGAATGCCCGCCTCGACCTTGCCGACGAGGTCAGCGCCGACATCTGCCGCCTTGGTGAAGATACCGCCGCCCAGACGCGCGAAGATCGAGATCAGCGAGGCACCGAAGGCGAGGCCGACCAGCCCGTCGACGACTTCGCGGCTGTTCGCTTCGAAGCCTAGCGCTCCGGCGAGAAAGTAGAAGAAGCCCGCGATCGCGAGCAGCGCGAGGCCAGCGACCAGCATCCCGGTGATTGCGCCTGCGCGGAAGGCGAGGGTGAGGCCCTGCTGCAACCCGCTTTGCGCGGCTGCGGCGGTGCGCACATTGGCCTTCACCGAGATGTTCATCCCGATATAGCCTGCCGCGCCCGACAGCACCGCGCCGATCACGAAGCCGGTCGCCGCGATCCAGTTGAGGAGGAGCAGAACCAGCACGCCGACCACCACGCCGACGATGGCGATGGTGGTGTATTGCCGGTTCAGATAGGCGCGTGCGCCTTCCTGAATGGCACCTGCGATTTCCTGCATCTTCTCGTTGCCGGCTCCGGCCCCGAGAACCTGTCTGCTTGTGATGATTCCGTACACGACGGCCAGCAGGCCGAGCACGATAGCGACGAGAACGAGTTCCACGCCTTATTTCTCCCCCAAGTTTTTCCCGAATAGCATCCGGTTGCTCACCCTTATCGATGGGTAATTTAACAAGACTATGGCTATAGGGGCGTTTCGCGCGGCGCAAGCCCTCGCGTCGTTTCTGCACATTTCCTGCGCTTTCTGCGCAATTTAGTGTCGGTAGCCGAGGCCTTGGGGATCGTTGATGGCCTGCCCGTCGACGACCAACGGCTCGGCACCGCGCTGCATCACGGTGCCGATCCGGGTTGCCAGGACCGGCAGTTCGGTCCCGCTGCGCGCGGTGAACAGCAGGGCGTAGTCGTCTCCCCATCGCAGCGCCTCGTCACGGCGATCTTCGGGCGCTGCGATCGGAATGCACGGGCTGTCGATTGCAAACCTGGTGCCGCTGGCTTCGGCCATGCGCCAGGCATCAAGCAGTACGCCGTCGGATACATCCATCATCGCGGTGACCAGCGGAGCCAGCGCGCGCCCTTCGGCCAGAAGCGGGTTGGGCCGTGTGAAGGGGCGCTGGTCCGCATCCGCCTCTTTGGCAAGAGCTTCGAAGCCCATCATCGCCCCGCCGACGGAGCCACAAAGGTAGATGCCGTCGCCCGGCTGCGCGCCGCTGCGCGAGGGAACGGGCGTATGCGTCGCGCGGCCGATCGCGGTGAGGCTGAAGGTCCGTTTGCTGCCGGTCGACACCGTATCTCCGCCCAGCAGCGGCACATCGAACGCGTCGAGCGCCTGGCGCAATCCGTCGAGAAACGCTCGATCGTCTGCGCCGAGCGTGTAGCCGAGGAGGACGCCGACAGGCTCCGCGCCCTTTGCCGCAAGGTCGGAGAGGTTCACCGCGACCAGTTTCCACGCAACATCGGCGAGCGATTGCTGCGGCAACCAGTGCACCCCCTCGGCCATCATGTCCTTGGTGAGGATCAGCGTCTCACCGCCGATTTCGACTACCGCGGCATCGTCAGACAGGCCACGAGCGGCGGGATGGGGCGACAGGGCGCGAAGGGCAGCGATGAAATCGAGCTCGGTCATACCGCGCACGCCATCATCCTTGCGGGCGAGCGCAGAGCGCGTGGCAATCCATGGTCAGGTTTCACCATGCCTGGCATGATCGCACATCGGACGAAGTCGGTCGATGGATCGCTTCGTCACGCGGCCTTATGCCTCTTCCCCGCGATGAGGAAATGTCTCCTCAGTCCCGCACTGCCTTCGCCACCGCATCGAGCACGCCATTGGCGAACTTCGCCTCGCGGTCGTCGAAGAAGGCCTTTGCCACGTCGACATATTCGCTGATCACCGCGCCGGTCGGAATGTCAGCACGGGCGATCAACTCGTAGGTGCCGCAGCGCAGGACCTGGAGCATGGTCTTGTCCAGCCGCTTGAGGCTCCAGCCCTCGGCCAGCTTCTCGCTCAGCTGCAGATCGATTTCCTCGCGCCGGGCGTCCACACCGCGCACGATATCGTCGAAGAAGGGCACTTCGGCGTCGGCGTAAGTGTCGCCTTCGATCTCGCGGCCCAGCCGGTGCTGGTGAAATTCGTCGAGCAGCTTGGGCAGGCCGGTGCCCTCCATGTCGCGCTGGTACAGCGCCTGGACGGCGGCAAGGCGTGCGGCGGAGCGCGCGGTCGAACGGGTGTTGTTTCCGGACATTATTTCAATCGCAATCTGATGGACTGGGCATGGGCCGGCAGGCCTTCGGCCTCGGCAAGGGCGATGGCGGCGGGGCCGACTGCGCCAAGCGCATCGGCATTCGCCTCGATAAAGCTGGTCCGCTTCATGAAGTCGAGCACCGAGAGCCCGCTGGCGAAGCGCGCGCGACGACCGGTCGGCAGGACATGGTTGGGCCCGGCGACATAATCGCCGACCGCCTCGGGCACCATCCGCCCCAGGAACACGCTGCCCGCGTGGCGCAGCTTTGCAAACAGCGCCTCGGGATCGTCGACCGCCAGCTCGACATGCTCGGCGGCGATCCGGTTGGCGAGCGGCATGGCATCGTCGAGCGTGGGCACGACGATGATCGCGCCATGCGCATCCCACGCAGCACGCGCGGTCCTGCCGGTGGCGAGCATTGCGGCCTGCACATCGACCTGGTCTTCCACCTGCGCGGCGAGATCGGCGCTGTCGGTGATGAGGATGCTCTGCGAACTGGGATCATGCTCGGCCTGGCTGAGCAGGTCGGCGGCGATCCATGCGGGATCGTTCTGATCGTCCGCGATCACCAGAATCTCGCTCGGGCCGGCGATCATGTCGATACCGACCGTGCCGAAGACCTGCCGCTTGGCTTCCGCGACCCAGGCATTGCCGGGCCCGGTGACCACGTCGACCGCCGCGATCCGATCGGTACCATAGGCAAGCGCGGCAATCGCCTGAGCCCCGCCGACGCGCCAGATCTCGTCCAGCCCGGCAATATGCGCGGCGGCGAGTACCAGCGGATTGGCTTCACCCTTCGGCGTGGGTGTAACCGCCACCAGCCGCTCGACCCCCGCAACCCGCGCGGGGATCGCGTTCATCAGCAACGAGGAAGGATAGGCCGCGCGCCCGCCGGGGACGTAGATTCCCGCCGCATCGACTGGGGTCCAGCGATGGCCGAGCCGCATGCCGACATCGTCGTTATAATCGCGCGGGTTGGGCTTTTGCGCCTCGTGATAGGCACGAATGCGATCGGCTGCGAGATTGAGGGCATCACGAAGCCCGGCGTCCAGATCCTGGTAGGCCTGCTCGCATTTCCACGCCGGGATGCGCCAGTCCTCTTCAGACGAGAGCGTGTGCCCGTCGAGCCGGATGGTCAGGTCGGACAGCGCGCGGTCGCCATGCGCGCGCACCTTGGCGATGATTTCCGCGACATCGCGGCTTACATCATCGGCGCTCTCGCGACGGGCGTTGACCACCCGCTCGAACCGGTCCGCAAAGTCTGGCGCGCTGGCGTTGAGGATTTCCATTACGCGGTTGCCTTCTCATTGGCGCGCGCTTCCGCTTCGCGGCGGAAGGTCTCGACCAGCTCGGCAACGCGGGCGTCGGTCTTCAGCGCGGCGCGATTGACGATCAGCCGCGCGGTAATGTCGAGAATGCGCTGTGTTTCCACCAGCCCGTTCTGCTTGAGCGTGCGCCCGGTGGAGACCAGATCGACGATCCGCCCCGCAAGGCCCAGCGACGGGGCAAGCTCCATCGCGCCGTTCAGCTTGACGCATTCGGCCTGCACGCCCGCGCGCTCGTAAAAACGGCGGGTGATGTTGGGATATTTGGTCGCCACCCGCACGTGGCTCGCGCCATCGGTATCCTCGCCATCGACCGCTTGCGCCACCGCGAGGTGGCAGTGGCCGATGTCGAGATCGACCGGCGCGTAGAGGTCCGAATAGTCGAACTCCTCGATCACGTCCGATCCGACGATTCCGATCTGCGCTGCGCCATGTGCGACGAAGGTCGCCACGTCGAACGCGCGCACGCGGATCAGGCGCAGGTCATCGCGTGTCGTTGCGAAGCATAGTGCACGGTTGGCCTTGTCGTGAAAGCCCGCCTCGGGCACCACGCCCGCGCGTTCCATCACGGGCAGGGCATCGTCGAGCAGTCGGCCCTTGGGCACGGCGAAAGTGAGGTCGCTCTGCGGCATGGAGCGCCAGATAGGGCGAGCGAGACGAAAGGGCAATTGCGCGCGAGATATGTCAGGCGGCGAAGCGAAATACGAGACGGTCGATCCACAGGCGAGAGGGTTCGAGGCGGTGCAGCGCGCGTTTGCCAACCAGGTTGCCTATTGTCGCGACAATGGCGCGCCCGTGACGGCGGAAATCTGCGAGGCGCTGCTGGGTCTGCTCGATACGGAGCGGGGCGGCGCGGTGATGCGCCGGGTGCGCAAATGGGCAGGGGCGCCGCTGGCCGATGCGCTGCCGCTGAGAATCGCGGGCGGGCTGCACGCGCTGCATCTGGGCGACCAGGATGCTGCGCTGTCGGCGATCTATCTGCGCCAGCGGGTCAGCAATCCGCAGGAGGTGGTCGCAGACGCGATCGAGCGGCACGAGGCGTTCCTGATGCCCTGGCTCGACGGCCCGCCGCAGACCAACGAGGCGGGCCGCAGCTGGGCCTATGCCGCGGCGATGCTGTGGCTCGCCGACAAGGGTCTTCCGGCGCAATTCGCGCTCAACGAGATCGGATCGAGCGCCGGGATCAACCTCATGATGCGCCGCTATTTCTTCGATCTGGGCGGGGTGACTGCCGGTCCAAGCGGCGCGCAGATGCGGTTGGTGCCCGAGTGGCGCGGCCCGCCGCCTCCCGACACGGCGTACGACATCGTCGGTGCGCGCGGGTGCGATATAGCGCCGGTCGATCTGACCGATCCGGCGCAGGCGCTGCGACTCAAGGCCTATATCTGGCCCGAATTTACCGAGCGATTCGCACGGATGGATGCGGCCATCGTGGCGGCCAATACGATGCCGCCCGAGATCGCGCGCGAGAGCGCGGATGTCTTCGTCGAGCGCGTGCTGGCCGAGCCTGCCGAGGCGGGCGTGACCCGCGTGATGATGCACTCCATCGTGTGGCAATACGTGCCCGAGTATCAGCGCGAGAAGGTGACTGAAGCGATCGAGGCAGCTGGCGCAAAGGCCACGCAGGACGCACCGCTCGCGTGGATTTCGCTGGAAGCCAACCGCGACACGCACCGCCACGAACTGTCGGTGCGCTACTGGCCCAATAACGAAGGGGGCGGTGAGGAATGGCAGCGCCTCGGCGTTGCGCACCCCCACGGTGCCTGGGTTGAGTGGGAGGCGGCCTAGGCCGTCCGCCCCAGAAACGCATCCATCGCCGCGTTAACCTTTGCCGGCGATTCCCATGGGACGAAGTGTCCGCAGCCGGTCACCTTTTCGATCGTCAGATCGTCGATAATCTCGTCCATGCCGACCATGTTGCCCGGCGGCAGCGCGAGATCGTCCATCGCCCAGATCACCAGCGTGGGGATCGACAGATTGGGCAGTTGCGGCGGCTGGTAATCCGCCGGCACCTCGAACGGTGCATCCATCGGCGGCACGATCATCGGGCTCGCGCGGTACCAGTTGAGCATGCCGAAGGCTGCGTCGCGGTCCTGCCAGTCCTTCAGCAGCGCCTCACGTTCCTCGGCCTCCATCGCGTCGGGCCGATCCCACCGCACCTCTTTCATCAGAATGCCGACAAGGCCGTGCTCGCGCACCAGATCGTCGTTCGCGGTGTCGCGGAAGCCGCGGATATACTGGCTGCTTTCGCGCTGGTTCGGATCGGTGAACAGCAGCTTCTGGAAAATCGCGGGGTGCGGCGCGTTGGCGATGACGCAGCGCGTGACGCGGCCATTCATCTGCCCGCCCAGCGCGACACCCCAGGCGATCGCGCCGCCCCAGTCGTGCCCGACAATCGTGAACTTTTCCACGCCAAGCGCATCGGCCAGCTGGAAGATGTCGCCGATCAGCTTGTCCGGGCTGTAGGCGTCGACGTCCTGCGGCTTGGACGACCCGCGATAGCCGCGCTGGTCGGGCGCGATGCAACGGAATCGGTCGGAAAAATGGGCGATCTGGTGGCGCCAGGTCCGGTGGCTTTCAGGAAAGCCGTGAAGGAAGATAAGCGCGGGCGCGTCCTTGGGCCCTTCATCGACCACATCCAGCTCGATCCCGTTGGCGAGCCTTACCCGTGTCTGTTTCATCGTCATCCCTCACCCTCGATCTTGTCCATGTAGCCATTGGCGACCATCGCCGCGACCTGATCGAACAGCGCGTCTGGCGTCCGGCGCTGTTCGCCCCAGCTGCTCTCGCCGCCGCGCGCGACGATGATCTCGCGCTCGCCGCTGGCCACACCGTCGAGGATGCGGCGCGCTGCTTCGTCGGCGGGCATCCCGTTATCGATCACGCTGTCGCTGCGTCCACGTGGCGAGCCATCGGCGCTCAGCGCGTTGCGGCTGACATTGGTCGCGACCGATCCGGGGCACGCGACATGCACCGACACGCCCGTTTGCGAAAGTTCGGCGCGCAGCGCGTCGGCATAACCGACCAGGCCATGCTTGGCGGCGCAATAGGCGGTGCGCAGCGGAATACCGATCTTGCCCGCGACCGACGAGACGAACACCAGATGCCCGCTCCCGCGGTCGGCAAAATGCGGCAGCAGTGCCTGCGTCGCGGCGATCTGCGCGGTCAGATCGATATCGATGATGTCGCGATAGACCTGCATCGCGGTCTGCGTCGCGCGGCTGCGTTGCGAGATGCCCGCATTGGCGACGAACAGGTCGACCCCGCCGCGCCATTCGATCGCCTTCTCGGTGGCGGCGTGCATCGCATCCTCGTCACGCACGTCGAAGGGCAGCAGCAGCGTCTCGGTCTCGCAATCCTGCGCCACCTCGGCCAGCCGCGCTTCGTCGCGGCCCGACAGGATCACGTGCATCCCTTCGCCCGACAAGGCCCGCGCCAGCGCCGCGCCGATGCCGGAGGATGCACCGGTGATCCAGCCGACCTTGCCGGCGTAAACGTCGCTCATGATTCTTCCTTCAGGGATAGGTCACGGTCTTGGGCTTGTCCGGCAGCGGGATCCACTCATCCTCGTCGCCGGGCACCTTGGGGAAGCGGCCTTCGCGCCAGTCTTCCTTGGCCTGGTTGATCCGCTCGCGATCCGAGCTGACGAAGTTCCAGAACACGTGCCGCTTGGTTGCAAAGCTCTCCCCGCCAAGCAGCATCACCCGCCCGCCTTTCTCCGACCTGAGGAGCGGCGCATCGCCGGGTTTGAGGACGACCAGCGTGTAGAGAGGCAGCTCTTCGCCATCGATGGTCGCTTCGCCATCGACCACCATCAGAGCGCGCTCGTCCGACGGGGTTTCGATCGGAATCTGGCCTCCGGGAGCGAGCACGATTTCGGCATAGATCGTGTCGGCATAGGTCGTGGTGGAGGCCCGTTCGCCCCATAGGTCGCCCATGATGACGATCGCGCGGGCGCCCGCATCCTCGATCACCGGCAGGTCCTCGACTGCCTCGAACGCAGGATCGATCTCCTCGCGACCATCGGGCAGGGCGAGCCATGTCTGCATCCCGAACATGCGCGGGCCGCCGCCGCGCTCGCTTTCGGGCGAACGCTCCGAATGAACAATGCCGCTTCCGGCGGTCATCAGGTTCACCGTGCCGGGGCGGATGGTGGAGAAGGTGCCGATGCTGTCGCGATGGTCGATTGCGCCCTCGAACAGCCAGGTCACCGTGGCGAGGTTGATGTGCGGGTGCGGGCGCACGTCCATCCCGCCGCCCGGCGGCAGATGCGCCGGGCCGAACTCGTCGACGAAGATGAACGGGCCGACCATCCGGCGCTGCTTGGATGGCAGCGCGCGCCGCACCTCGAAATCGCCGAGGTCGTGATTGGTCGGGGTGATGGTCGCTTCGATGGGGCCGCCGATCATGCTGCGTCGAGCTCCGGATAGTGGCGGAAGATGCCATCCTCATTGAACGCCAGCCGGCGCTTTGATGCAAGATAGTCCTTGATGCCATCAAGCTCAGCCACCGCGTCGTGGCAGGCGATCAGTTTCGGATAACCGCCCTCGATCGCCTTCATGCGCTGCGGGAAGGCATAGCGCAGCCCCTCGACCAGCTGGAACAGCGAGGTGTCGACATGGCTCCACCTGTCGCCGAGAACGAAGGGGCCGTCATTCGCCGACAGCGCATCGTCGAAATAGCGGAAGAATTTGGGGATGCGCTGCTCGCGGAAATTGTCCGCCGCGCGCGCCGCCGCATCCTTCTGGTCCTCGTAATAGAGGTCGCCTGCGACCGGGTGATGGACATTGTGCGCTTCGGCAACGATGTCGCTAATGGTCAGCTGCAGCATGATAAGCTGGAGATCACCGGCCTGATCGCCAGCGCCAAAGCCGTGCTTGTCACCCGCCCATGCCAGAATATGCGCCACCTGCGCGATGCAGAAATCGCCATCGACGAGGTATGGCGGGGCGTAGGGGCGGATACCGCTGCGCTGGTCCAGATCGTCGACCAAAGCCTCCACGCCATCGCTCCGCGCGCGATCGCGATAGTCCACGCCCGCCGCTTCGAGCGCGAGCCTTACGAATTCGCCGCGCCCCTGGATGCCCGGCCAGTACCACAGATCATATGCCATCGCGCTCAGCCCGGATGGCTCGGCGCGGTGGCCTTGATCGCCAGCGCGTGGACCCGGTCGCCGGGAATATCGCCCAGCGCGGCGTTGACCATCCGCTGGCGTTCGAGCCGCGATTTGTCGACGAAAGCCGGTGCCTCGATCACAATCGTGAAATGCGATTCACCGGTGCCGTCGTCGCCCGTGTGGCCGCGGTGCTTGGCGCTGTCGTTGAGAATCTCCAGCTGGGTGGGCGAGAACGTCTCGCGCAGCAGCTGTTCCATCTCTTCAGCTACGGATTGTGCCATTTTGTCGTTCGATCCCTTTGCAATTTTGCTCTGCGCTGCCCATCCTAAAGCGCTATGCGACAGACCCGGTTCCATGGCCGCCACGAGGCGCAAGGCAGGCTTTGTGCCCACCCGACATGCGAAGAGCCGGGCGAGTTTCGCGCGCCCGGCGCCTATGGCAACAGCTTCGACGGGCCCGGCCAGTGGCGCTGGTTCTGCCTCGATCACATACGCGAGTTCAATGCCGGGTACGACTGGTTCGAAGGGATGAGCGCGGAAGAAATCCTGCGCGCGCAATCCCCGTCCGCTGGCTGGCAGACCGAGACGCCTGCCTTCCGCGCAAGCGGTCCGGTCGACGGGATGCCGCGCTGGGGCGAGTTCGACGACCCGCTCGACGCGATTTCCGCCCGCGCAGGCGGGATCAAGAGCCGCGCGCGTCGAGAGGCGGAAATGGCGATGGATGGGCGCTTTTCGAAGGAAGAGGCGAAGGCGCTGGAAGTGCTGGGCCTCGGTATCGAGGCCGATCGCAAGCGGTTGCGCCAGCGCTATTCCGAACTCGTCCGCCGCTACCACCCCGACCGCAACGGCGGCGACCGGACCCACGAAACGCGGCTGAGACGGGTGGTGGAGGCCTACCTGCTGCTGAGGAAAAGCGCGGCGATCGCTTAGCCCTGGGGGCCGCGCCCGGCGATCAGCTCTTCGTCGATCGTGTCCGCTATTCGGTATGCGACGCGTTGTTTGACGCGCTCGGCATAGGCGAGGAAAGTGTCGCGTCGGGGCAGCGTGTCGAAATCGACGCCCCAGACGACCTGCGCGCCGACATAGATATCCGCTGCGGTGAACCGCCCGCCGCACACGTAGTCGCGGCCTGCCAGCATCGTTTCCAGCGCATCGACCGCAAGCTCGAAACTGCCGAACCCGAGCATCCGCCGGGCTTGCGGATCATCGCTCGACCATCCCATCCGCTGGGAAATGCTCGCCTGCTCAAACGGTCCGGCGACGAAGAACAGGTAGCGGAAATAGTCCGCCTTCTCGTGGGCCTGGGGCAGCAGCCCGGCCTCCGGGTGCATCTCCGCCAGATAGTGGCAGATCGCCGCGCACTCGGTGACCACGTGGTCCTGGCCAGCATGGTGGTGAACCAGCGTGGGCACCTTGGCCATAGGATTGGCTTTCAGGAATGCCGCAGGCTTGCTCTCGCGCGGGCCGTATTCGACGATCACCTGATCGTAGCGCGCATCCACCTCGTGCAGCGCCCAGCGGGCAATCCGCCCCCGGCTCATCGGATTGGTGTAGAGCGTGTATTCGGCCACTCTCAATCTCCATCGTGCGATGCATCGAGGGTGGCTTGCACCTTCATGCTCAGGCTTCCTTGTGCATCATGACCTCGAATCCGCCGATCACCATGCGTTTTCCGTCGAAAGGCATATCGCTCCCGTCCGGTGCGCCGAAGATGGTTTCCATCCGCTCGTCCGTCATCATCCTGTCGTGCGCGGCGTCCGCGGTCACCTTGTCGGGCCAGGTCATCCAGCTGAAGACGACCTTTTCGCCTCCCTTGAGATCGACCGCGCGGCGAAAATCGGTGTGTTCGCCGTCTTTGACGTCGGCCTCCCACGCTTCGACATGGCCGGTGCAGCCGTAGTCGCGTGCGATCGGCCAGAATTTCTCGGCCACCTCGAGATAGGCGTCCTTGTTGCCGGCTGGCACGGGGACGATGAATCCATTGACGTACATGATCACTCTCCTTGCGATGCAGGCGGCCCATGACGGTCGAAGGCTGCAAGCTGGTCGGACATTGCCCGTTGAAATGCGGGGCGGGCTTCCCCGCGGGCGACATAGGCTTGCGTTGCCGGATGGTCGGCAAGCAGTTGGCTGCCGCCGATGGCTCGCAGCACGGTCACCATAGCGATATCGGCAATGGTGAAGGTGTCGCTCAGCCAGTCCTGCCCGCCAAGCCGTTTTTCGAGCGGGGCGACGCGTTTGGCGATGAATTCCTCCAGGCTCGGGCGGCGAAGCTTGGCCCATTCCTCGTCTCGCGCGAATGCGGTGACGTTGGTCCATTCGAACAGCCAGGGTTCGACCGAGTTGAACGCACCCAGCAGCCACGAGATCGCGTCCGCCCGCTGTTGCGAGTCGCGCGGGAGGAGGGCCTCGCTCTTCTCGCCGAGATGGAGCAGGGTCGCCCCGCTTTCGAACAGCACGATATCGCCATCGCGCATGATCGGGACCTGGCCCCAGGGTTGCACCTCGAGCAGCCAGTCCGGCTTGTCGGTCACATCGGCAAGCCGCTCGCGATAGGGAATACCCGCTTCCTCGCAAGCCCAGCGTGGGCGCAGGTCGCGTACGAAACCGCGCGCGAACGGTGGCACCCACTGATAGCCCGTTATCTCGATCCCGGCGTTGGGGTTCATCATCGACATTGCGCCGGCTCCTCAGGCGTCGACAGCGGCTTCGGCGGGCGGACCGTCGGCGGCTGCGGCAGGGTCCATCCAGACCGTTTCCCAGGTATGTCCATCCGGATCCTCGAAGGCGCCACCGTACATGAAGCCCTGATCTTCGATCGGGCGGGGTTCCGCCCCCGCGGCGTCGCGCGCTGCCGCATGGATCGCATCGACATCGGCCTTCTCGTCGAAGGTCAGGCACAGCAGTGCGCCGCTGGTGGTTTTTGCGTCGATGATCGTCTTGCTGGTGAAGGTCGCGTAGAATGCGTGGTCCAGCAGCATCACCAGGATCGCATCGCTCCACACCATGCAGGCGGCCTGTTCGTTGCTGAACTGCATGTTCTGCTCGAACCCAAGCGCGGCGTAGAACGCGCTCGACCGCGCCACGTCGGTAACGGGCAGGTTCACGAAGATCTTCTTGCTCACGGCGCAGTCTCCCGGATGCGACTCGATGTTGCATCTTATGTGCCTCGCGATTACCTATGGCAACAATGAAGTTACAAAAAGAAACTAAAATGCACGGTCGCTGGTACGATGATGCCTGCGGGACCGCGTTTGCGCTGGAACTGCTGGGGGAGCGATGGTCGCTGCTGGTCGTGCGTGAACTGATGCTCGGCCCACGCCGCTTTTCGGATCTCCGGGCGAGCCTGCCGGGCGTCAGCGCGAAGGTGCTGACCGAGCGGCTGGCCACGCTGGCCGAGGCAGGGGTGCTGACGCGTTACAAGCTGCCGCCGCCTGCCGCTTCGCAGGTCTACGAGCTGACCGAGTGGGGCTATTCCGCGGAGACGATCATTCAGGAACTCGGCCGGTGGGCCGCAACCTCACCCTTGCACGATCCCACGCTGCCGCTGTCCGCCGTGTCCTTCATGATCTCACTAAGGACGATGATCGATCGGAAGAGAGCGGGGCAGTGGGCCGCGACCTTCGGTTTCAGGATTGGCGAAGAAAGCTTCGTCGCACGGCTCGCCGACGGCGAACTCCCAATAGAGCGTGGCGCACCCGACGGCGCGGATAGCGTGTTCATCGCCGACCAGGCGCCGCAGCTGGCAGCCGTGTTCTACGGCAAGCAGCCCGCAGACGCGGTCGGCGCGACGGTCCAGGGGGATGCAAAGGCGGCGGAGCGCTTCGTCGACCTGTTCCACCTGCCCCGCTGAACGCGCTACTGCCGCATCGCCCAGCGCAGGGTTCGGCCCAGTGCGCGGGTGGTCGCACGAGCGGGCAGGGCGGTGAGGCCGGGGCGGTGCAGCCCCAGCATCGAACGCGCGAAGGGCGGCAGCAGCATTACCGCCTCAGCCGCAATCGCCTGCTGCAACGCCGCCGGAAAGCCCTGCGGGCGGATCGCGAGGACGAACTGCGCGATCTCGCGTGCTTCCTTCGAGGTGGTCAGTTCCTGCCGGAACTCGCGCATGATCGCGTCTGCCTCGGCCACACTGGTTGGCACCGGATCGGCGTGGAGCGCGCGACCGATAACCGCCATCTGCGCGTAGTATTCGTCCTGCTCGGCACGCGGCATGTCGGGCCGGGCGTGTCGCAGGTATCCTTGCAGGAAGCTGGAGGCTTCTGCGATGTGGACCCAGGCCAGCGTGCGCGGGTCGCCTGCGGAATAGGGCGTGCCGTCGGGCAGCGTGCCGGTGATCTTGCAATGGATCTGGTTGACCCGGGCAATCGCCTCGTGCGCGCGGTCGCGATGGCCGAAGGTGGTCACGGAGATGAACTGCGCGGTGCGGTGGAATCGCCCCTGCGCATCCTCGCGGAAGTTCGAATAGTCGAGCACGCCCTGCAAAGCGGCGGGGTGCAGCATCTGCAGGAACAGCCCGCGAATGCCGCCGATCATCATCCCCATCACGTCCGCGTGGACCATCCGGATCGGCGAATCCTTCGCGAACAGCGCATCGTCCGATGGCGGATCACGGGTTTCGGGCACCTTGCCCTGGTTGAACGCCGCGCGCACCTGCTGGACAATCGCATTGCGAAGCGGGTCGAGCGGATCGGGGCGAGGGCCGGGCATTGCGTGCAGGACTATACAGCGGTGCCGGGGTTTGGAAATCCATCGCGCAAAGCCCGCTTGCTAGGCCCGCGCAACACCTCTAGGTCCGCGGATGATGAGCGACGACAAGACCTTCAATCCGACCGAAAGCACCATCCTCGCCGCGACCGACACCACGGTCGACGTGCGCGAGACCTTCGGGATCGACATTGACTGGCAGGTGCCTGCCTTCAGCAAGGCGGACGACCGCGTGCCCGATCTGGACGAGACCTATGTCTTCGATCCGGACACGACGATGGCGATCCTCGCAGGCTTCGCGTTCAACCGCCGCGTGATGGTGCAGGGCTATCACGGCACCGGCAAATCGACCCACATCGAACAGGTCGCAGCGCGGCTGAACTGGCCATGCGTGCGCATCAACCTCGATGCGCATATCAGCCGTATCGACCTAGTCGGACGCGACGCGATCGTGCTGCGCGATGGCCTGCAGGTGACCGAATTCCGCGAAGGTCTGCTGCCCTGGGCGCTGCAGCACCCGGTCGCGCTGGTGTTCGACGAATACGACGCGGGCCGGCCCGACGTGATGTTCGTGATCCAGCGCGTGCTGGAGGCGGAGGGCAAGCTGACCCTGCTCGACCAGAACCGCGTGATCCGCCCGAACCCGGGTTTCCGTCTGTTCGCGACCGCGAATACGGTCGGTCTTGGCGATACCAGCGGGCTGTATCACGGCACGCAGCAGATCAACCAGGGCCAGATGGACCGCTGGAACGTAGTCGTCGGGCTGAACTATCTGCCCGCCGAGACCGAGCAGACGATCGTTTCCGCCAAGGTGCCGGAGATGGAGAAGAAAACCATCGCCGACATGGTCAAGGTCGCGGATCTCAGCCGTCAGGGCTTCATGAACGGCGATATCTCCACTGTGATGAGCCCGCGCACGGTCATCACCTGGGCGCAGAACACCGCGATCTTCAAGGATATCGGATTCGCCTTCCGGGTCAGCTTCCTCAACAAGTGCGACGAAGCTGAGCGGATGCTGGTGGCGGAATACTACCAGCGCGTGTTCGGCACGGACCTGCCCGAAAGCGTCGTCGCGCAATAGCCGCGCGGCGCTGCCGGGCTGGGGCCGTCCGCCTCAGTCCGCGTCGGCCTCGTCCAGATAGCGGGCCTTGATCGCCTTCCACTTCGGCTCGTCTCGGTCGTTGCGGATCATGATTGCCTCGACCTCGTCGAATTCTTCCAGCCCCAGCGCGTCGGCCACGCTGATCGGGAAATAGATGCTCTCGTCGGTGTCGCAGCGCACGCCGTAGGCGCCCTGGTTTTCATTGCTGGTGGTAATGATGCAGGCCGATTTGGCTGCCATTATCGGATTTCCTTTTTGGTAGATTGATAGCTTCGTAACCGGCGGAAATTAGCCCAGCGTGGCAGAGCGGGCAAGCAGTGCGCATTCGCACCCGCACGCATCGTCTGGTGTGGTTCATGTGGTTCTTGTATTCAGCTGCACATGGCATCACCGCGAGGGACATGGCGCGACGACGAGGAGGATGAGGCCGGGCCTGTCGGGCACACCGGCTATTACTCCCTGTCCGAAAGCATGATCGACGATCCGTGGGAGGAAGACGACCCGGATTTCGTCGACGAGCGCCCGCGCGGAACTGGCATGTGGCCCGCGCTGTGGGATCGCGGGATCGATATCCTCACCGCACACAGCACGCGGTTCTGGGCGATCCGGGGTGCGGCGGCGTTTCTGTTCCTGCTGATCCTTATCGTCATCTGGCTGGCGATCACGGCCCCGCTGTCCAAGTCTCTCGAACCGATCGCCCCGCCGCAGATCACGTTGCTGGCGGCGGACGGCACCCCGATCGCGCGCAACGGCGCTGTGTATGACGAGCCGGTCGAGGTCGACCGCCTGCCCGATCACGTGGTGAACGCCTTTCTCGCGACCGAGGATCGCCGGTTCTACGATCACTGGGGCGTCGATCCGCGCGGCCTTGCACGCGCGACGATCAACAACTGGACCGGCGGGCCGACGCAAGGGGGGAGCACGATCACGCAGCAGCTGGCCAAGTTCACCTTCCTGACGCCTGAGCAATCGCTGAGCCGCAAGGCGCGCGAGATGCTGATCGCGTTCTGGCTGGAGACCTGGCTGACCAAGGACGAGATCCTCGAGCGCTATCTCTCCAACGCCTATTTTGGCGACAACACCTACGGCCTGCGCGCGGCGAGCCTGCACTATTTCTACCGCCAGCCGGAGAAGCTGAAGCCCAATCAGGCGGCGATGCTGGCCGGGCTGCTCAAGGCACCATCGGCCTACGCGCCCTCGCAGCATTACCAGCGCGCGGTTGAACGGATGGCGGCGGTCAAGGTGAGCCTGGTCTCTGCAGGCTATCTCACGCAGGAAGAAGCCGACGCGATGCGCCCGCCGCCGCTCGACATGCGGCTGACCAACGACCTGCCCACGGGCACCTATTTTGCCGACTGGGCGCTCCCTGAGGCGCGCGATCGTGCATCGCCGGGCTATGCGCAGCAATCGCTCACCACCACGCTCGACGCGCGGCTCCAGAACATTGCGCGCGATGTGATCGCCGGAGCGGGGCTGGGCAATGCGCAGGCCGCGCTGGTGGCGATGCGTCCGAATGGGGAGGTGGTCGCGATGATCGGCGGGACCGATTATTCGCAAAGCGCCTTCAACCGCGCGACCATGGCCACGCGCCAGCCGGGATCGACCTTCAAGACCTTCGTCTATCTCGCCGCGCTGCAGGAGGGCTACAAGCCGGACGACCCGATCGGCAACCGGCCCTTCACGCAAGGAAGCTATCGCCCGGAAAACTACGACGATCGCTATTCCGACTTCCTGACGCTGGAGCAGGCCTTCGCCAAATCGAGCAATGTCGCCACCGTCCGCCTGTTCAACGAGGTTGGCAGCGATCGGGTGATCGGCCTTGCCCGCGACCTCGGCATCAACAGCCCGATCGCGCGCGGCGACCCCAGCGTGGCGCTGGGCACCGCAGGCATGTCTCTGATGGAGCTGACCGCCGCCTATGCGGGAATCGCGGGCAATTCCTACCCCGTCCGCCCGACGGCGTTCGTGCGTGAACCGGTCGGCCTGTGGGACCGGATATTCAACGCACCGCGCAGCATGTCAGCCTCCACCCACCGCGAGATCGAGCAGTTGCTGCGTACCGCGATCAACAGCGGGACGGGGCGCGCGGCGCAGTTGCCGGGGCCCAACTTCGGAAAGACCGGCACCACCCAGAACAACCGCGATGCGCTGTTCGTGGGCTATGCGGGCGATCTGGTGGTGGGCGTGTGGATCGGCAACGACGATAACACGCCGCTCAAGGGTATCAGCGGCGGGGGGCTGCCGGCGCGCATCTGGAAGGCGTTCATGCGCAGGGCGCAGGGCAGCGGCGATGCCGCACCCGCGCGTCGGCGCAGCCCCAACGCCCCGGTCCAGCCGCTCGACGTGCCCGATGCGAGTGACATTCCGGCATCGATCGCGGAAGACGGCGCGGAGATCACCACCGACGAAAGCGGAATCACCAGTCGCGAGGCACCGCCGATCGACGCGCCTACCGATGCGCCGCGGCCTGCGCCAGAGATTGCGCCTTTGCGTGAAGAGGAAGCGGCACCGGCGAACTGATCGCTCGTCGATCCGCGTCAGTCGGCGTCGGGTTCGCTCCGGGCGATCATCACGTTCATCACCGCGCTTGCGCGCGGGCGGTCGCGCTCTTCCTGCCATGCCTCGACGGTCACGTTCGCGCTGCGGCGGCCGAGCTTCGTGATCCGCGCCTTGGCAAACAGCGGTTCCTTCTTCGCTGCGGCGAGGAACTGCACGGTGATGTTGATCGGCTTGAGCTGGGCATGCTCGCCGCGCTCGTGCAGCGCCAGCCGCAGCAGCGCGTAGGCGGCGGTTTCCATCAGCCCGCTGGTCGCACCGCCGTGGAAGTGGCCGGGACGCCCTTCGATCGCGTCGATTCCGGAAACGCACAGCACCGGCACGCCGTCCTCGAAACCGGAGACTTCGATGCCGAGCGAGCGGGCGTAGTGCGAGAGAAGGTCGATCTCGGGTTCGGCAGTCTCAGTCATTCTTCGCCCCCGCCGGATTGAAATCGCCGATGGTCATGTAGACCGCCGCCATCGTCGCTACAGGATCGTCTGGATTACCGTCATGCGCGATTCCGCGCACGAAGGCTGCGGAGCGCGTGGTGCGGTAGCATTCGCACCGCGCAATCACATCCGCCCGCTCGCCCGCCGGGCGCTGGTAGTCGACCCGCATGTCCAGCGTGGCGATCGGCACGAAGCGGCGCGCGCGGGTCCAGATCGCGATGCCGCCACCCATGTCGAGCATCGAAAAGATTGGGCCTGAGGCTATCACACGCCGCACATCGTCGCCCATCAGCTCTTCGCGCCAGGGCAGCCTGATTTCGGTCCAGTCCTCTCCGTGGCCGAGATAGGTCAGTCCCAGCCAGCCCGGGTGTCCGCCCGCAAACAGGAAGGGCGCAGCTTTTTCCGGGTCGAACACGTTCGACGGATCGCGATGTGGGGCCTCTTTCTCCATGCGCGGTCATCTGTCCGGAGATGGCGGCGATGACAATGTTTTAATTCGCCTGGGCCGGGGCTTCGCGGGATCATTTGGACCGCGCGGCAGGGGAGCCGCGCGCCATGCAAGGGAGCAACATCGATGAACCTGCCCAAGCTTTCTCTCGACAGCCTGCCGGGCCTGATCGACGCGCCCGGCCTGATCGGAAGCCTGTCCGATCTGGCCAGCGCGGCGACCGACGACCGGGTCGTGATCCTGATGGTCTACCTCTACGAAACCTTCCCGCCCGATGGGCCGGGCAAGCTGTTCTAGGCGGCCCGCCGAAGGTGCAGGTGGATCCGCAGCTGCGCGATTTTGCGCGCGATCGCGGTGCCCAGGCCGCGGCGCAGGATCGCGTGCTGGCCGCGCTGGCCGAGTGGCAGGCGCGGCCACAGGTCGAGCGGGTTCTGGCCGATTGCCGGACCTTGCGAGACACCGGTGATTTCGCGCGCTGCGGCGCATTGCGAGCCCTGATCGATGACGACGGCGCGCAGGAGTTCGTTGCACAGTTCATCGCGACCATGCTGGCCGCCTGGCGTGACCAGCCACTGGCGCAATTGCCCTTTCGGCACAGCTACGCCGGAGGGCAGGGGATCGTCCACATCCACCGCGACGGGTCGGTGACGCTGGCGCTTGTTCTGGTCGAGCCGGATGCTGCGAGAGCGCCGCGCACCATCGCGTTTTCCGATTGCGATCGGCGGGAGGTGGTGCTGGCAGGGCAGGGGGCAGCGGTCCGTTACACACGGCGCGACGGTGCGCCGCCTGTCGCGCAAGAACTTCGCCTTGCGCCCGGCACGGTTCTGACCGGCGATGCCGATCATTCCCGCGCCGTTACCGCTCTGGATGCGCCCCTGGTGTTGCTGCGGGTCGCACGCGAGCCCGCCCATTCGCGCGCGACGCGAGAGGTGGAGCTGGCAACCGGGCAGATCGTCCACCGCGCCTCGCCGAGCGCCGCAGACGGGCGCTCGGAACTGGCTGCTGCATTGCTGGGCGCGATGGGGCGAACCGACGCTGCGCCCGCTCTCGCGCGCTATGCCTGCGGGGAAGGGGGCTGTGGACAAGCGGGAGAGGGAGCCCGGTGGCAGGCGCTGCGACAGGCACTCGCGCTCGACACAGCCAGTGGATTCGCGGCTCTGTGCGCGATTGCGGAGTGTGCCAGCGATCCGCTGGCGCGCGAGGCCGCTGCACTTCGTCACAGGCTATGCACAAGTTATCCACAGCTTGCCAAGTTGCGGGAGAGCCGATGCCTCGTGCGCTGACGCCACCCTTTTGTACCCCGCTGACACTCGCAGAGTGCATCGCGCAGCTGGACGAACACGGCTTCGATCCGGGGGACGAGGGTTCGCTGCTCCATGCCGCATCGCTGCTCGCCGGGCTGGCGGCCAATCGCCGTTTCCTCGGCGATCTGCTGATCGATCTATTGGCCGGTGCCGACGATCAGGCAAGCGGTTACGGCCCGCAGGCGCTCATGCTGGCAGGGCCGCGCAACGGATATTTCCTGCGCGCGAATATCTGGCCCGCGCGCGGCGATCCGGCCTTTGAGGCGAGCGGCGCGGCAAGTTTCGTCTACGGCCTGCCGCACGACCACAATTTCGATTTCCTGACCGTCGGCTATTTCGGCCCGGGCTACGTCAGCGATTACTGGGAGTACGACTACGCGAGCGTCTCGGGAGAGGTCGGAGAGCACGTCGATCTGCGGTTCGTCGAACGATCGCGGCTGAGCGAGGGGCGCGTGCTGCATTATCGTGCGCACCGCGACGTGCATTGCCAGCATCCGCCCGAGAGTTTGTCCGTTTCGCTCAACATCTGCGCCGCAAACCCCGCGCAAGGGTGGTTCGACCAGTACCGTTTCGATACCGAAGCAGGCCGGATTACGGGCGTGCTCAATGCGAGCGCGAACGAGGTCTTGCTAAGGCTGGGTGTGGCGCTGGGCGGGGAGGATGCGAGACATTGTGCGCAGCATTTTACGACACATCACCCCAGTGCTGCGATGCGGCGGGTGGCGAGTGCAATGATCCGGTCAGAGTAGCGGCGATCCCGTCGCCGCATCGATCGCCCCCTGCAGGATGATCGTCGCGGCCTCGGCATCGATCCGCTCGGCCCGCTTGCGGCGACTGACATCGAGCCCGATCATCGCGTCCTCGGCGCTCTTGGTCGACCAGCGTTCGTCCCACAGCAGCACCGGCAGGCTAAAGGCTTCGGCAAGATTGCGGGCATAGGCGCGGCTCGCCTGCGCGCGCGGGCCTTCGCTGCCATCCATGTTGCGCGGCAGGCCGATTACGATCCCGCGAATGTTGCGCGCCTCGATCAGCTTGCGCAGCTCGTCGCGATCACGCCCGAACTTGCCGCGCGGCAATGTCTTGAGTGCGGAGGCGAAGCGCCAGCCCGCATCGCACACCGCGATGCCGATGGTCTTGGTGCCAAGGTCCAGCCCGATCAACGCGCCCCCGTCGGGCAGCGTCTCGGCCAAACCGGCGGCACTCTCCCCTACGAGTTCGCGGCTGTCCATTCGCGTACGCGCGTGACCACATCGTCCTGCAGGTTCCGCCAGAACAGCGGGATGTCGTAGACGTGGTAGTTCCTGCCGGGCAGCACGGCAGAGCCCATTTCGGGCGGGTCGCCGATCCGCAGGATGCCCTGTTCGTCGCACCGCGCGCCGACCGCACCGGCGACCAACTCACCCGAGGTCAGATCTTCGCTCGGCACCAGCGTGCCCTTGTTGTCGTCCGCCGGAGCGGCGCTGTTCGCGAACCCGGTGATCGGATTGACGCACAGGATCGCTCCGTTGCCGCGCGGCTCCCCGTCGAAGCCGGGGCTCGCCCGGTAGCGGCTGAGCAGCTGCGTCGGATCGCCATCATCGGCGAAGCTCACCCAGCTGAGGATGCAGCCTGCCTCGTTGGCACGCTCGCACGCGGGGAGCGGCAGCACGGGCAGGTCGTGGTCGATAGAGATCGGCCAGCCGACCGCGTAGACCGCCGCGATGCGGTTCTCCACCGGGCGGCCCTTGATCCGCTCGCGCAGCAGCCGCAGCAGGTGGAGCGATCCCTGGCTGTGCCCGGCGAGGATGATCGGGCGATCCTTGCCCACGCTTTCGAGGAAATAATCGAACGACTGCTCGACATCGCGGTAGGCCGCGTCGATCGCCTGCTCCGCCTCGGGCTTGTCGGTGATGAAGGCACCGACTGTCGCCTGGCGATACTTGGGCGCCCAGATCTCGGCAGCGCGGTTGAACGGGCTGGCGAGCCCGCGCAGGAACAGGGTGGCGCGGTCTTCCGCCTCCTTGTTGCCCAGCTTCGCGTTCCACTGGATGTCGCGGTCGAGATTGGTCGGGATGTAGCTGGTCGGGTGCACGAAGAAGACCGCGAAGGGCGGTGCGCCCTGCTCGTCGTCGGCGGTGACGCGGCGTGATCCGGCCTCGCTCGCCTGCTCCACCAGCGTGCGCTCGTCCTCGCTGCGGGGCAGGGGGTTCTGCGTCTCGGCGATCGCGGGCTGGTAGCGCGCGGGGTCATTGGTGCCGATGCCCGGGCGCGAATACCACATGTCCGGGTCGGCATAGGCGTTCTCGGCCAGTGCCTCCTGCTCGACGAACTTGGTGTTGGGGACGAAGGCGATCTCGGTCGCCTTGTCGGACCAGTAATTGAGCGCGAACAGTCCGATGATGACGAGCACGATCATCGTCGCGATGAAATAGAGAAATGCGCGTACCATCCGTGTTTTCCCCCTATGCGTCCGCGCGGCTTGCGGCGGCCGCAGCGGCTGCGGCGTATTCGCTGTCCTGCGCGGCCTGGTTCGCTTCCGACCGGCGCACCAGCGCGACCTTGAGCATGGCGAGCAGCGGGTCGGCCAGCAGCAGGCCGATAATGCCGAACAGCAGCCCCATGATCAGCTGCGCGCCGAGCACCAGCGCGGGCGGCAGGTCGACCGTCTTGCGGGCGATCATCGGAATGACGACGTAGCCATCGAAGGTCTGGACCACGAAATAGATCGCCACGGCGGCCAGCCCGGTTTCCATGCTGACCGAGAAGCCAACGGTCGCCATCAGCAAGCCGGAAACGACCGCGCCGATATTGGGAATGAATGCCAGCAGCCCGGTCAGGATGCCCAGCAGCGCCGCCATCGGCACGTCGAACAGCTCCAGCGCGATCCAGGTAAAGAACCCTTCGAACACCATGCCCACGATCCGACCCGCCATCAGGCGGCGAAGCGTCAGCGCCATTTCGGCCAGCGTCTTGCGCAGTTCGCTGCGCTCCCCACGCGGGGCCATCCACTCGACACCGCGTTCGTAGAGGTTGGGTTCGAGCGCGACATAGATGCCGATAATCAGGATGATCGCGGTCGTACCGATGATGCCAGCAATTCCGCCGATCGCGCGGGTTACGGTGCCCACGCCGCTGACCACCTGGTTCGCCATCGACTGCGCGTCGGACAGGGACACCTGCATGCCGTTTTTCTGGGCCAGCGCGATGATCTCGTTCAGCTGCTTCTCGACGATCGCGGGCAGGGTGGCCGCCTGTTCGGCGATCTGCGAGCCTGCGAAATAGCCAAGCCAGACGAGGAACGCGATCGCGAGCAGCAGGACCATGACGATCCGCAAGGTGCGCGGGATCGGCAGATAGCGGCCGATCAGGCGCGCGCCGCCGTCGATCATCGAGGCAAACACCAGCGCGGCGAAGATCACCAGCAGCGATTGCGAGATATAGACCGCCAGCGCGGTGAGGCCGATCACCCCGACCCACACCAGCGCCTTGTGCATCTCCAGCCTCAGTTGAGGATTGGAGATGTAGGCCGGGCTGGCGTCGTCCCAGCCCTCGTATTCGCCATCGGTATCGAGGCCGCGGGTGCTGTCCGGCGTTGCGGACTCGCGCGAAGGATCGTCAGGCTGTGCCATGGGGGTCCGGTCAGACGCCCTTGCCGGTGTCTTCGACGGCCTTGGCGGCGTCATCTGACTTGGTCGGGCGCAGCGTGGTGAACGCCCGGTCGCCGCGCATCGCGCCGAACCAGGTGAACGGATTCCAGCTTGCCGAACCGTCCAGCGAATAGGTGATGAACTCCGCGCGGCCGCCGATATTGGCGAGCGGGACGGGTCCACCCAGGCCCTGATTGGCGATCGAGGCGCGGCTGTCGGCCGAGGCATCGCGGTTGTCGCCCATCACGAACACCGCATCGTCGGGCACCTGAATCTCAGGGTAATTGTCGAGCGGCTGGTCGGGCAGCGCGTCGATGATCAGGTAGCTCGCACCGTTGGGCATCGTCTCGCGTTCGACCGGAACGCGGCACTTGCGGGTGCCGTCGGGGCCGGTGACGGTGGTGAAGCCGGGGCCCTGGCAGGGCGAATTGAGATCGATCGGCAGCAGCATCGCAGGCTCGACCTTCTGCGGCACAGGCTTGCCATTGAGGATGATCTGCCCGTTCTTCACCGCGATCCGGTCACCCGGCAGCGCGACCACGCGCTTGATGTAGTCTTCGCTGCGCTGCGGATGGGTCGGGATGACGATGTCGCCATATTCCGGCGTCCCGCCGAAAATGCGCCAGTTGCCGCGCGGCAGCATGTGGAAGGTCACCGAAGACCAGTTATAGCCGTAAGGATAGCGGCTGACGATCAGCTGGTCGCCCACCAGCAGGTTGGGCATCATGCTGGTCGAGGGGATGAAGAACGGCTTCGCGACGAAGCTGTGAAACGCCAGTACCGCGAGCAGCATCAGCGCCAGCCCGCGGAATTCGGCGAACCAGTTGACCTTCTCGTCCTCGCCGGATTTGGGTGCGGTGTCTTTTTTGCTCATGCTGGTCAGGTTGCTCATTCGGGAAGGGCCTCGATCATCACCAGAGCCTGTGCCCATGGATGATCGTCCGTGAGGGTCAGGTGAACGCGTGCCACATGGCCCGCCGGGGTTATTTTCGCAAGCGCCTCGGCAGCGCCATGTGCCAGTTCGAGAGTGGGCGCGCCCGAGGGTGCGTTAACCACGCCGATGTCCTTCATGAACACGCCCTGGCGAAATCCGGTGCCCACCGCCTTGGAGAATGCCTCCTTGGCGGCGAACCGCTTGGCGTAGGTGCCCGCGATTGTGAATGGGCGCCGCCGCGCCTTGGCGCGTTCCTTTTCGGTGAAAACGCGGTTCTCGAACCGCTCGCCATAGCGATCGAGCGAGTTCTGGATCCGCTCGATATTGCACAGGTCCGATCCGAAACCGATGATCATGTTGCGCGCACCAGCAGGACGGCGAGCAGGATCAGGGCGACATAATGCAGGATGACCTGCGTCTTGACGAGATCATGTGAGGTGTCGCCCTTCGCCAGACGCAAGGTCATGGTGTAGCCGCCGACTTGCAGCAGGGGCCAGACGACGGCGAAGACGGTCAGCGCGCCCGAGTTGAGCGAGACGCCCAGCAGGAATATGCTGAGAAGAAAGGGAATGGCCCCTGCGATCGGCCAGAAGCGCTGGCCACGGGTGATCTGTGCAGGCGCACTCACCGCGCTTCGTCCATCAGTTCGCGCATCCGGCGGATCGCCGGTTCGAGGCCGGTGAAGATCGCCTCGCCGATCAGGTAATGGCCGATATTGAGCTCTGCGATCTGCGGAATGGCGGCGATGGGCTGGACATTGTCGAAGGTCAGGCCGTGGCCTGCGTGGGGTTCGATCCCGTTCTTCACCGCCAGTGCCGCCATGTCCGCAATCCGCCTCAGCTCAACCGAGCGCTGCTCGCCCGTTGCATGCGCATATTCGCCGGTGTGGAACTCTACGACCGGCGCGCCGAGGCGCATTGCCGCTTCGAGCTGTGCAGGATGGGCTTCGATGAACAGCGAGACGCGGATGCCCGCGTCGGTCAGTTGCGACACGATCGGCGCGAGCTGGTTGTGCAGGCCCGCCGCGTCCAGCCCGCCCTCGGTCGTGCGCTCCTCGCGCTTTTCGGGGACGATGCAGGCGGCGTGCGGCTGGTGGCGCAGCGCGATCGCCAGCATTTCCTCGGTCGCCGCCATTTCGAGGTTGAGCGGCAGGTCGGTCGCATCCTGAATGCGCTTCAGATCGTCGTCGCGAATATGGCGACGGTCTTCGCGCAGGTGCGCGGTAATGCCATCGCCGCCCACGGCCGCGACGATTTGCGCCGCGCGTACGGGATCGGGATGGTCGCCGCCACGCGCGTTACGGATGGTCGCGACGTGATCGATATTGACGCCCAGGCGGAGTTTTTGGGGGCGGGTGCTCATCATCGCGCTCTAGCGGGGTGTCGCCGGGCTCGCAATTGCGTTGCAGGCGAGTGCTGCAAGTGCATCGTGCAACGCGCCCGAGCCGGTCCATATCTCGCCGAAATCGAACTCGCCGTCTGCCGTCGCCAGTGCCAGCGCGATGTCGCGCTGGGGCAAGATGATGTTGCGCACCTGATACTTGCCGATCGCGCCGCGCCGCTCGACGATGCGGACCGGGGCGTTGCAGCCTTCGAGCGGGGCATCGAACACCCACTGGCCAAGCGCCATATATCCCAGCTGCGGATCGCCCTGCCACATCGCGGCGCGGGCCTCCGGGCCGATCAGTTTGCCCGCCATCAGCGCGCGGTCGAAGCGCAGCATGTCTGCCAGCGGGCCGACCAGCGCGGCGGAGGTGCCGTAGCGGGCGATGCGGGTGGTGTAGACTGGGTCACGCCCGGCAAAGTTGCGCCCGCTGCCTGCGCGAAGCAGCCCGGTATCGCGCCAGCCAGAGGGCGTGGCGATCCGCTTCTCCAGCAGCACCTCGATAGGTTTGCGCGTCACGTTTTCGAGGATCGCGCCCAGCACGATGTAGTCACAGTTGTTGTAGCGCCATTGATCGCTCGGCGCTGTTCGATCGGCCAGACACCAGTCGAGCCCGGTCGGCCCTTCGGAGTAGAACGACGGGAAGCCGGTTGCGTCCGGCGGGCTGTCGTCGGGATTGGCAAGGCCTGATCGGTGCTGGAGCAGCTGGCGGATCGTAGGGGAGGGCACCTTGGAGGCGAGCTCGGGCAGATAGCGATCCGCCGGAGCATCGAGATCGAGCGTCCCGGCTTCGACCTGCTGCATCGCCAGTACCGCCAGCACCTGCTTGGTCACCGATGCCCACGGCCACCTCTCCGGGTTATCCGCATCGTCCCGGGCAGCGCGCCCGATCGAGACCGAGGAAAGGTCGCCCGGCCTCCGGCTCACCACCGCTTCGCCGGTAAAGCCGCTCTTGTATAGAGCCTGCGCAAAAGGCTCCGACGCCGCGGGTGCGTCGGGTGTCGGTGGCGTTTCGCGCAGGTCAGGGCTCGCGCAGCCCGTGGCGGCCACCAGGGCGAGCGCGCCAAGGGCTGCGCGCAGGATCAAGCCTTGCGGCTCCCCGGCTTGGTGACGGGCACTGCCTTCAGGCTCTCGGGCACCTCCCCTTCCGGATAGGTCGGGAAGGAAAGCTGGATCAGCGGGAAGAACGGCACGCCCATGTCCGCCTCGCCGGACGAGCGATCGACCAGCGCGGCCTCGGCGATCACCTCGCCGCCCTCGCGCTTCACGGCCTCGATCGCCTCCACGCTCGATTTGCCGGTGGTGACCACGTCTTCCACCATCAGCACCCGCGCGCCTTTTTCCAGCGCAAAGCCGCGGCGCAGTTCGAAAGTGCCTTCGGGGCGTTCGAGGAACATGGCGTTCTTGCCCAGCGCGCGGCCCATTTCGTGCCCTATGATAAGGCCGCCCATCGCCGGGCTGACGACCACGTCGATCTGGCTGCGGATGTCGCGCGGGATCTTCTGGCACAGCGCAAAGGCCAATCGGCTGGCGCGTTCAGGGTCCATCAACACCCGCGCGCATTGCAGGTAATGGGCCGAGTGGCGGCCCGAACTCAGAAGGAAATGTCCTTCGAGCAGGGCGTCGCAACCCCGCAGTTCACCGATGATCTCTTCATCCGTCATGACCGTTCGTGCCTTCGTTATCTGTGTAGTGATGGGGCAGGTGTTGCACCAAACGCATTGGACGCCCCGTGAATTCCGGTCTAGAGGCGCTTGAGAGTCGCGGCAAGCGCCCCTATAGGGCGAGCCCGAAATCACGCCCAAGCATGCTAAAATGGGTTACAGGGCCCGTGTTTCTGCAAGGTTCGAAGGAAGTCAGACCGACAATGTCAATTGCCGCCGCCTATCGCGATATCCGCCGTTTCCTGATTGCAGTTCTTGCTGTTGCCGGCCTTGGCCTTGCCGCTCAGGCTGCCATTGCCGCCGCGCCCGACACGGGTGCGCCGGCTGCTGCGACGCAGACCGAGGCCGCTGCTGCCGATACCGCGACGACCGCGGATCAGGCTGCGAGCGAGGGCGATGCCGCCGCCGATAGCGAAGGCGGTTACGAACATCTCGGCCCCGAATGGATCAAGGGCCAGCCGACCGCGTTCGAAGACAACGCGCTCAAGTCGATGAGCTTCCAGGACCAGTATACCGACGATGGCCAGTTCGCGCTGGGGATGAACAATTACATCCTCGTGCCGGTGATCGTGTTCATCAGCGCCTTCGTGTTCTTCCTGCTGCTGGTGGTGGTGGTCCGCTATCGCCGCCGTGAGGGTCGCGAGCCTTCGCGCACCACGCACAACACGCTGATCGAAGTGATCTGGACGCTGGTTCCGGTGCTGATCCTGGTGGTCATCGCGGTCCCCTCGATCACGCTGCTCGCGCGCCAGTACAAGACCGCGCCGGCCGATGCGATCACCATCAAGGCGACCGGCTATCAGTGGTACTGGGGTTACACCTATCCCGACCAGGGCGGGTTCGAGGTGATCTCGAACATGCTGCCCAAGGAAGAGGCGCTGTCGCGCGGCGAACCGGCGCAGCTTGCTGTGGATAACCGCATGGTCGTGCCGGTCGGCGTGCCGCTGCGCATCCAGACCTTCGGCGCGGACGTGATCCACTCGTTCTCCGTCCCGAGCCTGTGGTTCAAGGTCGACGCCGTCCCGGGTCGCCTGAACGAGCGTGTGCTGACCATTCAGGAGCCGGGTATCTATTACGGCCAGTGTTCCGAACTGTGCGGCGCGCGCCACGGCTACATGCCGATCGCGATCGAAGCAGTCCCGATGGACAAGTGGCGCCAGTGGGTGCTTTCCAAGGGCGGTACTTTCGAGGAAGAGGGTGCCGACGCGGCTGAAGCACCGGCGACCCAGGCTCCGGCCAGTGCTACGGAAGAGGGCGATGCCGAAGCCGCCGATCCGGCCGAAGCGGGCGAGGCTGCTCCTGCCGAGACGGCGGCCTGACCGGCGGGCGCAAGTCCGACGAACGAATTTTCGACTTTTAGACGTCACGTAGAACCGAAGAGAACCAGAGCGACATGGCTACCACTGCTGACACCTTCCAGGCCCATACGGACGAGCATCATCACGATGCCGACCACAAGCCGGGCTTCTTTGCCCGGTGGTTCATGTCGACGAACCACAAGGATATCGGCACGCTCTACCTGATCTTCGCGATCATCGCGGGCTTGATCGGCGGCGCGATCTCCGGGATCATGCGGGCCGAGCTCGCCGCGCCTGGCATCCAGGTGCTCAACGTGGTTGCGCCCTGGCTCGGTGCCGATCCCGCGCAACTCGACCAGACGCTCCACCTGTGGAACGTGTTCATCACCGCGCACGGCCTGATCATGGTCTTCTTCATGGTAATGCCAGCGATGATCGGTGGCTTCGGCAACTGGTTCGTGCCGCTGATGATCGGCGCGCCGGACATGGCCTTCCCACGGATGAATAACGTGTCGTTCTGGCTGACCGTGGCGGGCTTCTTCTCGCTGCTGTTCTCGATGTTCGTCCCTGGCGGCATCGGGCCGGGCGCGGGTACCGGCTGGACGGTCTATGCGCCGCTTTCGACCAGCGGTTCGGTCGGCCCGGCGGTCGACTTCGCGATCTTCTCTCTCCACCTTGCGGGCGCAGGCTCGATCCTGGGTGCGACCAACTTCATCACCACCATCTTCAACATGCGCGCGCCGGGCATGACCCTGCACAAGATGCCATTGTTCGTGTGGTCGGTGCTGGTCACCGCCTTCCTGCTGCTGCTGTCGCTGCCGGTTCTCGCCGCGGCGATCACCATGCTGATAACCGACCGTAACTTCGGCACCACCTTCTTCGATCCGTCGGGCGGTGGCGATCCGGTCCTGTACCAGCACCTGTTCTGGTTCTTCGGCCACCCCGAAGTGTACATCATGATTCTGCCGGGCTTCGGCATGATCAGCCAGATCGTGGCGACCTTCAGCCGCAAGCCGGTGTTCGGCTACCTCGGCATGGCCTACGCCATGGTCGCGATCGGCGTGGTCGGCTTCATCGTGTGGGCGCACCACATGTATACCGTCGGCCTCGACGTGAACACGAAGATGTACTTCACCGCTGCGACCATGGTCATCGCGGTGCCCACCGGCGTGAAGATTTTCAGCTGGATCGCCACGATGTGGGGCGGTTCGATCGAGTTCAAATCGCCGATGGTCTGGGCGATGGGCTTCATCTTCCTGTTCACCGTGGGCGGTGTGACCGGCGTCGTGCTCGCCAACGGCGGCATCGACGACAACCTGCACGACACCTATTACGTCGTCGCGCACTTCCACTACGTGCTCTCGATGGGTGCGGTCTTCTCGATCTTCGCGGGCTTCTACTACTGGTTCCCGAAGATGAGCGGCCGCTGGCACTCCGAACTGCTGGCCCACATCCACTTCTGGGTGTTCTTCGTCGGCGTGAACCTGGTGTTCTTCCCGATGCACTTCCTCGGCGTGAACGGGATGCCCCGCCGCATTCCCGACTACCCGGGCCAGTTCGAGTTCTGGAACCACATCTCGACGCTCGGCTACGGCATCGTCGCGATCTCGGTCCTGATCTTCTTCGCCAACCTCGTCTACGCCTTCGTGGCGGGCAAGAAGGCCGAGGCGAACTACTGGGGTCCGGGTGCGACCACGCTGGAATGGACCCTGTCCAGCCCGCCGCCGTTCCACCAGTTCGAAACGCTGCCGGTGATCGAGGACCACCACGATTACCACAACCACCTGCCGGGCGAAGGCAACCCGGCGCACGCGTAACGACACATCTCCCCTCCCGTTCGCGGGAGGGGGCCATGGGGTGGGCGGCACCCCGCTTGTGCTTGATCGGGCGGGGCAGGCCTTTGTCCCGCTACCCCTCCGCCAGCAGGAGGGGAGGAATGACATGACGACCACGACGACCCTTATCACGCCGACCGCAGCGACGCCGATGTCGAGCCATTGGCGCGACTTCCTCGCGCTGACCAAGCCGGGCGTCGTTCGACTCGTGGTCTTCACCGGCCTGTGCGGGCTGCTGGCCGCGCCGGGCCATATCAATCCGGTGCTCGGCTTCACTGCGATCCTGTGCATCGCGCTTGCCGCAGGCGGCGCTGCCGCGTTCAACCAGTGGTACGAATCCGAGCTTGACGCGCGGATGAAGCGCACCGCCAAGCGCCCGATCCCCGCCGGTCGGGTCAGCAGGAACGACGCGCGCGACTTCGCCAGCGTACTGTGCGGCGCATCTGTGCTGGTGATGGGGCTTGCGATCGGCTGGCTCGCCGCCGCGATCCTCGCCGTCTCCATTTTCTACTACGTCGTCGTCTACACGATGTGGCTCAAGTCGCGCACGCCGCAGAACATTGTCATCGGTGGCGGCGCGGGCGCATTCCCGCCGCTGATCGGCTGGGTCGCGGTGACAGGCGACGTCACGCTGACGCCGGTGTTGCTGTTCGCGATCATCTTCTTCTGGACCCCGCCGCACTTCTGGGCGCTCGCGATGTTCGTGAAGAGCGATTATGCGCAGGCCGGCGTGCCGATGATGCCGGTGGTCCATGGCGAGGTGGCGACGCGCCGCCAGATCCTGGCCTATGCGCTGTTCATGGTCCCGCTCGCCGCCGCGCCCTGGTATCTGGGCACGGCAGGCGTGGTCTACGGCGCTGCCTCGCTGGCGCTGACCGGCTTCTTCGCGGCACTCGCAGTGCCCGTGGGCCTGCGCCGCTCTGTCGACGGCGACACGATGAAGCCCGAAAAGCGGCTGTTCGCCTATTCGATCCTCTATCTTTTCGCGCTGTTCGGTGTGCTGGTGATCGACCGCGTGCTGCAGAACGCAGGTATTCTTGCAGGAGGTCTCGCATGAGCGACGACAACCGCCCGCCCCGTATGAGCCCCGAGGAAGAAGCGCGCTTCAAGGAAGCTCGCAAGGGCCGCAATCTCGCGATCGGCGCGGTGCTGCTGTTCTTCGCGGTGCTGTTCTACGCGATCACGATCGTACGGATGGGCGACTGATGTCGAGCGCGTCCGCCTCCAGTCTCGACCGTCGCAACCTGCGCATTGCGGTTCTCGCCTTTCTGGCGGCCGCCGGGATGGTTGGCCTCGGCTTTGCGTCGGTGCCGCTGTACCGGATGTTCTGCCAGGTGACCGGCTTCGGCGGGACCACCCAGGTGGCGAACGAGAGCGATGCCGCGATTGCCGAACGCCTCGCGTCGAGCGCGGGCACGCCGCCGATCTCGATCCGCTTCGATGCGAATACCGCGAGCGGGATGCCGTGGACCTTCAAGCCGGTGCATACCAGCGATTCGGTGCAGATCGGCGTGCGCGACCTCGCCTTCTTCACCGCGAAGAACAATTCTTCCGTGCCGATCACCGGGACCGCGACCTTCAATGTCGAGCCCGAGCAGGCGGCACCCTATTTCAACAAGATCCAGTGTTTCTGCTTTACCGAGCAGACCCTGCAGCCGGGTGAGGAGGTGCGGATGCCCGTGCTCTTCTACGTCGATCCGGCTGCGCTCGACGATCCCAACATGGAAGGGGTCGAACAGATTACCCTGAGCTACACCTTCCACCGCAAACCGCCTGAAGACAGCTGACCCTCTGGACCGCGGCAAGCCGCCCGGTTAAGGGCGGAGCCGCTGAATAGGAAAGACGAAAAATGGCCGGCGCCAAGAACCACGATTATCACATTCTCGCCCCCGACATCTGGCCGTTCGTCGGCGCGCTGTCGGCGCTCACCTTCACCACCGGCATGGTGTTCTACATGCACAATGATGTGCTGACGGGCTGGCAGGTGATTCTGGGGCTTGGCATCGCAGGCCTGATTGCGACCTTCTGGGGCTGGTTCTCGAAGATCGTCAACGAAGCGCAGGCGGGTGACCACACCCCGGTGGTGCAGCTGCACATGCGCTACGGCATGATCCTGTTCATCCTTTCCGAAGTGATGTTCTTCGTCGGGTGGTTCTGGAGCTTCTTCGACTTCGCACTGTTCCCCGCGCCGTTGCAGATGGTTGCCGAGGGGACATGGCAGAATGTGATCGGGCAGGATGGCGCAGCCGCCTTCGCCAAGTTCCCGGCCGACGGCATTCACGTCATCGACCCGTTCGACCTGCCGCTGATCAACACGCTGATCCTGCTGTGCTCGGGCACTACGGTCACCTGGGCGCACCACTCGCTGATCAGTGGCGATCGTGACGGGCTCAAGCTGGGCCTGTGGGCGACGATCGGCCTCGGCATCCTGTTCACTGCGATCCAGGCGTATGAATACATGCACGCGCCGTTCGGCTTCGGCGGTGTGAACTATACCAGCGCCTTCTACATGGCGACCGGCTTCCACGGCTTCCACGTGATCGTCGGCACGATCTTCCTGATCGTCTGCCTGCGTCGCGCTTATCTCGGCCACTTCACCCCGCGCCAGCACTTCGGTTTCGAAGCTGCGGCATGGTACTGGCACTTCGTCGACGTGGTGTGGCTGTTCCTGTTCATCTCCGTTTACGTCTGGGGTGGCTGGGGCGCCGAAGTCCACTGATGACCGATAACGGCCGCAAGGCCTCCGGCGATTCCGCCGGGACGAAAGGGCAGCCCGCCTTGCGCGAGGCTGCCCTTTTCGGCCTGTGCCGCCCGCGCGCAGCGGCGCGATTGGCCCGCGTAGTGCTGGCTTGCAGCGGCTCCGGGTATCGCCTGAAAGCTCAAAAGGCTGGACGATGAATTATCTGCAACGCTTGCCACTTATCCCCACGATCATCGTGGCTCTCGCCATTGCGGTGATGATCGCGCTCGGCTTCTGGCAACTGGGGCGGGCGGATGAGAAGGCAGAGCTGCTGGCGCGCTACGCGGTGGCTGGCGACAATCAGGAACTGGTCGCGTGGCCGGGCGAGGACAAGGAGGCGCTCAAGCAGCGGCTCTATCGTCGCAGCAAGGTCGTGTGCGCGCGGGTTACCGAACTCTCTGCGGTGGCGGGCACCAACGCGCGGGGATCGCATGGCTGGGCGCAGATCGCCGAGTGTGAGCTCAAGGGAGAGGGCTCGGCGCGGATAGCGCTGGGCTGGACCCGGGTGCCCGAAGGCCCGCTGTGGAACGGCGGTGAGGTGACGGGTATCGTTGCGCCGGGGCCGCGTCTGGTCGCCGACCCGCCGCGCGCTGGCCTGCTGCCGTTGCAGAAGCCCGATCCTTCGGAATTGCCCAATAACCACATGGCCTATGCCTGGCAGTGGTTCCTGTTCGCGATGACCGCGCTGGTGATCTACGGGCTTGCGGTGAGGAAGCGCCTGCTGGGGCAGGATGCGGGCCGCGGCGATAACGCGGGGGAATAGAAATGCGGTACGTTTCGACGCGCGGGCAGGCGCCCGTGCTCGATTTCGAAGGTGTCACGCTCACCGGGCTGGCGAGCGATGGTGGGCTGTACCTGCCGCAGGAGTGGCCGCAGTTTTCGCGTGACGAGATCGCCGCACTGCGCGGGCTTCCCTATTCCGAACTCGCTGTGCGGATCATGGCGCCGTTTGTCGGCGAAAGCCTGACCGAAGCGGAGTTGCGCAACCTGTGCCAGCGCGCCTACGGCAATTTCTCGCACGCTGCGACGACCCCGCTGATCCAGCTCGACGAACAGCACTGGCTGCTGGAGCTGTTCCACGGGCCGACGCTGGCGTTCAAGGACGTCGCGCTGCAACTGCTAGGCCTGCTGTTTGAGACGTTTCTCGAAAAGCGCGAACGTCCGCTGACGATTATCGGCGCGACCAGCGGCGATACCGGATCGGCCGCGATCCACGCGGTGGCGGGGCGCGACAATGCGCAGATATTCATGCTTCACCCGGAAGGCCGGGTGAGCGAGATTCAGCGCCGCCAGATGACCACGGTGAGCGCGCCTAACGTCCACAACATCGCGATTGCCGGCAGCTTCGACGATGCGCAGGCGATGGTGAAGCGCATGTTCGCGGACGAGGCACTGACCGCCACGCTCGACATCGGCGCGGTCAATTCGATCAACTGGGCGCGGTTGATGGCGCAGGTGGTGTATTACTTCTACGCTGCGCTGCAGCTCGGGGCGCCCGATCGCAAGGTCGGCTTCAGCGTGCCGACGGGCAATTTCGGCGATGTCTTTGCAGGCTATGTCGCGGCGAAGATGGGCCTCCCGGTCGAGCGGCTGATCGTCGCGACCAACAAGAACGATATCCTCGCCCGCGCGATTCGCGATGGCGACTATTCGGTGGGCGAAAGCCACGCGACCATTACCCCGTCGATGGATATTCAGGTCAGCTCCAATTTCGAACGCCTGCTGTTCGAGGCGAACGGGCGTGATGCGGCAGCGCTCGCAGCGCAGATGGATGGATTTGCGTCGAGCAAGACGCTCCCGCTCGAATCCGCGCAGCGCGAGTCAATCGCGGCGATGTTCTCGGCAGAGCGCGCTACGCCCGATGAGACGCTGGCGGCGATGCGCTGGGCGCATGAGCGCTGCGGCGAGGTGATCGACCCGCACACGGCGGTCGGCCTGCATGGGGCGCGCGCGCTGGCAACCGAGGCGGCAGTGCCCGTCGTCACACTCGCCACCGCGCATCCGGCGAAGTTCCCCGACGCCGTGAAGCAGGCGATCGGCGTCGAGGCTGCGCTGCCCGAGCGGGTCGGCGATCTGTTCGCGCTTGAAGAGCGCTTCGAAACGCTGCCCGCCGATTACGACGCGGTGCGCGATTACATCTCCGCCAAGGCCACCCGCTGATGGCGCAGCTGCGCCTCGACCCGCAGCTGATGATCGGCGAGCCCTGGGCCGATTACGCGCTGCTCGACAGCGGGCATGGCCGCAAGCTGGAGCGATTCGGAGAGTTCCGCTTCATCCGCCCCGAACCGCAGGCGATGTGGAGCCCGCGTCAGGACGACTGGCAGGCGGATGGCGAATTCCTTCCCGGCGCGGACGAGGATGGCGGCGGGCGCTGGGACCTCTCGCCTGAAGTGCCCGACAGCTGGCCGCTGGCATGGGACGATGTCCGCTTCCGCGCGCAATGCACTCCCTTCCGCCATCTCGGCTTCTTTCCCGACATGGCCCCGGTGTGGGAGTGGATGCGCGGCGAGCTGGCCGACAAGCCGGACGCGCAGACGCTCAACATGTTCGGCTATACCGGCGTCGGCACGCTGGCCTTGAGCCAGTGCGGCCCGGTAACCCATGTCGATGCGTCCAAGAAATCGGTCGCCCAGGCGCGCGACAATGCGGCGCTCGCCGGAATGGAAGACCGCCCGATCCGCTGGCTGGTCGACGATGCCGCGAAGTTCGCCGCGCGCGAGGTCCGGCGCGAGAACCGCTATGACGGCATCATCCTCGACCCGCCCAAGTTCGGGCGTGGACCGAAGAACGAGACATGGCGGATCGAGGAAGGCCTCGCCCCGCTGATCGTCGATTGCCGCCAGCTGCTGGACGAGAACAGCCGCTTCCTGTTCCTCACCGTCTATGCCGTGCGGATGAGCAGCCTTGCGCTCGCCGCGCTGCTCGACGAGGCGTTCGCGGGCCTGCCCGGCACGATCGAGCATGGCGATCTGGGCGTGCGCGAGGAAACCATCGATGGCGGACAGGCTGGCCGCGTCCTGCCAACAGCCATCTTCGCAAGATGGCGCAACAGCGTCTAGGGAGCCCCGATGAAAGACACTCTCACCCTGCGCGTCGCCGATCTCGAAACCGATGTGCTCACCGGCATCTATTCCGAAGAGACGGGCAAGCCGCAGCCGCTGCGCATCACGATCGAGGCGCGGATGAAGCCGCTCGACCGGTATGATCCGGACACGCCGCTGGCCGAGAGCAAGAACTACATGGACCTGCGCCATGCCGCGACCGAGGCGGTGCCCGAGGGTGTCCATTTCAAGCTGATCGAGAGCTTCGCAGACCATATTTGCGAAACGCTGTTCCTGCAGGACGAGCGGATCGAGGCGCTGACCGTGCATATCATCAAGCTGGCGATCGGGATCGGCAGCGAGAAGATCGGGATCACGCTCCATCGCGAACGGCCCTGACGTGAGCGATAGCGCACCCGCGATCATCCGGGTGGAGCGCTTGCCCGGCCCAGCGCTGGACGCTGCGGCTGCCTTCCACGCGCACTGGGCGCAGCGGGTGCGGGACGCAGCACGAGATAGCGAATTCGTCATTGTGGTGATGGACCCGGCTCCGTTCGACCATGCCGACTGGCGCCGCGCCGCTGCGCGCGATCTGGCCCGCGCGCACGCCGACAATTGCATCAATATCGTCGCCGGGCTTGAAGGCGCCGCACTCGCCCGAATGGTGGAATTCCTCGGTCGCGCGCCTGCCATCACCGGACAATACCTGCCCCTGGCGGACAGTGCCCCTTGCGAGAGCGGCAGCGATGGCCGACTTGGGGATGATGATACGGACGATTGATCGCCTCGACACGCAAGCTCGGCCTGCGGCTGCGCCGCTGGTCGATACGTATCAGAGGCGAATCACCTATCTGCGCCTGTCGGTCACCGATCGCTGCGATCTGCGCTGTACCTATTGCATGCCCGAGCGGATGCAGTTCCTTCCCAAGGCCGAGGTTCTCTCGCTCGAGGAACTGTACGTGCTGGCGCGCAGCTTCATGGCGCGCGGTGTGCGTACGATCCGGCTGACCGGGGGCGAACCGCTGGTGCGCCGCGACGTCATCGATCTGGTGCGCGCCATCGGGCGGCATGTCGGGTCTGAGCTGGACGAGGTAACGCTGACCACCAATGGCACGCAGCTGGCGCAGCATGCCGATGCGCTGGCGAGGGCAGGGGTCCGGCGGATCAACGTCTCGCTCGACACGCGCGATCCGCACACCTTCCGCACGCTGTCGCGACGCGATGCCTTGCCGCAGGTGCTCGAAGGGATTGCCGCGGCGAAGGATGCGGGGCTGCAGGTCAAGCTCAACACAGTGGCGATGCGCGGCGTGAACGATCGCGAGATTCCCGATCTCGTCGCCTGGGCGCATGCCCAGGGCCACGCGATCAGCCTGATCGAGACCATGCCGCTGGGCGAGGTAGACGAGGCGCGCGAGGATCGCTTCGTCTCGCTGGCCGATGTCCGCCGCGATCTCGAGGCGCGCTGGACGCTGACGCCCAGCGATGCGCGCACTCCCGGCCCGTCGCGCTATTTCGATATTGCCGAGACCGGCGGGCGAATCGGTTTCATCACGCCGATGAGCGAGAATTTCTGTTCCGGCTGCAACCGGCTGCGGGTGACCGCCACCGGCCAGCTTTATCCCTGCCTTGGCGGAGGGGAGCGGGTCGATCTGCGCGCTGCGTTGCGCTCTGATGCTCCGCAAGCGCAGGTCGCCGACGCGCTCGACCGCGCGATGGCGATCAAGCCGGAGAAGCACGATTTCCGCATCGGTGCAGGGCTCGCGCCGACTCAGCCTCGTCATATGTCCGTGACCGGAGGTTGAGATGGGTGTGACCGTCCTTTTCCTCGGCCCGTTGCGCGATCTGGCGGGTGTGCCGCAGGTCGAATATGCTGCCCCGCTCGATTGGGACGGGCTGCTCGCCGCAGTGCCGCCCGCCGTTGCCGAGCAGTTGCGCGAGTCGCGCGTGCATGTCGCCTGCGATGGCAAGCTTCTGTCGGACAAGGCCGATCTCGCTGCGCAGGACGGCGAAGAGGTGGCGCTGCTGCCGCCGGTCAGTGGCGGCTGATGGCGCGCCTCACGCTCGAAACCCCTGCCGATGTGCGGCTGCTCGATTCGGGGATGTCGGTCGGCGAGGCGCTGGCAGCGTTCAACGCGGCGCATCCCGACGCGGGCGGGATCGCGACCTTCCTCGGCAAGGTGCGGCCCGACGATGACGTGCGCGTGCTCGAACTGACGCATTACGAGCCACTGACCCTGCCCGGAATGCGCGAGCTGGCGGATGAGGCGCTGACGCGCTGGCCGCTTGACGGGGTGCTGGTGTGGCACCGAATCGGCGTGATGCATCCGGGCGAGGGGATCGTGCTGGTCGCGGCCGCCGCGCGCCATCGCCGCGATGCCTTCCACGCGGTCGATTTCGTGATGGACTATCTCAAGAGCGCGGCGTGGCTGTGGAAACGCGAGAAACGCGCAGATGGCTGGCACTGGGTCGAACCGCGCGCGCAGGACTTTGCCGACCGAAATCGCTGGGAGTGATTTTTCCGCGCGGCATTTGATCGAGATCAAGGCGCGGCGCGGCCGATCGGCGCACATCCTTCCTCAAGACAACGAGGAGTGATGAAATGTCCGAACGTCTCAACAGCGCCGCCGTCGCCGAAAAGGCGATCGTCCATGCCGAACTGCCCCGCGCGCGCGCTGCTGGGCACGCTCTTTTCGAACGCAGCGAGCCCACGCTGGCCGAAGCGATCGCCACCTATCGGGCTCCCGATGCGGTCGAGACCGCCAATATCCGCCAGGATGTGGATCGCACGTTCGAAATGCCGAGCGTGCTCTACGGGGCGACCGTGGCGCTCTATCTGGGCTTCATCGCGATCCTGGGTGTAGGCCTGTCGACCCCCGAACTCGCAATCCCGATGGCGATCTTCGCGATCTTCATCGTCGGCCTGTTCGGCGCACCGGCGCTGTGGCTGGGTCTCGGGCGCAAGCCGGAGGCCAAGGCGAAAAGCTTCGGCGAACTGATGCGCGGTGGAATCCAGACGCACACCGGCCTGCTCGCCGGCCGCGACGCGGTGGCGCAGATGATGGTGTTGCCCGTGCTGATCGTTCTCTGGGGGTGCACCGTGCTGGTGATTGCCGGGGTCGTCTCGGCCTGATCGGTTCGCCCCGGAGTTGGGGGAGGCGCGCGGGGTCGATTGGTTCGATCCCGCGCGTTTTTGCGTGTGCGGTCAGTTGGCGGGCGCGAGTTCGTTCAGGATCGCGTCTTCTTCGGCGATCAGCCTGGCGACCTGCGCGTGCGCTTTGGCAACCGCCTCCACCGGTTCGCCATCGACCGATCGGATCGCCAGCATGCTGTCGAGATCGGCGAAGGGAATCGCCGTGCGCGCACGGATCGATTCGAGGTTCGCATAGGCGACCTGCGCACGGCCCCACGCCTTGGACCCCACGCTGCCACTGCCCCGAACCGCCGTGCGGGTGGCGGGCACGGCTTTTTCGAAATCGGCATGCGCGGCGCGCGCCTGCTCTTCCAGCTGGACGACCCGTTCGGCGAGATCGGCGGACAGGACGGGGGCCGGTGGAGGCGGCGGCGCGACCGGGTCCGTGGGCTCGAACTGGCCGGTCACCGGTGCCGGTCCGTCGGGCGCGCAATCGCCGGTCGGGCGGGGAAACTCGCCGCTCTCGTATTCGGCCTCGCGCACCCCGAGAGAGGGATAGGCGCTGTCGGGCGTGGTGGCGCAGGCGGCAAGGGCGGCCATGGCGGGGAGGGTGGCGATCGCGATCGCGAGGCGGGCAGCGGACATGCGCGCACCCTTAGCACGCGCGTCGCGCCGTGGTAGAGGCGAAGGTGGGCGAAGGCGCTTTTCTGCGCCACCCGGCGTTGACTTCGGCCAAATCATACCGTAAGCGCGCCCTTCTTTGGGGGGCTCACCACCGTGTGGCCCGTCGACCACGCTGTTTCGTTAGGGGCAGCGTCACAGCTAAACGATTGAAAGTTGAACCGATGTTCGCAGTGGTGCGCACAGGCGGCAAGCAATACCGGGTTGCCGCCGGAGACAAAATCGCGGTCGAAAAGCTCGCAGGCGAAGCCGGCGACACGATCACCCTGGGCGATGTGTTGCTCGCAGGCGAGGGCGAAAGCCTGGCCGATGCTGGCAAGGTATCCGTTTCGGCGGAAATTATCGCTCAGGCGAAGAGCGAAAAGGTGGTGGTGTTCAAGAAGCGCCGTCGTCACAATTACCGTCGCAAGAACGGCCATCGCCAGCAGATGACCCTGCTGCGCATCCTCGAAGTGGGCGAAGGCACCAAGAAGGCTGCCGCCAAGCCCGCCGCGAAGAAGGCCGACGCTGCCGACGACAAGGCGACCGAAAAGGCTCCGGCCAAGAAGGCCGCGCCGAAGAAGGCTGCTGCGACCAAGAAGCCGGCTGCCAAGAAGGCCCCCGCCAAGAAGGCGGACACCAAGGATTCGGGCGACGCGTAAGCGCGGCCCAGACGGATAAGGACTAAGCGCAATGGCACATAAGAAAGCAGGCGGCTCTTCGCGGAACGGTCGCGATTCGGCAGGCCGCCGTCTTGGCGTGAAGAAGTTCGGCAGCGAAGGCGTCGTTGCGGGCAACATTATCGTGCGCCAGCGTGGGACCAAGTTCTACGCGGGCACCAACGTCGGCATGGGCAAGGACCACACCCTCTTTGCGCTTACCGACGGTATTGTGCGCTTCCACGACGGGAAGCTCGGCCGCAAATACGTATCGGTCGACCTTATGGCGCAAGCTGCCGAATAATCGGGCAACTCGATAACAGGGGTTGTCCACCGGGACGGCCCCGCCGGAGGTAAAATCCGGCCATCAAGGGAGAGGGGGCCAGCCCCGTCTCCCTTTTTTCGTCTCCCTTGTCACCGTGGCCGCCCGCCGAGGAAGGGCGCGCCGCGCGAGGGGAGAAACGACGATGTTTCACAGAAGCGAGAGGTTGCTGCTGCGGCCCGCGTGGCCCGAGGACTGGCAGGCTGTTTACGCAGCGATTGCGGACGAGGGTATCGTGCGCAACCTCGCCACCGCGCCGTGGCCCTATTCGGCTGCCGACGCGCGCGCTTGGTGCGCGCTCCCCTTCACGCCCGAAGCACCCCGTTTCGTCATTACCCTGGCCGATTCCGGCGAGGTGATCGGCTGCATCGGCATCGGCCCGCTGCCCCCCGAAGACGGCGGCGGCGAGGGGACGATGGAGCTGGGTTACTGGATCGCGCGCCCGCACTGGGGCCGCGGCTATGCCGGCGAGGCCGCCCGCGCGTTGGTCGAGATCGCCCGCGCCTGCGGCCACCCGCGCATCGTCGCGAGCCATTTCCTCGACAATCCGGCATCGGGCCGCGTGCTGCGCAAGGCCGGCTTCCTGCCGACCGGCAAGGGCGGGCGCCATTTCAGCCTCGCCCGCGGCTACGAAGCGCAGACCAATGGCTATGCGCTCGACCTGGCAGAGGAGGTGGAGCGATCGCTCCCGGCGGCGGCCTAGCCCAGGCCGCCGCCTTGGGGCGGCCTCACGCGGGGAGCAGCGCGTCTGCGTAATCGCCCTCGTACTTGCCGATCAGCGCGCGGTCGTCGTGGTCCCACGGGTGGAAACCGGGTTTGAAATAGCCCAGCCACGCCGGGAAGCAGCGGCGCAGCACGCCGGGCTTGCCGAACAGATACTTCGCCAGCCCCCAATGGGCGCGCGCACCGGTGATCCCGTCCTGCGCGAGCAGCTCGATCGCATCCTTCCAGCGATTGTTGAGGAAGCGCCTGGTGACCTCCAGCATGATGATGCTGCGTCTCGCCCAGCGCTGAAACCCGGTCCACCCTTGCGTCGCATGGTTCCAGGTGTCGTAGGCGACGCCCTTGTGCTCGATCTCCTCGACCGCGTGCCATTCCCACATCTTGCGCACCTCGGCGTCCGAATCCTTGAAGTGCTGCGGATTGGCGAGGAACTCGTGCGCCATCATCGCGGTGTAGTGCTCCAGCGCCATGGTGATCCCCAGCTTGGCGATCGCAGGCTGATCCGCCGCCATGTCGAGCAGTTCCTTCGTGCGCCGGTCGATCATGTCCATGTCGTAGCCCGCATCTGCGGCGAGGCGGTTGAACGCGATATGCTCGCGCGTGTGGTTGATCTCCTGCTTCACGAAAGCGCGGATCTCCGCCGCCAGTTTGGGATCTGCCCCCTCGCGAAAGGCCTTTACCGATTCGATGAAGAAGGCTTCCCCGCGCGGGAAGGTGCCCGACAGCGCGTTGTGCCAGGCGGTGCCGAAGGGCTCGCCAGCCCACCATCGGGAGGGCGTGGTGCCCCTGTTGAAGCGCTCGTCGCGAATGGTGATCGCGGGGTTGGCGGCAAGGGTTTGGTCGTGGGCGGTCATGCTGACTACTCCATATTTCCGTAACGTCGGTCGTTCGGTGCATTATAACTTACACCAATGTCAGTAGCATTAACAATAATGTCAGTAGGAGGTTCCTTGCCGCATCCGCCCCCGCGCACTACCACGCTTCGATGGCTACACGCAGACGTCTGAGTCCCGAAGAATCCCGCGCCGGAGCGCTAGAAGCCGCGCGCAACCTGCTGATCGAGGCGGGCCCGCAGGCGGTGACGCTGAAGGCGGTGGGCGCGCGGGTCGGGCGTACGCACGCGAACCTGCTGCACCATTTCGGCTCTGCCGCCGGATTGCAGCATGCGCTGGGCGTCTATCTGGCGGAATCCGTGTGCGACCGGATTGCAGCGACCATCCGCGCCAGCCGGTCTGGCGGGGCGAGCCCGCGGATGATCGTAGATCAGGCGTTCGACGCCTTCGACGGGGAGGGCGGGGGCGCGCTGGTCAGCTGGCTGCTCGCCACCGGACAGGAAGACGCGCTCGAACCTTTCGCCAAGGCGATCCATCAGATGATCGAGACGGTGCACAAGGAAGAGCTGGGCGCGGATCAGCCGGCGGATCGCGATGCGCTGGAATCGACGCTGACTGTGGTGCTTTTGGCGCTGGGCCAGTCGCTAATCGGCGGGCCACTGTCGACGGCTCTCAAGCTGCCGGAAAATACCGCGCGCGACATTGCCGAGCGGTTCGTGGATGATTCGCTGGAGCAGATTGAGCAGCGGGGCGCTTAGAGGCGTTTGGGCGCTCGGGCGCGCGGCTTATCCGTTTGATCGAAGAAGGCACTGGTCTGGGTCGGGCCCGGGGCGAGCAGATGTGAAGTGGCGCGTCGGCATCGTCCGGCGGACATCTTGCGACCTGTCGTCGCTCAAACCGTCACCCTGAACTTGTTTCAGGGTCCAGTCGGCCTCTTGAACTGTCGGCGCGGTCGGTAGTCTGGATGCAGAAACGAGTTCAGCATGACGGTTGGTGTGGCTACTCCGCAGCTTCCAGCCGCATCCAGCCGGGCACGAGGTCGGCGGGAATATCGCTCACCCGCAAATGATCCACCGCCAGTCCGAGGTCGGGATACTCCGCCTTGCGGCGCTTCTCCTCCGACCGGTCGAGCGGGACCACCACCAGCCGCCGGTTGACCTTCTGCCGCCAGTTCATCCGCGCGGTGTTTTCCTGCCCGATATAGCAGCCCTTGGAGAAGCTGACGCCGTGCAGCTCGACCGCGTTGGTCTCAAGCCACAGGATGTCGGCCAGCTCGCCTTGGCCTTCGGCCACGCCGAGTGAGAGGCGGTGGGCGAGCCATGCCGCGTCGGCAGGCTCGCTGTCGTCGGCAGGCGCGAGCCAGCGATGGCCGAGCGCGGGGAGGCGGGGATCGGGCGGATGCGCGTCGATCGGCTCCACGCTCCAGTGCACGGCCAGGCTCTCGTCACGCGCGATTTCGATCTTGCGGCGCAGGCGGTAGAGCGAGAGGCGCTTGACCAGATCGTCCGCAACATCCGTTTCGCAATCGAGCAGGATCGTCGCGCCATGCTCGCCCGTGCGGCCCGGCCACACGATCATGTCGAACATGGTCTTGCCCTGCGCGCTCAACAAAGCGGCATAGGCGGGCAGTTCCCCGGTGACGTCGTTGGTCAGCAGGCCTTGCAGGAAGCCTGCGACATCCTCCCCGGCTGCGGTCGGGCTGAGGCGGATTACCGCGCGGTTCTGGAGGCGGGTTGCTGTCATGCCTGCCGAGATAGGGCTCCGCGTGCCATCATGCCACCCGGCGCTGTCCTACAGGCGCGGAGGCGGGTACATCGGTTGCGCGATGCGCTGCGTGACGACCTCCCTACGCCTGTTTGCCATGATCGCGAGAGAGGCAGGCTTTTTGGTCTCTGGACTGTGTGTCAGGTGTGTCAGGGCTCCCCTGCGCGGGCCTGTTGGGCTAGGGGGCGGGGCATGACCGAAACGCTCACGATCCGCCGCCCCGACGACTGGCACGTTCACCTGCGCGATGGCGCGATGTTGGAAAGCGTGGTTGCGGCCACCGCGCGCCAGTTCGCCCGCGCGATCGTGATGCCCAACCTGACGCCGCCGGTGACGAGCGCCGCGCTGGCGCGCGCCTATCGCGACCGGATCATGGCGGCCGTGCCTGAAAGTATGGACTTCACGCCGCTGATGACCGCCTACCTGACCGACGATACCGATCCGGCGGACCTGATCGGCGGCTTTCGCGACGGCGTGTTCACGGCGGCCAAGCTCTACCCCGCCAATGCCACCACCAACTCCGCGCACGGGGTGACCGATATTGCCCGGCTGCGCCCGGTGTTCGAGGCGATGGCAGAGGCGGGAATGGTCCTGTGCGTGCACGGCGAGGTGACCGATGCGGAGATCGACATCTTCGACCGCGAGGCGGTGTTTATCGACCGAATTCTCGCGCCGCTGCACCGCGACCTGCCGCAGCTGAAGATCGCGTTCGAGCATATCACCAGCCGCCATGCGGTGGAGTTCGTGGAAAGCGCGGGCGAGAATGTCGGCGCGACGATCACCCCGCATCACCTCCACATCAACCGCAACGCGATGCTGGTCGGCGGGATGCGGCCGCATGCCTACTGCCTGCCGGTTGCCAAGCGGGAAGAGCACCGGCTTGCGCTGCGCGCCTTTGCGACGGGCGGCTCGGACAAGGTCTTCCTCGGCACCGACAGCGCGCCGCATGAACAGCACGCGAAGGAAAGCGCGTGCGGCTGTGCGGGCATCTACAACGCCCCGCACGCGCTCGAGGCCTATCTCCAGGTGTTCGAGGAAGAGGGCGCGCTGGACCGGTTCGAAGCCTTCGCCTCGCTCAACGGGCCGCGCTTCTACGGGCTGCCGGTGAACGAGAGCACGGTGACGCTGGTGAAGCGCGAGCAGGTGGTGCCCGAGAGCATTCCGGCGGCAGCCACGCAGGTCGTGCCGTTCATGGCCGGGCAGACGATCGGGTGGAGCCTTGCCGAGGGCTAGGCGGCCGGGACCGGCTTGCGCGCCGCGCGGCGCTTGGCCAGCAGGTCCCACACGAAGATCGCTGCGGCGAGCCAGATGCAGCCGAAGCAGAACAGCTCTGCCGGATGCAGCTCCTCGCCGAACACGGTCAGGCCCAGGATGAAGACGATGCTGGGCGCAAGGAACTGCACGAAGCCGAGCACCGAGTAGTCCATCCGCCGCGCGGCGATCGCGAACATCAGCAGCGGCACGGCGGTCAGCAGCCCGCCGAGCATGATCGAGAGGGAGAGCGCGAGGCTGTTATCGAAGGAAGAGCCCTGCGGGCTCGCCCAGTACCACGCGGCAACGCCCAGTGCAGGGATCAACAGGATCGCGCTCTCGATGGTGAGGCCGGGCAGCGCGCCGACCGGCACCTGCTTGCGAAGGAGGCCGTAGGTCGCGAAGCTGAAGGCGAGAGTCAGGCTGATCCACAGGGTCGAAAGCGCGCCCGCGGCGAGGATCGCGATCCCGACCGCAGCCAGCGCCACCGCGACCCACTGCGCGCGGCTCAGCGTCTCCTTGAGGATCAGCGTGCCGAGCAGGATGTTGACCAGCGGGTTGATGTAATAGCCAAGGCTGGCCGCGTAGACCTCACCCTGCTGGATCGCCCAGACATAGACCAGCCAGTTCACCGCAATGAGGAGCGCACTGGCCCCCAGCACCAGCACCGCGCGGACGTCTCTCAGAGCCTCGCGGATCGCGGGAAACTGGCCGCGGAAGGCAACGATGACGAGGCAGATCGGCAGCGTCCAGACGATCCGCCAGCCGACGAACTCGAACGCGGGCACCTGCTTCACCAGCAGCAGGTACAGGGGCATGAAGCCCCACACGACATAGGCGCCCAGCGCCTGCGGAAGGCCGGAAGGCCGGGGTGCTTCGTTCTCGCTCACGAGTGCGCCGTAGTCCTGTACGAAAGCCTGAACAAGCGTTGCTGCTCGTTCATCTTAATGCCTCTATTTATGAACACGCACCGATTCGGGAGGCCACACATCGCTCCTGCCAATCGGCCCGGAATTACGAGCTTTGGCGCTTCCACGGGAGGGCCAGGGCGCGGCGTCCCACCAGCGTCGCGGAAAACGCCTCGGCACGAAAGTGTCGGGGCGTTTTCACCATAACAGCCCGCTCAGTCCGTTTTGAAGCCAACACCCATGCTCGCGCGCGGCTGGCCGATCTCGCTGCTGGCGACCGGGTAGGCGCAGTAATCCGCCGCGTAATAGGCCGCCGGGCGATGGTTGCCCGACAGGCCGAGTCCGCCGAAGGGCTGCTTCGAGGAGGCGCCGTTGGTCGGCTGGTTCCAGTTGACGATGCCGGCGCGGATATTGGCCCAGAAGTGGTTGTAGTCTTCCGGAGCACCACCGATCAGCGAGGCCGACAGGCCGAAGCGCGTGTTGTTCGCCTCGGCAATAGCGGCGTCCAGATCGGACACCTTGATGACCTGCAGCAGCGGGCCGAACAGCTCGACATCGGGGCGCTCTTCCATCGCGGTGGTGTCGATCAGCGCGGGTGTGACAAAGGGCTTGTCTTCCTGCGGCCGCTTGAGGTGGCGGATTGCCTTGCCGCCGTTGGAAAGCAGATAGAGGAAGCTTTCTGCCAGCTGGTCGGCTGCTTGGTTGTCGATCACGCAGCCCATGAAGGGGGCGGGGTCGGCAAAAGGCTCGTCGACGATGATCTTCGGGATCAGGTCTTTCACGGCCTGGACCGTCGCATCGTACATGTCGTCGGTCACGATCAGCCGCCGCGCGGCGGTGCAGCGCTGGCCTGCGGTGGTGAAGGCGGAGCGGGCGATCAGCAGCGCCGCATCCTCCACCTTGGGTGTCTTCATGACGACGATCGGGTTGTTGCCACCCATCTCCAGCGCCAGGATCTTGCCCGGGTTGGTCGCGCATTTGCGGTTGATCGCGATCCCCGCCTGCGCGCTTCCGGTGAACAGCACGCCGTCGACTTCGGGATGCGCAACCAGCGCCTTGCCTTCATCCGGCCCGCCGATCAGCGCCTGGACGACGTGCTTGTCTATCCCGGCGCGGTGGAAGCATTCGACCAGCAGTGCGCCCACTGCCGGGGTCTTCTCGCTCGGCTTGAAGACCACCGTGTTGCCCGCGATCAGCGCGGGCACGATGTGGCCATTGGGCAGGTGCGCGGGGAAATTGTAGGGGCCGAGCACGGCCATGATGCCGTGCGGCTTGTGACGCACGGCGGAACTGCCGCCCAGCGCGCTGTCGAGCTTCTTCTGGCCGGTGCGTTCGAGATAGGAATTGATCGAAATCTCGACCTTGCCGATGACCGCTTCGACCTCGGTCTTGGCTTCCCACAGCGGCTTGCCGGTTTCGCGCGCGATCAGCTCTGCGAATTCGTCGGTCGCGGCGAGCACTTCGTTGGCGAAGCGGCGGACCAGTTCCATCCGGTTGGCGACGGGGCGCGACGCCCAGCCGGGAAACGCCTCGCGCGCGCGGGCCACCGCCTCGTCGACATCGCCGATGGACGAGCGAAAGAGTTCCCGCCCGGTGGCGGGTTCGAAAGACACAATCTCGGAAAGTGGCACTCCGGGCAGTTCCTCAGTTCCTCGTCTCGGCAGTTATGCTGCCGCATTCTGGCCTAGCGGCGCGCATTAGCGCGCCTTTTCGCTTTCGTCACCTGTTCCGCGCGAGGCGGGAACCGGCGGAGTGCCGTGCGCCTGCCCCATCCTGCGGACCGCAGCGACCTTGTCCAGCAACGGCTGCCAGTCGTCGTCGCGGTCGATCGCGGACCAGATCGCTTCCACCTCGTCGTACAGCATGCTCTGCGGCGCGCCGTCGTGCCAGTAGTCGTGATCTGGACCGGTCGCCTCATAATCGGCGAACAGCGCCTGAAGTTCCGCACTGTCAGCCCGCCCGCCCCGGTGCGAGAAGAAGAATTCATCGGGCGATTGCCCAGTTTCGCGCATGTGCCGCTCGCACGCTGCGATGAGTGCAGCGTCGTGTGCCTCGTCCAGCGGGGCGACTCCGAGCCGCCACAGCCAGCGGCGGCGCAGGTGGGCGGGATAGAGCGTACTGAAGCGCTCAAGCGCGGCAATAAGGCCTTCGGACGGGGCGACGAGCCGCAAGGCGGTGGCAAGCTGTGCACAATTCCACCCGAGCGCCTCTGGCTGGCGTCCAAAGGCATAAAGCCCCGCATGATCGAAATAGGCGGCGGTGAATCCAGGCTCCCATCTGGGCAGCCAGCGCCACGGGCCGTAATCGAAACTTTCGCCCGAGATGTTCATGTTGTCGGTGTTGAGAACGCCGTGGACGAAGCCTGCGACCATCCAGCTCGCGGCGAGATCGGCCATCCGGTCGACCACTTGGTGCAGCAGGCGCACCGCCGGGTCGTCCCGGTCGGGCGCATCTTCGGGCGGGGGCGGGCCGGGGAACTGGGTCAGGCAATAATCGACGAGCTGGCGCATATGCTCCGGCTCATCATGCGCGAGCAGGCGTTGGAAGGTGCCGATCCGGATGTGTCCGTGGCTGAGGCGGGTGAGCACGGCGGAGCGGGTGGGCGAGGGTTCGTCGCCGCGAACCAGCTGTTCCCCCGTCTCCACGATCGAGAATGTCTTGGAGGTGTCGACGCCAAGTGCCTGAAGCATCTCGGTCGCGAGGAGTTCCCGCACCGCACCCTTCAGCGTCAGCCGCCCGTCGCCCGCGCGGCTCCATGGCGTCTGGCCCGAACCCTTGGTACCAAGGTCCATCAGACGGCCACGCTGGTCGCGCAGCTGGGCGAACAGGAAACCGCGCCCGTCGCCCAGTTCCGGATTATACACCCGGAACTGGTGCCCGTGGTATCGCAGCGCGAGCGGCTGCGGCAGATTGCCGGGGAGAGATTGGAAGCGACCAAAATGGGCCAGCCACTCTTCGTCCGACAGATCGGCGAGGCCGATGTCGCCCGCCGCCCGGTCGTTACGCCAGCGCAGCGTCGTGCGCGGGAAGTCGGCCGCTTCTACCGGATCGGCGATCCAGTCGGCCAGATCGAGGATCGGCGGGGAGCCGGTGTCGCGGTGCTGTTGCGGAATTTCGACCATCGCGGCAATAGTGGGGCCGCGCGGGCTCCCGCGCAACCGACCCGTCCAGATCACGTTTGAAAGATGCCCATGGATCAGCGCTTTACCGATGGCTTTTGGCGCAGTTCAGACGGCCTCAAGCTCTATTACCGCGACTATCCCGGCGGCGAAGACGGGCGTCCGCCAATTATCTGCATGCACGGGCTGACCCGCAATTCGCGCGATTTCGCCGATCTGGCAGAGCGGCTTTCGCCCGAATGGCGCGTGATCGTGCCCGAGATGCGCGGCCGCGGGCAGAGCGATTATGCCGAAGACGCGGCGACCTATACCCCGCTCAACTATGTCGAGGATGTCGAGGCGCTGCTTGCCGAGCTGGGCATCGATCGCTTCGTCGCGATCGGCACTTCGCTGGGCGGGTTGATGACGATGCTGCTGTCCAGCCGCGCTTCCGATCGGCTCGCGGGCGCGGTGCTCAACGATGTCGGGCCCGAGATCGACGAGGCCGGGCTCGAGAAAATCCGCACCTATGTCGGCCAAGGGCGCAGCTTCCCGACCTGGATGCACGCCGCGCGCGCCCTTCAGGAAACGCACGAGGATGCGCACCCGACGTATCAGCTCGACGACTGGCTGCTGGCGGCCAAGCGCGTGATGGTGCTGGGGCAGAACGGGCGGATCAGCTTCGATTACGACATGGCGCTGGGCGACGCCTTCCGCGAGACGCCGGACAGCGGCGGTGCCCCTCCTGCCAACCTGTGGCTGGCGTTCGAAGCGCTCGGCAACACACCGCTGCTGTTGGTGCGCGGTGCTCTGTCCAACCTGTTGTCCGAAGAAACCGTGCGGCAGATGAAGGTCCGCAACCCGGGGATGGAGGTCGTTCTGGTGCCCGATACCGGCCACGCGCCGATGCTCGACGAGCCCGAGGCGGTCGCCGCGATCGACGCGCTGCTGGCGAAGGTCCGCACCCGGGAAACCGTTTGATGGCGGGCTCCGCGCGCGAAGGGGCACCGCGCGTCCTCCATCTCCACTCCACCTTCGCGGCCGGGGGCAAGGAGCTGCGCAGCGTGCAGCTGATCAACGCCTTCGGCGAATCGCTGCGCCATGCGATCGTCTCTGCCGATCCGGGCCAGTACGGTGCCGCAGAGCATATCGAGCAGGGGCCTGAGGTCCGCTACCCGCGCGATTTCCCCTCGTTACAGGGCAAGCCCTTGCCGCGGCGGCTCCAGAAAATCGCCCGCGCGATGCAGCCCTATGATCTGGTGCTGACCTACAATTGGGGTGCGATGGACGCGGTGATGGCGCACACGCTGTTCACCGACGCGATGGGCCTGCCGCCGCTTATCCATCACGAGGATGGCTTCAACGAGGACGAGCAGGAGCGGTTGAAAACCAGCCGCAACTGGTATCGGCGGATCGCGCTGGGCAAGACCAGCGGGCTGGTCGTGCCGTCAGAGGTGCTGGAGGGGATTGCGCTGCATGCCTGGCAGCAGCCGATCGGCCGGGTGAAGCATATCCCGAACGGGATCGTCACTGCGAAGTTTTCTGCCAGTCCGCCGCCCGATGCGCTGCGCGGGGTCATCAAGCACGAGGGCGAGCAGTGGGTCGGCGCTCTGGCAGGCCTGCGCCCGGTCAAAAATCTCACCGCGCTAGTGCGCGCGGTCGCCCACTTGCCCGACGACTGGCAGCTGGTGATTGTAGGCGAGGGGCCGCAGCGCGACGCGATCCGCGATGCCGCGGAAGCGGCGGGGATCGCTCATCGAGTCCACCTGCCCGGCTTCGTCGCCAACCCGGCGAGTTATATCGGGCTGTTCGACATCTTCGCCCTGTCTTCCCGGTCCGAACAGTTCCCGCTCTCGGTGGTCGAGGCGATGGCCGCCGCGCTGCCCGTGGCCGCGCCCGCCGTGGGGGATATCGCGGCGATGGTGGCGCAGGAAAATGAGCCCTTCATCGTGCGCCCGAACGACGAGACTGCGCTGGGCGAGGCATTGCAGGTGCTGGCCACCGACCCGGATCTGCGGGCGCAGATCGGGGACGCCAACCGGGCGAAGGCGCGCAAGCACTTCGACGCGGCGGACATGGTTGCGGCCTACCGTCGGCTCTACGACAGCGCGCTGGGCGGCGGAGTGATCCGCTGACCGGCAGCCGGGCGTGCTTTCAGCGCCCATTCACCCGCGCTGCTGTTCAACCGGTGGCTATTGAATTGACGGCGTCATGGTTTAAAGAACCGCCCCGTTCCCGGCAGTTTTAAGGAAAGTCCCCCAGGCGTGGCCCTGTTACCCAATCGCGACAGCGCAAAGGCGGCCGACCGCAAGGCCAAAACCCAGGCCGCACAGGACGAAGCGCTGCTGCGCGAGGTGGACGATGCCGTCCGCACCGATCAGTACCGCCATGTCTGGACCCGTTACGGGATCTACATCATCGGTGTGGTGGTGCTGGGGCTGATCGCATTCGCCGCCGTGCTGTTCTTCAGCGGGCAGAGCGAAGGCAACCGCGAATCCGAATCCGAAACCCTTGTGACCGCGCTCGACCAGGTCGAGGCGGGCAATCTGGATCAGGCCGACGAGGCGCTGGCACCGCTGGCCGAAGATGGCCGCGGCGGGGGCAAGACGCAGGCCCAGATGCTGCGCGCGGGCATCGCGCTGGAGCAGGGCCGGGCGAAGGAAGCCGCCGAACTGTTCAGCCAGGTCGCCGACGACGACGACGTGCCCCAGTCGGTCCGCGATCTCGCGGAACTGCGCGCGGTCGTTGCCGGCTATGACTCGATGAAGCCTGCCGAGGTGATCCGCCGTCTGACCCCGCTCGCCCAGCCGGACCAGCCCTATTACGGCAGCGCGGGCGAGATCCTGGCGATGGCCTATCTCGAAGGCGGGGATAAGGAACGCGCCGGCAAGCTGTTCGGCGAAATTGCCATGGACGACGACGTGCCCGACACGATCCGCGGCCGCGCGCGCCAGATGGCAAGCGCGCTGGGTGTGGATGCGGTCGGCGATGTCGACGAACTGATCGAAAGTCTGCGCGGGCCCGCCGGCGCAGGCGGTGCGCCGCCGATGGGCGCGCAGCCGGAATAACCGGCGCACACATAACACTTGGCCCCCGCGACGGGGCGACATTTCGGAGGATGACCTTGCGATCCATTGGTGCCACCCCGCTTCTTCTCGCGGCGCTGCTCGTCACCGGCTGTTCGGGCGGTCTGTTCGGCGGCGGAGACAAGAAGGTTACCCCGACCGTGGGCAACCGCGAGCCGGTTCTCTCCCGCATTGAAAGCGGTGCCAAGGTCGACCCCAGCATCTCCGGCGTTTCGGTGGTGCTGCCTCCCGCACGCGTCAACGAAACCTGGGCGATGGCCAGCGGCACGCCGAGCAAGAGCTACGGCAACCTCGCGCTGGGTGCCAGCCCGACTCGCGCGTGGAGCGCGCAGATTCCGGGATCGAGCAACAAGCGTCGTCTGGGTGCAGCCCCGATCGTTGCCGACGGCACGCTCTACGTCACCGATACTGCGGGCACGGTCCACGCGTTCGATGCGGATACTGGTGCACGCAAGTGGGAATACCAGCCGGAGATGGCTTCGGACCTGCGCGGTACGGCTTTCGGAGGCGGCATCGCGGTGGCGGGCAACCGTCTGTTCGCGACCAGCGGCACCGGGCGCGTCGTCGCGCTGAATGCTGCCGACGGCAGCGAAATCTGGAGCGCCAGCCCCGCAGGGCCGCTGCGCGATTCGCCCACGCTTGCGTTCAATCTCGTGCTGGTGATGACGCAGGACAACCGGATCATCGCGCTCAACCAGGATGATGGCTCGGTCGAATGGGAAAACTCCGGCTCATCGACGCAGGCGGGCGTGTTCGGCGTGGCATCGCCCGCAGCCGGGCAGGGCACGATCGTTGCGGGCTACAGCTCGGGCGAACTGGTCGCCTATCGTTACGAGAACGGGCGCGAGCTGTGGGCCGATGCGCTGGCGCGCACCTCGATCTCGACCGAGGTCGGCAGCCTGACGGATATCGATGCCGATCCGATCATCGATGGCGGCCGCGTCTATGCGCTGGGCCAGGGTGGCCGCATGGCCGCGTATGAACTGGTCACCGGCCAGCGCGTGTGGGAACTGAACCTCGCCGGGATTTCGACCCCGGCGCTGGCGGGTGAGTGGCTGTTCACGCTGACCAGCGATGCGCGCCTGCTGGCGATTGCCCGGGGCAGCGGCAAGATCCGCTGGATCACCCAGCTCGCCCGCTATCGCAATGAGGAAGACCGCAAGGGCCCGATCTTCTGGACCGGTCCGGTGCTCGCCAACAACATGCTCTACGTCGCCAATTCGAACGGCGAGGTGTGGCAGGTGAGCGTGGGCGAAGGCGCGGCCAACCTGATGACCGAGCTCAAGGCCGGCGTCACCCTGCCGCCGATCGTCGCCAACAACACGCTCTACGTACTCGACGACAGCGGCACCATCACCGCGTTTCGCTAAGGGCAGTAACGCGGCGGCCTGAGAGCCGCCGCGTTACCGAGCATTTAACCCTTTTGGGCCTAAGGCGGCGTCATGCGCGAAGACGCCTCCAGCTCACAACCGCCCCGCAGCGATGTCTCCGCTGGCGTAGGTCTCGTCGGCCTCGCCGGGCTTCTCGGCTGGATCGCGTTCTGCCGCGCCTTCCCTGAAATCTCGACAGCGCTCGACCTGCCCGGGCCCCACGCGCGGCTGGCCGGTCCTTACGCGGCGCTGTGCGGCCTGCTCGCCAGTGGTGTGCCGATGGTGCTGTGGTCGATCCTGGTCGACAAGGTCCATCGACGCCCTTCGACCGGGCTTGTGCTGGGCAAACCGGGCCCGGAACACAGTACGCGGGCAATCTCCTTCACCAAGCTGACCGGGTTGTGGGCGACCTGGGCGGTGATCGCCGTGCTCTACGGGCTCTGCCGCTGGTACTGGGATGGCAATTATCTGTTCGCGATGGAGGTGCTGGCCTACGCCGCGGTTCCCGCGCTGATCCTCTCGGTGCCCTACATCTTCTGGATCGACCGGCGGATGGAAGACCCGCGCGACGGCACCTGGCATTTCGGGGCCTTCCTGCTCGCGCGCGAGCAGTGGGACCGCGAAAAGGTCATCGGTCACTGGCGCGCGTGGATCATCAAGGGCTTCTTCGGCGCGTTCATGATCTCGATCCTGCCCGGCGGTTTCGCCGAGGTGGTGAACGCCAACCCCGCCGAGCTGGCGACCCGGCCCGGTGCGCTGGCGCTGGCGGTCATCTCGCTGCTGTTCGTGATCGACGTGCAGATCGGGACGGTCGGCTACGTGATGACGATGCGCCCGCTCGATACGCATATCCGCAGCGGCAACCCGTTTCTCGCCGGCTGGATCGCGGCGCTGCTGTGCTACCCCCCGTTCGTCTACGGCATCACGGGCGCGGGCGGCCTGCTATCCTACGAAAACAACGCCCCCGGTTGGCAGCACTGGCTGGCGGGCGAGCCGTGGCTGATGGCGCTGTGGGGCGGCTGGTTGGTGGTGCTGACCGGGATGTATGCCTGGGCGACCGTGGTCTTCGGCCTGCGGTTCTCCAACCTGACCTATCGCGGCGTGATCACCCACGGGCCTTACCGCTTCACCCGCCATCCTGCCTATCTCTCCAAGAACCTGTTCTGGTGGAGTGCGGCGCTGCCGTTCCTCGTCACGAACGGAGGCCTGCTGGAGGCCGTGCGCAATGTCGTGGGCCTCGCGCTTGTCTCGGGCATCTACTACTGGCGCGCGCGCACCGAAGAGGCGCACCTGCTGCGCGAAGATGCCAAATATCGCGAATACCACGCGTGGATGAGCCGCAACGGCCCGCTCACGGTCGCGATCGGGGCGCTGGGCCATGCAATCTCGCGCGGACGCGGCCAGCAGCCGCTCCACCCCGCGGAATGAACGCCGCAGCCTAGAAGCTGTACTTGTAGACCCGGGTGATATCGCCGCCCCATTCGCCGTGATAGCGATCGAGCATCCGCTGCGCGGGCGATTTGCCGCTTTCGACGATTTCGTCGAGCGTCTGCAGGAAGCCGGTCTCGTTATCGCCGCCCGTGTTCAACCGTGCGCGCGCCGTGAGGCCCGACCGGGCGATTTCGAGCACGTCCTTGCCCAGATCCTGCAGCGTGCGCCCACCGGGGACGCTCGCGGCGAGACCTTCCTTCGGCACTGCGTTGCGCAGCGCCTCGCGCTCTTCCATGGACCAGTCCTTGACCAGATCCCACGCCGCATCGAGCGCGCCCTGATCGTATAGCAGGCCGACCCACAGCGCGGGCAGGGCGCAGATCCGGCTCCACGGCCCACCATCGGCACCGCGCATCTCGAGGAAGCTCTTCAGCCGAACCTCGGGGAAGGCGGTGGAGAGGTGATCCCACCAGTCGCTCTGTGTCGGGCGTTCACCGGGCAGGATGGAGAGCTTGCCATCGAGAAAATCGCGGAAGCTCAGGCCGGCCGCGTCGAGGTACTTTCCGTCACGAAATACGAAGTACATCGGCACATCGAGCATGTAGTCGACATAGCGTTCGTAGCCGAAATCCTCGTCGAACACGAAGGGCAGCATCCCGGTGCGATGCGGATCGGTGTCGGACCAGATGTGGCTGCGGTAGCTCAGGTATCCGTTGGGCTTGCCCTCGGTGAACGGCGAATTTGCAAACAGCGCGGTGGCGAGCGGTTGCAGCGCCAGGCCGACGCGGAATTTCTGCGCCATGTCGGCTTCGGAGGAATAGTCCAGATTGACCTGGATGGTGCAGGTCCGCAGCATCATGTCGAGCCCGAGATTGCCGACCGTCGGCATGTGCCGCGCCATGATATCGTAGCGCCCCTTGGGCATCATCGGCAGGTCTTCGCGGGTCTTGTCGGGCCACATGCCGAGGCCGAGGAAACCGACTCCGCAGCGTTCGCCGATTTCCTTCACCTGGCTGAGGTGACGGCCCGCTTCGTTGCAGGTCTCGTGCAGGTTTTCGAGCGGCGCGCCCGAGAGTTCCAGCTGGCCTGCCGGTTCCAGACTGACCGTGCCGTCATCGCCGCTCATCGCGATGACCTTGCCGCCTTCTTCCACCGGCTTCCAGCCAAAATCCTGCAAATTCAGCAGGATATCGCGGATGCCGCCCGGCTCGTCATAGCTTGGCGCGTGGAAGTCGTCGCGCTTGTAGACCAGCTTTTCATGCTCGGTCCCGATCCGCCAGGCAGATTTGGGCTTCTCACCCGCTTGCATCGGAGCGACCAGCTGGTCGCGGTTTTCGATGACGGGATCGTCTTCGTTCGATGCGTTGCGTGTGCTCATCGGGTGGCGTTAGAAAACTGGTTCTCGCGAGGGAAGGAAATTATTCTTCGCCTCCTGACACAGGAGACCAGTCGCCCGCCTGCGCCATCCAGATCGAGATTGCGGCAATGGTCGCGGTTTCGCCGCGCAGGATGCGCGGGCCAAGCGTGATCGGGGTTGCTTGCGGCAGGGCGCGGATCGCCGCGCGTTCGGCATCGTCGAAGCCGCCTTCGGGGCCGGTGAGAATCGCGGCAGGGGCACCGTGGCGGGCGAAGGCGCTGGCTGCATCCTCGCCCCCTTCCTCGTCCGCGAAGAACAGCGCCCGCTCTGCGGGCCAGTCGGCCAGCAGCGCGTCCAGCTTCACCGGCCCGGCCACCTGCGGCAGTGCGGTGCGCGCACATTGCTCCGCCGCTTCGGTGACGATGGTCGCCGCACGTTCGGGATTGAGCTTGTCGGCAACGCAGCGGCGGGTGACGACCGGGCAGATCGCGGCGACGCCCAGCTCGGTCGCCTTTTCCAGCACCAGGTCGAAGCGGTCTTTCTTCAGCAGGGCGGGGCACAGCCACAGGTCGGGCACCGCCTCGCGCTCGCGCAAGCGCTCGACCACGGTCACATCGACTCGCCGCTTGTCCACCTGCCCGACTCGGGCGGCCCATTCACCGGTCACGTCGTCGCACAGGATCACCGTGTCGCCTTCGGACACGCGCATGACCTTGCCCAGATAATGCGCGTGATTGCCGTCGAGAGCGAACGTGCTGCCTTCGCCAAGCTCGTCCTCGACGAACAGGCGCGGGGCGCTTTTCGGGGGCCAGGCGGGGGTTGCGGGCATGGCTGGGCAGGTGCCACGCGGCGCGCTAGGGAGCAAGTCCATGAGCACCAGCGACTCCGTAGAAACGATCGTCCCCGATAGCGAGCACAGGGGGCTGATCGAGCGGCTGCCCCAGCTCCCCCGCGATCTTGCCCAGCTGGCCCGGTTCGACCGCCCGATCGGCTGGTGGCTGCTTTTCTGGCCCTGCGTCTTCGGCGTGTGGCTGGCGGGCGCCGGCTGGCAGTGGGGGCTGCTGGCATGGATGCTGGTCGGGTCGATTGCGATGCGCGGCGCGGGCTGCGTGTATAACGACATCACCGATGCCGAGCTCGACCGACAGGTGGCGCGCACCGCCAGTCGACCGATCGCGAGCGGGCGGGTGAGCAAGCGGACCGCTTGGATATGGCTCGCGGCGCTCAGCTTCGTCGGCCTGATCGTGCTGCTGCAACTCCCGCTGCAGGCCCAGATCATCGCGCTGGCGAGCCTGCTGCTGGTCGCCGCCTATCCCTTCATGAAGCGGATCACCTGGTGGCCGCAGGCATGGCTGGGCCTCACCTTCAACTGGGGCCTGCTGGTCGGCTGGGCGACGCTGGCCGACGCCAACTGGGGCGTCGCGATCGCGGTCTATCTGGGCTGCGTCGCATGGACCGTCGGCTACGACACGATCTACGCGGTGCAGGACAAGGAAGACGACGCGCTGGTCGGCATCCGGTCCAGCGCGTTGCGCATGGGCGGCAAGGTGAAGCAGGGCGTCGCTGCATGCTACGCACTGGCAGTTGCGCTGTGGGCGCTTGGCTTCTGGCTGTTGCGGGCGGACCCGGTCGCGTGGCTCACGCTGCTGCCGGTTGCATGGCACCTCGGCTGGCAGGTCGTGACGCTGGACGAGAAAGACCCGGGCAACCCGCTGCACCGCTTCCGCGCGAACCGCTGGGCAGGCTTCCTGTTTGCGGCGGCGTGCTTCGTGGTCGGTAACGCAGGGGCCTGAGTTTCGGCACTTTTGCCGTGCACGATCCCGGTTTTCGCCGGGATGATGCCCGCGCAGCTGTTTACTTTTCGTTCCACGGACCCGAAACTGTACCGCGATGGCCGCGCCGACCCCCGAACCGCCTGCTCTGCCCGCGCTCCACGCCAGCCATGCGGGGCTGTGGCTGGCCGCGCCCGATGGCACCACGCAGGAGATCGGCAAAGGCCAGGCGATCAATGCCTGCGCCGATACGCCGGTGCTGCTGCTCAACGCGCCGCTGGTCGCCGCGCGGCTGGGCTATCCCGATCTTTCCGGGCTCGACCTGCTGGAGCTGTACGCCTTCCTCCACCCCGCGCGGTTCTGCGTGCCCACGCCCAAGGGGCTGGCTGCGACGCTCGGTATCGACCCGCCCGAGGACGAGGGCGCAACGCCTGCCTTCCTCCAGCGCGCGCTCGCCGCGATGCTGGCGGTGTGCGGGCGCGACGACTGGGCGGAGCGGCATGGCGCATGGAGCACGCTGCAATCGCTCGCCCGTGCGCGTTGGCCGTGGGCGCAGGTGCTCGCCCCCTTCGTGGACCGACCCGAACGGGCGGAACGCTGGCTGTTCGCGACCCTGCCGGAATGGGAAGATGCGCCCGAGCGTCCGCAGCCAGCGCAGGTCTCGATCGGCAAGGAAGAAGTGCACGCCCAGCTTGCCCGGCTGACCGGGGAGGGTGCGGAAAAGCGCGAGGGCCAGCGCGCCTATTCAGGCGATGTCGCGCGCATCTTCGCTCCGCGTGAGGGGCGGGGCAAGCCGCATCTGCTGCTGGCACAGGCGGGCACCGGGATCGGCAAGACGCTCGGCTATCTCTCGCCTGCAAGCGTGTGGGCGGAGCGGTCGCAGGGCACGCTCTGGGTCAGCACCTATACCAAGAACCTCCAGCGCCAGCTGCGCCGCGAAAGCCGCCGGGCGTGGCCTGAAAAGCGCGCCGATGGCAGCGCGCCCGTCGTGGTGCGCAAGGGGCGCGAGAACTACCTGTGCCTGCTGAACCTCGAAGACGCGATGCAGGGCGGGTTCGCGGGCCGGGGCGCGGTGCTAGCGCAGCTGGTTGCGCGCTGGGCGCAATATTCGCGCGATGGCGACATGATCGGCGGGGATCTGCCCGGCTGGCTGGGCACGCTGTTCCCCCGGCGCGGGATCACCGCGCTGACCGACCAGCGCGGCGAGTGCGTCTATGCCGGATGCCCGCATTACCGGAAGTGCTTTATCGAGCGCGCGGCGCGGACGAGTGCTCAGGCGGATCTGGTGATTGCCAACCACGCGCTGGTGATGATCAATGCCGCGCGCGGGCGCCATCATGGCCAGCCGCCCACGCGGCTGATCTTCGACGAAGGCCATCACGTGTTCGATGCCGCCGACAGCACCTTCGCCGCCGCGCTGAGCGGGCAGGAAGCGATCGAGCTGCGCCGGTGGATCATCGGCCCGGAACGCAACACGCGCGGGCGCAGACGCGGGCTCGCCGCGCGGCTGGCCGACATCGCATCCTACGACGATGCCGGCGGCGAGGCGGTGGAAGCCGCGATCGAGGCGGCGCAGGCGCTGCCCGCCGACGGCTGGCTGGGGCGGATCGGCGAGGGGGCACCCTCCGGCCCGCTGGAAGAACTGCTCGCGCAGGTCCGCGCGACCGTGTTCGCGCGGGATGAGAGCGGCGGCTCCGAAGCGGGCTACGGGATCGAGACCGAAATCGCCGATCCTCCCGGGCCGCTGGTCGATGCCGCGCAAGAGGCGCAGGGCGCGCTGGCCGATATCCGCAAACCGCTGCTCAAACTCGGCCAGCGGCTGGAGGCGGTGCTGGAAGACGCGCCCGACTGGCTCGACGGGCAGGGGCGGGCCCGGATCGAAGGCGCGCGGCACTCGCTCGCATGGCGGGTCGATCTGATTGCGGCGTGGGAGGCCTTGCTCGGCCGGATCGGAGGGCCGACCGATCCCGATTTCGTCGACTGGCTGGCGGTCGACCGGTTCGAGGCGCGCGAATACGACATCGGCCTGCATCGCCGCTGGCTCGACCCCATGAAACCCTTCGCCAAGATCGTGCTCGAGCCCGCGCATGGCGTGATGCTGACCAGCGCGACCCTGGCCGACCGTGGCCCCGAGGGTGAGCCGGACTGGGCGCGGGCGATTGCATCGAGCGGGGCGGAGCATATCGGGCTGACCCCGCAGCTCGCCAGCCAGCCGAGCCCGTTCGATTACGCGAGCAAGGCCGAAGTGCTGATCGTCACCGACATCAAGCGCGGCGATATTGCCGGCCTTGCCGGAGCCTACGCGCGCCTGATCGAGGCGGCGGGCGGCGGAACCCTGGGTCTGTTCACCGCGATCAAGCGGCTGCGCGCGGTCCATGCGCGGATTGCGGACCGGCTCGCGCGCGGCAACCTGCCGCTCTATGCGCAGCACGTCGACCCGATCGACACCGGCACGCTGACCGATATTTTCGGCGACGATCCGCGCGCCAGCCTGCTCGGCACCGATGCCCTGCGCGACGGGATCGACGTGCCGGGCGATAGCCTGCGCAGCGTGGTGCTGGAGGCCGTGCCCTGGCCGCGCCCGACCATCCTGCACCGCGCGCGCCGCGCCGCCTTTGCGGACGAGGCGGGCGGCGGCGGTGCCTATGACGACAGGATCATCCGCGCGCGGCTGGCGCAGGCCTTCGGACGGCTGATTCGCTCGCGTGAAGACAGCGGGCACTTCGTCGTGCTTTCGCCTGCGTTCCCCAGCCGTCTGCTCAGCGCCTTCCCCACTGGCACGCCGATTCACCGCGTCACGCTGGACGAAGCCGTATCGCGCCTTGCAGCGGGGCCACCGGCAAGGCAGGGAGGAACCCTGCCCGCGCGTGAAGACACGACGACGGGCTGAGGATGCAGCGCTCATGAGGCGGATCACGTGAAATATCTCGGCCTGTTCCGGCACGCGAAGTCCGACTGGGACGACAGCAGCACGCGCGATTTCGACCGCAGCGTGAACGAGCGCGGGCGCGAAGGCGCGCGAATCATGGGCCGCCATATCCGGCGGCAGGAGCCCGAGTGGGATATGATCCTCGCCAGCCCGGCGGAACGCGTCCGCCTGACGCTGGAAGAGGCCGCGATCGGTGTAAAGCCGACCTTCGACCAGCGGCTCTATCTCGCCGGGCCGGAGACTCACCTCGAAGTGATCAAGCACAAGGCGGGCGATGCCGACGCGGTGCTGATCGCGGCGCATAATCCGGGATTGCAGGATCTGGTGCTGGCGCTGGTCTCGCAAGAGAACGAGACGCCCGATTTCCGCGAGGCGATGGTCAAGTTTCCAACCGCGTCCTTCGCCGTGCTCGAACTGCCGATAGACGACTGGAGCGAGCTGGGCGCGCAGAACGCCAAGCTGGTCCATTTCAAGCGACCGCGCGATCTCGACCCGTCGCTGGGCCCGCTCGACTAGCCGAACACGGTTCTAGGCCCCGGGCCTTCCTCGGCGAGCCTGTCTTGCGGGTTGTAGAGCGCGCAGCGCTTCAGGCTCAGACATCCGCAGCCGATGCAGCCGTCAAGGTTTTGCCGCGCGCGCTCCAGTTCCGCGATTCGTGCATCCAGCTGGTCGCGGATCGCGCGGCTGATCGCGCTCCAGTCGCGCGCATTGGGCGTGCGACCGTGGGGCAGGCGGGCGAGCTGCGCCTCAATCTCACCCAGCGACAGGCCCAGCCGCTGCGCGATCAGGATGAAGCTGAGCCGGCGAATGTCGGAGCGCAGGAAACGCCGCTGGTTGCCGCCGGTGCGGTGCGGTTCGATCAGTCCCTTGCTCTCGTAATAGCGGATGGCCGACACGCTGAGCCCGGTGCGACGGGCCAGTTCGCCAATGGGCAGGAGATCGTTCGCTTTCATCGATCACGACGATAGGCACATTGATGCTTGACCTCAAGTGAGGTTGAGGTTGCATTGATGCGTGCATCGCAGTCGCGGGGCCGATCCGGCCTCGCTCAATCAAGGAGAACAGCGATGCCCAGGGGCTATCTCGAACACGCCAATATTTCCGTCACGGATCTTGAGCGCAGCACCGCGCTGCTGGTCGATCTGCTCGGCTGGCACAAGCGGTGGGAGGGGCCATCGCTCAACAATGGCCACACGATCCATGTCGGGGGCGAGGTCGATTATGTGGCGCTTTACACCGGTGAGCACGTGACCGGCAATTTCGCCAAGGGCCATCCGCTCAACCACATCGCCTTCGTGGTCGATGATCTCGACGCGGCTGAGGAAGTGGTGAAGCGCCACGGGCTCGAACCCTTCAACCATGCCGACTACGAGCCGGGTCGCCGGTTCTACTTCTTCGACTGGGACGGGATCGAGTTCGAGGTGGTCAACTACGACTGATGCGAAGGGCCGGGGCGGCGCCGCTCCGGCCATTCGCGCTTGCAACATGGGGGAGCCTGCGCAACAGGCTGCTGCCATGAGCATGCAAGATCTGATCGAAGCCGCCCGCGTGTCCAAGGCCTGGCCGTTCCAGGAGGCGCAGCGTCTGCTCAAGCGCTATCCCGACGGAACGAAGCCTGGCGGCGAGCCGGTGCTGTTCGAGACCGGCTATGGCCCCTCGGGCCTGCCGCATATCGGCACGTTTCAGGAAGTGCTGCGGACCACGCTGGTCCGCCGCGCGTTCGAGGCGCTGATCGGCGCGAAGCCGGAAGACGGCAAGACGCGCCTCGTCGCCTTCAGCGACGATATGGACGGCCTGCGCAAGGTGCCCGACAACGTGCCCAACGCGCAGCTGCTGCAGGACAATCTGCACAAGCCGCTGAGCCGCATCCCCAACCCCTTCGGCACCGATCACGACAGCTTTGCTGCGCACAACAACGCGAAGCTGCGCGAATTCCTCGACCGGTTCGGGTTCGATTACGAATTCATCGCCAGCCACACCCAGTACGACACCGGCGTGTTCGACGAAGCGCTCAAGAAGGTGCTCGCGCATAACCAGGCGATCCTCGACATCATGCTGCCGACCCTGCGGGCGGAGCGTGCGGCGACCTATTCGCCGATCATGCCGATCAGCCCGGTGACGGGCCGCGTGCTGCAGGTTCCGGTCGAGGTGATCGATGCCCAAGCGGGGACGATCCGCTTCACGGATGAAGACGGCACGGTCGTCGAACAGTCCGCGCTGGGCGGGCAGGCCAAGCTGCAATGGAAGGTCGATTTCGCGATGCGCTGGGTGGCGCTGGGCGTCGACTATGAAATGTACGGCAAGGATCTGACCGATACCGGCATCCAGTCGGGCAAGATCGCCAAGGTGCTGGGCGGTCGCAAGCCCGAAGGCCTGATCTACGAGCTGTTCCTCGACGAGAAGGGCGAGAAGATCTCCAAATCCAAGGGCAACGGGCTGACGATCGACGAATGGCTGACCTATGGCAGTGAGGAATCGCTGGGCTTCTATATCTTCCCCAATCCCAAGAGCGCCAAGCAGCTGCATGTCGGCGTGATCCCGCGCGCGGTCGACGATTACTGGCAGTTCCGCGAGCGTCTGCCCGAGCAGGCACTCGACAAGCAGCTGGGCAATCCCGCGTGGCACCTGCTGCGTGCCAATGGCGGATACGAGGCAGAGGAAGCACCGGGTGCGGGCGACAGCCTGCCGGTGACCTACGGCCTGCTGCTCAACCTGGTCGGCGTGATGGGGGCAACCGCGACCCGCGAGCAGGTATGGTCTTACCTCGGCAATTACATCGAGGATCCCGATCCGGCGAAGCACCCGGAGCTGGACGGGCTGGTGACCACCGCGCTCGCCTATAACCGCGATTTCGTCGCCCCGACGCTCAACCGCCGGGCGCCTACGCCCAACGAAGCCTCCGCACTGGCCGCGCTCGACGGCGAATTGTCGCAGGTGTCTGCGGATACGAGCGCGGAAGACCTGCAGACGATCGTTTACGAAACCGGCAAGCGCGAGGAGTTCGGGTTCGACAATCTGCGCGACTGGTTCAAGGCGTTGTACGAGACCCTGCTCGGCTCCGAACAGGGGCCGCGCATGGGCAGCTTCATCGCGCTCTACGGGGTCGAGAATACCCGCAAGCTGATTGCGGAGGCGCTGGCTGCGGCCAACACCGCAGGCTAGCCCGCCTCACCCCCACTTGCGGGTGCGATACCAGCGCGTGATGACGTATTTCGCGCTCGACGCGACCGGCGTGCCGGCGTGCAGCGTATCATCGTTCGGGGTGCCGTCCGGGTTGGCGTTGTTCCAGATCAGCAGCACACCGGCCTTCGGCTCGATCTGAATACCGCAATTGGGGAAGGCAGTCGCGCCGCTGCCCTTCAGGGTGTTGAGGAACATCATCGCGGTCCAGCTGCGCTGGCCGCCATTCTTGCTCTCCTGCTTCCAGTAATCCTCGCCCGGATAGAAGTAGTCGTGGTGGTTCTTGAACTGCTGGCCCGGCAGATAGCGCTGGCCCTGCATCGTCTCGCCGAACTTGCCGGGCAGGCCCAGGCAATCGTCGATCCGGCGGCTGATCATCTTCACCATCGGATCGTCGCGGTCGAAATTGCCCGAGTACGACGTGCGGTATCCGTCCTTGTACGTGCCTTCGTAGAGCGAGCTGGGCCGGGCGACCTGATCGATCATTCCCGCCAGCTTGCGACACTCGTTGCTGGTCAGAAACTCGCCCACGGCGTAGATTTCCGCCTTGTCGGTGGGAACGCGATAGGCCTTGGGATCGGCATCGAGCCGCTTGCGGACGGTTTCGCCTACTTTGGCGAGCGCATCCTGATCGGGCACCTTGGCGGGTTTGGTGGTCGAGTCTGTCATGCAAGTTTTCTAGCAAGTGCGCCGCGTGCCCGCTAGACAGCGGGAACACATGTGAGGGGAAGCAAGCATGAAGACTGCAAACCAGACCCGCTACAGCATCGGCGCGATGATCTTTCACTGGCTGATCGCCATTCTGGTGATCGTGAACTGGCGGATCGCGGAGAGTGCGGAGCATCTCTCGGACGCCGAGAAAGGCGCTGTTTTCGCCAATCACAAGGCGCTGGGGATGCTGATCCTCGCGCTTACGCTGGGCCGCATCGCCTGGCGCCTGACGCACCCGCTGCCGAGCCTGCCGAACAACTACGCACCCTGGGAGCGGATGCTCGCGCGGACGACTCACGTGGTTTTCTACGTCCTGCTCATCGCTCTGCCGCTGGGCGGCTGGCTCGCGACTTCGATGTTCGATCGCCCGATCGATTTCTTCGGCATCTTCACCATCCCGGTACTGCCGGTGGGTGAGAACAAGGATCTGGGTGGCACCATCTTCGATGTTCACAAGACCGTGGGCACGATCATGATCTACCTGATCGGTCTGCACATTCTCGGCGCGCTGAAGCACACCTTCATCGACAAGGATCTGGGCATCTTCCGGATGCTGCCCTTCGGCGGAAAGGCGCGCCAGTAAGCGAAACGCCCCGCCGATCGCGATGATCGGCGGGGCGTCTGTCTGGGGTGAGCGATCGCTTACCAGAAGAAGTCGTGAATCACGTCGACCACTTCGCCGGTGTACGTGTTCACCAGCAGCACGTCGTCGTAATAGCGGACCCAGCGATAGGGGCCGTAGGTCTGCGGCAGGCGATAGCTCCACGGATCGTTGATCTGGTAGCGGCTGCCGAAGAACAGGCTGCCTAGCGAGAAGCCGATCCCGACGCGCCGATAGCTGTAGTTGCGATAGGGCGCGTAATAGCGGCCCAGGTTGTAGTGGCGCCGGTTCTGCGCGCGATAGCGGTGCCAGTTATAGCGGTTGTCGTTCCGCCAGCTGCGGTTCCACTGGCGATAGTCGCGGCGTGCCTCCCGGCGGACATCGCGCCGATAGTCACGGCGCGCATCCTGCCGATAGTCCCGCCGTGCTTCCCGACGGGCATCGCGGCGGTAATCGCGCCGCGCATCCTGACGATAATCGTTGCGTGCGTTACGGCGCGCATCGCGACGATCTTCCCGCCGGTCCTGCCGCACGTCCTGACGGGCCTCGCGGCGCTGCTGGCGGGCGTAGTTCTCACGCGACTGCATCCGGGCGTCCCACGCCCGCTGCTCGGCCGCAGAACGCTGGCGCGTCGGCTGGCTGTCCTGCCGCGCTTCGCGGCGCTGTTGCTGACGGGCCTCGCGACGCTGCTCGCGAGCCTGCGAACGATCGCCGCGATTACCGCGCGCCTCGCGGCGCTCTTCGCGCGAGGGCTGCCCGGCGAACTGGGTGTCGGCCTGAAGATAGGTCGAAACCCGGTTGGCCGGTGCGGGAGCAACGGCGGCGTTGGCCGGCAGGCCGGTTGCGGCGAGAGCGAGGCCGAGCGCAGTCAGCCCGCCATATCGAAAAAGATCTGTTGGATTATACATGGTGCTAGCGGTTCCCTTCATGGCGATGGACCATTCGCGCCGCACCCACCAGGCGGCCCCTTTGTCCGTATGTATTACATGCCTGATACGGCCTGACACGTTTCTGAACCGGAGTTAGGGTTTCTTGTTCATATTTCCAGTCGAAATAATGAATGACGCTATTTTCACAGGACATTGACATGCGCCGCTGCGCCATGTGTTGATCGCGGCAATGTTCGACAGTCTCGACAAGGTCCGCGCCGATGCGCAGGCGCGGCTGGAGCGCGCGGCGCGCGATCGCCGCTCGCCGATGCACACGCCGGTGATCGCAACCGGCGATGCCGATGCCCGGGTGATGGTTCTGCGCGCCTTCGACCCTTGGACCCTGCGCTTCCACACCGATGCCCGCGCGCCCAAGGTCGGCGTGATCGAGGCCGATCCGCGAGTCGGCGTGCTGTTCTACGACAAGGCGGAGAAGGTGCAGATCCGCGTGCAGGGGCGGGCGCGGATCGAGCGTGACAGTGCGGTCGCGCAGGCGGCGTGGGAGGCGGGCAACAACTTTGCGCGCCGCTGTTACCTCGGCGATGGGCCGGGCACGGTCGCGCAAACCGCATCCTCCGGCCTGCCGCCGCAGTTCGAAGGCACCGAGCCGAGCGACGACGACCTGATCCCCGCGAGCGAGCATTTCGCGGTGCTGCTGGTCGAGCTGACCCGGCTCGACTGGTTCCATCTCGCGCATGATGGCCATTGCCGTGCACAGTTCGATCTTGCGCAAGGCACCGCGCGATGGGTGACGCCCTAGACCGCGCGCGCTGCTTGCCATAGGGGAGGCAGCATGAAGCGCCCCCACTTGCCTGCCAGAGATCTGTTGCCGGGCATGGGCGAGGAGCTGATCAGCGCGAGCGACTGGAGCCGCCGCGCCGCCACCCTGGTGGGGGCGGTGCTGATCGGCCTGGTCGCGATCGGCTTCGCGATTGCGGGCGACCATGCGTCCGAGCTGTTCAACCGCACCACTGCTGCGCATCCGTGGGTCTATCTCGTCTCCGCACCGCTGGTGTTCGTCGCGATCATCGCGATCACCAACCGGGTTGCGCCCGATGCACGTGGATCGGGCATTCCGCAGGTGATTGCCGCCAGCCGCATGCCGGGCAGTGCGGCGATGGCCGGACTGGTCGCCATCCGCACCGCGCTGTTCAAGGCGGTGCTGACCGTCGCCGCGCTGCTCGGCGGAGCATCGGTCGGCCGCGAAGGGCCTACCGTGCAGCTGGGCGCGGCGATCATGGTGCAGGTCCACCGGCTGTTCCGCGTCAAGGCCAGTGCGGGCGTTTACATCGCCGGCGGCGCGGCCGGCGTGGCGGCGGCGTTCAACACGCCTCTGGCGGGAATCGCCTTCGCGATCGAGGAACTGTCGGTCGCCTACGAACAGCGGGTCGCGGTGCTGGTGATGGGCGCGGTGATGATTGCCGGTCTGACCGCGCAGGGCATCTCCGGCGACTATGTCTATTTCGGCCAGCTGGGTGGCAGCCTGCCGATCCTGACCGTGCTGATCGTCGCACCGATCGCGGGGCTTGCGGGCGGCGCGGCGGGCGGCCTGTTCTCGCGCGCAGTGCTGGCGCTGCGCGGGCCCGGCGGGCGCTTTGCCGGGCGGCTCAAGGCGCGCCCGCTGACGACCGCGCTGGTCTGCGGCGTGGTGGTGGGCGTGCTCGGCTATCTGACTGCGGGCGCGACCTCGGGCACTGGTTACGTATCTACCCGCGACCTGCTGAGCGGGGCGGATGCCGAGTACTGGTTTGGCCCGGCCAAGTTCGTGGCCGCGCTGGCGACCAGCGCCAGCGGCATTCCCGGCGGCATCTTCGCCCCCTCGCTCGCGGTGGGCGCAGGCTTCGGCGAACTGCTGACCCCGTTCTTCCCGCCCGAGCAGGCGGGGCTGATCGTGCTGATCGGGATGGGTGGCTACTTCACCGGCGTGGTTCGCGCGCCGTTGACCTCGGTCATCATCCTGAGCGAGGCGACCAGCTCCAGCCACGCGATCCTGCCGCTGTTCGCGACCGCGCTGATCGGCGACTGGGCCGGTTCGATGGTGTGCAAGGAACGACTCTACCACGCGCTTTCGCGCGACTTCCTGCCGGGCAAGGGCGACAGCGAGGGCGACGACGCGCCAGCCGCGACCGACGGCAAGCCGGCCAGGGGCGACTGAGGCCCCGCTAGACATCGTCCCCCGGAGTGATGTGCGAGACGATCGAGCGGATCGTCATGAACACGATCGTCACACTTGCCGAGGCGAGCGCCACCATCCCCACGGTCAGCGCGAACAGCGCGGTGTAGAGGTAGTTGTACCAGCCCTTCGGCAGGTTCTCGAACTCGCCGATCGGCAGGGTGAAGGCCAGCAGCACGAGGAAGCTGATCATCAGTGTCGCGGTGGAGAGCACCGCGATGCGGGTCACCTGCTTGTAGGTCTTGCGGTCGAAATCGGTCTCTATCCGGCGGATCATGCCGATCAGTGTCAGCATCAGCGCGAGCGTGGTCGCAGAGGCGGTGGCGATTGCCGAGCCGAGGTAGAGCCCCGCGCGGCTGAGCGCTTCCAGCAGGTCGCGCGCTTCGGCCGCGCCATAGACGGTGCCGATCGCCTGACGCGCGCCGAGACCGATGAGGCAGAAGACGAGGAAACTGAGGACGGGCCAGAGAAGGGTATGTTTGTATGCCATGCCACCGCAGCGGTTGAGTGCAGGCAAAGCTCCGAAACCGACAATTGTGGGTCTGCCCCGCCGCCAGTCTGACACACCTGACACACAGTCCAGGGGTAAGAAACCCCCCCCCCCCCCGTGCACGCCTCTTCTCCAGACAGGGCAGAGTATGGGCGCAGGACCGGCATGACGCGGGCCTAGCGCGCGCGGGGCGAGTAGGAAAACCGGATCAGCGCCGCTCGAAGCGGTCGAACCCCTCGGCTGCTATATCCCGCTGGTCGATCCGGTCGACTGCAGCACGCGGCGGGCCATCGCGCATCGCCTCGATCATTCGGGCGAGGGCAGTCTCCTCGCCTTCCAGATGCGCCTCCACCGTTCCATCGGGCAGGTTGCGGACCCAGCCCGCAAGGCCCAGCGAGCGCGCGGTCTGCACCGTCCAGTCGCGGTAGAACACGCCCTGAACGCGGCCATGCAGGATCAGGTGGCGGGCGGTGGGCATTCTAGCGCTCATTCCCGTTCAGCAGCAGCTGTGACAACGCCTCGCCCATTCGGATGGCAGTCGCTTCCACCGGGTGCCCGGGCGAGATCAGCGCGAGCGCAGACGCGACGCGATCAGGTTGGCCGAGCGACAGGTTGAGGATCACGAAGACGATCGCCGGATCGTCGATCGGAATGATGCCCGCGTCGATTCCCTGTCGGATCAGCGGACGGGCCGCGTCGTACAGAGGCTTCAGCAGCCGTTCGGAGACGATGTCGCTGCGCGGCGGCGGCTCTACGCTGGCCCGCGCGACGAAGCCGCGCAGGTCCGGATGGCGGTCGTAATAGCCCGCAGTCATCCCGATCGCGAGCCGCAGCCTCTCGCGCAGCGGCGTCTTTGCGTCGTTCGCCATCGCGGTCAGCGCGGCGATATTCGGCGCGAAGGTCTCTGTCAGTAGATCGACGCAGGCGAGCCACAGCCCCTCCTTGTTGCCGAAATGAACCGCGACGAGGTTGGGCGCCGCGCCCGCGCGGCTCGCGATCATCCGCACGCTCGCCGCCTCGAACCCGTTATCGGCGAAGCACCGCGTCGCCGCACGTAGCAGCGCATCGCGCCCCGCGGGTGCATCCGCAGTGCGCCGTCCGCGGCGCGGGGCCGATCCGTCTTGACCTTCGCTCATCATGCTTCGTATATGTACGGGTGTACATATACTGCCAGGTCAGGTTTCTCGGGCGAAAGGATCATTCTCATGCGTCATGGTATCACCCGCCGCGCTGCGCTTTTCAATCTGTCCGCAGCATCATCGCTCATCGCATTGCCCGGCTGTGCGTCGATCCAGCCGGACCCGAACTCGCGCGAGGACCAGCTGACAGGCGCGCTCGACGGGACGGTGATCGATGCGTTCTTCTATGCCTTCGGGCCCTATGAGTTTGCGCGGTCGATGCAGGCGCTCTCGGGCCAGATCGACGTCGGCGACACGCTGGTATCCGAAGATGCGCTGGCCGATGCGGCCAAGCGGGCGGGTGATGCCGACGTGCTCATCAACCGGCACATCCACGTGCGCGATCTGGCCGACGAGCGGATCCGCTCGGTCACCGCGCCCAACAACGACACGCTCTACACCTCGGCGGTGCTGGAGCTTTCCAAGACTCCGGTGCGCCTGACGCTGCCCCACTCGGGCGGCCGCTATCTGTCGGTGGCGTTGATGGACATGTTCACCGACCAGACCATGGTGGGCCATGCCGAGAATGGGGGCAGGGCGGGGACGTACCTCATCGTCGGGCCCGACAGCCCGGTGAAGGACGGCCCCGACGTGATCCGCATGCCGTCGAACGATGTGTGGCTGCTGGCGCGCACCTTCGTGGCCGGGGTCGACGATCTCGATGCCGCACGCGCGGTCCAGAGCGGGATCGTGGTGGAGCCTGTCGATACTAAGTTGAAGCCGCTGCTCTTCACCACGCTCGCGCCGTCCGAAATGGAACCGCACAGCTTCCTCGCGCTGACCAACGAGGTGCTCGGCCGGTCACCGAGCCACCCGCAGGTCGCGCGCGCCGTGAAGTTTGCGGACAAGGGCATCGTGCCGGGCGATCTGAACGTGTGGGACGGCCTCTCGCTGCGCTCGCGCGCGGCGTGGGATGCGTGGCTGCCCCGTTCGCTGGACATGCTGCGCAAGGGCCTCTCGCGGTCGCAGGACAAGCCGGGCTGGAACGCGCCGCCGCTGATCCTGGGCGATTACGGGAACAACGATCTGGTCCGCGCCGCCATCGCGCTGATCGGCTTCGGCGCGCTCAAGACGAAGGATGCGCGCTATTTCCGCACTGAAACCGATGCTGCAGGCGCTGCGCTTACCGGCGCCGCCTACCGCATGGTGATCCCGCCCGCGGGCGTGCCGGTGAAGGCGTTCTGGTCGCTCAGCGTCTACCAGCCCGATGCCGACGGGCGGCTGTTCTTCTTCAAGGTGCCGATCGACCGGCATTCGATCAATTCCGGCTCGTCCGATCTGGTCAGGCGCGCGGACGGATCGATCGTCCTCCACCTCTCGCGCGAGCGCCCGGAGGAGGAGGACGTGGTCTGGGTGCCGACACCCGAAGGGCCGTTCGAGGCGATCTTCCGGACCTACCGGCCCAAAGAACCGGTGATCGACGACAGCTGGAGCGTGCCGCTGCTGGAAAAGCAGGGATAGCTCAGCCGCCGAGCATCCCGGCCGCCTCGGCAATCACCCACAGGCCGATCACGAGGAACAGCAGCGCGGCGACGATCCGCACCGCTTTGAGCGAGACGCGCTCGATGATCTTCTGGCCGAACCACACCGCGGGCACGTTCGCCAGCATCATGCCCAGCGTGGTGCCGATGGTGACCAGCACCACGCTGTCGAACTGCGCGCCCAGCGCGATGGTGGCGATTTGCGTCTTGTCGCCGATCTCGACCAGGAAGAACGCGATCGCTGTGGTCAGGAAGGCACCGAACCGGCCCACCTTGGGCTGGTCGTCATCCTCGAATGTGTCCGGAACCAAGGTCCACGCCGCCATCGCGACAAAGCCCAGCCCCACGGCATAGCGGAACCACTGCCCGTCGAGCAGGCCTGCGATCGTATGGCCCAGGAACGCGGCAATGCCATGATTGGCGAGCGTGGCGACGAGGATGCCGAGGATGATCGGCAGCGGCTTTTGAAACCGCGCGGCGAGCACGATGGCGAGCAGCATGGTCTTGTCGCCGATCTCGGCCAGCGCGACCACGGCGGTAGAGGTAAGGATGGCGTCCACTTGGCAAATCTCCGGGCCGGGCGAACAAGACAGCAACGGCACATGACCTCCCGCCCGGCCAGGCGGAAGTCAGGTGCCATTGGTCTTGCCCGGGCGGATTGCTCCGCGCCCCTGCGCCACGACCTCTCGGCCGAGTATGTTGACGCGAGGGAACCGCTGCGCGTGCGCTGCGGCGGGCTACTCCCCAGATGACGGGGGCGGGCTAGCAGGCAGGTGGGGAGAGAGCAAGGCGCGAAGAAAGCAGGACGGGGCGTGAACCCGGCGCATGGCCGGAGTCACGCCCCGTTGGGTAACGCGGAGCGATCAGTGGACCATCGCGGTCCTGCTCCCGTGAGCGAAGGCAACCGGCTTTGCGGCAGAGGCGTGGATGCGGAAATGGCTCGCCTCCTCCGCCAGAGTGGTCACTTCGGATGCCAGCTGGCGCGAGGCGGCGGAGGTTTCCTCCACCATCGCCGCGTTCTGCTGGGTCGAGGTGTCCATGTCGTTGACCGCGGTGACGATCTCCGAAATGGCCGAGGCCTGCGCCTGATTGTCCGACGCCATCGTATCGAGCAGCTGGTTCACATTGCCCACGCTCGACGAGATCTGTTCGAGCGCGGCGTCGACGCGCTGGACGCGGCTGACTGCATTGCCGACCTCTTCCTGCGTGGTGGTCAGCTGTTCGCGTGCGGAGCCGGCCTCTTCCTCGGCCCGCATGGCGAGCGCGGAGACGAGATCGGCGACCACCGCGAAGCCGCGGCCCGCTTCGCCTGCGCGGCCCGCCTCGACGGCGGCGTTCATGGCGAGCACGCGGGTCTGGAAGGCGATCTTGTCGAGCCCTTCGATCACGGTGTCGATCCCTTCGGCGCTTTCCTGCACCCGGCCCATCGCCTGCATCGCTTCGTCGGCCAGCGAGCGACCATCGTGGACGATGCCATTGGCTTCGTTGGCGCTGCGGGCAGTATCCCTGGCCGCGGCAGCCCCGCGCGAAATCCGGTCGTTCATCTGCGCCAGCGCGGCGGAGGTTTCCTCCAGGCTGGCGGCGTTGGCTTCGGTCCGGCGGGCGAGCGATTCGGAGCTCTGCGCGATTTCGCCCGAGCTCAGGCGGATCGAGTCGGTTCCCTGGGCGACGCGTTCGATCAGCCCGCGCAGCGATTTGACCGCTTCGTTATAGTTCGTCTTCAGGCTGGCATAGGCCGGCGGATAGGTCGCGGTGACCTCGGCGGTCAGATCGCCCGCGGCGAGTGCGGAGAGCCCTTCGGCCAGCGTATCGGTGACCATCTTCTGTTCGCGGGCAATGATCGCCGCCGCCGCCCGGTCCTTCTCCAGCACGGCATTCAGGAAGGCATCGACTGCGCGGGCCATGTCGCCGATCTCGTCCTTCTGGTCGAGGTGCGGCAGCTGGCCGTCGCCCGACTTCGCAAGATCGTGCACCACGCTCGACAGGTTGGTGATCGGGTGGACGACCTTGCGGGTGACGATGAAGATCGAGATCGCGATCGCCGCCACCGCCAGAATGGCAAGCACCACGACGATGGTCAGCGCGATATTGGTTTCCTTCAGCGCCTGCCCGGTCACATCGCTGGCGATGCCGATCTGCATCGTGGTCAGCGCCGCGATCGTCTCGGACACCGGATCGATCGTCTGGTAGAGTTCGTCCTCGACGAAGCCTCTGAGCGCGTCGGGGTTACGGGCTTTGAGCAGTCCTTCCAGTCGCGTGACAGCCGCGTCGGCAGTGGCCATTTGTGCTTCCGCCCTTTTCGCCAGCACTTCCTCTTCGCCGTCGATGCTGGTCGCGCGATAGGAGGCCCAGGCCTTCTCGATCGCTGCCTTGCCTTCGCGCACGTTCTGCTCGGCCTCGGCGTAGCCGATATTGCCGTTGAGCGCCTTGTGCGCATTGTCGACGATCAGCACCGCGTAGGTATCCGCCACGGTCTTCAGGTCGGCGAGCGGCTCCACCCGGTCGACCAGAATGGTCGATAGCGCAGCCTCATTGGTGCGCGCGGTATGATAGAACGCGCCGGCCAGGGCGAGCAGGGCGGCGCTCAGGATTGCCAGACAGGCAAAGAGCTTAAGCTTCAGGGTCATCCGGGGCGGTCTTCTCTGCAATGAAACGGGAAATACCCGTCCATTGTAGATCGAAGGCGCCGTTTTTGGCGGAAGACCACCATTTTATTGGGAGCGCGAGCAGCGGGAGCGACTTAGGATGTGCTCGCAACCGACTGTTCCCACAGGCTTTATTGCGTCTGTTGACCGGCGCCCGGAACGGGCCAGGGCCTGCTGTTTCCGCATCGTTTCAGAGGCGACAGCGAGCCCGTGCGTAATGGCAATTTCTATTACCGGGAAAATCGCAGCAGAATTGCTCGCGCTCGCGCTGAACGGTCAGCCGCTCAGGGCGGCGAGACCGATCAGCACTCCTTTGGATATCTAGACGGCGATATACCTTCCCGAGCGAGCAGATAACTACCTAGTCAGCTTCTTGTACGCCAACCGCGTAGGCCGATCCGCCGCATCGCCCAGACGGCGCCGCTTGTCTTCCTCGTAGGCTTCGAAGTTCCCCTCGAACCACTCCACGTGGCTGTTGCCCTCGAACGCGAGGATGTGCGTCGCGAGGCGATCCAGGAAGAAGCGGTCGTGCGAGATGACCACGGCGCAGCCGGCGAAGTTCTCGATCGCGTCTTCCAGCGCCCGCAGGGTTTCCACGTCGAGGTCGTTGGTCGGTTCGTCCAGCAGCAGCACGTTGCCGCCTTCTTTCAGCATCTTGGCCATGTGCACGCGGTTGCGTTCACCGCCGGAGAGCTTGCCGACGTTCTTCTGCTGGTCCTGGCCCTTGAAGTTGAACGCGCCCACGTAAGCACGCGTGCTCATGTCGTGGCCGTTGACCTTCATGTAATCGAGCCCGTCGGAGATTTCCTCCCACACGTTGTTGCTCGCCGTCAGGTCGTCGCGGCTCTGGTCCACGTAGCCGAGGTGCACGGTGTCGCCGATCTTGATCGTGCCGCTGTCGGGCTGTTCCTGACCGGTGATGATCTTGAACAAGGTCGACTTGCCCGCGCCGTTGGGCCCGATGATGCCGACGATGCCGCCCGGGGGCAGGGTGAAGCTGAGGTCTTCGAACAGGAGCTTGTCGCCGAACGATTTCGAGATGTTGTGCGCCTCGATCACCTGGCTGCCGAGCCGTTCGGGCACCTGGATGACGATCTGCGCCTTGCCCGGCTTGCGGTCGCTCTGCGCGTCCTGCAGCTGCTCGAACTTCTTGAGGCGCGCCTTGGACTTGGTCTGGCGGCCCTTGGGCGTCTGCCGGATCCACTCGAGCTCTTCGGACAATGCACGCTGGCGGCCCGAATCCTCGCGATCCTCCTGCGCAAGCCGCTTGGCCTTCTTGTCGAGGTAGGTCGAGTAGTTGCCTTCGTAGGGGTAGTACGAGCCGCGATCGAGCTCGAGGATCCAGCCCACCACGTTATCGAGGAAGTAGCGATCGTGGGTGATCATCAGCACCGCGCCGGCATATTCGGCGAGGTGGTTTTCGAGCCAGTTGACGCTTTCGGCGTCGAGGTGGTTGGTCGGTTCGTCCAGCAGCAGGATGCCCGGCTTCTGGATCAGCAGGCGGGTCAGCGCGACGCGGCGCTTCTCACCGCCCGAAAGGTTCTCGACGCTGGCGTCCGACGGCGGGCAGCGCAGCGCTTCCATCGCGATTTCGAGCTGGTTGTCGAGCGTCCAGCCATCGACCGCGTCGATCTTGTCCTGAAGCTGGGCCATCTCTTCGCTGAGCGCTTCGAAATCGGCACCTTCCTCGCCCATTTCCATGCCGATCGCGTTGAACCGCTCGACCATGTCAGCGGTTTCGCGCGCGCCGTCCTTGACGTTTTCGAGCACGGTCTTGTTGGGGTCGAGCTCGGGCTCCTGCGGCAGGTAGCCCACCGTGATGTTCTCGCCCGGCCATGCTTCGCCCGCATAATCGGTGTCGATCCCGGCCATGATCTTCATCAGGGTGGACTTGCCCGCGCCGTTGGGCCCGACGATGCCGATCTTCGCGCCCTGGTAGAACTGCAGGTTGATGTTGTTCAGCACCGGCTTGGGGGCGCCGGTGAAGGTCTTGGTCATGTTCTTCATGACGTAGGCGTATTGCGCGGCCATCGTGGGTCCTTCGGATCAATCTGTCGGGTTCGGGAATTGGGCGGTGAGATAGGCGCGAAGCGGCGAGGGGGCAAGCGTCCGCCCGCCCGCGCACCCACACGACAGGATGTTCTATGCACGTTGCAGTTATCGGGGCCGGAATGGCCGGGCTTACATGCGCCTCTCGGCTGGTCGAGGCGGGCCACGATGTCGCGGTGTTCGACAAGGGACGCGGGCCCGGCGGACGCATGGCGACTCGCCGGGTGGAGCATGAGGGGGCGACCTTCCGCTTCGATCACGGCGCGCAATATTTCACCGCGCGCGAGATGGCGTTCCAGACGCAGGTGCGCGCGTGGGAGGCCGACGGCATCGTCGCCCCCTGGCCCGCCGCAAAGGACGGCGCATGGGTCGGCACGCCGGGGATGAACGCGCCGATCCGGGCGATGGCGGAGGCGCTGCAGGTGCGCTTCGGCACGCGGATCGCGAGGCTGGTGTCCGAACGGGGTGGCTGGCAGATGGAGGGCGAGGGCGCGCCCGAAGACCGCTTCGACGCGGTCGTCATCGCGGTCCCCGCCGAACAGGCGGCGCCGCTGCTCGCCGTCCACGCACCCGATTTCGCCGAGGATGCGCGCGATGTGAAAAGCGAACCGTGCTGGACCGCAATGGTCGCGTTCGAGAGCCGGGTCGATGCGCCCGACACCCTGGCCGATGAAGGGGCGATCGGCTGGGCGGCGCGCAACTCGGCCAAGCCGGGGCGCGATGCGGATCGGGAGTGCTGGGTGATCCAGGCCAATCCGCGCTGGTCGCGCGCGCAGCTGGAGCGGGAGGCGGAGAATGTCGGTGAGGAACTGCTCGCCCATTTCGCCCGCGCGGTCGGCGATCTGCCGCCGGTCCTGTTCAGCAGCGCGCACCGCTGGCGCTACGCCATGTGCGAGAAGAACGACGCGGGCGCGCTGTGGGACGCTGGCCTGCGCATCGGCGTGTGCGGAGACTGGCTGTCGGGGCCGCGGGTCGAGAACGCGTTTCTCTCCGGTCTGGCGCTTGCCCGGCGCATCGCAGGTTAGTCGGGGAACGGCTTGCGCGCTGCCGCCGTTCGGGTGGCATGAACAGGATATTCAGCCCGCTGTGCCTCGCCCTTTCCCTCACCGCGCTGGCGGGCTGCGGCCTGCAAGGAACCGATAAGGACAAGGACGAACAGGCGCCTGTCGAGCGCAAGGCCGAAACGCCTGCCGCGACCGGCGGCTACGACGATTCGCGCACGGCTGCCGAGCCGGAAGCGAGCGTGAGCGAGGGCGAGCTCTCGCTCAAGCTGCCCGACGGCGTGACGCAGGAGATGCTCGGCGACCGCACGGCGGAGATGATCGCGGTGCAGGTGATGCTGGACCATACGGCCCACGCGCCCGGTGTGATCGACGGCTTCGGCGGCGGCAATACCGACAGCGCGATCCGCTATTTCCGCGAGGCGCACGGGATGTCTGCCGATGGCGGTGTCGATGGCAAGCTGCTCCAGGCGCTGTTCGACGAGACGAGCGGCGATGTCTTCCGCACCTACACCGTGACCGAGAAGGACGCGAAGGGGCCGTTCAAGAAGCTGCCCGAAGACTTCGCCGACATGGCCGAGATGGATGCGCTGGGCTACGAAACCCCGCTGGAGATGCTGGCCGAGCGATTCCATATGGATGCCGAGTTCCTGCAGGCGCTCAACCCCGATGCCGATTTCGGCAAGGCGGGCACGAAGCTGGTGATCGTGAGCCACGGCAACGAAAAGGTGGCAGGCGACATCGCCAAGCTCGAAGTGCGCAAGGGCGAGGGCAGGCTGGTCGCGTTCGACGACGCCGGCGAGATCGTCGCGAGCTTCCCCGCCAGTATCGGCAGCGTCGAATTCCCTAGCCCGAGCGGGTCGATGGCGGTCAACACCGTCGCGCCCGAACCCAACTACACTTTCGATGGCGACAAGCAGGAGTGGGGGCCGGACGGCACCTTCATCCTGCCGCCGGGGCCGAACAATCCGGTCGGCGGGACCTGGATCGACCTGACCAAGGATGGCTACGGCATCCACGGCACGCCCGACCCGGACTTCATCGCCAAGGGCGAAAGCCACGGCTGCGTGCGGCTGACCAACTGGAACGCCGCAGCACTCGCCAAGGTGATCGAGAAGGGCACCAAGGTGGTGTTCGCATGACCGGCAGGTGCACCGCATGAAACGTCCCGATCCGATCCCGCCCGGCCCGGGGCAGGAAAGCGTGTGGGACTATCCGCGCCCCGCGATTGCCGAGCCGATCGACGTGCACATTGTCATCGAGCATCGCGGTGTGCGGATTGCCGAGACGCGAGCCGCGGTCCGCGTGCTCGAAACCAGTCATCCGCCGCAATATTACATTCCCCCGCAGGACATCGCCAATGGCGTGCTGGAGCCCGCGCCGGGCCGCTCGCTATGCGAGTGGAAGGGGCAGGCGCGCTACTGGGATGTCGTCGCCGGGGGCGACCGGCTGGCGAAGGTCGGCTGGAGCTATTCCGACCCCACGCCCGGTTTTCGCATCCTGACCGATCACGTCGCCTTCTACCCCGCGCCGTTCGACCGGATCACGGTGGATGGAGAGGTCGTGACCCCGCAGCCGGGCGAATTCTATGGCGGATGGATAACCAGCAAGGTGGTCGGTCCGTTCAAGGGCGTTCCGGGCAGTCGCTTCTGGTAATCGGCCTTCGTGCCTAGCGCACGATAACGACCACGGTGCTCATCAACCGGCGCGCGGCGGTCCAGATCGAATTGCGGCCCGCGCGGCCGATCATGTCCTCGACCAGCTCGTCGAACACGCCGCGTTCGTTGCGCGCGGCGGCGGTGCACAGGTCCACCAGCAGCATCTCGTCATAGCTCAGCGCCATCTGGCACGGCCGGTTGAGCGCGATCGGCTCGGGCCATGCCCTGCCAGCCTCGTCCATGAAGACGTGAAACGGGCGCACCGCATCCGGCGTACCGATCTGCGCGGCCAGCGTGCGGCAGCTATATTTGCCCTCACACCGGGCGAGGTGGACGTAGCGCATCGCGCACACCAGCCGGGCGTGAATCGGCGAGACATCGTCGAGATTGGGGGTTGCGAGCAGCGTGTGCAAAGTCATCGGTTAAGCCCTGTCTATCATTGCGAGTGCTTCGCAATAGCGTTTAAAGGCTGCTTGCGGGGCGCGTCAAGCAGCCTTCCCCCAAAAACGCCTCCGACTGTCGACAGGCTTGGCAGATCGCGGCGAGTGGCTTAGCGCTGCGGCCCATGAAAACATCGCTCGTCGCGCTCGCTGCGCTCTCGCTCACCGCCCCGTTCTCGGCTTCTCCCGCTTTTGCGCAGGAGGCGCCCGACCGGCTCTCCGCAGTGGCCGATGAGGCGCTGGCAAGCGACTCCGCCGCGTGGGACTTCGTCGAAGGGATCACCACCGAGGTCGGCCCCCGTCAGGCGGGCACCGAGGCGGAACAGCGCGGGCGCGACTGGGCGGTCGAATGGCTGCGCGCCAATGGCTTCCGCAATGTCGCTGACGAGCCCTACCAGATGCAGACCTGGGTACCGGGCAGCAACGCGACCGCACGCGTCACCGCGCCTTACGCGCAGGATCTGATGATCGTGCCGCTGGGCAACAGCGCCAGCACGGGCGAAGCGGGAATCGAGGCCGAAGTGGTCTACTTCCCCAGCTATGCCGATCTCGCCACTGCACCCGAAGGTTCGCTGAGCGGCAAGATCGCCTTCATCAGCCACGATATGCGTCCGACCCAGGATGGCTCGGGCTATGGCTTTGCCGGCCCGGTTCGCTGGACCGGCGCGGGGCTTGCCGCGAGCAAGGGTGCGGTTGCCACTGTGATCCGCTCGATCGGCACCGAGACCGAGCGTACGCCGCATACCGGCGGCACCAGCTTCCCCGACGGCGTTGCACCGACTCCAGCAGGCGCGCTGTCCAACCCGGATGCCGACAATCTGGAGCGGATGTTCGCCCGCGCGGCGAAAACCGGGGGCGGCAAGCCGATCACCATGAAGCTGGTGCTGACCCCGCGCGTCATCGGCGAGACCACCAGCGGCAACGTGGTCGGCGAGATCGTCGGCCGCGATCCCTCGCTGCCGCCCGTGCTGCTCGCCTGTCACCTCGACAGCTGGTGGAACGGCACCGGCGCGTTCGACGATGGCGCGGGCTGTGGGATCGTGGCGGCCGCCGCGCTCAACGTTGCCAAGGCGGGCCAGCCGCTGCGGACCATCCGCGTGCTGTTCGCGGGCGCGGAGGAAGTCGGCCTGTTCGGCAGCACCGCCTATTCCGAGGCGCATATCGACGAGCCGATCGCGGTCGGTATCGAAAGCGATTTCGGGGCGGACCGGATCTGGCGGATCGACAGCAATTTCACCGCCTCCAACCCCGATCTCTACGGCAAGCTGGCGCGGGCCGTCGCCCGCTTTGGCGTGGCACCCTCGCGCGAAGTCGCCACCGGCGGTGCGGACATCAACATCGTGCGCGACCAAGGCGGGGCGGTGATCGATCTGCAGCAGGATGGCAGCCGCTATTTCGACCTGCACCACACCAACAACGACACGCTGGACAAGATCGACCCGGCGCAGCTGCGCCAAAACGTGGCGGTCTACACGCAGGTGGCGGGCATCCTCGCCAACACCCGCGAGCCGTTCAAGCCGGCGGAGTGACGAAGCGAGGGGGCCAGGCCGGATAGCCGGCCCCCGACCCGCCTGCCGTGCGTTGGGGACCCATGGACAAGGCCACCTTCGGTTTCGACCCCTACCACATCCTGCTGACCGGCTGCGGCCTGGCGATCATCGCCGCCTACTGGTTGCCGCGCTATTTCCGGGGGCGGGAGCCCGCCGCATCGGGCCTGCTGATCCTCGGCGGGCTGCTGGTGTTCGGCCTGCTGCCCGGCGTGCCTGACGCGCTCAACCCGATCGACAGGCCGCGCGTGTGGGAACTGGCATCGGAACTGGCCGTCATCATCGCGCTGTTCGGGACCGGCATCCGGATCGACAAGATTCGCGGCCACAACCTGTGGAACACCACCATCCGGATGCTCACCATCGCGATGCCGCTGTGCATCCTTTCGGTGGTGGTGCTGGGTCTGGGGATCGGTCTGTCGATCGCCGGGTCGGTGCTGCTGGCTGCGGTACTGGCTCCGACCGACCCGGTTCTGGCGGCCGACGTGCAGGTCGGCCCGCCGCTCGAAGGGGGCGAACACCCGGTCCGGTTCGCGCTGACGACCGAGGCGGGGCTGAACGACGGGCTGGCCTTTCCCTTCGTCTATCTGGCGATCTTCATCGTCGCGGCAACGGGCGGGGTGGGCGACTGGATCGGCGAATGGCTGGGCTTCTACGTCGTGTACAAGATTGCGGTCGGCGTGATTGCGGGCTGCGCTGCCGGATGGGTTCTCGGCCGGGTCCTGTTCACTCTGCCGGGCGACAATCCGCTGGCCAACGCGGGCACCGGGGTGATCGCGCTGGCTGGCGTCCTAGTCACCTATGGCCTGACCGAACTGGTCGAAGGGTACGGCTTCATCGCCGCCTTCTTCATGGGCCTGGTGCTGCGCCGCAAGGAGGCGGAGCATGAGTATCACGGGCGGTTGCACAGTTTCTCGAGCGCGCTGGAACACTCGGTGACTGCGGTCCTGCTGGTGCTGCTGGGCGGCGCGATTCCGGCGCTTCTCGGCTATCTCGACTGGCGGCACGCGCTGCTCGGCGTGGCGCTGATCTTCGTGATCCGGCCGATCAGCGGGATGCTGGCCTTGTGGGGCGATCCGATGTCGCTGCGCCAGCGCGCGGTGGTCGCCTTCTACGGTGTGCGCGGGATCGGTTCGATCTACTATCTCGCCTATGCGGGGGGGCAGATGGATCTGGTGGACGAGGGCGCGCTGTGGGCGACGGTGACCTTCACCATCCTGCTTTCGACCATCGTTCACGGCTTCAGCGCGGGCAGCGTGGTGTGGGCAGCAACCCATGAAGGCGAGACGCGAAGGGAATCGTCATGAGCGCCTGTGCTCATCGCACTGGATGACCGCGACGATTGACAGATTAACGCCTCCTCCAACTTGACTTGTCAAATCTCTGAAAAGTAGGGTTTGCCGCATAAATTTGTGAGGAGTGCCCCTTGGCCACCAGAATTCCCAACACCGAAGAGGGTCGCCAGGCCTATTTCAAGCGCCGGCGCGACCGCAAAATGCTGGGCAAGGCAATCGTCATCGGTCTGATGCTGCTGGTTGTGGTGCTTCTCGTGGTCGCCGTTACCCAGGGCGGCTGAACCGGCGCCGGCATCGGCCGGGCGATGGCGAAAATGGTCGGGGAGACAGGATTCGAACCTGCGACCCTCTGCTCCCAAAGCAGATGCGCTACCAGGCTGCGCTACTCCCCGACTCGGGATATCTTATGGCGGTCGCTTCCGGTGGGCCCGGCAGGACTCGAACCCGCGACCTAGCCGTTATGAGCGGCCAGCTCTAACCAACTGAGCTACAGGCCCCCGGATCGCGATGCCATCGCAAGGGCGGGCGCTAGCCGCGATTGCGCGAGCCTGCAAGCGGGCAGTGGTCTTCAATCGTGGTCGGCGGCTGCCCAGATGTCGGCAACCGTGCTCGGCGCGACCTTGTGCGCCGCCATGTGCGCGTAAACCCCGCTCAGCCAGTCGTACAGCCGGTCCACATCCGCATCGCTATGCGTGTAGGGCGTGTTGCCGGGCGCGAGCGAGGGGCTGTGGAACGACAGGACCAGCACCGGCAGCCCCGCATCGAGTGCGGCATCGACCGCTTTCTTCGCCGCGCCCAGCGGCGTGCCCTCCGGCGTCAACCGCACCCGTTCGAGCAGGCCGGTGCGCGAAGCGATGCCGGCACCGCGCGGGATGCGGGTAAGCTTGGGGAACAGCGCCGTGCCCGAGCGCCTCAGCGCGCCGCGATAGACGCTGGTGACCGGCAGTTCGAGCAGCTCGGGCTCGCGCGAGACCCAGTAGGGGTGGTTGGGGAAATCCTCGTAATTGGGGCCGTCCTGGTCCGAATAGTCGAACAGCGCGCGCACCGATGTGTCCACGCGAATACCCGTGTCGTGCAGGATCGCCTTGGTCGAAGGGCCCAGGCCATAGCGGCCCGCGCGGTAGGAAATCGGCGCGGTGCCGAAGCCTTCCTCGATCGCATCGCGCAGGCGGGTGAACTTCTCGCGTTCCAACTCCGCCGGAAGATTGCCCGCGAAACTGTTGAAAGTATTCACTTCTTCATCGAAGGGCGGATTGACCCAGGGGTGCAGCTGCACGCCGACCTCGGCCTTCCCGCGACGCACCGCATCGCCGATGATCTCGCGCGCACGGGCCGACTGCACGATCGGCCAGTCAACAAGATAGAGCGGCGAGACGCCCAGTTCTTCACAGAAGGACTGGAACCGGGGGATCTGCTCGACATGGTCGAGATCGTGCTGGTCGCGGGTGAAGGGCTTGTCCCAGTCGAAGCCTTCTTCGGTATCGACGGTCAGCAGCGAAACGGGCGCGAAGCCGGGCGCGAACTGCGCCGCCTGGTCCGCCGTCGGCAATCTCAGCATAGGTCTTGGCCCCCGTCAGGTCGGGCGCCACGCCCGCAGTTCAAACCGCGTGTTCGGGCACTCCGCCACGCTGAGTAGCGGCGGGTTCGCTTGCGGTCAAAGCGGGCAGCGTGAGTATCAACTGCCGGTTCTCGCGCCGCAGGTTGCCGCCGATCGCATGCGCTTCGGCCCGCGCCAGGCGTAGCGCGAAGCCGGGGCCGAACGGCCCGGCGCTGATCGCGACCGACAGCGGCTTGCCGCGCGCGGCGAAGATATCGTCGCTGCCGTTGAGCGAGGCGGGCAGGTCGGCGATGAGTTGCGCCGTCCCTGCGTGGGTTTTCAGCGTCAGCGCAAGCTTCTCGCTCGGCGCGGCAGCCGAGCCGAGCGTGGCGAGGATGCGCCAGCTCAGCAGCTCCGCGTCCGCGCGGGCCAGATCGACCTTGCACACCCCGCCCAGCGTGGCAACGAAGCTCGCACTGCGGGGCTGCAGCATCGGGATCAGTTGCGCGACATGCTGGCGGAAGATCGCGGCAATATCCGCATCGCCACCGGTTGGCCGCAACTGCCCGCTCTCCAGACGGCTGAGGCGTTCCAGATCGTCGAACCCGGCGAGCATGCGCGCACTGTCGCCCGCAATCCCTGCGGCAAGCGCGCGATAGTCGTGCGGGACGGGGCCGACCACCTGCTGCTGGATGACCTCGGCAAAGCCCTGGATCGCGTTTACCGGCGTGCGCAGTTCGTGCAGCAGCTGGCGCAGGCGATCGCTGTGATTGCCCGGCTCCTCCGCCTCCAGCGCGCGGCGCATCCCGCCTGCAAAGCCGAGGAAGCGCCCGTCCGGGCTCGAAAAGCGCGGGTGGGCATCGAGAATCCAGTCGCCCGCGATTGCCGGGCCACCTTCGAGCTTTACCTGCACGGCGCGCAGCGGCTGCTGCAGCGCGATCGCCTCGGCGAATTCCTCGGGCAGGATCGAGGGGAGCGACAGATACATCACGCGCGAAGCGGCGAAGCTGTCCGCCCAGTCGATCGTCCCTGCGGTATCGGTCGCGAAGCCGAAGCCGGTCAGCTCCTCCTGCCGGATGCTCGCCTCGGTGAAGGGCAGGGTGGGGGCGGTGCGGTCGGGCTCCGCCGGGGCGGCAGCGCGGCGATCATCGTCGTTGCTCGCTTCGCGCCCGGCGTTCTGCTCTTCCTTGGCGCGCTGGAAGGCTTCGATCCGGTGGCGCAGCGCGGCGATTTCACCCTGCGCGTCAGGTTGCGCCCGGGGTTGCGGCTCCGGCGCGGGCTCGCGATCCGCAGGAGGAGGCGATTCGGGGCGGGCGGCAGCCTGCGCGTCGGCGATACCCGCCGCGAGCGCGCCGATCGCCGCAGCCATTTCGCTGTCGCTGTCGCTGGCGGTTGTGGCGGCGGGCGCATGCGCGGCCTCGGCCTCGGCGGTCTCGTCGACCTCGGTGAATTCGCCATCGACGATGTCGTCGTCCTCCGGTTCGGGCTCCGGTTCTTCAGCCACCGGCGCTTCGTCAGTCGGCGCGTCTTCCACCAGCGGCTCTTCCGCGTCCGGCAGCGGCAGCGCGCGGTCGCGCACGCCGAGCCTTTCGAGCAGATCCTCCACCTTCCCGGGCAGATCGCGGCGCAGGCGCATGAACCCGCGCGCGCGCACCGGTAGCTCGGGAATCAGTTCGAGCCACTGCTCTTCCGTGAGCCGTGCGGTGGACAAGGTGGCGCAGGCGACGTCGGGCTCGCCCTCCGCAAAATGTGCGACCAGCTCCGGATCGTTCAGCCGTCGGCCCTGCTCGCGGATGATCTCCGCCCGCTCGCGCACGGAGATGGTTTCGGCGAGCGATTCGAGCCGCAGGCGCGCAGCGGCAAGCAGGCTCGGATCGCGCCCTTCGCGCGGACGGCCGAGCAGGTCCAGCAATTGGCGAAATTGCGTGCGCGCACCCGCGCTCGCGCTCGCCTTCTGGCGCAGAACAGTGGCTAGGCGATCGTCGAACTGCATGATCGGGAAGAGGCGCGGGCTCCGGAGAAATACGATATTGTCCGCCGGCCCGGGCGGCGCGACGTGTATGGTGCATAACCCTTTAACACGGCGCAGGAATGACAGTCAGTCCCCACGTTGCAAAGCGGGACATTCGCTGTCATGAACAATAATGTTAGCCGCCCGAATTATTAACAAAGGCGATCCTTCCAGGATTGGTTCGGACAGCGGTAGGGATGATGGATTGTTGCGGAAGGGGGGCCTGTGGCCAATCTTGATGAGATCGACCGGCAGCTGCTGCAGGAATTGCAGGCCGAAGGGCGGATAACGAATGTCGAACTGGCGCGCCGCGTCGGGCTGACTGCGCCGCCGTGCCTGCGCCGTGTGCGTGCGCTGGAAGATATGGGTGTGATCCGCGGCTACCACGCCGATCTGGAACCCTCGAAGCTGGGCTTTGCGATCGTGGTGTTCGCGATGGTCAGCCTGAAGAGCCAGGCCGAGGATTCGCTGCGCGAGTTCGAGGCGGCGATGCAGGATCTGCCCGAAGTGCGCGAGGTCCACATGCTGAACGGCGAGATCGATTTCGTTCTCAAGATCGTGAGCCGGGATCTGCAGAGCTTCCAGGAATTCCTGACCAGCAAGCTGACCCCTGCGCCCAACGTGGCAAGCGTGAAGACCTCTCTGACGATCCGCACCAGCAAATATACCCCGGGCGTTCCGCTCAGGTAAGCGGGGGCGGGAGTGACTTCTTCCGATCCGCTTTCCGGCCATTGCCTGTGCGGCGAGGTGACCATCGTGCTGGCCGAGCCATCGCACGAGGTGGAAATCTGCCAGTGCGACATGTGCCGCCGCTGGGGCGGGGCATTCTATGCCGCGCAAAGGGGCTCCGCGGCGACGGTAACGGGTGAGGAGTTCGTCACCGAATACCGCTCCAGCGAGTGGGCCAGCCGCGCCTTTTGCAAGCAGTGCGGCAGCGGGCTGTGGTACCGCTTCCTACCGACGGGCAACCGCAGCTTTTCCGCAGGATTGTTCGACGGTGCGGCGCACTACGGAATAGAGAACGAGATTTTCGTCGACGAACGCGCCGAATGGTGTCGGATCGAGGGCGATCACCCGCGCCAGACGGGCGCGGAAGTGATTGCGGAGGCCAAGGCGGCGGGTTTCACCTTCGACTAGGCGGGGCGTTGGCGGGGTGGCCCGTTCACGTCGTTTCTCACCACCTGCAAGATGGCCGAGACAGTGCGTCATTTAAATGATACATTGTATCAATGAGCGCGCGCGCATCCCATTCGGCCTCCGGTTTCTTCGACCAGAAGGTCGCCGACAGCTACGACGAGCGGAACAGTCGGCTCGCCCCGATTTCCGACGGCCTGCACTTCCTGATGCGGCTTACGCTTGCCTCGCTGCCCGCAAACGCCCGCGTGCTATGCGTTGGCGTTGGCACGGGGGCGGATATTTTCGCTCTCGCCAGAGCGCGTGCGGATCTGACGTTCGTCGGTGTCGACCCCTCGGCGGAAATGCTGGAGATTGCTCGGCATCGCCTGAACGAGGCAGACATCGGCGAGCGGTGCGAGCTGGTGCACGGCTATGTCGAAGATGTGGCGGACCGCGATTTCGCTGCGGTGGTCAGCCTGTTCGTAGCCCATTTCGTGCAGCGAGAGGATCGCCCTGCCTTCTACCGCGCGATTTACGATCGCCTCGCACCGGGCGGGCGCTTCCTGAGCGCAGAGATCAGCGGCGACCTCGACGCGCCGCAATTTCCCGCGATGGTCGAGGACTGGAAGCAGGTTCAGGCACTGATGGGCGCGAACGAGGATTCGCTCGCGTCGCTGGGCGAGACCTTGCGCAACGTGCTGAGCGTGATCGGCCCGGCGGAAACGGAGGCTCTATGGCGCGAGGCAGGCTTTGCGGTGCCGGTGCCGTTCTTCCAGGCATTCATGATTCGCGGATGGCATGCCGACAAGCCCTCGGCCTGAAGTCAGCCGCCCGTGACCGCGAAGTTCTGCCGTAGCTTCATCAGGCTGGCGGGTTGCCAGAAAAGTTTCTTGCCGCCCGGCAGGCCGACAAAGACCGGATAATCCGTCCCGCTTACATTGAGTTTCAAGGACACCGGCAAGTCGCCCGACTCATTGAGGAAGTCGCGCAGCTTGCTCCAGTTGGCGATGATCTGGACGAAACAGCCGCTCTTTTCCCCGGCGCTGAATTCGCGCCTGGTGGTGCTGTCGAGGGTCAGGGTGCCCGCGCGCGACGCCAGCGTGAGGGTGAAGGTGTCCTCGCCCAGCTTGGTGCAGCTGTCACCGACTCCCCCATCGAGCACCGCGACCTTGAGATTGGCCTTGCTGTCGAAGCCGAGGAGTAGTTCCTGACGGAAGTCGCCGGTCGTGAGCCGGCGCGAAAAGACGTGATTGGCCCGCATCTGCGAGAAAATCGTGCCATAGGTGCCCTCGGCGCTCGGCTTCGCCCATTCCAGCGCCATGACGTAGGTGGCGGACTCTCTCTCCCGGGCAATCATCTCATCCGCGCCTGCCGCCAATGCTGCACCCGCTTTGCTGGCAGGGGTATCGCTTTGCGAAGCGAACGCCGCGGTTCCGGCGCACAGGGAAATTGCGGCAATGGTGCAGATCAACTTACGCATGGGCTGGTCCTCCTGCGAGCGAGGATCAGCCGCCCCGCACGCCTATTTCCGCGATCGTCTTGTCGGTGAAGGCAGCGGATAGGATCGCGCGGGGCGAAGCGTAAGTTACAAGTGCCGTTAGCTTTCGCTCTCGCGCTGCGCGAGCCACTCTTCCAGCCACTTGATGGAATAGTCGCCGTTGAGGATGTCGGCCTCTTTCAGGAGCGCCTGGTGCAGCGGGATGTTGGTCTTCGGGCCCTCGATGACCATTTCCTCCAGCGCGCGCTTCAGCCGCATGATGCAGCCCTCGCGCGTACGGCCATAGACGATCAGCTTGGCGATCATCGAATCGTAGTAGGGCGGGATCGAATAGCCGGCGTAGAGCCCGCTATCGACGCGCACATGCATGCCGCCTGCCGAGTGGTAATAGCTGACCTTGCCGGGTGAGGGCGCGAAGGTGAACGGGTCTTCGGCGTTGATCCGGCATTCGATGGCGTGGCCCTTGAACGCGATCTCGTCCTGCGCGACCGACAGCGGCCTGCCTTCGGCGACGCGGATCTGTTCGCGGACCAGATCGACCCCGGTGATCGCCTCGGTCACGGGATGTTCGACCTGCAGGCGGGTGTTCATCTCGATGAAGAAGAACTCGCCGTTTTCCCACAGGAATTCGATCGTGCCCGCGCCGCGATAGCCCATCTGCGCCATCGCATCCGCGCACACCTTGCCCATCCGGTCCCGCTCGGCAGTGGTCAGCACGGGGGAGGGCGCTTCCTCCAGCACCTTCTGGTGGCGCCGCTGGAGCGAACAGTCGCGCTCGCCCAGATGGATCGCATTGCCATTGCCGTCGCCGAACACCTGGAATTCGATGTGGCGCGGATTGCCGAGATACTTCTCGAGATAGACGGTGTCGTCGCCGAACGCGGATTTCGCCTCGGACTTCGCCTGGCTCATCAGGCTTTCGAGCTGGCTTTCCTCGGGCACGACCTTCATGCCGCGCCCACCACCGCCGCTTGCCGCCTTGACCAGCACGGGATAGCCGATTTCGGCAGCGATCCGCTTCGCTTCCTCGACGCTTTCGACCGCACCCGGGCTGCCCGGGACCAGCGGCAGGCCCAGATCGCCGGCGGTTTTCTTGGCGGTGACCTTGTCGCCCATCGTGCGGATATGTTCGGGCTTGGGGCCGATCCACTTGATGTCGTGCGCCTCGACGATCTCGGCGAACTTGGCGTTTTCGGACAGGAAGCCGTAGCCGGGATGGATCGCATCCGCCTGGCTGATCTCGGCCGCCGAGATGATGTTGGCGATGTTGAGATAGCTGTCGGTCGCGCTCGGCGGGCCGATGCACACCGCGTGGTCCGCGAGCCGCACGTGCATCGCGTCGGCATCGGCGGTGGAGTGCACCGCGACCGTTTCGATCCCCATTTCGTGCGCAGCGCGGTGGATGCGCAAGGCAATTTCGCCGCGATTGGCGATCAGGATGCGGGTAATGCCCATTGGTAGCGTCCTCAGTCGATGACGACGAGCGGCTGGTCGAACTCGACCGGCTGGGCGTTGTCGACCAGGATCGCCTTCACGGTGCCGCTGCGCGGGGCGGTGATCGGGTTCATCACCTTCATCGCCTCGACGATCAGGATGGTCTGGCCTTCCTTGACCTGCGCACCGACCGAAATGAAGTCCGCCGCGCCTGGTTCGGGCGCGAGGTAGACCGTGCCAACCATGGGGGAGGGGACTGCGTTGGAAAGATCCGGCCCGCTATCGGCTGCGGCGGGCGCGGCCTGCGGCTGCGTGGCCGGAGCCGCAGCGGGTGCGGCCTGCGGGGCCGGAGCGGCGGCGTAGGATGCGGCGTGCAGCTCGCGCGCGACGCGCAGCTTGCGATCGCCATCCTCGACCTCAATCTCGGACAGGCCGGTTTCGGAAAGGAGTTCTGCCAGCTCGCGAAGGAGCTCGATGTCGACGTTCATTTTCGATTTGCGACCGGAATTGCGGCTATGCTCTGCCATGGACAACCTTGATCGGTGAATGGGGGAAGAGGGGCGTATGCGCTGCTGCCCGCGTTCATGCAAGGTTTAGAGGGCGGCAACCGCATCGATTGCGTCGAGATAGGACTGCAGCCCCTTGCCCTTGAAGCAGGCGACCGCAGCCTCGCCAATATAGGATTTGTGGCGGAATTCCTCGCGTGTGTGCGGGTCCGACAGGTGCACCTCGATCACGGGCGGGGTGACCGCCTTCGCCGCATCGAGCAGCGCGATGGAGGTGTGGGTATAGGCCGCCGCGTTGATGATGATCGCGCGTGCCTTCGCCTTGTGCGCTTGGTGCATCCAGTCGACCAGCACGCCTTCGTGGTTGCTCTGGCGAAAATCGACCGAAAGACCATGCTCGCGCGCCTTGGCGACGCACGCCGCGTCGATCTCGGCCAGCGTGGTGGTGCCGTAGATCTCTGGCTCGCGCGTGCCGAGCAGGTTGAGATTGGGGCCGTTGAAGATGAAGATACTGGTGCTCATCCCTCGCGCCTAGCCTCTGGCGAGGCGTCAAGGAAGCGCGGCGCGACGCCTGTCCCTAGGCGAATTCGAGCGAGCCCGGTTTGAACGCATGTTCCGGGACGCATCGGCGCGACACCCACCCCTATCGCGTTGCCGAGCAATAGGAGCGCACATCATGAAATTACTCGACGGCAAGGCGGCAATCATCACCGGAGCCAGTGCTGGCATAGGCAGAGCCGCTGCCGGCCTGTTCGCCGAGCACGGGGCCTCGCTCGTCCTCGTCGCAAGGCGGGCGGACCGTCTGGAAGAGGTCGCAGCCCAGATCGAACGGCAGGGCGGTCAGGTAAGGGTCGTGGTCGGCGATGTTACGCAGGACAATACGCATCGGGATGCCGTCGCCACCGCGCTCGATACCTTCGGCAGACTGGATGTCGCGTTCAACAATGCTGGCCTTGTGGGCGAAATGGGTCCGCTAGCAGAGACGAGCATCGAGACGTGGACGCAGGTTATAGACGCGAACCTGACAGCCGCTTTTCTGGGAGCGCGGAGCCAGATTCCGGCGATGCTTGCCGGGGGCGGCGGGGCGCTGGTGTTCACCGGCAGCTTTGTCGGCAACAGCGTCGGGCTGCCTGGCATGGGGCCCTATGCCGCTGCGAAGGCAGGCCTGATGGGCCTCGTCCGGGCGATCACGGCCGACTATGCGGCGCAGGAAATCCGCGCCAATGCGCTGCTGCCCGGCGGGACCGCTACCGAAATGGCCGGCGATGCGGATCAGCGCGAGTGGGCCGCCAGCCTGCACGCCATGAAGCGAATCGCCGAGCCTTCCGAAATTGCGCAGGCGGCGCTGTTCCTCGCCAGCGAGATGGCCAGTTTCGTGACGGGGTCGGCTCTCTGGGCGGATGGCGGTAACGCAGCGGTCAAGCTTTAAGCAGTTGTATCGGAGCGGTGGGGAAAGGGGCCTGCCACCGCTCCAAACCGCTGATCACGCCGCGTCGAGCCCGGCTGGCGGGGCGCTAAGCTCGTAAGGGGGTCAGGCTTCCGAATTCTGATCCGCCAGCAGGGCGACGAGCTTTCGCACGCTGTTGCCGAGTTCCTCGATTCCTTCGGTAGTTCGCCCGCTGGCGATGGTCTCGGGCACATGCAGGGCCTTTTCGCGCAGGGCTCTGCCCTTTGCGGTAAGCCCCACCATTACGCGCCGTTCGTCATCCGGATCGCGCGACCGTGTGACATGGCCGGCCGCCTCCATCCGTTTGAGCAGGGGCGTCAGGGTCCCGCTGTCGAGGTACAGGCGCGCACCGAGGGCGCCCACGGTCTGGGGCTCATCTTCCCATAGCACCAGCATGACCAGATACTGAGGATAGGTGAGCCCCAGCGGCCGGAGAACCGGCCCGTACCGCCGGTTCAGCAGGTTGGTGGCAGCATAGAGGGGGAAGCAGATCTGCCGATCGAGCAGCAGCGGATCATCCCGGTCATCTGATTCTGCCACCGGACCGCTCACTGCGCGAAGACGGTCAGAGTGACGTCGACGTTGCCGCGAATTGCGTTCGAGTAGGGGCACACGGCGTGGGCAGCTTTCACGATTTCCTCGGCCTTGGACTGTTCGACACCGGCAATCTCGACATCGAGCGCCACGACAAGTTTAAAGCCGTCTTCGCCGTTCGGCACCAGCCCAACTTCGCAAGAAACCTCGATATCCTCGTCGCGCACCTTGTCGACCTGTGCACGGGTTACGTGGATCACGGCATTCTCGAAGCAGGCGGCATAACCTGCCGCAAACAGCTGCTCCGGATTGGTTGCGCCGCCCTTGCCGCCCAGTTCCTTGGGCAGGGCGAGCGGCATATCGAGGATGCCGTCCTCGCTTTTGATCGTGCCGCTGCGCCCACCGTAGGCATTGACGCGTGTCTTGAAGAGAGTGCTCATCATCAGCTCCTTATGGTTTGATGAAGATATAGCTAGTGAGCAATCATATTGCGTACAATATATCTTTTGAGGCACGGCCCAACAGCTTGGCGGCCTGGTTGTCGCTCCACCCCATGCACCTTCCCTCGCTGGCGGGCGGTGGTGTAGCCTGTCTCGCGCGGCGGTTTGGCGCAGCTGGTGCGAATCCGCGCGGATTTTGGTGATTCCCAGCTTTCTGCTTTGACAGCATTGCACGAGATGACATTGCGACAAGCATGAGCGCGCAAAACCCGACCGACACCTACATCCTCACGCTGTCCTGCCACGATACCGTCGGCATCGTCGCCGCGATCAGTGGCCAACTGGCGAAGATCGGCGGGTTCATCGTCAACAGCCAGCAATACGCCGACCTTGAGTCCGGGCGCTTCTTCCTGCGGATCGAGTTTCAGCCCCATGGCGAGGAATTCCCCGGCTCGTTCGACGAGCTGAGAGCGGGCTTTGCTCCGATTGCTCAGGCTTATAACATGCGGTGGGAATTGCGCCCGTCCTCGCACCGGCCCAAATTGCTTATCGCGGTGTCGAAGGGCAGTCACTGCCTCAATGACCTGCTCTATCGCTGGCGTACGGGGAACCTGCCGGTCGAGATCGTCGGCGTCGTCTCCAACCACCCGGACCTGCGCGAGCTGACCGAATGGCACGGCGTGCCCTATCATCATCTGCCGATCGGCCCCGACACCAAGGCCGCCCAAGAGGCGGCGCTGCTCTCGCTGGTCGAGGATAGCGGCGCCGATTACCTGATCCTTGCCCGCTACATGCAGGTGCTCTCGCCCGCACTGGTCGAGCGGCTGGCGGGCCGGTGCATCAATATCCACCACAGCTTCCTGCCCAGCTTCAAGGGCGCACGGCCCTATGCCCGCGCGCACGAGCGCGGGGTGAAGCTGATCGGCGCGACGGCGCATTTCGTCACCAGCGACCTCGATGAAGGGCCGATCATCGAACAGGATGTGGAGCGGGTCGATCACCGCGCGACCGAGCATGACCTTGTCGTGATGGGCCGTGACATCGAGGCGCGCGTGCTCGCCCGCGCGGTTCGCTGGACCGCAGAGCAGAAGGTGTTCCTCAACGGCTCGCGGACCGTGGTGTTTCGGTAGGCGGCTCTACCGCTCCACGCCCTTGACCTTGCCCCACTGGCGCGCGGCGGTGTAGCCGAGGTAGCCGGTGCCGAAGAGCGCGTAGAGCTCCTCGGGCAGGCCGCGCAGGTAGGCGGTGATGCCGTTGCCGATGTTCACCGCCATGCGCGGATCGAAGGCGGACAGCACGCCCATCGGCAGCGCGAACAGGATCATTGCGTACATCACGTAGAGGAAGCTGGGGCGCGCGCGGCTGGTCCACGGGTCTGCCGACTGCGCCTCGGCCACGATTGCGGCCATGCGCGCCTCGATCGCCTTGAGTTCCTGCGATCCCTCCAGCGCGAGCAGTTCCAGCTTGGCCTTGGCGCGCGCTTCCTTGTCCGGGATGATCTTGTCGATGATCGAGGCGACGGGTCCGATCAGGCTTTCGATGAGGGGCATGGGACGACTCCGGACTGTTGGAGCCGCATCACGTAACCAGATCGGTTCGAGTAGGAAAATGGTTTGCGGGCCGGAGAGCCGCAGCTACGCCCGCCACAAACGCATTCAAGCAAAGGAGAGATGCACATGGCCGGGATCTGGTTCGACGATATGGAAGTGGGGCAGGTGATCGACCATCCGATCCGCCGCACGGTGACCGAGACGGACAATGTCATGTTCACCTGCATGACGCACAATCCCGCGCAGCTTCACCTCGACGAGGAATACATGAAGGGCACCGAGTTCGGCACCCGGATCGTCAATTCGTGCTTCACCCTCTCGGTGATGGTGGGGATTTCGGTCAACGACACGACGCTGGGTACGGCCGTGGCCAACCTGGGGTGGGACGAGGTCCGCTTCCCCAAGCCGTTGTTCCACGGCGACACGATCCGGATCGAGACCGAGATCGTCTCCCTGCGCGAGAGCAAGTCGCGCCCCAATGCCGGGATCGTGACGTTCGAGCACCGCGCGTTCAATCAGCACGGCGATCTGGTCGCCAGCTGCAAGCGCAGCGGGCTGCAGATGAAGCGCCCAGCGGATAGTTGATCGGCGCTTTTTGGGCAAAAGCACTATTTGTGACAACGCGTCATTTTCCGAATCTTGCGTGAAAGCATCGGAAGACCGCCGATTTCGTCTTCGGCGGCGTGACGGAAAAATGACAATGTTTCAGTTTTGTTGCACTTCCGGGTCAGGAAGTTCATAAAAGTCTCCAGAAAACAGGAGAGCGAAACATGATTGTCCAAAGTCTGATCGTGGGTGCCATGATGCTTCAGGGAGCGCCCGCTGCCGAGCCGCTCGCGCCGACGCCGATCGCGCTGATCGAATCGCAGGAGGATCCGGCTGCGCTTCTCAACCTGGGCGTGAAGCTGGCCGAGCAGGGCGAGACCGAAGCCGCCCGCCGCGCGTTCGAAAAGGTCCGCAGCATGCGGATCGACTATACGCTGGAAACCACCGATGGACGCTACGTCTATCCGGCGGATCTGGCGCGTGACGGGCTCAGGATGCTCGACCGGGGCGAGTTTGCCCAGCGGCGCGACAAGGTCGCCACCCGCTAGCAACCGATCAAAACTTGCGTGCGCGTGGCCGTCTCTGGGATGGCCCGCGCATGTGCTTTTCGTCGCCGCAATTCGTGCCTTCCCGATCCGGGCGGGCGCGATTTGCGGCGACAAGCCGTTGCGAAATCGGGATTACGGGCGGGAACCGTTCGGCTATATGTCACTGCGCTGTCATGTATGATGCGCAAGGCGGTCGGACGGAGGGCTCGATGATTCTCGGGACAACGGGTCGGTTGGCGATTCTCGCCTCCCTTACCCTGCTTTCGGCCCCGGCGCGGGCCGATGTAATGGAAATCGGAGAGAATGGCGCGCGCTGGGTCGCGGGCCAGCAGGCAGGCATGCCCGCGGGCGACCTGTCGATGACGCCGGCCCAGCTTGCCGCGCTCGATGGCGAAGCGGTGCTGGAAGACGTGCCTGCGCACGTCACGTCCGACCCCCGAGTGACCGCGCGGGCGGTTCCCGATACCTACAAGGCCAAGGTGGCAGAGCTTGCTGCGCGGTTCGATCTCAGCCCCAGCCTGATCGAGGCGCTGGTCTGGCAGGAAAGCCGCTGGCGTGCCGATGCCCGCTCCCCGGTGGGCGCGCGCGGCCTTGCCCAGCTGATGCCCGGCACCGCGCGCGATCTGGGCGTGAACCCGGACGATCCTTTCGCCAATCTGGAGGGCGGGGCGCGCTACCTGCGCGAACAGCTCGACCGGTTCGACGGCGATCTCGAGAAAGCGCTGGCGGCCTACAACGCGGGGCCCGGACGGGTGATCCGCGCCAATGGCGTGCCGCGTATCCGCGAGACGCAAGCTTACGTGGCGGCGATCATGGGTCGCCTCTCCAATCATTCACGGAACGACTAAAGGTATGAAGATGAACCCGCTTTCCCGGTTTGCGACGCTTCTGGCGCTGGTTTCTCCCAGTGCGGCATTCGCGCAGGTCCAGGCGAACGATCCGCAGGGCGCGGGGCCGATCGTCAATGCGCTGGCGTGGCTGCAGGGCACGCTGCTCGGCTCGGTCGCCACGGCGGTCGCGGTGATGGCGGTGGCTGCGGTCGGCTTCATGATGCTGACCGGCCGGATGAACTGGCGCTTCGGCGCGACCGTGATCATCGGCGTGTTCATCCTGTTCGGTGCCGCTTCGATCGTCGCGGGCATCCAGGCGGCGGCAGGCTAGGCCGGGGGAAGGGGGCAGACGCATGGATCAGCTCGTTCGCCATCCGGTCCACCGCGCGCTGACCCGCCCGCAGATGTTTGCGGGCGTGACGCTGAACTATTTCATCATCAATATCGGCGTCACCACCGAAGTGTTTCTGATCACCGGTAGCTGGCTGGCACTGCCGGTCGCCGCCGCGATGCACGGCATCGGCTATTTCGCCTGCCTTCGGGAACCGCGCATCTTCGACCTGTGGATCACCAAGGTCAGCAAGTGTCCGCGGGTCAAGAATTACAAGCGGTGGGGCTGCAACAGCTACGCCGCCTGAACTCGACCTAGGAGGGTCGACGCATGAGCAAATGGATCGGAGCTGCTGCCTGGAGCGCGAAGGAAGCCCGCGTCGGCGACCGGCTGCCCTATGCGCGTCTGGTGGACGAACACACGCTGATGCTGCGCGACGGCGCGCTGCTGACCGCGATTCAGGTGCCCGGCCTGCTGTTCGAGACCGAGGATACCGAAGCGCTCAACGCCCATGCCGCGACGCGCGAGGTGATGCTGCGAAGCACGCTCGACAGCCGCTTCGTGATGTACCACCACGTGATCCGCCGCCGGGTGGAGGTGGAGCTGGACGCCGAATTCGAAGACCCGCTCGCGCGCCATATCGACGCACGGTGGAAGGAACGGCTCGGCTCGGGATCGCTGTTCATCAACGACCAGTTCGTGACGCTCATCCGTCGCCCCGCGCGCGGCAAGGCGGGCTGGGTCGAGAAGGCGGGCAAGGCGCTCAGCAACCGCAAGAAGCAGGCGGTCGAGGTCGATCCCAAGGACTTGCGCTCCTTGCGCGCTGCTGCGACCGGTCTGGTCGCCTCGCTGCAGCCTTATGGCGCGGCGCTGCTGGGCGATTACACCGGCCCCAAAGGCTACACCAATTCCGAAATTCTCGAGCTGCTCTCCGCGCTGTATAATGGCGAGATGCAGCCGGTCCGCCGTCCGGCGGAAGACCGCGATATTGGCCACATGCTGCCCTATCGCCGGGCAAGCTTCGGGATCGACGCGATGGAGCTGCGTGGATCGGGCGAGCCCGATTTCGCTGCGATGCTCAGCCTCAAGGACTATCCCGACGCGACCAGCCCGGGCCTGCTCGATGGGCTGCTGCGGCTGCCCTACGAAATGGTCGTCTCGGAAAGCTATGCCCCGTCCGAACGCACCACCGCGCGCGAGCGGATGGATCTGGCGATCCGTCGCCTGCGCTCGGTCGACGAGGAAGCGCAGGCCGAACGCGCCGACATGCTCGCCGCGCGCGATGCACTGGGTAACGGCGCGGTCGGCTTCGGCGATCATCACCTGAGCGTGCTGGTACGTGAGAAGACGCTCCCCCGGCTCGACGACGCAACCGCCGCCTGCGCCGCCGCGCTGGCCGATACGGGCGCCATCGTCGTGCGCGAGGATACCAATCTCGAGCCCGCCTTCTGGGCGCAGTTCCCGGGCAATGAGCAGTATATCGTGCGCCGCGCGATGATCTCTTCGGCCAACATGGCGAGCTTCGGAAGCCTGCACGGGTTCGCGCTGGGCCAGGCCGAGGGCAACCACTGGGGCGAGGCGGTGACGCTGCTGGAGACGACCAGCGCGACGCCGTTCTTCTTCAACTTCCACAATGGCGATCTGGGCAATTTCTCCGTGATCGGCCCGTCGGGTTCGGGCAAGACCGTCGTGATGAACTTCCTCGCCGCGCAGGCGCAGAAGTTCAATCCGCGCACGATCCTGTTCGACAAGGATCGCGGCGCGGAGCTGTTCGTGCGCGGGATCGGCGGGCGTTACGACCGGATCTATGCGGGCGAGCCTTCGGGTTTCAATCCGCTCGCGCTGCCCGACACCCCCGCCAACCGCGCCTTCCTGCGCGACTGGCTGGGCGTGATGCTCAAGGCTGAAGGGCCCGAGGAACTGCAGACCATCAGCCATGCGGTCGATGCGGCGTACGAGAATGATGCGAGCCTTCGCCGGTTGCGCAATTTCCGCGAACTGCTGAGCGGTACGCGCCGCCCCGAGCCGGGCGATCTGGCGGATCGTCTCTCGGCATGGATCCATGGCGGCGAGCATGCCTGGCTGTTCGACAACGAGACCGACGAGATGGACCTCGACCGCAAGACGCTCGGCTTCGACATGACCGCGCTGCTCGAAAATCCGCGCCTGCGCACGCCGACGATGATGTACCTGTTCCACCGGATCGAGGAACGGCTCGACGGCGAGCCGACCATGATCCTGATTGACGAGGGTTGGAAGGCGCTCGATGACGAGGTCTTCGCCGCTCGCATCCGCGACTGGCTCAAGACGCTGCGGAAACGCAACGCGCTGGTCGGGTTCGCGACGCAGTCCGCGCGCGATGCGCTGGAAAGCCGCATCTCCACCGCGCTGGTCGAACAGACCGCGACCATGGTGTTCATGCCCAACAGCCGCGCGCGGCCCGAGGATTACTGCGACGGGTTCGGGCTCACCAGCCACGAACTCGCACTGATCCGCACGCTGCCGGCGCACAGCCGCTGTTTCCTAGTGCGCCAGCCCGATGCGAGCGTCGTGGTCCGGCTCGACCTGTCGAATGCGCCCGAGGTGCTTACTATCCTCTCGGGTCGCGAGAGCAGCGTGCGCCGGCTCGACCTGCTGCGCGAGGCGGTGGGCGACAATCCCGCAGACTGGTTCCCCGCTCTCACCGGCCACGCCTGGCCGGGCGAGCGCAGCGATGGCGCGGCGGATGACGACAGCGTCGTTCTGCCGTTCAAGCAGGCTGCCGAATGACCCCGACCGGCGCCTGCGATCTGGCGATGTCCGAGGCCGCGGGCGGCGTTGCCGCCGCGCTGGAGGCGGTCAATTGCGTTGCCGCCGATGTGACGGGCACCACCTTCGGGCGGCTGTTCGCGCCGGGCGGCGTGCTGGTCACCGTGCTGACCATCATGCTGACGCTGTATGTCGCATTCTTCGCGATCCAGCTGGTGACGGGGCGCAGCACGCTGGGTGTCAGCACGCTGACCCCGCGGATGCTGCGGATCGGCCTGGTGCTGACCTTCGTGACCAGCTGGATCGCCTATCAGGCGGTGTTCTGGAACATCTTCGTCGAAGGGCCGGACTGGCTGGCGAGCGTGCTGACCGGAGACAGCGGCTCCGCCACGCAGACCTTCGCGAGCAAGATCGACGTCGTCTTCGCCGCCGTGCAGCAGGCGAGTGAAGGGCAGACCGATATCGAGACTTTCTCGCCCGCTGGGATGCTGTGGATGGGTGCGCTGCTGTTCATGCTGGGCACCGTGGGCCTGCTGGTGACCGCGCGGATCGCGCTCGCGCTGCTGGTCGCGCTCGGGCCGATCTTCCTGGTGATGGCACTGTTCGATGGCACGCGCGGTCTGTTCGTGGGCTGGCTCAAGGGGCTGACGATGATGGGGCTGACCCCGCTGTTCGCGGTGCTGGGCGGGTCGATCATGCTGGAAATGTCGGTGCCGATCCTGGCCTCGCTGGTCGCCGTACCCGGAGACATCCCGGCGCGCGCGGCGATGGCCTTCTTCATGATCGGCGCGGTGCATGTCGCGCTGATGGTGATGGTGCTGAAGGTGATGGGCACGCTGGTAGGCGGGTGGACTGTGTTCGGCCTCGCCAATTCCGACAGCGAGCGTGATCGCGGCCGGTCGGGTGCCGCTGCGCCCGCTCCCGCCGCCGCTGCCTCCAGCCTTTACAACAACGCCAGCGCCTCTGCCCCCGCGCAGTCGAGCGCGGCGCGCCGCACGGCGGTGGTTGTCGCCACCCCCAACATGGCGGCAAACGATCTTGGCAATCGGGGCGGTACGGATGGCTCCGGCGGTGCCCGCGTGACCAAGGTTTACGCCACCTCTTCAGGGGATGGACATGCTGGCGTGGCCAGCAAGGCAGCCTCGCGCACCAGCGGCCTGGGCACGCGGTTCAAGACTGCATCCGGCGCTTCGGGCGCAGGACGCCAGACGGAGAAAATGAAATGATCGCCGCGCGTTACACAGCGCTCGCCTTCCTTGCAGTGATGGTCACGAGCCCGGCTCTGGCCGACGACCCGCGGCTGGTCGAACGGCTGTACGATCCCGACGAGGTCGTGGTGATCCAGGGCAAGACCAAGGTTCAGGCGACGATCCAGTTCGGCGAGGATGAATCGATCGAGAATGTCGCTATCGGCGATTCCAATGCCTGGCAGGTGACCCCCAACCAGCGCGCCAACCTGCTGTTCGTCAAACCGCTGGAGCCCAGCGCGCAGACCAACATGACCGTGGTCACCAACCGCCACACCTACCTGTTCGATCTGGTCGCAAGTCCGCGTGCCAAGCCGCTGTATGTGCTGCGTTTCACCTATCCGGAGCCGCCGCCCGAAGAGGCCGGTGCAAAGCTTGCGGCGGGGCCTGCGCAGGAGGCCAATCCGGTCGAGCTGGCGGCGGCGAACGATCCGCTGGCGGTGGTCGACCCCGCGCTGCTCAACTTCAAGTGGGAGCCCGAGGGCCAGCGAGAGCTGTATCCCGACGAGGTCTACGACGACGGCCGATCGACCTACCTCAGGTGGGAGCAGGAGCGGCCCGTGCCCGCGATTTTGATCGAGAATTACGAGGGCGACGAAGGCCCGGTAAACTCCACCGTGCGCGGAGACACGGTGATCGTCGATGGCGTGCCGAGGCAGATCATCCTGCGTTCGGGCCGCGAGAAAGCTGTATTGGTGAACAATGGTCCGGTCCGGGCAACCGCTGCGAGCGGGCCGGTCGGGGGTGGCCGCTAGGGCCGCCGAGGAAGGGAAGCGAACTATGCGCCTCGCAATGAAGATGCCGCCCAAGAAGCGCCCCACCGATGGCGATTTTGCCAACGGGGCTCACGATACCGACCCGCGCGAGAACCAGAGTGCGGAGGTGATCGACCTCGCCAGCCGCAGCGTGCTGCCCAGCGTAGCGAACAAGAAGAGCTCGGACACGATGGGCATGGTCGCGGGGATTGCGATCGTCGCCGCTCTCGGCCTGGTCACGCTGTGGAGCATGAACAGCGCGCGGCTGGATGACGCGGACGCTACTCCTGCGGGCGATGTGGCGGCCGATGCCGGCGCGGCCCCCGCCGCGATCACGGTAGACCCGGCCCCGGTCACGACCGGCGCTGCACCGCAGCAGCAGGTCGTCCGCGCGGACCCTGCGCCCGCTCCGATCCTCTCCAACAATCCCAACCTTGCGCCGGGCACCGCGTCCAACCCCAACAACAGCCCGACAATCGTGTTCGACGCGTCGGGCAGGGCGGTCGCCAGCGTGCCCACCAGCGCGCTGCCCGAGGCCGCCGCCGGTCCCGGCAGCAATGGCGCGACCGGCACTGCGGCGGGCGACTTCGCCAGCCGCGTGGGCGGCGTCGGCGGCAGCACCGCGCGCGCGCAGGCGATGGCCAATCCGGGCACCACGGTGACGCAGGGCACGTTGATCCCCGCGATTCTCGAAACCGCGATCGATACCGACGTGCCCGGCTATGTGCGTGCGGTGGTGAGCCAGGATGTGAAGAGCTTCAATGGCAAGAACGTGCTGATCCCGCGCTCCAGCCGCCTCGTCGGCCAGTACCAGTCCGGCCTGCAGGCGGGGCAGAAGCGCGCCTACGTGATCTGGACGCGCCTGATCCGCCCTGATGGAGCGAGCGTGAACCTGCAATCGCCGGGGATCGGCTTCGATGGCACCACCGGCCTGCCTGGCGATGTCGACAGCCGTTTCTTCCAGCGCTTCGGGTCCGCGATGCTCCTCTCGGTGGTCGGCGGCCTGTCGGCGATCGGATCGGGCGGCGCCTCGGTCATCGTCGGTGGTGGCGGGCAGGCGGCGGCGGCCGCTGCCGTGTCGCAGGACAGCCAGCTCGGCCCCGTGGTGCGGGTGCGCCAGGGCGAGCCGATCCGCGTGTTCACCGCGCGCGACCTCGATTTCTCCGGCGTCTGAGCACTGGGCGAACGACCGATCATGAGTGCCGATATCCAGCCTCTGAACCCTGCGAGCGGTGCTGCCGACCGGCAGGTGCCGGGCGCGACGGGCGGCGGGAGCGTCTATCTTGACGCCTATCTCGCGCCGTTCCGCCAGTGGCTCGACCGGGACACGGTGACCGAGATCATCGTCAACCGTCCCGGCGAGGTTTGGATCGAGGATGCCGCCACGCCGGGCGGGATGCAGCGGATCGAGACCGACGCGATTACCGACATGCTGGTTCAGCGGCTGGCCGAACAGGTCGCGCGGGTCAGCCATCAGGGGATCAACCGCGAACATCCGCTGCTCGGCGCGACGCTGCCCGATGGCGCGCGCGTCCAGTTCTGCGGACCGCCCGCAGCCCGCAAGCACTGGGTGATGGCGATCCGCCGCCACCGGCGGCTCGATTTGCCATTGGACGCCTACGACACCGGCCCGCTCAAGCAGCAGGAAAAGGCTGCGATGCCCGATCCGCAGGCAGAGCCGATCGCGTTTCTGCGCGAGGCGATCCTGCAGCGCCAGACGATCCTGATCTCGGGCGGGACCAGCACCGGCAAGACTACCTTCCTGAATGCGATGCTCGGCGAAATCCCGAATGACCAGCGCGTCGTGCTGGTCGAGGATACGCCCGAGCTCAAGCTGCCGGGCGAAAACGGCGTCGGGCTGGTAGCGGTGAAGGGCGAACTGGGCGAGGCCAAGGTGACCGCCAACGAATTGCTCCAGGCTGCGCTGCGCCTGCGGCCCGACCGGATCGTGCTGGGCGAGCTGCGCGGCGAGGAAAGCGTCAGCTTCCTGCGGGCGATCAACACCGGCCATCCGGGCAGCTTTTCGACCTTACACGCCAATTCGCTCCACGGCGCGCTGGAACAGCTATCGCTGATGGTCATGCAGACCGGCATCGGCCTGTCGCGCAGGGACATCATCGCCTACGCCGCCAGCGTGATCGACGTGATCGTCCAGCTGGGCCGCGGCGCGGATGGCAAGCGCGGTATCGCCCAGATCGCGCGCAGCGCCGATCTGTTGAAATCGGACGCCTGGTAGGCTGACGAAGCCATCGCGCAGGCTGGTCAGTCGCGTTGCCAGCCGATAGATGCGCGCCCGAAACCCCCATGCGCCTCACCCCGCCGCGCGGGCGCCGGTGAGCCGCCCAGTATCGAAGCGAGTGCCGAAGCCCGATGGACACCCCGCTAAGCGCCAGCTCCGACCGCGATACCAGTGCGCGTTTCTTCAACCGCGAACTGAGCTGGCTGGCCTTCAACGACAGGGTTCTGTCGGAGGCGCGCAATCCCGATTACCCGCTGCTCGAACGGCTGCGCTTCCTGTCCATATCCGGCAGCAATCTCGACGAATTCATGATGATCCGGGTGGCCGGCCTTGTCGGGCAGGTCCAGCGCGGGATCGACAAGCCTTCGGTCGACGGGCTGACGCCCGCGCAGCAGCTGTCGGAGATTCGCGCGCGGCTCGCCGCGCTCAACGAACGCCAGCAGAAGACGCTGCGCGACCTTCGCGAAATGCTCGCCGAGGCGGGCATCCACATGGCCGACGACCGGCGGATCGACCGCGAGGCGCACGAATGGCTGCGGCGGCATTTCCTCGACGAGATCATGCCGGTGATCACGCCACAGGCGCTCGACCCGGCGCATCCCTTTCCCTTCATCGCCAACGAAGGGCTGGGCGTGCTGTTCACCGTACGCCGGGAGGAGATCAAGGCGAACCAGGAGGAAGAGCTGGTCGAGATGGTGCTGATCCCCTCGGCCCTGCCGCGCTTCCTGCGCGTGCCCGGTGAAGAGGCGATCTATATCGGGATCGAGAACCTCATCACCCGCTTTGCCGAACACCTGTTCCCCGGCTTCGAGATGCGCGGCAGCGGCGTGTTCCGCGTGCTGCGCGACAGCGATATCGAGATCGAGGAAGAGGCCGAGGATCTGGTCCGCACCTTCCGCAGCGCGATCCAGCGGCGGCGGCGCGGGCAGGTGATCCAGCTGGAGCTGGAGACCGAGTTCGACCCGACCGCAGAGGCCCTGCTGCGCGACCGGCTGGCAACGCCGGGCGCGACTTTCGTGAAGATCGACGGGATGCTGGGAATTTCCGGCCTGTCGGACATCGTCAGGGAGGATCGGCCAGACCTCAAGTTCGATGCCTATTCCCCCCGTTATCCGGAGCGGATTCGCGAGCATGACGGCGATTGCTTCGCCGCGATCCGCGAAAAGGATATCATCATCCACCACCCCTACGAAAGCTTCGATGTGGTGGTCGATTTCGTGCGGCAGGCGGCGAACGACCGCAACGTGGTCGCGATCAAGCAGTCGCTCTATCGCGCGGGCAACCAGTCCGAAGTGATCGAGGCGCTGGTCGAGGCGGCGGAGAACGGCAAGTCGGTCACCGCCGTGGTCGAGCTGAAGGCGCGTTTCGACGAGGAGCAGAACCTCTACTGGGCAAACAAGCTGGAACGCGCAGGCGTGCAGGTGATCTACGGTTTCGTCGACTGGAAGACCCACGCAAAGGTCGCAATGGTGGTCCGCCGCGAGGAAGAGGGCTTTCGCACCTACTGTCATTTCGGGACCGGCAATTATCACCCGGTCACCGCCAAGTTCTATACCGATCTCAGCTATTTCACCGCCGATCCGCGGCTGGGGCGCGATGCGGCCAAGCTGTTCAATTTCGTGACCGGCTATGTCGAGCCGCGCGGCACCGAACTGCTCGCCATCAGCCCGATCGACCTGCGCGAAACGCTGTACGAGCGGATCGATGCAGAGGCGGAGGCCGCGCGCCAGGGCCAGCCGAGCGGGATCTGGCTCAAGATGAACCAGCTGACCGACCACGGGATAATCGAGCGGCTTTATGCCGCGAGCGAGGCGGGCGTGGAGATCCAGCTGGTGGTGCGCGGCATCTGCAATCTGCGCCCCGGCGTGCCCGGCATGTCGGAGAATATCCGGGTGAAATCGATTATCGGGCGTTTTCTTGAACACAGCCGGATATATGCGTTCGCGAATGGCGCAGCGATTCCGGGTGCGGAGACCAAGGTGTATATTTCGAGTGCGGACATGATGGAACGCAACCTCGACCGGCGGGTGGAACAGCTGGTCCCGATCGAGAACAGCACGGTGCACGATCAGGTGCTGCAACAGGTGTTGCTTGCCAATCTGCTTGATAACGAGCGCAGCTGGTTCCTCCAGCCCGACGGGACGTACGAGCGCGCCGATCCGGGCGAGAAGCCGTTCAATTGCCACCGCTATTTCATGACCAATCCCTCACTTTCCGGGCGCGGTGGCGCGCTGGAGGCGGGCGGCGTGCCGACGCTGGCACTGCGGCGGGGGGCTGTCTGATGGCACGCAAGGACAAGCGCGGCCGGTCGACCATTTCCGGTTCGGAGCCGCTCGGCGCGATCATCGATATCGGGTCCAACACCGTCCGGCTCGTGATCTATGGCGGCCCGCCGCGCGCCCCAAGCATTCTGTTCAACGAGAAGGTTACCGCCCGGCTGGGCCGCGATCTGGACGCGAACGGGATGCTCGCCGATGAATCGATTGAGCTTGCCCTCGCGGGGCTGGAGCGTTTCGCGCTGCTGCTGGCCGACCTGGAGGTCAAGCGGGTCGATACCGTGGCGACTGCGGCGGTGCGCGACGCGAAGAACGGCAAGGAATTCCTCGCGCAGGTCAAGTCTCTCGGCCTCGAACCGCGGCTGCTGAGTGGCCTGGACGAGGCGACCTACAGTGCGCAGGGCGTGCTCGGCGCATTTCCGATCGCGCGCGGGATCGTTGCCGATATCGGCGGCGGCAGCCTCGAACTGGTGCCGGTGGAAGACGGTACCGTAGGCGAGGGTTGCAGCCTCCCTGCGGGCACCCTGCGACTGCCGAGCCTGGGCGGCGGCGACCGCAGCAAGCTGCGCGACAAGCTGCGCAAGATGATCGGCAAGAAGGCTCCCGAGATTGTCGGCGAGGGCGATCTGTATCTGGTCGGCGGCACATGGCGCGCGCTCGCCGCGTTTGCCCGCGACCGGTCCGACTTCCCGCTGACCGATCCGCATGGTTTCACGATGAGCCGGGCCGATGCCGGCGATCTGGTAAAGACGCTCGCCAAAACGGATATCGAAACGATCAGGGGGAACCCGCGGATCGCCTCTTCGCGCGTGGAGAGCCTGCCCGACGCCGGACAGCTGCTGCACGTGCTGCTGAAGCATTACGAACCCCAGCGGGTCGTGATCTCTGCGTGGGGTCTGCGCGAAGGGCTGATGATGGGCCGGATCGACCCCTATCAGCTGTCGCAGGACCCGCTGCTGGCGGGCGTGGTCGATTTCGCCGAAAGCCGGGGGGCCTCGGCCCTGCAGGCAACCCGCGTGGCCGGGTGGACCGTGGACACCGTCAGTTCGCTGCGCACGGGCGCGGAGCGGCTGCGGCTGGCGGCGATCATGCTTGGTATGGCCGCGATGCAGACCGAGCCGAACCTGCGGGTCACGCAAGGGGTGGACTGGGCGCTGCACAAGCGCTGGCTGTCGATCTCGCCCGAAGGGCGCGCGATGCTGGCCGCCGCGATCTGCGCAAATTCCAACCAGCTGGAGCTTCCCGAAATGCTCCCCAGGTTGGCATCGAACGATGCGCTGGACGAGGCGATCACCTGGGGGCTGGGGCTGCGGCTTGCGCGGCGGCTGGGTGCGGGCTCGGCACGCTCGCTCGACGCCACGCGTCTGACGCGAGAGGACGATGCGCTGGTGCTGACCCTCGCGAAGAGCCACGCCGCGCTCTACGGCCCGCCGACCGAGCGCGACCTCGCGCAACTGGCCGCCCATCTCGGGCTCGAGCCGAAGATGCGGGTGAAGGGCGAGAAGAAGCTGCCCGAAAAGGGCGAAGCGACCGTGCTGCTGGACCAGCAGATCGAGCGTTAGCGGTCACCGGCCGCGAAGGGCGAGAAATTGGTGTCGGTATCGAAGATTTCGACACCCTCCTCGCGCTTCAGCCAATTGACCGCGAGATAGGTGAACGGGGTCAGGATCGCTTCCCATGCGGTCTTGATCAGCCATTGCGAGATGACGACCTGCCACAGAAGCTCGGGCGGCCATCCCGCGAGGCCATAGAACGCGAGCGGATAGAAGATCAGGCTGTCGAGCCCCTGGCCAACGACGGTAGAGCCGATGGTGCGGGTCCAAAGCGCCTTGCCCTTGGTCCAGACCTTCATCTTGGCAAGAACATAGGAATTGGCGAATTCACCCGCCCAGAACGCGATCATGGAGGCGGCGACGATCCGCCATGTGTTGCCGAAGACCTTCTCGTAAGCCTCCTGCCCGTCCCACCCGTCGGCGGCGGGTAGCGAGACCACCGCCCACGCCATGAAGGCCATGAACAGCAGCGCGGCAAAGCCGGTCCAGATCACGCGGCGTGCGCGGGCATAGCCGTAAACCTCGGTCAGCACGTCGCCGATGATGTAGCTGACGGGGAAGAACAGCACCCCGGCACCGAAGCTCCATTCCATCCCGCCCGGCAGGATCACGTAGCTGGGCTTGGACGCGCCGATCAGGTTGGACAGCAGCAGGATCGTGACGAAAGCCGCCATGATCCGATCGTAATGCTTGAAGCGCCGGGGCGCGCTCTGGTCCGCTGTTTTCACCGGTTCGTCCGACATCGTTTCACCCCCCGAAGCCAATCCTTGCATAAGCCGGTTTTGCACCGCCGCAAAGATGGCTATGCGCATCGCACACGCGCCCTTAGCTCAGTTGGATAGAGCACGGGACTTCTAATCCTGAGGCCGCAGGTTCGAATCCTGCAGGGCGCGCCACAGCAATCCGGGGGGAACGAACGATGAGTCACAAGTGGACCAGGGGCCTGTCATGGCTCGCGCTGGTGCTGGCGCTGGGCGGCACGATTGCCGCATTTACCGGTATGACGCTGGCGCGGTTCGATACCATCGGCAAGCTGGAAGGCTTCAAGTACCTCACCCTCTCGGCGCCCGTCATGGTCGGTGCGCTTGTTATCGCGATCATCGCACTGCTGCTCAACTGGCGTACCGGATGGCCTGCGCGCCGGGCGGCACTGATCGGCTTCCTGTTCGCGGTCGGGTTCGTCGGCTCGCTGGCGGTTCGCGTGGCCATGGGGGCTGATGCGCCGATGATCCACGACGTCACCACCGACCTCGCCGATGTCCCGCAGTTCGAGACGATTACCCTTCCGGACGACAATATGCGCGGGCTAAGCGAACCTTCGGAATGGGTGAGCCTGCACGAGATCGGCTATCCCGACCTGCGTAGCGTGGTGCTCGATCGGCCGGTCGCGCAGACCATCCGCGATGCGGAGACGCTGGCCAAGGAACGCGGCTGGACGATACGCGCGGTCGATCCCGAAGCGGGGCGGCTGGAGGCGACTGCCTATGCCTCATACATCCGGTTCGAGGATGAGGTGGTGCTCCGCGTGCGCCCCGACGGTGCCGGGCGCAGCCTGGTCGACATGCGCTCGGTCAGCCGGGTCGGGGTCGGCGATCTGGGCGTGAATGCGCAGCGGATTCGCGACTTTCTCGAAGATCTCGCCGCGGTGAGGTGAGGGCCTAGCCCGCTGCGCTTTCGCCCGGTTCGCTGCCCAGCGGGACGCGCTCCTTGAAGGTGTGGGTGATGTAGGGGAAGGGGATCTCTATCCCTGCCTCGTCCAGCCCGCGCTTGATCGCGCGCACGACCTTGTCCTTCGATTCCCACCCGTCGCGCGGGGTTGAGCCGGCGTGCCAGCGCACCAGGAAATCGACCGAGCTGGAGTTGAAGGTGGTCGCGAAAATGTCGACACCCTTGTCCTTTTCGATCCCCTCGACGGCTTCCACTGCCTTGCGGATCACCTCGGCCGCATGGTCCAGATCGGTGTCGTAGGACACCCCGGCGACCACTTCGTGGCGGCGCACCTGCTCGTCGGTCAGGATCTCGACCGGGTTCTTGAAAATCATCGAGTTGGGCACGATCGTCAGCTCGCCCGAGAGCTTGCGCACATGCGTTTCGCGAAGGGTGATATGCTCGACCTTGCCCTTGATCCCCTCGCATTCGATCACGTCGCCGATACGCATCTTCTCGCGGAGCATGATGAGCACGCCGGCGAGGAAGTTTTCGAAGATGTCCTGAAAGGCGAAGCCGATCGCGACCGCACCGATGCCGAGCCCGGCGATCAGGCTGGCGGGCGTCATCCCCGGCATGACCACGATCAGCGCGATCATCAGGCCGATGATCCAGATGCCCAGCTTGACCACGGTATCGATCAGGTTCTGCAGTGAGGGGCGCATATCGGTCTTGCCGATGGCGCGGCCCACCCCGCGCACCGCGATGCGCGCGACGATCCAGGTGATCAGGATGATCACGAGGGCGATCGCCATATTGGGCAGGGCGCGGACGAACCCCTCCGCCATGTCGACCAACTGGTCCTGCAAGGTGGCCAGCGTGTTGACGGTCTGGTCGTAGGTTTCGCCGGAAGGCGTGTTCGTCGGTATGCTCATGGAATTCCCCGTTTTGCGGCACTAACGGCGGCAAAACGGGGAGAGTTCCGAAAATCAGGGCAGGTCGGGTTCTTCCGCCGCCTTGGCCTTGGCATGTTCTTCGCGAGCGAGCTCGTGCAGCCATGCCGCGTGCTGCGGGGCTTTCTTGGTCTCGCTCCATTCGTCCAGCATCGGCATCGCGACGCGCTTGAGCTCGGCATATTGCTCGTCGGTGCCGATGTCGGCAGCCAGCTCGACCCGGTGGCCGTTGGGATCGAAGAAGTAGATCGACTTGAAGATGCCGTGGTGCGTGGGGCCGAGTACATCGATGCCGAGGCCTTCGATGTGGCTCTTCGCCGCCATCAGCGCGGTCTCATCAGCTACCTTGAAGGCGAGGTGCTGGACCCAGATCGGGGTATTTTCGTCACGGCCCATATCCTTCTGGTTGGGCAGTTCGAAGAAGGCGAGAATGTTGCCGTTCCCTGCGTCGAGGAAGACGTGCATGTACGGATCGTATTCGCCGGTGGAAGGCACGTGATCCTCGGAAAAGGCGCTGGTATATTCCATACCCAGCACCTTCTCGTACCACTCGACCGTCTCCTTCGCGTCCTTGCAGCGATAGGCGGCGTGGTGAACGCCGCCCAGTTTTACGGGGTGGCTCGCTTCGTTCATTCTGCCGGCTCGGACACGGTCTTGGCGTCTTCGACGTTCAGCACGCCGCGGCGCACCTGGTCGCGCTCCATGCTTTCGAACAGCGCCTTGAAGTTGCCTTCGCCGAAGCCCTCGTCACCCTTGCGCTGGATGAATTCGAAGAACACCGGGCCGACCTGCGCTTCGGCGAAGATCTGCAGCAGCAGGCGGGGGTGGCCGCCTTCGGTCGTCCCGTCGAGCAGGATGCCGCGTGCCTTCAGTTCGTCGACCGGCTGGCCGTGATCGGGCAGGCGTTCGGGCAGCATTTCGTAATAGGTTTCCGGCGGTGCGGTCATGAAGGGCACGCCGAACTGCTTGAGCCTGTCCCACGCGGCGATCAGGTCGTCGCAGATCAGGGCGATGTGCTGGATGCCTTCGCCGTTGAATTCGCGCAGGAACTCCTCGATCTGGCCGCCGCCACCCTTGGCCTCCTCGTTGAGCGGAATGCGGATCTTGCCGTCGGGCGCGGTCAGCGCCTTGGAGGTCAGGCCGGTATATTCGCCCTTGATGTCGAAGAAGCGGATTTCCTGGAAGTTGAACAGCTTCTCGTACCAGTCGGCCCAATAGGCCATGCGCCCGCCGTAGACGTTGTGCGTCAGGTGGTCGATCCGCTGGAAGCCGGCGCCTTCGGGGTACTTCTCGACGCCGTCGAGATATTCGAAGTCGATGTCGTAAATCGAAAGCGCTTCGTCGTCCTTATCGGCATAGCGATCGATGATGTAGATCAGCGCGCCGCCGATGCCCTTGATCGCAGGGATCGAGAGTTCCATCGGCCCGGTCTGGGTATCGACCGGCTCGGCACCCGCGTCCATCAGCTTCGCCCAGGCTTCGGCCGCGTCCTTGACCCGGAAGCCCATGCCGCACGCGCTCGGCCCGTGTTCGCGGGCGAAGTACCACGCCGCGCTCAGCGGTTCGTAATTGGTGATCAGGTTGATATTGCCCTGCCGCCACAGCTGCACATCCTTGGAGCGGTGGTTGGCGACATGGGTAAAGCCCATCGCTTGGAACACCGGCTCAAGCGTGCCTTTTTCCGGCGCGCAGAACTCGACGAACTCGAAGCCGTTGAGGCCCACGGGATTCTCGAAAAGGTCGGCCATATCGGCATCCTCCGTAGCAGTGACTGGGTCTTGGCGGGCGGCAGCAGCGGATCCGGGGGAGGGCGCGCGCCGTTTCCCGGTCGAGCTAGGTCTGACCGGCCTGCCTGTCAATCGCTGCAACGGACGCGGGGCGTGCCCGGTTCCTGTGCCGCGACGCGACGAGCGCCTGCGGATTTCCCTTGCGTCAAAGGGGCTTGCCTCCGCCCGGCGCATGTGATTCAAGGGCGTTCATGAACCTCGCCAAGAAAACTCTCGCCAAGCAGAACCGTGCGGCCCGGCGTGAGCGCCTGACCCAGGGCCTCGCGCTCGCGGCGCTGCTGCTGATGGGCGGCATGGCGATCGCCGGGCCGAGCGGGGTTTTCGCGTGGAGCGATGCCTCCAAGGCGCTCGCCGAGCGTGAGGCGCGGATTGCCAAGCTGCAGGATCAGCGTGCGGATCTGCGCCAGCGGGTCGACGCGCTCGACCCCGACAATGCCGATCCGGACATGGTCGTGGAAATGATGCGCCGCAATCTCAACGTGGTTCATCCCGACGAGGTGATCCTGCCCAAGCCGGACGCTCCGGCACGCTGATCGCCGCGCCTCGATCCGGGCACACGCCACAAGACCCAAGATTTTTCGCAACCATTGCAAGCCGCGCGACGTTACGTCATGGGGCTACGCCACGCCCCTGAGGAACACGTGCCGGGCCGCCGTGCGGCTTGCGTGAAGGAGTTACCATTGGCCAAGAAACCCGCTGCGAAGAAGTCCCCCGCCAAGGCCGAGAATCTGGCCGCCGTGGACGATCCGGACTTCGTACTCCATTCGCTGCAAGAGGAGTTCGACAAGAACAAGCTCTACGACGCGAGCGAAGAGCAGATGCTGCACTTTTACGAGCAGATGCTGCTGATCCGCCGGTTCGAAGAACGCGCGGGCCAGTTGTACGGTCTCGGCCTGATCGGCGGGTTCTGTCACTTGTATATCGGGCAGGAAGCGGTCGCGATCGGGCTCCAGTCGGCGCTCGACAATGACAAGGATTCGGTGATTACCGGCTATCGCGACCATGGCCACATGCTCGCTTACGGGATCGACCCCAAGGTCATCATGTCCGAGCTGACCGGTCGCCAGGCCGGGATTTCGAAGGGCAAGGGCGGCTCGATGCACATGTTCAGCACCGAGCATAAGTTCTACGGCGGCCACGGCATCGTCGGCGCGCAGGTGCCGCTGGGTGCAGGCCTCGCCTTCGCGCACAAGTATAACGAGGACGGCGGCATCTGCCTTGCCTATTTCGGTGACGGCGCGGCGAACCAGGGCCAGGTCTACGAAGCGTTCAACATGGCCGCGCTGTGGAACCTGCCGATCTGCTTCGTGGTGGAGGACAACCAGTACGCGATGGGCACCGCGACCAAGCGCTCCAGCGCGGAAACCCGGTTCTACCGCCGCGGCACGAGCTTCCGCATCCCCGGCATGGAAGTCGACGGGATGAACGTGCTCGAAGTGCGGCAGGCGGCCGAAGTCGCGTTCAAGCATATTCGCGAGGGCAACGGCCCGGTGCTGATGGAGTGTAACACCTATCGCTATCGCGGACACTCGATGTCCGACCCGGCGAAATACCGCACCCGTGAAGAGGTGCAGGACCAGAAAGAACACCACGACCCGATCGAGCGGATCAAGAAGACGCTGATCGAGAAGGGCAAGAGCGAGGACGAGTTGAAGGAGATCGACAAGGGAATCCGCTCTCAGGTTTCCGAAGCCGCGGACTTTGCCGAGAATTCGCCCGAGCCGGAGGCTGCCGAACTCTACACCGACGTTCTGGTGGAGGAGTACTGAGCAATGGCGACCGAACTGAAGATGCCCGCGCTCTCTCCGACGATGGAGGAGGGCACGCTCGCCAAGTGGCTCAAGTCCGAAGGCGACAAGATCGAGATCGGCGACATAATCGCCGAGATCGAGACCGACAAGGCGACGATGGAATTCGAAGCGGTCGACGAAGGCACGCTGGCGAAGATTCTCGTCGATGAGGGCACCGAAGGCGTGGCTGTAGGTGCTGTCATCGCGATGATGGCCGATGAAGGCGAGGATGTCGGCGATGTCGAAGCGCCCGCCGCGAAGTCGGATAACTCGTCCGACGAGAAGGAAGACGTCGAAGGCGAGGGCAAGGATGTCGGGCGCGAACCGTCGGAGGCCGAGGTGACGCAGACGGCGGAAAAGCCGACCCGCTCCCCCGCCAGCGATCCCGCGATCCCCGAAGGCACGAACATGGTCTCGACCAGCGTGCGCGAAGCGCTGCGCGATGCGATGGCCGAGGAAATGCGCCGCGACGAACGTGTGTTCGTAATGGGCGAGGAAGTTGCCCAGTATCAGGGTGCCTACAAGGTCACGCAGGGTCTGCTCGACGAATTCGGCGACAAGCGCGTGGTTGACACCCCGATCACAGAATACGGCTTTGCCGGGCTCGGCACGGGCGCCGCGATGGGCGGCCTGCGCCCGATCGTCGAATTCATGACCTTCAACTTCGCGATGCAGGCGATCGACCACATCGTGAACTCGGCGGCGAAGACCAACTACATGTCCGGTGGCCAGATGCGCTGCCCGGTCGTGTTCCGCGGCCCCAACGGCGCGGCGTCGCGCGTGGGCGCGCAGCACAGCCAGAACTACGGCCCGTGGTATGCAAGTGTCCCCGGCCTGATCGTGATCGCGCCCTATGACGCCGCCGATGCCAAGGGCCTGATGAAGGCCGCGATCCGCAGCGAAGACCCGGTCGTCTTGCTCGAGAATGAGCTGGTCTATGGCCGCAGCTTCGACGTGCCCGAGCTGGACGATTATGTGCTGCCGATCGGCAAGGCGCGGATCATGCGTGAAGGCAGCGATGTGACCATCGTGTCCTATTCGATCGCGGTCGGGCTGGCGCTCGAAGCGGCGGAGAGGCTGTCCGAAGACGGGATCGATGCCGAAGTGATCGACCTGCGCACGCTGCGTCCGCTGGACAAGCAAACCGTGCTCGAAAGCCTCAAGAAGACCAACCGCATGGTGGTCGCCGAAGAGGGCTGGCCGACCTGCTCCATCGCCAGCGAGATCGTGGCGATCTGCATGGAGGAAGGCTTCGACTATCTCGATGCACCGGTGACGCGGGTCAACAACGAGGACGTGCCGCTGCCCTACGCCGCCAATCTGGAGGCGATGGCGCTGATCGATACGGACCGGATCGTGAAGGCGGTGAAGAAGGTCTGCTACGTCGGGGAGTAGGGGCGCCGGCAGAGCGCCCCACCACGCCGCCCATCAGCGCAGGGCTACTCTCACTTCCCGTCAGTGGCAGTGATAGCCGTCGAAAGCGGTCGTGTGGCAAACACCGGCGGCGGCGTTATCCCGATACGGATTGGGCGGCGTCGGTACGGGCGCGCAGACCGGATCGGGCGCGCCATCATCCGCGACCCCGGGCGTGAGGTTTCGGTCGTCACGGATCGGAAAGGCGGCTTCGTGCCTGATCAGCCGGTTGCCGAGGAACATGTCGCCGAACAGCCCCTGATATTCGTAGAATACCTCGACATACATCACCGCATCGCCGACCGGCGCGCGGATCTGGCGGCCCGTCGGGCCCATCCCGACAAAACTTGGATTGGAGACTTCGCTGGTAAGCTCCGGCCCGTAGCGTGACGCGTAGGCACCCGAACCCGTGCAGCGCTGCCAGCGGATCAGCTGCTTGTCGCGAGCGCCGACCGTCTCCAGGCTGGAGAGCACGACCCGGCCATGCGCGGTCAGGTCGATGTTCTCGCCCTGCTTCGCTGCGCCGGCGAAGATTGAATTGACGTCCGAGCGGTAGATGGTCTTGGTCGTGCTGCTCGACGAGGTCTGGCCCATCCGGGCCGCGTTATCGGCGACGGTCAGCGAAATCTGGCTGACATTCATGCTGGTCACGGCGTAGTTGGCAAGCTCGATCCCGAACATGCCCAGGCCGAGGAAGATCGGCAGGCTGATCGCGAACTCGATCAGCGCGAGGCCGCGATTGTCGCCGCGCAGGCGTTTGAGGCGGCGAGCGAACTGGCGCAGCCGCGCAGGAACAGGGGCGAGGGAGGTCAGCATGGCTTGGTCTCCGGCACCGCCTTGCCATTCTGCTGGGCGTAGGGCTGGTTCTTCAGCACCGTGCTCATCTCGATGCTGGCTTCCTGGGGCAGACCGAGCAGACCGTAGAGCGGGAACAGCTTATCGTAGGTCGCGGTGACGGTGTACATCGTGATATCGCGCGCGCCGCCGAAACCCGCACTGCCGACATCGGAATCCCAGATTCCATTGCCGTTTTCGTCTTCGAAGGTTTCGCCTGCGTCGCATTCGCCGTTGGCGTTCGCATCATTGATCGCCTCGGGCCGCTCGACGTCGGTGAAGTCGTAGTAGCTCTTGCGATCGAAGGAGAGTTCCGCGCTGCGCAACACATGCTGCACGCGGGTTTCAACCATCCCGTCGATGGCCGCTTCCGCCGTGGGGCCGCTTTCCAGCGTGGAATCGCGCGCGGCCTCCTGCATCGCGCCATTCATCACCGCGCGCAGGTAGACAGTCTGGCCGAGATCGAACACGCCCATCAGCAGGATCATGAACGAAGGCGCGATGATCGCGAACTCGACGATGGTCGAGCCCCGCGTATCGCGGCGCAGACGGTTGAGGGCGCGCGCCAGCATCAGTCGACCAGCCTCAGGTCGGCGATTTCTTCGGCGATCTTGCCGAACGCATTGTTGAGCGCGCCCGAGTTGTTCGCCGTGAAGCTGCTGTTGGGGCTGGCGCATTCGGTCATGTCGCTGGTCAGCGCGGTGTTGAAGGCGACCACCCAAAGGCGGATACCCTTGGCTTTGATCGCCTTGCAAAGCTCCTTGTAGCGGCGGGTGAGCCGGGTGCGTTGTTCCCCCGTGATGGCGCTGCTGCTGTTCGAGGTCTGCATCCCGGTGATCCGGCCATCGTGCCGTTCGACCCCATATGCCTGATAGTAGGTGTCGCCCGGGTCCAGCTGACCATCGGTCATGAACACGATGTGTCGACCCACGAAGCTGTTGTTGGATGGCGCGGTGTTCACGTTGGAAGAGAAAATCCCCTGTGGCGAACTGATCCGGGCACCCCACAGCAGTCCGATATCGTGATAGGTGCCGCCGTCGGGCGCAAGATTGTTGGTGTAGGTCCGAAACGCCGAGAGAGAGCCGTATTCGGCATACAGCTTAGCCTGGTAGGGGCAGCTGCTCTGCGACGACGTTCCCGAACTGGCGGTGGTCGTATTGTTGTTGCGATAGTAGACTAGCTCGGGCCAGTAAGGGCGCCACTTGGTCGCGTTGTTCGTGGGGGCGCTGTCGATATCAAGATCGTAGAGGCCGCTCGGGCTGAAGGTCTTCGTGCCCGGATTGAAGGAAACCGAGCCCGAAGCGACCGTGTCGCGTTCCTCGATGCAACCAGCCCATGTCGAGTTGCCGATCCCCGTGCTCGTCGGGTCCGGAGTGGACACGAAGGTCTTGTAAGTCGCGGTGCTGAAATTGTACTGCTTGTAACTTGTACTTCCGGTATGAAGATCATCCCAGATGCAGCCATTATAATCACTGTCGAATCGACCATAAACACGGTATCCATCCCAACTGCCGTAATAGCTGGAACAGTCCGAGGTGTATCTCGAATCTCTACTGCGAAAATGTTCTACAAGTGTGCTTTCAGCTTTTCGTGACTGATAGTTATGGCTGTCTACGATGTAATTCTGAGGCAGAAGGCGCCCGACGTTGACGGTGCCGGTGTAGGGGACGAACGAGTATCTGATCCGGCCTCCGCTACCTGCCGATGCGGTGCTAAGCGTGTTGTAGAAGCTATCCATCGCATCTTTGAGCGCACCCATCCGCGAAGTGGTGGATAGGCCGGAATAGCTGCGACCCTGCTGGGTTCCGTAACGAGAGAAATACCCGCTGCACTGGCTGTCGTTCGAGTCGCTCGGGCATGCCATCGAGCCGGTCGTATCGAGCACGAAGGTCACGTCCGCATTGCCGACGTCATAGCGCGCCGCGCAGTCGACCGCGAGGTTGAGCTCGCTGAACGTGAAGAACTGCATGATGACCGTGGGCAGGCGGACCGAGGCGGTTCCCTTGACCGTGGTCGTGCCGGAAGGATTGGTCGCCGCGAAGCTGACATCCTGCGAACCGAGATAGTCGCTGGCGTAGTTGACCTCGAAATATTCGGAGGCGACGTTTGCGGCGGCGGTCGACCAGGTGCTGTTGCCCATTTCCTTGCGACCGGCCAGCACGCCTGCGTCGCACGCCTGCTGGAGGCGCGATTCCACCATGTAGGCGCGGCTCATGTCGACACCGCTGCCGATCAGCGCGACCAGCGGCACCAGCGCGGCTGCAACGATGGCGACGGTATTGCCCGCGATGTTACGGCGCAGGCGCGTCAGAAAATTCATGCCTGCCCTTTCCCCCGTCATTCTCGTGGTCCCGTCTTTGCGGCTTGCGTCTCGGACGATGGTTAACCGCCATCATCCTCCCGCTTAACCTACCAGTGGTTGTCGGGCTTTGACCGATCAGGGTTGAAGCGAGGTTAAGAGCCGCGCATTGGCGTGCCATGGCGAGCGCAAGAACCGAGGAAGAATCAGGGCCAGCTGCGGACCCTTCGCTTGCGCTGGCGCTGGCCTACGCCCGGCGCGATTTGCGGCCGGTGTTCGACGATCTGTTCGCGCTCGACCGGCGGCTGGCGGATGCGGTGCGGCAGGCGAGCGAACCGATCATCGCGCAACTGAAGCTCGCCTGGTGGCGCGACCGCTTCGCGCAGGATCGCATGGACTGGCCGAAGGGCGAGCCGCTGCTGGCCCGCCTTGCGGGGTGGGATGCGGATGTCTCGCAGCTGGCATCGCTGGTCGACGGGTGGGAGGCGCTGCTGGCGGAAGGTCCGCTGACCGAGGAGGCGATTGCCGCGTTCGGCGAAGGCCATGCCGATGCCTGGGCGCTCGCCGCAGCGGCGCTGGGCCACCCCGGGCCTCCGCCCCCCGATCACGCCGCGCTGCTATGGTCCTACGCCGATCTGGCGCAGCATTGCTCTACGCCCGAGGATGCAGAGAGGGTGCGGGCTGTGGCGCGAGGTCAGACCCTGCTCGACCAGAGGCCGCCCAGACTGCCGCGTGCCTTGCGGCCCTTCGCGGTACTCGGCACGCAGGGCTTGCGCAGCCTGCGTTCGGGCAGGCCGATGATGTCGGCAGGCGGAGATTTCCTCTCGGCGGTACGGGTGGGTATGCTAGGCCGCTGAAGGGCTTCAAGAGGGGGAGGGGCTGATGGATCGCGTGGTGCTGGGTGCAGTGCTGGGGCTGATCCTGGCGGGCGTCGGGATTTTCTGGTGGCAGGGCCGTGCGCAGGTGGAAGAGGCTGCACCGCCGCCGCCCGACATTGCTGCAACCCCGGCAGAGGACGCGCTGCCCCAGGCCGATCCGGCCGACATGACCGGCCCGGCTCCTCCCGAAGCGACCGAACTGACGCGCGAGCAGCGCCGCTTCTTCCGCTACGACCGCAATCGCGACCTCAAGATCACGCGCAACGAAATGCTCTCGACCCGCAGTGACGCGTTCCGCAAGCTGGACAAGGACGGCAACAACCTGCTCGATTTCGAGGAATGGGCGGTGGCGACGGTCGACAAGTTCGAGGGTGCCGATGCGGATGGCAACCGCGTGCTGACGCAGGCCGAATTCGCGACGACCACGCCCAAGCCGAAGAAGAAACCGCGCTGTAGCTGCTAGGCAGGCACGCGCTCACGCGCGGCAAGCCATTCGCCCAGATCCGCCTTTGCGCGGCTGGTATAGGCTTCCTTGCGCTGCTTCTTCTTCACCTCGTGGAGCGGGGGGAACAGCCCGAAATTGACGTTCATCGGCTGGAAGGTCTCCGCTTCGGCATCGCCGGTGACGTGGCTGAGCAGGGCGCCCAGCGCGGTGGTGCGCGGGGGAGGGGACCAGTCCTCGCCGCGATGCTCGGCGGCCACCATCAGCCCCGCGAGCAGGCCGATCGCCGAGCTTTCGACATAACCCTCGCACCCGGTGATCTGCCCGGCGAAACGGATATGGCCCGCGTTCTTCAGCCGCAATTGGCGGTCGAGCACCAGCGGCGAATTGATGAAAGTGTTGCGGTGCAGCCCGCCCAGACGGGCAAACTCGGCGTTCTCCAGCCCCGGAATCGTGCGGAACAGCTCCACCTGCGCGCCGTATTTGAGCTTGGTCTGGAAGCCGACCATGTTCCACAGCGTGCCCAGCTTGTTGTCCTGCCGCAGCTGGACGACCGCGTAGGGCCACCGACCCTGCGGATGCTCTTCGGTCGTGTCGTAAGGGTTGTCGAGCCCGACGCCCTTCATCGGGCCGTAGCGCAGCGTCTCGATCCCGCGCTCCGCCATCACCTCGATCGGCATGCAGCCATCGAAATAGGGGGTGTCAGCCTCCCATTCCTTGAACTCGGTCTTCTCGCCGTCGATCAGCGCCTGCACGAAAGTTTCGTACTGCTCCCTGGTCATCGGGCAGTTGATGTAGTCGCCGTCCTCGTTGCTGGCCTCGGTCCGCTTGTTCCAGCGGCTCTGGATCCAGCACTTGCTCATGTCGATCGAGTCGCGGTGGACGATCGGGGCGATGGCATCGAAGAACGCCAGCCGGTCCTCGCCGGTCGCCTTCACGATGCTCTGCGCGAGATTTTGTGCAGTCAGCGGACCGGTCGCAACGATGGTCAGCCCTGCGTCGGGCAGCGTATCGACCCGCTCGCGCACCACGGTGACGTTGGGGTGTTCGGCCAGCGTCCGCTCCACCTCCGCCGAGAACACGTCGCGGTCGACTGCCATGGCGGAACCGGCAGGGACGCGGGCCTTCTCACCCGCCGCCATCACGATGCTGTCGAGCCGCCGCATTTCGTCGTGCAGCAGGCCGACCGCGTTCTTGTCGCTGTCGTCGGAGCGGAAGGAGTTGGAGCAGACGAGCTCGGCCAGCCCGTCGGTCTGGTGCGCGGGCGTCATCTCTCCGCTGCCGCGCATTTCCGACAGGCGAACCTTGAGCCCCGCCTGCGCCAGTTGCCACGCCGCCTCGCTGCCCGCGAGACCGCCGCCGATAATGTGTACGTCATGTGTCATTGCCAGCGCACCTAGGCGCAGTACGGCAAAAGTTCAAAGCATGTGGCGAGGGCGCCGTCTGCGCGTTAGAGACGCGTCATGCCGCGCCGCGCCCTCGTCCAGTCTCGCCCCTGGCTCGTCCTGAGCCTGATTGCAGCGATAGCGCTGCCGTTGCTCGAACGCAGTGCAATGGGCGGTCTATGGCTGATGGCGATCAAGACCTCTGCGGTCGGGTTTCTGGCTGTCTATGCGGCGCAGCGCACCAAGGGGTTGCGATCGGGGTTGTTCGTTCTGGCGCTGGCATTGAGCGCGCTGGGCGATCTCGCGATCGAACTGTCGTTCATCGCGGGGGGCGTGGCGTTCTTTGCGAGCCATGTTGTAGCGATCCTGTTCTACCGCCGCTACCTGAGGCCCGAGCCCAGCGTGGCGCGCAGATGGGGCACGATCCTGCTATTTCTCGCCGTACCTCTGGTCGCCTGGTGGCTGAGCGGCGATGTGCTGATCGGGGTTTACGGCCTCGCGCTGGGCGGAATGGCGATGGCAGCGTGGCTCAGCCTGTTCCCGCACTCGCGGGTGGGGCTGGGGGCGCTGTTATTCGTCGTGTCCGACTGGCTGATATTCAGCCGCCTCGGCCCGTACGACCTTGCGCCGCTGCCCGACCTGCTGGTGTGGCCGACATATTACCTCGGCCAGTTCCTGATCGCGACCGGCGTCGTGCAGACGCTGCGGCGGTTTCGGCGGTAAGCGCCTCACGCAAAGTAAGAAGCCCGCTCACCCTTCGGAAATCCGTGGGCGAGCGGGCTTTTGAATTGGAGCGGGCGCTAAGTCCTACACATCCGTGGGTGTCGGATCGTCCCGGTCCAGCGTGGTGTGCGGGCTCGTGGTCTGGTCTTCGCGCGCCATGCGCTCGTCCATGATCGCAGCCTCGGCGTCGTTCTCCGGGTCGGCATCCTCGTCGATCCGCGCGGCGCCGACGATATGTTCGCCCTTGGCGACATCGAACACCTTCACGCCCGAAGAGCTGCGACCGTAGATCGACCAGCCCTTGTGGTTCTCGAACCCGTCGGGGATGAGATGGCGGAAGTCGATCGGCAGGCGGATCAGCTTGGCCTGATCGGTCACCAGCATCAGCTGCATGCCGTGGCGCACCGGGAAGCTCGCGACGACCGGCCCGTTGCGCTTGGTATCGCTCGGCTCGCCGATATTGGTGATCCCCTGTCCGCCGCGCCCGATAGTGCGGTATTCGTAGGCCGAGGAGATCTTGCCGTAGCCATTGGCGGTGAGGGTGAGGATGAACTCCTCGTTCTCCTCCATCTCAGCCGCGATATCGGCATCCAGCGTGTGTTCGTTATCGTTGTTCTTCCACACCGCGCCGCGCAGGTACGCCTCGCGCGTTTCCATGTCGTGCGCCAGCGGATGCAGCACGGCCAGCGAAACGACCTTGTCGCCCGTTTTGAGCTTCATCCCGCGCACACCGATGCCGGTGCGGCTCTTGGTTTCGCGTGCGTCGGTGGCGGCGAAGCGGATCGCCTTGCCCGCGTCGGAGGCGAGGAAAATCTCCTGATCCTCGTTCAGCAGGCGCACCCCGATGAGCCGGTCTCCGCTATCCTCGACGAAGCCCATCGCATACTTCCCGTTGGACGGGATGTTGGTGAAGGAATCCATCGAGTTGCGACGGACCATGCCCTGTTCGGTCGCGAAGACGATGTTGAGCTTGCTCCACTCGGCCTCGTCTTGCGGCAGGGGCAGCACGTTGGTCACGCGCTCGTCCTCGCCCAGCGGCAGCAGGTTGACCATCGGGCGACCCTTGGTGGTCGGGCTGCCTTCGGGCAGCTTCCACACCTTCAGGCGATAGACGCGGCCGGTATTGGTGAAGAACAGCACCGGATTGTGGGTGCTGGTGACGAACATCTCCACCACCGCATCCTCGTCCTTGGTGGCCATCGAGCTGCGGCCCTTACCGCCACGCGCCTGCGCGCGGAAGGCGTGAAGCGGGGTGCGCTTGATGTAACCGCCATGGGTGACGGTGACGACCATGTCTTCCTGTTCGATCAGGTCTTCGTCGTCGACCCCGTCCCATGCGGGCGCGATCTCCGACACGCGCGGTGTCGCATACTGGTCGCGGATCGCTTGCAGTTCCTCGCGCATCACCTGATACAGCTTGCGCCGGTCGGCGAGGATCGAGAGGTAATATTCGATCTTGGTCGCCAGTTCCTTCAGCTCGTCGCCAATCTCGTCACGGCCCAGAGCGGTCAGGCGGTGCAGCCGCAGGTCGAGGATCGCCTTCACCTGCCGTTCGGACAGGCGGTAGGTGCCGCCGTGCTCGTCCGAGCTGGGCTCGATCGCCTCGACCAGCGCGATATACTGCGCAATATCGCCGATCGGCCATTCCTTGCGCAGCAGCTTGCCCCGCGCTTCAGCGGGGTTTGCGGCGCCACGGATGATCGCGACAACCTCATCCATGTTGGAAACCGCGACCACCAGGCCGAGCAAGATGTGCGCCCGGTCGCGCGCCTTGTTCAGCTCGAACTTGGTGCGCCGGGTGATGACCTGTTCGCGGAAGCTGATGAACGCCTGGATGATGTCGCGCAGCGCGAGCACCTCGGGCCGCCCGCCACGGATCGCCAGCATGTTCGCAGGGAAGCTCGCCTGCGCCGGGCTGTAGCGCCACAGCTGGTTGAGCACGACTTCGGGCGAGGCATCACGCTTCAGGTCCACGACGACGCGCACGCCCTCGCGGCTCGATTCGTCGCGGATGTCGGAGATGCCTTCGATCCGCTTGTCCTTCGCGGCCTCTGCGATCTTCTCGACCAGCATGTTCTTGCCGACCTGATAGGGGATCGAGGTGAGCACGATCGACTGCCGGTCATTGCGCCCGGTTTCGACCTCGTGCCGCGCCCGCATCATGATCGAACCGCGCCCGGTCAGGTAGGCGGAACGTGCGCCCGACTGGCCCAGAATCAGTGGCGCAGTGGGAAAATCGGGACCGGGGATGTACTCGATCAGCTCTTCGGAGGTGATCGCGGGGTTGGCGATGAAGGCGAGGCAGCCGTCGATCACTTCGCCCAGATTGTGCGGCGGGATGTTGGTCGCCATGCCGACCGCGATGCCGCCTGCGCCATTGACCAGCAGGTTGGGGAAGCCCGCAGGCAAGACGGTCGGCTCTTCGCGCGAACCGTCATAGTTCTCGGCGAAATCGACGGTGTCCTTGTCGAGATCGTCGAGCAGGGCATTGGCGACCTTTTCCAGCCGCGCCTCGGTGTAACGCATCGAGGCGGGCGGATCGGGGTCCATGCTGCCGAAGTTGCCCTGGCCGTCGATCAGCGGAACCCGCATCGACCAGTTTTGCGTCATGCGCGCGAGCGCGTCGTAGATCGCGCTGTCGCCGTGCGGGTGGTAGTTACCCATCACGTCGCCCACGATCTTGGCGCTCTTGCGATAGGGCCGCCCGGCGACGAAGCCGCCTTCCTGGCTGGCGAAGAGAATGCGGCGATGGACCGGCTTCAGACCGTCGCGCACATCGGGCAGCGCGCGGCTGACGATCACGCTCATCGCGTAATCGAGATAGCTGGTCTTCATCTCATCGACGATGTCGATGCGATCATATTCGCCCATGGGGCTGGGCGGGGTGAGGGTGTCGGTTTCGTCGCTCAAGGAATGTCCGGTCCGTCTGTTATTCGGATGCGTCTGACGCGCAGTCGGGGAAGGCTAGGGGAAAGCGCCCGGCGGTGCCAGCAATGGCAGCCAGACATGGGGATTGAGGGGCGGTTTTTCCACATTTTCTGCGGAGTTGGACGTCGATTTGCCTGAAGCACCCATTCAACCTCGGTTCAACCGGTTTCGGCCACTCTCTGGACGTTGGCGCGGCACTATCGCATAGGCCGCGCGTTATCCCGATAAGCAGATGACAAACGCTGCGCGACACTGCGCGGCGGAACAGGAGAGACGATACATATGGCCAGGTTTGCCTTTTTTCCCGCCAAGAGTTCCGGGTTCGCAATCGCTGCGGCGATGATGGCGGTCGGCACGCTCGGCGCGACTGCGATCGCAACGCCCGCCTACGCCCAGAAGCAGCCGAAGTTCTCGAAGGAATTCGTTGCCGCCTTTCAGTCGGTCGATGAAGCCCTCAAGGCCGAAAACCCCGATTATGCCGCGCTGCGTACGCAGGCCGAGGCTGCACGCGACTCGGTGAAGACCGACGATGATCGCTACGTTTACGGCAGCGCGCTCTACAATATCGGCGGCAAGCTCGAAGATATCGCGCTGCAGCGCACCGGCATGGATTTGATGCTGGAAAGCGGCAAGGTGCCCGAGGCCAGCGTGCCGCAGTACACCTATGTTGCAGGCCAGCTTGCCTTCAACAACAAGGATTGGCCGGCCGCTCGTGAGCGTCTCGAAAAGGCTATCGAACTGGGCTACCAGGTTGAAGACGCGCGGGCGCTGATTGCGCGGACCTACACTGAAGAGGGTGACTTCACCGCCGCTCTCGGAGCTGTGAACGACCAGATCAACGAGGAAATCGCGGCTGGCGGCAAGCCGAGCGAAGACCTGCTCAAGCGCGGTCTGACCACCGCCTACAACAACGATCTGTACGACGACGCCACCAATTACAGCCTGATGCTGGTGAAGTACTACCCGGGTCCCACGACCTGGGGCGACGCGATCGCGATCCAGCGTAACTTCGGTGAGTGGTCCGATACCGAACTGCTCGACCTCCTGCGCCTTGCCCGTTCCGCAAATGCCATGCGGGAGGCGCGCGATTACACCGATTATATCGATGCCGCCAATTACCGCCGTCTTCCCGGCGAAGTGGCTGCGGTTGCGCAGGAAGGGATTAACTCCGGCAAGCTCCAGTCGAGCGATACTTTCGTGGCTGAGGCTCTCAGCGAATCGAAGTCCCGCGCCGCCGGCCTGAAGGCGGACCTCGGGGCGCTTGAGCGGGACGCGAAAGCGTCGGGCGCCAAGGCGAGCCTCGCGCTTGCCGCTGGCGACACCTACCTGAACTTCGACGATGGCGCCAAGGCGGCGGAGCTTTACGAGCTCGCGCTGACCCGTCCCGATGTCGACCGCGGCGTCGCGCTGACCCGGCTGGGGATCGCGCAGGTCAAGGCGGGCAATTATGCCGCGGCGCAGGAAACCCTTGCCAAGGTGGAGGGCCAGCGTGCCCCGATCGCCAAGCTGTGGTCGGCTTATGCAAAGCAGCAGGCCGGCTGATTGCAGACGCTTTCAAGCCGATAGGTAAACGGCGCGGGAGGGAGACCTTCCGCGCCGTTTTCCTTTTCTCGTGCTCGGGTCAGCGCAGGCGTTTTACGTACATTCCGCTGTTGTCGCGCCGTTCCACCTTGAACTCGTCGATCGCCTCGAACAGGTCGGACAGGCGCTTGTAGCCATAATTGCGCACGTCGAAGCTGGAACGGTTGCCGGCGATCTTGCCGACTTCGCCCATCGGCGCGTACCCCTTCTCGTCGCGCTTTGCCGCCTTCCACGCGGTGCCGAGCAGTTCGACCAGTTCGTCGTCGATCTGGCCCTTGCCCTTCGCGGCGCGTGCCTTGGGCGTTTCCTGCTCGTCGGAGGCGCCCTTGATCAGCGCATCGATGTCGATGAAGCGCGTGCACGCGCTCTTGAACGCGGCTGGAGTCTTGCTCGTGCTGCCGAAGCCGTAGACCACCAGCCCGTCCTGGCGCAGCCGCGTGACCAGCGGGGTAAAGTCGCTGTCCGAGCTCATGATCCCGAAGCCGTCGACCTTGCCTTGGTAGAGCAGGTCGATCGCGTCGATGGTCATCGCCATGTCGGTCGCGTTCTTGCCCGCGGTCAGGTCGAACTGCTGCTGCGGGCGGATGCCGTACTTGTGGGTGATCTTGTCCCAGTTCGCGAGGTTGTTCTTCGCGAAATTGCCGTAGGCCCGCTTGATGTTGACCTGGCCGAGCTCGGCCATGACGGTCAGCACCGGGTCGATGCCCTTGGGCGTGGTGTTGTCCGCGTCGATCAGCAGCGCGATGTTCTTGAGGGTCTCTTCGGTCATGCCCGCCACATGGGCGAGCGGAGCCCCACTGGCAAGGCGCGGCATTGCCTCTGACCGGCGAGGCTCCTAGATGGCGGGCATGAACGACCTCTCCTCCGCCCCCGAACCGCAAGAAAACCGCGCACCGCGCCCGCGCAAGCCCGACTGGATCAGGGTCAAGGCGCCGGTGAGCAAGGGCTATCACGAGACGCGCCGTCTGATGCGCGACCTCAGCCTGAACACGGTGTGCGAGGAAGCGGCCTGCCCCAATATCGGCGAGTGCTGGGAGAAGAAGCACGCGACCGTCATGATCCTCGGCGATGTCTGCACGCGCGCCTGCGCGTTCTGCAACGTCAAGACCGGGATGCCGCGGCTGGTCGACCCGATGGAGCCCGAGAACGTCGCGGTGGCGGCTGGCAAGATGGGTCTGGAACACATCGTCATCACCAGCGTCGATCGTGACGACCTGCCCGATGGTGGGGCGGGGCAGTTCGTGAAGGTGATCCAGGCGCTGCGGCGCGAGACTCCGAACACCACGATCGAAATCCTCACGCCCGATTTCCGCGGCAAGATGCGCCCCGCGATCGAGGCGATCTGCGAAGCCGGGCCGGACGTGTTCAATCACAACCTCGAAACGGTCCCACGGCTGTATCCGACGATCCGCCCGGGTGCGCGCTATTACGCATCGCTGCGCCTGCTCGAAGAGGTGAAGTCCCACGACCCGCTGATCTTCACCAAGTCGGGCATCATGCTGGGCCTGGGCGAGCAGCGCCTCGAAGTGCATCAGGTGATGGACGACATGCGCAGTGCCGACGTCGATTTCATCACCATGGGCCAGTACCTCCAGCCCACGCCCAAGCACGCTAAGGTGGAGGATTTCGTCACGCCCAAGGCGTTCGACGCGTTCGGTTCGATCGCGCGGGCCAAGGGCTTCCTGCAGGTCGCGGCGAGCCCGCTGACCCGCTCCAGCTATCACGCGGGTGACGATTTCGCGCAGATGAAGGCGGCGCGCGAAGAGCGTCTTCAGCGCGACGCGGCGCGCAAGGCCGGAAACGCCGGAGCCCGCTGATGCCTGGCATCCACCAGCAGCGCGTGCTGCCGTTCACGCCCGAACAGATGTTCGATCTGGTCGCCGACGTGAAGCGTTACCCCGAGTTCCTGCCATGGGTGATCGCGACCCGGATCCAGTCCGACAGCGAGACGGAGATGGTTGCGGACATGGTGGTCGGGTTCAAGGCGATCCGCGAGAAGTTCACCTCGCGGGTCGAGAAGCATCGGGCCGAGAGTATCCGGGTCCACTATATCGACGGGCCGCTGAGCGATCTTCAGAACGATTGGCGTTTCGACGCGGTCGAAGGCGGGTGCGAAATCGATTTCTGCGTCGATTTCACGTTCAAGAACAAGATTTTCGAGCGGCTGGCCGGGGCCTATTTCGACCGTGCCTTTCGCCGGATGATGGCCGCGTTCGAGGATCGCGCCCACGAACTCTACGGCAATAGCAGCTCCAGCGCGCACAGCGTTGCCTGACGGCGGATTTCGCCGCGGCCCAGATCGCCGAAGGATTTCAGTTCGCCCTCAGGCTCGCCATCGTGCCCTCGCACGGCCCGCGCGAATACGACCGTGCCGACCGGCTTGGTCGCACTTCCGCCGCCGGGGCCGGCCACTCCGCTGATCGCAACCGCGACATCCGCATTGCTGTTGGCAAGCGCGCCCTGCGCCATCGCCCAGACGCAGGCGATCGACACCGCGCCGAAGGTCTCGATGATGTCCTGCGGAACCCCCAGCATTTCCATCTTCGATTCGTTGGAATAGGTCACGAAGCCACGATCGAGCACGGAGGAGGAGCCCGGAATTTCGGTGATCGCCGCGCTCACCAGCCCGCCGGTGCAGCTTTCGGCCAGCACCAGCGTGCGGTTCGCGTCGCGGTTCGCCTCGACCACCTTGGTGGCCAGCTCGACGACATTGGTGGGGAGCAGGATGTCGGTCATGCGCTAGAAATTCTCCCTGATCAGCGTGGCGACCGCTTGTGCGGCAATGCCTTCGCCGCGGCCGGTGAAGCCCAGCTTTTCGGTAGTGGTCGCTTTTACGCTGATCGCATCGACCTGAACACCGGCGATTTCCGCGATCATTTCACGCATCGCGTCCTTGTGCGGGCCGATCTTGGGGGCTTCGCAGATGATCGTGAGGTCGAGATTGCCGATCCGGTAGCCTGCCTCGCTCGCCAGGCTGACCGCGTGGGCCAGAAACTGGCTGGATCGCGCGCCTTTCCAGCGTTCATCGCTGGGCGGGAAGTGGGTGCCGATGTCGCCATTGCCGATCGCGCCGAGCACCGCATCGACCAGCGCGTGGAGCGCGACGTCGGCATCGCTATGGCCTGCTAGCCCTTGATCGTGAGCGATTTTCAGGCCGCCGAGCCACAGCTCCTCGCCATCGGCGAGGCGGTGAACGTCGAAGCCGGTGCCGGTGCGCACGGGTGGTGCCTGCATCGCGAAATCCTCTGCGAAGGTGAGTTTGGCAAGGCGCGGCGAGCCTTCGACGATGGCGACTTCGCCGCCCGAATGGCGCAGCACCTGCGCGTCATCCGTGGGTTCCGTTTCGCTGTCCCAGGCGCGGTGCGCCGCGAGAATCTCTGCAAAGCGGAAACCCTGCGGGGTCTGCACGCGGGCGAGGGTGGAGCGGTCTTCCTGACCCGTCATCACGCCGTTTTGAGTACGCGCGATGGTGTCGACCAGGGGCAGGGCAGGGATTGCGCCAGCATGGTGCTCAAGCGCACTCAACACGCGTTCAACGACAGCTAGCGGCACAGAGGGGCGCGCGGCGTCGTGGATCAGCACGGCTTCGGGGGGATCGAGCGCGAGCGCCTCCAGCCCGGAGGCGACCGAGGCCCTGCGGGTGTCGCCACCCTCGACGAACAGAATGTTTTCGAGCCCGGCGGTCGCCTCGCGGGCAAGGTCTTTCGCATCGGGTGCGATCGCGATCACGATGCGGTCTGCGCCTGCTTCGAGCAGATGCTCCACCGAGTGGCGCAGCACCGGCTTGCCGCGCCAGCGGACATATTGCTTGGGGATCGCCTGCCCGGCACGTGTGCCGGAGCCTGCGGCTACGATAATCGCTGCGAAGCGGGGGGCTGGTGCGGGGGATGGCATGGAGCCGAGAGGGCTACGCGCTTGCGGGAAGCGCGGCAATCCACTATTTGGCGCGTTTCCCCATGATGCAAGTACCAACCCCTCCTTCGGCCCCGAAGCCGATCGCCATCGGCGACGTGCGCGTCGAGACGCCCGTGGTCCTCGCGCCGATGACCGGCGTGACGGACATGCCCTTCCGCACGCTGGTCCGCCGTTACGGCTCCGGCCTCAATGTGACCGAGATGATCGCGAGCGAGGCCGCGATCCGCGAGACGCGCCAGAGCGTGCAGAAGGCCGCGTGGGACCGGATCGAGGAGCCGGTCAGCATGCAGCTGGTCGGGTGTGATCCCACGAGCATGGCCGAGGCTGCGAAATTGCAGGAAGGCAACGGCGCGGCGATCATCGACATCAATTTCGGCTGCCCGGTGCGCAAGGTCGTCGGCCAGCTGGCAGGCAGCGCGCTGATGCGCGAGGTGCCGCTGGCAACCAGGCTGATGGAAGCGACGGTCAAGGCGGTCGACGTGCCGGTGACCGTGAAGATGCGGATGGGCTGGGACCACGACAGCCTCAACGCGCCCGAACTGGCGCGGATTGCCGAGGATCTCGGCGTGAAGATGATCACCGTCCACGGCCGCACCCGCAACCAGATGTACAAGGGGCATGCCGACTGGTCCTTCATCCGCAAGGTGAAGGATGCGGTGAGCATTCCCGTGATCGTCAACGGCGACATCTGCGGTGTCGACGATGCGGCCAAGGCGCTGGAGCAATCGGGCGCGGACGGGCTGATGATCGGGCGCGGCGCCTATGGCCGCCCTTGGTTGCTCGGCCAGGTGATGCACTGGTGGCAGACGGGCGAGAAGCGCGCCGATCCGCCGCTGAACGAGCAATATGCCGTGGTGGTGGAGCATTTCCGCCGGATGCTGGACCATTACACGCCCGAAGTCGGTGTGAAGATCGCGCGCAAGCATCTGGGCTGGTATGTGAAGGGCCTCTACGGCTCTTCCGAGTTCCGCAAGGCGGTCAACTTCATCGACGATCCGGCACAGGTGCTGGACGAGATCGAGCGCTTCTACGAGCCCTTCCTGGTCCGCAACGCTGCCTGAGCCCACCGTCCCGCAAACATGCAGGCTACGAAGCGTTGCCAAAATGCGACGCGAAGTGGGACGTATCGGCGTTTGTAACTTGTATTATGGCAACAGCGATGTTGTAAACTGGCAACTATGAGCGCTTCGGGCAGCACTATTCCACGCAGATCGCGCCTCGCACGGCGCATGGTCGTGGCCTCGCGCCGGGCCAACCTCTTCCGCTGGCTCGAGATCGGCGCCGGGGTTGCGCTGGCGATCATGATCGTCGCGACCTGGACCGCGTTTTCCACGACACCGGACGAGACCGAATTGCTGCCGACGCGGCAGATTTCCTTCCTGTTGGTCGGCACGTTGGTGCCGGCGATGGCTCTGGTGGTGCTGTTCGGTCGACGGCTTGCCCTGCGCCGCGCAGCGGGCAGCACGGCGCGGTTGCATGTGCGCCTTGTGTTCGTGTTTTCGATGATCGCGGCAGTGCCCACCCTGCTGGTCGCGGTGTTCGCAGCAGTGCTGTTCCAGTCGGGGGTCGATTTCTGGTTTTCCGGCCCTTCGCGGGGGTTGTTCGAAAGCACCGCCGATCTGGCCGAGGGGTTTTTCGAGCAGAACCAGTACGAGGTCGCTCAGGAAACGCGCGCGATGGCGGGCGACATGCTGGTCCTGCTGCAGAAGCGCTCGGGTCCTGATCTCGCAGATCGTGCCTTTCTGGAGGATTACACCTATCAAATGCAGGCGCGCGAGATCACCGAAAGTGCGATCCTGCAGGCATTTCCCGACGGCAAGATGACCACTGCGGTCGCGATCGGCCTGGTCGAGGGCAATGAGCCGGCGAGCAAGGGTGCTGCCGCTCTTCCCCAGCTCAAGGAGGGCAAGCCCGAGGTTGTGTTCGCCAACAAGGAGCGGATCGAGGCGGTGACCCCGATCGACACCGCAGCGGGCATCTATCTCTATAATGCTCGCAACATCGAAGCGCTGTCCTTCAACAACTACCAGCTCGCGAGCCAGATTATCGAGCAGTACGCGGCGCTGACGACGCGCGCGCGGGCGCTTCAGCTGCGCTTCAACCTCGCGCTGTTCTTCGTCTCGCTCGCCCTGGTCATCTTTGCGGTGTGGTTCGCGCTGCGCTTTGCGGACCGGCAGGTCGAGCCGCTGACCAATCTGGTGCTCGCCGCGCGCAAGGTCGGCGCGGGCAACTTCTCGCTGCGGGTCGAAGGGCGCACCGGTGCGGACGAGATCGGCCTGCTCAACCGTGCGTTCAACCGCATGACCGCGCAGCTGGAGGCGCAGACAGACGATCTGGTGCGCGCCAATCACGAGCTCGACGAACGGCGCGCCTTTATCGAGGCGGTGCTGGAATCGATGACCGCCGGGATCGTCTCGATCGACGAGGATGGGACGATCCAGCTGATGAACACCTCGGCCAGGGCGCTGCTGTTCGACGATCCGTCGCAGGATGGGCGGGGGAGGGCCTTCTCCGAAATCTCCCCGCAGATCGCGGGGGTGATGGAGCAGGGCGGTGATCGCGGCATTGTGACCCTGAACAGGGGCGCCGACCTGCTGACGCTGGCGGTGCGGATCGCGCCCGCAACCGGCGGCAAGGTGATCACTTTCGAGGATATCACCCGCCAGCTGCTCGACCAGCGGCGTGCCGCATGGTCCGATGTGGCGCGGCGGATCGCGCACGAGATCAAGAACCCGCTGACGCCGATCCAGCTCGCGACCGAGCGCCTGAAGCGCCGCTACCGTACCAAGGTGGGCGATGACGCTGCGCTGTTCGACGAGCTGACCAGCACGATCGTGCGGCAGGTCGGCGCGCTGCGCAAAATGGTCGACGAATTCTCCTCCTTCGCGCGGCTGCCCAAGCCGGTGTTCCGCGACGAGAATGCTCTCGACCTGGTGCGTCAGGCGGTCTTCCTGCAGGAGGTTGCGCATCAGGACATTGCCTTCACCTTCGACACTTCCGAAGACGAGGTGCCGCTGAGCTGCGATCGGCACCAGTTCGGCCAGGCGATGACCAACGTGCTCAAGAACGCGGTCGAAGCGGTCGAGGCGCGCGCCGCCGAAGAGGGCGAGGAATTTGCCGGAAAGATCGCGGTGTCGATCGCGCCGGGCGAAGACATGGTCGATATCTGCGTAACCGATAATGGCGTGGGGCTACCCGCCGACCGCGACCGGATCGCAGAACCTTATGTGACCACGCGCGAGAAAGGCACCGGCCTCGGCCTCGCGATCGTGACCAAGATTGTGGAGGAGCACGGGGGGGAGATGAGTTTCGCACCGGCCCCCGATGGCGGCACGCAGGTGATCCTGCGCTTCGCCCGCACCCCCGAAGAACCTGCGTCCGAAGAGACGCCGGCATGATGCCGAACACCCTTGGAAGGAGGCGCTGATGGCGCTCGATATTCTGGTCGTCGACGACGAACGCGACATTCGCGATCTGGTCTCCGGCGTGCTCAGCGACGAGGGCTACGAATGCCGCGTCGCGGGCGACAGCGGGACCGCGCTGCGACTGGTCGACGAACGGCGGCCCAGTCTCGTGCTGCTCGACGTTTGGCTCCACGGCAGCCCGATGGACGGGCTCGAGGTGCTCGACGCGATCAAGGCGCGCGAGCCGGAACTGCCGGTGATCATCTTCTCGGGCCACGGCAATATCGATACGGCCGTTTCTGCGGTCAGCCGCGGGGCGATGGACTTCATCGAGAAGCCGTTCGAGACCGAGCGGCTGCTGCTGCTGGTCGAGCGGGCGACCGAGACCGAGCGCCTGCGGCGGGAGAACACCCGGCTGCGGCAGGACAATGGCGGTGCAGGCGAGGAATTCACCGGCAATTCCGCCGCCGTGAACCAGGTTCGCGCGACGCTCAAACGGGTCGCCAGCACGGGCAGCCGCGTGCTCATCAGCGGCCCCGCGGGATCGGGCAAGGAAGTGGCCGCGCGGCTGCTGCACAGCTGGAGCCCCCGCAGCGAAGGCGGCTTCGTGATCGTCAATTCGGCGCGGATCACGCCCGAGCGGTTCGAACAGGAGCTGTTCGGCGAAGAGGCGGAGGGCAAGCTGGTCCGGCCCGGGCTGCTGGAAATGGCCGATGGCGGCACGCTCTATCTCGACGAGGTGGCGGATATGCCGCTCTCCACCCAGGCGCGCATCCTGCGCGTGCTGACCGAACAGAGCTTCGTCCGCGTGGGTGGCAACCGGCAGATCGGGGTCGACATGCGGGTGGTCTCCTCCACCTCGCGCGATCTGCAGAAGGAAATCGAGGAAAAGCGGTTTCGCGAGGATCTGTTCTACCGCCTCAACGTGGTGCCGGTCGAAATCCCCTCATTGGCCGACCGGCGCGACGATATTCCCGCGCTGGCGACCCATTTCTTCGCCCGCTATGCCGCCGAACAGGGCCTTCCGCCGCCCGAGGTGAGCGAGGAGGCGCTGGCCACGCTGCAGGCCTACGACTGGCCGGGCAACGTGCGCGAGTTGCGCAATGTGGTGGAGCGCACGGTGATACTCTCTCCGCGCGACCAGATGAGCGTGATCGAGCCGGACATGCTGCCGGGCGAGATTACCGAGGGCGGGGTGAAGGGCGGTATCGGCCTGTCCAGCCTGATGGGCGTGCCGCTGCGCGAAGCGCGCGAGGAGTTCGAACGTGAATACCTCACCGTGCAGATCCGGCGCTTTTCGGGCAATATTTCCAAGACGGCGAGTTTTATCGGAATGGAACGCTCGGCCCTGCACCGAAAGCTGAAGATTCTCGGCATGACCGATCGCAAGGACGACGGCTGAACGCGCCTCTTTCCGGCCTTGCGGGAGTTAACGAACTCCGCTTACCGGAACGCAAGGCCGCGGCGCGCATTTTTCGGTTGAGTAGCGGTTGTCGCCTTCCCCCGTGCGCGACATCCGCAGATATATGAGCGCCCGCTAGCCGTGCCCTATGCGCGGATGGCCAAGAACAATAGGAACAGGGTCATGCCCGAAGGAAAAACGCTCTCCATTCGCACCAAGCCCAAGGCCGCCGACGACGAAGTCGCCAGCGTGCCCGAGACCACTGCGGCTGCGCCCGCACCGGCGCGGAAGACCACGCGGCCGGCACCCGCCCGCGCGCGAGGAGCCCGTGCGTCGGATGACAAGCAGCCGGGCCTGCAGGATTCCTTCCTCAACCTGCTGCGGCGTGAAAAGGCGCCGGTCACCGTGTTTCTGGTCAAGGGCGTGAAGCTGCAGGGCATCATCACCTGGTTCGACAATTTCAGCCTGCTGCTGCGCCGCGACGGCCAGTCGCAGCTGGTCTACAAGCACGCGATCAGCACGATCATGCCCGCTTCCGCAATGGATGCTGAGCAGTTTTCCAGCCAGGACGGCAGCCGCAAGCAGCGCCAGCTTCAGGACGTGTTCCTGAGCCGGGTGAGCGAGGCGGAGGTTCAGGTGACCATGTTCCTCGTCAACGGGGTCATGCTCCAGGGCCGGATCGCGGCCTACGACCTGTTCTGCACGCTGCTCGAGCGCGACGGTTACGTCCAGCTCGCCTACAAGCACGCTGTATCGACCATCCAGCCCGCCGAACCTGTCGACCTGAGCGACTGGGAAGAGGACGAGCCGGATCACGACGACGACGACGATTGACAGGAACGACCTAGATTTTCGAAGATGACCTGCAAGGCGAGGTGACGCGCGGTGCGCGTGCCCTCGTCATCTGCCCCGACATTCGCGGCCAGATCCACGACCTGCCGGCCGAGGAGCGCCTCGCCGAGGCGGTCGGCCTCGCGCACGCGATCGGGATCGAGGTGGCGGAAAGCTATATCCAGCCGATCCGCGACGTGCGGCCCGCCACGCTGTTCGGGGCGGGGCAGGTCGAACAGATCGGCACCCAGGCCGAACTGGCCGAGGCGGAGCTGATCATCGTCGATGGCGCGCTCACCGCGATCCAGCAGCGTACGCTGGAAGAGAAGCTGGCGCGCAAGGTGATCGACCGGACCGGGTTGATCCTCGAAATCTTCGGTGAACGCGCGGCGACCGCCGAAGGGCGCCTTCAGGTAGAGCTTGCCCATCTCGACTATCAGGCCAGCCGCCTGGTGCGCAGCTGGACCCACCTTGAACGCCAGCGCGGCGGCTACGGCTTCCTCGGCGGGCCGGGCGAAACCCAGATCGAGGCCGACCGGCGGATGATCCGCACGCGCATGGCGCGGCTGCGGCGCGACCTCGAACAGGTCAAGAAGACCCGCGCGCTCCACCGCGAGCGGCGCACCCGTGCGCCCTGGCCGGTGATCGCGCTGGTCGGCTACACCAACGCGGGCAAGTCGACCATCTTCAACCGCCTGACCGGCGCGGACGTGATGGCCGAAGACCTGCTGTTCGCCACGCTCGACCCCACGATGCGCGCGATCAGCCTGCCCGCTGTCGAGAAGGCGATTTTGTCCGACACGGTGGGCTTCATTTCCGACCTGCCGACGCAGCTGGTCGCCGCCTTCCGCGCGACGCTGGAAGAGGTCACCAATGCCGATCTGATCCTGCACGTGCGCGACATCGCCAATCCGGCGAGCGCGGCACAGAAGACGCAGGTGCTGGAGGTGCTGCGCGGGCTCGGCGTGGTTTCCGGGGGCGAGGAGGGGGAGGAACCGGTCAGTTCGATCCCCATGCTCGAAGTGTGGAACAAGTGGGATCTGCTGGCGGAAGATGCCCGCGAAGACCTCGCCGCGCGCGCTGCGGAGGATGATGGCGTGGTGCCGCTGTCCGCCGAAACCGGGTTCAATATGGACGCGCTCGAGACGCGGATCGGCGATGCGCTGACCCGCGAGGCGAGCGTGTGCGAGTTCGTGCTGCCGACATCGGCCGGGCGCGAGATCGCGTGGCTCCACGCGCATGGCGATGTGCTGGAGGAAGAGGAGCTTCCTGCCGGGGAGGGCGGTACGCCCCGCCACCGGCTGCTGGTCCGCCTCGGCCCAAAGGAACGCGGCCAGTTCGAGAGTTTCGGGGTGACGTGACCTTTTTTGATGATCCTCCCCGTTTCTCCAAAGGATAAATGGGGAGGGGGACCACCCGCAGGGTGGTGGAGGGGGCATTGGTGCATGGTTTGCCCCTCCGTCATCCGCCTGGCGGCGGCTGCCACCTCCCCATTTTCGCCCCTTCGCTGCGCTCCGGATCGAAAACGGGGAGGATCGATAGGCGCTCAACCCTTCTCCGTGCGCTTGACCGCCTGCCACAGCGCCTCCTGCGCATCGAGGTCGAGCGTGGCAAAATCCCCTTCGGCCAGCGCTTCCATCCCGCGATAGCGCCGTTCGAACTTGTCGTTCGCCGCGCGCAGCGCAGCCTCGGGCTGGATTCCATATGCGCGGACCAGATTGACCGCGGCGAACAGCAGATCGCCCGCCTCCTCCTCGCGCGTTGCCTCGTCCGCTTCGGCCAGTTCCTGCGTTTCCTCAGCGATCTTTGCCGCCGCGCCGGAGGGATCGGGCCAGTCGAACCCGTCGCGTGCCGCGCGCTTCTGCAGTTTTTCCGCGCGGAGCAGTGCGGGCAGGGCGCGGGCGACGCCGTCCATCGCGCTTTGCTGGCCCTTGGCCTCCCGCTCCTGCGCCTTCAGCGCTTCCCAGCGGGTCTCGTCCATCGTGCCGTCGCTGCCGCCGAAGATGTGCGGATGGCGGGCCTCCATCTTGTCCGAAATCGCCTGCGCCACGTCCTCGAAGCCGAACAGGCCGCGCTCCTCGGCCATGCGCGCATGGAACACGACCTGCAGCAAAAGGTCGCCCAGTTCCTCGCGCAGTTCCGCCATGGCGTCACGCTCGATCGCGTCGGCGACCTCGTAGGCTTCCTCGATCGTGTACGGCGCGATGCTGGCGAAATCCTGCGCCAGATCCCATTCGCAGCCATGGTCGGGATCGCGCAGCCGCGCCATGATGGCGAGCAGGCGATCGATCTGGGGTGTCGGTGTGTGCGTCATGACGCACGAGTAGGGCCAAGAGCACGCCGCGTCAGCAGCGGATTGCTCAACACATTAGATGGATAATATATATTATGTTAAATCTAGCTGATTGGTGGCAGATTGCGTAGGTCCCGCGAAAAGGCCGGACTTGACGCCGTGCCGCCGCACCCAATGTAGCACGCTCTCTTCTCGCCCCTCGGAATGACAAGCACAATGACCGCAAACTCGCAGCCGCTTTCAGCGGGTCGCATCGCTTTCGTCATCCTCGCGCTCGCCCTCGGCGGATTCGCGATCGGGACGACGGAGTTTGCCGCGATGAGCCTGCTGCCGTTCTACGCGGCAGACTTTGCAATTACCGAACCCGTCGCCGCGCACGCGGTCAGCGCCTATGCACTGGGCGTGGTCGTAGGAGCGCCAATCCTCGGATTGTTCGGCGCAAACTGGCCCCGGCGGCGCCTGCTGGTCGTACTCATGGTCCTGATCGCTCTCGGCAATGCAGCGACCGTGATGGCGCCCGGTTATTATGCGCTCCTGCCTTTTCGCTTCCTGAGCGGCTTGCCGCACGGCGCCTATTTCGGAGTAGCAGCGCTGCTTGCCGCCTCGCTCATGCCGGAAAGACGAGCGGCCGCAGCTTCTTACGTGATGGCCGGCCTCGCCGTCGCCACCGTCATCGGCGCGCCGCTGGCCAACTGGCTGGGCCTTACGATGGGCTGGCGGGTCGTGTTTGGCGGCGTATCGGGGATTGCGCTGGCGACTGCGGCCGCGCTTCAGCTACTGGCGCCGCTGCAACCCGCTGAATCCGGTCGAAGCGTGCGCAGGGAGCTCAGCGCGCTGGCGCATCCGCAGGTGCTGTTGACGCTCGGTGCTGGCGCAGTCGGGTTTGGCGGGCTTTTCGCGGTCTACAGCTTCCTTGCGCCCGTCCTGACCGAATATACCGGCGTTGCGCCGGCATCGGTTCCGTGGGTGTTCGTCGTGTTCGGCTTCGGCATTCTGGCGGGAAACCTGCTGGGAGGCTGGGCGGCGGACATTTCGCTCAAGACTGCGGCGGTCGGCCTCCTCGCATGGAGCGCGGTTTTCCTGGCCGCGTTCGCCTTCGCTGCCAGCAATATCTGGCTGATTTCGCTGGTCTGCTTCGCCATCGGCATGGGTGGCGGGCTCGGGCCGATCCTTCAGGTGCGCCTCATGGATGTCGCTGGCGAAGCGCAGACGATGGCTGCGGCGCTGCATCATGCCGCCTTCAATCTCGCCAATGCGCTGGGCCCATGGCTGGCGGGTCTGGCGATCACCGCCGGACTGGGCTGGACGGCCCCTGGGTGGGTCGGTTTCGGTCTGGCGCTGGGGGGTATTGCGATACTGCTGGTGGCGTTTTCGCTTGAGCGACGCGGGTCGCGCCGCGCCTTGGGTCAGGATGCTATCGCACCATCGTAATCAGCAGCATCAGCCCTGTTATGATCACGGCCCACATAAGCGCGTGGCGCAGCGACGTCTTCCAGTTAAGCCCGCGCGCTGCGAACGCGCTGACCGCCAGGATCAGCCAGCCGACCAGCGCGATGACCTGGACGACTTCGAACCGGTTCACGCGGCGACCACCATTCCGTCGTAGCCGACCTGGACGCCTGCTGGAACTTCGCCCGATAAAGTATTGTAATCCATGCTTTTATCGAGATGCGTCAGGACGATCTTGCCAACCTTGCAGCGCTTGCCGAGCTCGAGCGCCATGGCGAGGTTCGCATGGGTCGGGTGTTCTTCCCGGCGGAGGCAATCGCACACCAGCAGGTCCACGCCCTTGAATAGCGTCACCATCTCGCTGGTTATCTCACTGAAATCAGTGGCATAACCGATGGACTTGTCATCACATCCGAAGCGATAGCCGGTACTTTTCGCGGGGCCATGCGGCATCACGCACCAGTTGACGGTGAAGCCCGCAAACAGCCGCAGCCGGTCGAGCACCTCCAGCTTCACGATCGTGGGATAGCCATGCTCGCCCGCGAAAACGTAGGAAAAGCGCGCCTTCAGCCTGCGCACCGTCTCCTCTACGCCATAGCCCGGGATCGGGCCGCTGCGGCCGTATCGCAGCGCGCGCAGATCGTCGATTCCGTGGCAGTGGTCGGCATGGTCGTGGGTCCAGAAAACGCCGTCGACATTGGTGATCTTGTTGCGCAGGAACTGGTCGCGCAGATCCGGCGGGGTATCGACCAGCAGGCGTGCGCCTGCGTCGTTCTCCACCACGATCGACACCCGCGTGCGCCGGTTGCGCGGTTCGGACGGATCGCACGCACCCCAGTCGCCATTGATGCGCGGAACGCCCGTCGACGTACCCGAGCCGAGCAGCGTGACCTTCACGCCGTCGCCTTGCCTTGCTGGCGCGTCTTCGCGAACAGCGCGTGGAAGTTGTGAGTGGTCTGCTCGGCCAGTTCCTCTACGCTGGTCTCGCGCAAATCCGCCACGAATTGCGCGGTATTGGCGACGAAGGCCGGCTCGCAGGTCTTCCCGCGATGCGGCACGGGCGCGAGGAACGGGCTGTCGGTTTCGACCAGCAGCCGGTCCGTCGGAATGATCTTGGCGACCTCCTGCAGATCCTTCGCATTCTTGAAGGTGACGATGCCGGAAAGCGAGATCGACAGGCCCAGATCAAGCACCTTGCGCCCGAAGCTTTCCGATGCGGTGAAGCAATGGATCAGCGCGGGGTAGGCCCCCTTCCCCATCTCTTCCTCAAGGATCGCGGCGGTATCATCCTCGGCATCGCGGGTGTGGATGATCAGCGGCAGCCCGGTCTCGCGCGCGACGTCGATATGCATGCGGAACAGCGCCTGCTGCGTTGCCCGGTCGGACTTGTCGTAGAAGTAATCGAGCCCGGTCTCGCCGATCCCGACCACTTTGGAGTGCTGCGTCGCTTCGAACAGGGTCTCGCGCGCGAGATCGGCGTGGCCATCGGCATTGTGCGGATGGATGCCGACGCTCGCCCACACATCCGGCTCGCGTGCGGCGGTGGCGACGACCTGGTCCCACTCGTCCTGCTTGGTGGAGATGTTCAGGAAGCCCTGAACCCCGGCCTCGCGGGCGCGGGAGAGCACCGCGTCCTGATCGTCGACCAGGCCTTCGTATTCGAGATGGCAGTGGCTATCGATCAGCATCAGCCTGCGTCCTCAGCCTCTGGCAGTTCGAGGCGGGGGAATAGCGGGCTCGGCGGTGCGACGCGGTATCCGGTGCGCACCAGCGCGCCATACCAGCCCTCATCGGCCAGATCCTCGAAAGTTCGCGCGTCCTCGGCAATTCCCAGCATGGTCAGCAGGTGGTCCGCTTTCTCCGGAATCACAGGCTGGATCGCGATGGCGAGGTCTCGCAGCGCGATGAACAGCGTCTGCAGCACGGTGCGCATCCGCTCCGGATCGGTCTTCTTGAGCGCCCACGGCGCCTGCTCGTCGACATACTGGTTGCAGGCGTAGACCGCCTTCATCCACGCCTCGATCCCGGTCGAGAAGGCGAGCTTCTCGAACTGCTTGGGCAGACCTTCGCGGCAGGCATCCTGCACCGTGGTCAGCAGCGTCTTGTCATCGCCTGCGGGCGAATAGGCACCCAGTTCGCCGTCGAGGTTCTTGGAGATCATCGAAAGCGTGCGCTGCGCGAGGTTGCCGAAGCTGTTGGCCAGCTCCGCATTGGCGCGGGTGACGATCGCATCGGGGGAATAGCTGCCATCCTGCCCGAAGGCGATTTCGCGCATCAGGAAATACCGCAGCGCGTCCACGCCGAACTGTTCGGCCAGCATGTTCGGATCGGTCACATTGCCGAGCGACTTCGATTCCTTCTGCCCGCGGTTGAGCAGGAAGCCGTGGCCATAGACCTGCTTGGGCAGCTCCACCCCCGCGCTCATCAGGAAGGCCGGCCAGTAGACCGTGTGGAAGCGGATGATGTCCTTGCCGATCAGGTGAAGGTCGGCGGGCCAGTATTTCCAGTCCGCGCCCTCTTCCGGGTAGCCGAGCCCGCTGATGTAGTTGGTCAGCGCGTCGACCCACACGTACATCACGTGGTCTTCCGCGCCGGGCACCTGCACCCCCCAGTCGAAGCTGGTGCGGCTGACCGAAAGATCGCGCAGGCCGCCTTCGACGAAGCGCATCACTTCGTTGCGGCGGCTGTCGGGCTGGATGAAATCCGGCTGCGATGCATAGAGGTCGAGCAGCTTGTCCTGGTATTTCGACAGGCGGAAGAACCAGCTTTCCTCAACGGTCCATTCGACCGGAGTGCCCTGCGGGGAAAGTTTCTCTCCCCCTTCCCCTTCGACCAGCTCCTTCTCGTCGTAGAAAGCTTCGTCGCGAACCGAATACCAGCCCTCGTAACGGTCGAGATAGAGGTCGCCATTGGCTTCCATCCTGCGCCACAGCGCCTGGCTGGCGGTGTGGTGCCCCGCTTCGGTGGTGCGGATGAAGCGGTCGTAGGAAATGTTCAGCCGGTCGAACAGGTCGCGGAAATAGCCGCTCATCTCGTCGGCGAGTTCGCGCGGGGTCTTGCCCTGCTCCTCCGCCTTGCGGGCCATCTTCAGCCCATGCTCGTCCGTGCCCGTCTGGAACCGCACATCGCGGCCGTTCAGGCGCTGGAATCGCGCGATTACGTCGGCAGCGACCGTTTCGTAGGCGTGGCCGATATGCGGCTTGCCGTTGGGGTAATGGATCGCGGTGGTAATGTAGTAGGGTTCAGCCATCGGAAGCGGCTCTATTCGGCGCAGCCGAAGCGAGCAAGGTGCCGATTTCCATCGCGAGGAAACCGGGGTCGAAATTATAGCTTCGCGCCTGGCCGGAGATCGTCACCAAACGGGCATGCGCGTCGACCAGAGCGGGAATGTCGATCGAGTCGGGCGTTTCCAGCTTTTGCGCCAACACGGTGCGCGCGAGGTCGAGCGTGGCGGACAGCCGCGCCCGGTCGGGCCGCGCGCCGATTTCTTCGCCCAGTTTGCCGCGCAGCACGAAAGCCGGATCTCCCTCGCTCGCGATCTGGCGCATCAGCGCCTCCGCGGGGGCCAGGTCCTGCGCGATGAACGACAGCGCGGCCCCCGGCGCTCCGCCACTGGCACGCGCGGCCAGCGCGATCTCGGCCGGGTCGGCATGGTCGCCGGCGGCGCGCAGGGCATCCTCTACCGCGCCCATGGACAGTGGATTGAACCGGAGAATCCGGGCGCGCGAACGGATCGTGGGCAGAAGCAGGCCGGGGCGATGGGTCACCAGCAGGAAGAACGTGCCCGCCGGCGGTTCCTCCAGGCTCTTGAGCAGCGCGTTGGCCGCGCTGCGCTCAAGATCGTCCGCCGGTTCGATGATGATCGCGCGAAAGGCGCCCAGCGTCGGCCGCGTGGTCAGCCGCGCCTGCATCGCGCGAATCTGATCGATCGAAATATTGCGCTTGGTTTCGAAAGCCTCGCCCTTCTCCGCCTTCTTCGCTTCCTTGTCGTCCTTGGGCAGGTGGGTCAGCAGTTGGATGTCGGGGTCGTTATCCGCCACCGGCGTATCGCGCCCGATCGCGACCAGTTCGCGCGCGGCGGCGAAGGCGAAGTCGTGCTTGCCCAGCCCCTTCTTGCCCGCGAGAATCCACGCGTGGTGCATGCGCGGACTGGCGAGCGCGGCGCGCCATTCGCGCCATTGGGGGGCGTGATGATCGTTCACGCTTCGCCGACGAGCAGCGGAGCAAGCTCCCTCATCACCGCTTCGTGAACCGCGTCGGCGCTGCCCGATGCATCGATCTGGATGATGGTGTCGTCATCCTGCGCCAGCCCGGCGAAGCCGCGCGCGACATCCGCGTGATAGCGCGCATCGCGCCCGCCGATGGCGTCCACCTCGTCCCCGTCGCGCTTGCGCAGCCTCTCGGCCACGTCGTCGCCCGGCGCTTCGAGCAGGAAGGTCCGACACGGCAGCAAGCCGCCGCTGCCGATCTGGTGGAGCGTGCGCACTTCTTCATCGCCGAGGCCCCCGGCGAGGCCCTGATAGGCGCGGCTCGACAATACGAAGCGGTCGCACACAACCCAGCGGCCCGCCATCAGAGCGGGCTTGATCGCCTTGGCCACATGGTCCGACCGGGCGGCGGCGAAAAGCAGCGCTTCGGCCTGTACGCGCCAGCCGGTGCCCGGCGGTTCGAGCAGCAGCTTGCGGATCATTTCCGCCCCGGTGGTGCCGCCCGGCTCACGCGTCAGCAGCGCGTCGATCCCGCGATTCGCGAGCGCTTCGACCAGCCGTTTCGCCTGGGTCGACTTGCCGACGCCCTCGCCGCCCTCGAACGCGATGAAGCGCGCCTTGATGTCGTGATGCGTCACCGGAACAGCCCGGCAAAACCGTTGCCGATCCGCTGGAACAGGCCTGCCTCGGGCACGTCGCGCGCGGCGTAGAGCGGCAGGGTGGAACGCTCCATCCCCGGCACCGCGATCTCCAGCGTGGCGACCGCTTCGCCCTTGGCGATTGGAGCCCGCAGCGGCCCGTCGTAGCGGACCGTGAGTTCAGGCCGTGCACCGTCGCCGCGCGGGGTCGCGACGCGGATATCCTGCGCCGCCACCAGCGGCAGCTGGTCGACCGCGCCGTTCTGAACCTGCGCGGTGGCGGCAGGCTTGCCTTTCCTGACCAGCAGGGTGCTGTCGAACGCGTCGAAACCCCATTCGATGAAATCGCGCGCGGCCCGGTTGCGCACCTGGCCGCGATCGGCCCCCGCAACCACCATCACCAGCCGCCGTCCGTCGCGCTCCGCCGTGCCGAGGAAGCCGTAGCCCGCCTGATCGGTATAGCCGGTCTTCAACCCGTCCGCGCCGTCCACCCGGCCGGTGATCGGATCGTGATTGTCCTGCGCGATGCCGTAGGCCTTCAGCCCGGTGCGACCGTAGTAATAGTCGAAAAAGTCTGGATGGCCGCGGATGATCCGCTTTGCCAGCAGCCCCAGATCGCGTGCACTGGTGAAGGTATGCCCCTCGTCCGGCCAGCCATTGGGCGTCCCGAAATAGCTGTCGTGCATGCCGATGGAACGGGCGGTGGCGTTCATCCGCGCGGTCCACTTGTCCACGCTGCCCGCCGCGCCTTCGGCCAGCACGACCGCTGCGTCATTGGCAGAGACCGTGGTGATCCCGATCAGCAGCTCGTTCACCGAGGGCCGCGCACGGCGCGGGAGGAACAGCGTCGATCCCTTGCGATGCCATTCGTCGAAGCTGGCGTCGCGATAGGGCATGCGCTGGTCGCGCCGCAGCTTGCCATCGGCGAGCATGTCGAACGCCACCAGCGTGGTCATCACCTTGGTGATCGACGCGGGGACGAAGCGGCGGTCGATATCGCGCGCATAGAGCGTCTGTCCGCTCGACAGATCGATCATGTAGGCGATCGGCGCCTGTTCGGGGGTCGGGGGCGAAGGCTGGGCGCTGAGCCCGGTTGGCAACGCGAGCGACAGGGCGGCGAGAAAACCCACTACCCGGGCCCGGTTCACCAGAGATGAAGACAATGCGGTTGCTCCTGCTACGGCGAGTTTGCGCCGTCGGGGGATCGGCGCAGCCGCTATTCGCTCGTGTCTATGAAGGCGTCCCTATAGCCGACCCGGCGCGCGCTGGCGAGGGCGGCATCGGCTTCTCCACGGCTCGCGAAGGGCCCCGTGCGCACGCGGTAGAAGCGGCCCGACTGGACCACGAATCCGCCCAGCTTGTCGGCCGCTTCGATCGCATTGTTCTTGCTGGAGAATGACGCGACCTGGATGACGTAACGGCCGCGTCTGGCGGTCGATTGCGTCGTTCGCGCAGGTACGGAGCGCGTGACGGGCGGCGCAGGCGTCGCTCGTGCGGGCGGCGGCGTGGCGCGCGGCGCAGGGGCCGGGCGCGGCGTTTCCATCCGCGCGACCTCGACCGGCGCGGGACGCCCTGCCCCGGTCGGCGTTTCCCCGATCGGGGCGAGCGCGTAGCGGGTTGGCGCCGCAGGAGCGGGCGGAAGCGTCTCATATTCCTCGAATGCGTCGGCGACCGCACTGGACGGCCCCGGGTCGACTTCGGCGAAGGTCGTGTCGAATTCGCGCTCCACCGTGCGGTAATCTGTGTCCGCCGCGCCGCTGGGTCGTGCCGAGGTACTGCGCGCGTCGGCTCGCGCAAGGCTGACCGATCCGGTGGCAGGCAATTGCTTGCGCAGCACCGCCAGCAGCGTGTCGGGCGTATCGAGCCGCGATCCGGCGGGCTGGCCGGAGCGCAGGGCCGCGCGTTCGTATTCGGGCGGATTGACCCGGCGAACCCGAATCGGAGCGCCCTCGCCCGCGCCAAGTTCCTGCGCGGCACCGGGTGACAGGCCGAGAATCCGGCTCGACGTCATCGGCCCGCGCCGTTCCGCACGCGCCAGGATGGTGCGCCCGGTGTCGAGCGAGGTCAGCTCGACATAGCTTGGCAGCGGCAGGGTCTTGTGCGAAATGGTGATGCCCGGCCCGGCAGCGTCATCGATCGTCGCATAGCCGACCGCATCGTAGCTGAGTACGTCTGCCGGGGTGTAGGTCTGTCCGTCGACCACATAGGGCTCGCCCAGCACCTGCGGGTAATCCGCCTGCGGGCCATTGATCGCACCGACAGGCGTCGGCGCGGCGCGATCGACCGCGTAGTAATCTGCATTGGGCGCCAGATCGCCGCTCCCTCCCCCGCCCGAACAGGCGGAAAGGCTGGCGATCAGACCAAACGCAATTCCCAAAATCCGGAGGTTACCGGGCAATCTCATCGGCTAGCAGCCCCACACTCATGGCGTAGTAATTGGAGCAGTTATATTCGAGGATAACGCGATAATTTGAGGTTAACAGCCACGCAGGAGTTCCCGGCCCGTCGGGCTGGAACAAGCTGGTGAGCGTGCCGGGCGGCAGGCTGCGATGCGGCGTAACGCCCAGCGCGCGCCATTCCTCCACCGTCTTCCACTGGCTGTGCCGCTCGTGCACGCGCGGGCAGACCGGGGCGACCAGTTGGGTGCGGTAGGCATCGACATCGAAGCCCGAGGGCACGCTTGCGCCCACGCCCCACGGAATTCCGGGCCGCCAGCCCGCATCCTGGAAATAGCGCGCGATCGAGGCCATCGTGTCGGCCTGGTTGGTGAAGATGTTCGCCATCCCGTCACCATCGCCATCGGTGGCGAGGCGCAGATAGACGCTCGGCAGGAATTGCGGATTGCCGAAGGCACCCGCCCAGCTGCCGACCAGCCGTTCGCGCGAATAGCCTTTGTCCGCCACCTTGAGCAGCGCAATGAACTCGCTCTCGAACAGCTCGCGCCGACGCCCTTCCCACGCCAGCGTGGCGAGCGAGCGGGCGAGATCGAAATTGCCGCGATAGCCGCCGTAATTGGTCTCGTGCCCCCAGATCGCGATGATGATCTCGGGCGGCACGCCGTATTGCTGGCGGATGCGATCGTGGAGGTAGGTGGTCTCGTTGTAGACCGAGCGCCCGCCGCCGATCCGCGCATTGTCGACGTGACGGTCCAGATAGGGCCTCAGCGGTGGATATCCGGGCGACGAGGACGAGCCGGGCTGCGACTGGTCGAGCTCGATCACGCGCGGATTGGGCGTGAGGTCCGAGGTCATCCGCCGTATCGTATCCTCGCTCACCCCCTGGGCACGCGCCTTGGCGATAACCAGCTGCATGTAGGCATCGAAAGGCATGTCCTGCGCGGCGGCAGGAGTTGCGGCAAGCGCGGCGAAGCACGCGGCGAGGGGGAGGAGGGAGCGGCGCAAACTCATGCCGGTATCTGTGTCACACCCCACATGACTCGCCAATGACTTAGATAAGGTGGGCCTAGCCAGCGTGCCGGAGAGTGACAAACGCGCGATGAAGCGTTAGCCGACATTCCCAGTGCGGACAGGTGGCCGAGTGGTTTAAGGCAGCGGTCTTGAAAACCGCCGTGGGTTTACGCTCACCGTGGGTTCGAATCCCACCCTGTCCGCCATATACCATATGCAGGAATATGCAGGGGGAAGCATAAAGCCCGGAATTGCGGCGCAATTCGCGTTTCGCATTATCGAGGATATGCAGAAAGGCGCTTGACATAGCGCCTCAAATCGGCGGAAAGTGGTGGGGATGAAATCGATCCTCTAGGAAGCGCATGCCCTATCTCCGCCCTCGTCCTATTACCGTAAGAGAGCTCGAAGCTCTAGCGAAAGAGACTGGGCGCCATTCGATCGGCGACGGACTGATTCTCAATGTGGCGCCGTCGGGTCGAGCGAAATCGTGGACCTGTCGCATCAGGGTGCCGAGCGGGAGGCGACGCGACCTGGGGTTGGGTGCCTATCCAGAAGTCACCCTTGCCGAGGCTCGCGAACGTGCAGCGCAATATCGCCGTATGGTTCGGGACGGGCTCGATCCGATCGAGGAGAAGCGGAAGGCACGCCGCCGTGCCTTCACTTTCAGGATGGCCGCGGAGCAATGCTGGGAAGAGCGAAAAGGGGCGTTCAAGAACGGCAAGCACGTCGATCAATGGATCAACACGCTCCGTGCTTATGCCTACCCTACCCTCGGCGAGATCTCGATCGCCGACGTTCATCACTCTGACGTGAAGGCTGCTCTCCAGCCGATCTGGCTCGAGAAGAAAGAGACAGCCCGGCGGACGCTGCAGCGCATTTGCGACGTTGCGCGCTGGGCGGTTGGCGAAGGCCTGCGCGATGCCGAACTGCCGCGGGACGTGATCCGCTCTGCCCTGGGGCGACAGAAGAAGAAGGTGAGGCACTTCCCGGCCGTGCCGATCGAGGAGGCTCCTCGCGTCTATGGCGAGCTCAAGAAAAAGGGGACGCGAGCGGCCGAGGCTCTGCGCTTCCAGATTCTGACGGCCTTACGCCCTGGCATCGGGCGGGCGGCGCGCTGGGACGAAATGGACTTGGAAAACGGGCTTTGGTCGATCCCTGCGCAACGAATGAAAACAGACGAACCTCACGTCGTTCCGCTTCCCGAAGGTGCGATCGATATCCTGAAAATCGTCAAGGCTATTCCGCTGCCCGACGAAGAAGACGCCGATTTCGTTTTTCCCAGCCCCATGAAACCGGCCAAGAGCGCGATCAGCGATACCAGTCTCAAGAAGGTGCAAGACGAGTTTATCGATGGCGCAACCCTTCACGGGTGGCGATCGACCTTCGAGGATTGGGCGGCAGAGCACACCAATTTCGAGGCCGCAGTGATCGACGCTGCGATGGCCCATGCGCTCGAAAACGAGGTGAAGGCCGCCTATCAGCGAACCCTTTTTCTCGATCAGCGCCTCGACCTCATGCAGCAATGGGATGATTTTCTCGAAGGCCGGACGAAGGTCCGGCATGGTCTCGATGCTGCCTATCGCGCGCGGATGCGGGCAGCTGCAGGAGTGCAACAAGCTTCGCCGGAGTGACCCGGCTTAGAGCGGCCGAGCTCGAGGGGTGGAGCCCTCGGCCCGGCCTACCACCAACGGCAAAAGGAGTGCCGAAAGATGACTGCGAACCCGATACCCGATGCGATCGCGCCAGGGCTAGACCTGTTTGTCGCCGCATGGCTGGAAGAGTGGACCCGGTATGGCGGATCAGTGTTCGCGCAGCGGGACGGAACCGGCTCAATCGGCTGGAACCCCGAGCCTACTGGACCTGGCTATGCCAAACCAAGCGCCGACCTGCCGAAAGGAATGAGAGAGAACACAAGGGCCTATAACTCCGCGCATCATGGCGGCAGAATGCGGGCGATGATTGCGATGCTCGATTCCGTGCCGCACGCGCGACGAGCCCTGCAGAGCCACATGCGGGCGCATGCTCTGGAAAGCTACTATGGCCAAGTGGGAGGGGTGAAATGAGCATCCGAACGCCCACCCTACGCGAGTTGCGAGCACGCCGGCCTTCCAATGTCGAGATCCTGCCAACTGCGGCACCGCGGAAGGTCCAGCAGCGGCACAATCAGCAAGCGCGTCGCGCCAAGCGCGACTTGCGCGAATCGCAAGGCCAGTCGTTTCCATATCGACACCCGCACTTGCGGGCCGAGGAGCCGTATGCCCGCGCTATGCGGAAGCATGGCCGCTCGTCAGAGATGCTGCTCTCGCTGATGATCCTGCAAGAGTTCCCAAAAGAGGATCGCCGCAGGATCATCGATAGGCTGGCGGAAATGCAGGAGACCGTCGGTGGCTTGGAGGCCTATTCCTTCGCGCGGCTGACCGATATGACCATCGGGCAAAGCACTGCCCTTCGAGCAGAGATGGAGCGGCAGCAATGAGCGCGCTCGCAGTCGCGACCTCCAAGCTTGCAATGCCGAACGGCGAGTTCTCATCCGGCACGCATGCACTCCGAATTTTCGACCGTGTGCCCTCTGGCCACGATGTCGTTCCGCTGTGCGGAATGGTGGCAGTATCGCACCCGAAATGGCTGGAGATGGTCGAAGGCGGTTTTTACGTCGTCGAGACACAGCATCCGCCAGGTGGCATGGTATGGCAGACGTATGACGAGCATGTGCAGCGATACGACATGGACGGTGGCCCGCGCACTCTACTCAAGACCTCCCGCCGAGTGATCCGGGCTGTGCGCCGTGAAGCGACCGGGGATGCTTGGTGGTTCATCCACGAAAGCGGCTTTGCCGATGGACCGATTAAGGCTTGGGCGGTCGGCCACAACGTCGTGGGCGAGGTCGTCGGGATTTACCGGCCGTGAGCGATTGGGAGCAAACTACGGAACGGAGGCGAGCTGTCGAGGCGATCGAAGGACTTCGGAAAACGTTTGTGACCGAAAATACCGATAGCGAGCTTGCCTCGACATTGAACACCCGAGCGGTTCTCGCGTTAGACGGCTATCAGGCGCAACCTCAGGTCAGCCTCATTGAGCTCTTGGTAAGCGGCGTCGAGATCAGCACCGAAGTGCGGGAGCGCATCGCCGAGGCGCTTGCGGGCACCAACGCCAATCATCCGAGGCTGTTATTCGCTGGCGGCGTTGGCCCGAAATCCGCCGGCGGCCTTATCGATCAGCGGCGAGCTTGGCTCGCCTTGGCGGATGATTTTCTCGCAAGCGAGCTGTCGCAACCTGCATACCTTAAGTCAGGAAGGATGGGCATTGATCAGCGTCAACGGAAGCTCTTGCAAGACGCCATCGCTTTCCACCGAATGATGTTAACTTGGGCGGGCAAGGAACCCAGAGAACTGAGCGAATATTTCGATCTGGCCGACGCGAGTGAGAAAGATTTCCTAACTCGCGCGGTATTCTGCTGCTTTGTGGTTGGAAAGGGTCTCACCGACATGAAGAGCCTCCGCGACTTTTTACAGGAAGGCTGAAAACGCTTCCCCACTAACCGATGACAACTCCTGTGGGTTACTGACAGGAGGCATCATTGAATAAGCTGACCTACAGCGTGAAAGAAGCCAGCGAGCTGACTGGCCTTCATCAAATCACTATCCATCGAGCGTTGATGGCCAACAAAATCCGCTCGAAGCTCGTCGGTCGGCGACGGCTTATCGATGCGCGCTCGCTGCATGAATATCTGGGCGTTGAACCCGATCGCGAGGAAGCATGATCGGACCGCCTGAACGAAAAAGCCGCCCCTGCAAGGGCGGCTCTGAAAATCGTCTTGTCAGGGGCGAAATTCGAACCGAAGCATACCCGCAAAACGGCGCGGCGGCAAGCCGCAGTTGCGGCCGATGCTGTAACTTCGAGCCTGGCGATGGCGGTTTTGGCGAGTGTCGTGCCCTTCCCCCCAGCCTTGTTCAAGATGGTCTCTCTGAAGGTGCATGGCCGTGGGTTAGCGCATCGGGATGGTGCGGCGCATTCGTCGCGCTGGACGGTGACACGTGACACTCATCCGCTTCCCCAAGGCGCCTTCGCGCGCCATCCGCGTAGAGCCTTTCAACCGCGATCGAACCCATTGGGTTGCGGCATATGCCGGAGACGAATGGACTGACTCGATCGACTTCAAGCCGGTGCTACCGCTCGATGGGCTGCTCGAGCTCTTGAAGCAATGGCCCGGCCGGAATGGCCTGCCCATCGTGATTGTCGACGACCTCGAAAGCGAGGCGGCGGCATGATCGATATCCACGCCATCGCGCGGCACTACGGCGGCGAAGTTTCGGGTGGCCAGGCGCTCATCCCTGCCATCGGGCATAGTGCCCGCGATAGGGGTGTTGCTGTTCGGGCTGCGGACGATGCGCCGGACGGGTGCCTTGTTCATTGCTTCAACGGCGGAGACCCGCTCGCGGAGAAGGACAGGCTGCGCGCAGACAACTTCCTGCCCCCGCTGCAGGCCCCCGGGGACCGAATCCCCTGGTCACCTCCTCAGCGGGATACAACACCTCCACCCGATCACGCCGTTGGGCTTGGCCCCGGGCAGAAGATCGTCGCGACTTTCGAGTTTCTGGCGGCCGACGGTGCTCTGCTGTATCGGAAACATCGCATCGAACCAGGACCGGACGGACGGTCGAAGTCGTTCCGATACGATCGCCCGAACGGAAAGGGTGGATGGGTTCGCGGCGCTGGCGACGACCGTGTCCCCTATCGCCTGCCCGACCTGCTTGCTGCTCCGCGAGACCTGCCTATCCTCATGGTCGAGGGCGAGGCGAAGGCCGATCGGCTTGCTGGATGGGGCTTCCTCGCCACCAGCCACAAGGATTGGAAGGGGTTCGAATTCTCCGGCTATGTAAAGGGGCGGACGGTTTTCATCCTGCCCGACAACGATGAGGCCGGCGAGAAGCAGGCGCAGTCGACGGTCGAGGCGGTCGAGCGGGCGGAAGGATCGCCAACCTTGCTTCGCCTTCCCGGGCTGCCAGATGGGGGCGATATTCTGGATTGGGAGAGCGGTTCGAAGGAACTCCACGCCTTGATCGCAGACAAACTTGCCCAGCCCTCGTGCCACCCAGAGCCGGTGGATCTCTGGCGCCATTACGCGGCGCCGGAGTTGCCTGAAGGATTGCTTCCAGAAGCCGTTGAACGATTCGCCCGCGGGCACGCTGAAATCATGGGCGTCGATCCTGCCGGCTTGGCGATGGCCACCCTGTGCGTCTGTGCGGCCGCGATCACAGACGAGATCAAGCTGCAGGTGAAGCGCCATGACCCCACGTGGAAAGAGAGCGCTCGACTTTGGGTTGGCTTGGTCGGCTCACCTTCGATGAAGAAGACGCCGATTATGAGTGCAGCTCTGCGTCCTTTGAAGCGGATCGATGCGAACCTCATGCGCGTCTATGTGGGCAAGCGCCAAGAATACGACGCTCTGAGCACCAAAGAGAGGAAGGCAGCCGAGCCGCCCAGGCAGGAACGTCGCGTCATTGCGGACGCAACGATCGAGGCGGCGCAGGAAGTGCTGCGAGACTCGCCGCGGGGTGTTCTGTCTGCACAGGATGAATTGTCCGGTTGGTTCGGGGCGATGGATAAATACGCGCCCGGAAAGGGCTCTCAAGCCGATCGTGGGTTCTGGCTTCAAGCCTTCAATGGCGGGAGCTACAGCCTGAACCGTATCGCACGTGGTGCCTCCTACATCCCAAATTGTTCGATCAGCTTACTTGGCGGCATCCAACCGGAGCCGATCCGTTCTATTGCCAACGATACCCACGATGACGGCTTAGTGCAGCGACTATTGCCCGTCATTTTGCGCCCAGGGAAAGTTGGTCGCGACGTTCCGACCGACAACACCCTCGCTGACTACGAAAGGCTGATTGAGCGCCTAGAAGTTATGCGCCCATCCGAGCGAAGTGGCGCCATCGGGCACGGAAATTTCACTTCCTCCCTTCGCTTGGACGACAATGCTCGAGCCATACGCGAGCGGCTCGAACAAGAGCATCTTGATCTCGTGTCCGCACTTGAGGCCATCTCCCCGAAGCTTGCCGCCCATTTCGGTAAATACGATGGCCTGTTCGCCCGGCTCTGCGTTCTCTGGCACTGCGTCGATCACTCCGACCAGATACAGCCACCTCTGGAAATCTCCGGCAACACTGCGGAGCGAGTCGCATCCTTTATGGAACAATTCCTCCGTCCGAGCGCGATCGCATTCTACGCCGGGATGTTGGGCATGTCGGCGGGCCATGAGCAGCTGGTCGACCTTGCGTCATGGATAGTAGGGTCTGGGGTTCAGGAGGTGAAGGCTCGCGATGTGCAAAGCTCATCACAATCCTTCCGCCACTTCACAGCCGATGAAGTCAGGCTTCTATGCGAAAAGCTCGAGGCTTTTGGCTGGGGTGAATGGGCAGAGCCGGCGCGGAAGAGCAATAAGCCTCGTTTCCTAGTAAATCCCCTTGTGCATGAGCGGTTTGTTGACCGGGGCAAGGAGGAACTCGCTCGCCGTGCTGTCGCTCGCGAGATGATCCGTACCGCATTAAGTTCGTAAGGTGCTGTCAGATGCTGCTTGCGCGCGTGAGATACAAAAAATTCTTCTGTCCCTCTTTCGCAGGCAACTTCTTAATCGCTTCGCGCGCGCAAGCAGCAACTACCAGCAGGTATGGTGTGGAACGGATTGCTCTCGAGGCGATTGTTCGTGCACCCCGACCGGACCGCACCGATACGCGCGCGATGCAAATAGCCCCCGCAACCCGGAGGGACAGGTATCGCGCGCGCGAGTTCAGCGCCTCGCCCAATGCTCTCCGGTGCGATCGATCTTCAGCAGGCCATCCCATGGTCGGCACAATGACAGAGCCTCTTCCGGCGATCCTTCCTGCCACTCTTCGTATTGATCGGGCGAGAGGATCACCGGCATGCGATTGTGGACCTCGGCAGCCGCGCCGGCCGCGTCGGTCATCACCATCGAATAGCAGTCGCCCCATTCGTCGCTTGTGCGCCAGATGCCCGCAACCGCGAAAGCGTCGTCGCCTGACAGGGATAGCCAGGTGCGCGTCATCGCTCCCCGCTTTCCTTCCGCCTCTGCCCACGCGGTCAGCGGGATCAGGCACCGCCGCTCCTCGAAGCTGTAGCGCCACATGAAGCTTCCCAGGTTGTCCGATCGCGCGTTGTTCACCGGGCGCGGCTTGAGTGGCTCACCGGTCTTCTTGCTCTTCTGGGTGAGGGGGAAGCCCCACACCATGGACCGCAGCTCGCCACCGGCGATCACCGCGCCGGAATAGCCGGGGTAGACCTCATCTGCGAAGTTCGCGCCAGCGGTGCTGCTCGCGTTGAACATCCTCGCTATCTCGGCCTGCGCCTTCGTCATGCGGTAGAGGTTGCACATCGGGTCTTGCGCTCTGTTCCAGTTTCGTTCCAATCCGCGTATGGTTCGTCAACGTCTTGATTCGGTCAACCAGCGGAATGCTGACCGGCCTGCGCATCGGGCGAGCGACGAGATGACGAACCTTATGGAGGCCTATGATCGTGTGAAGGAGTTTCCGGAGCGATATTCTGACGAAAGGGCACGCTGGCTCGCTTTTAGACAGGCGGTTGAGCGGTATCTGAGGAGGTGGGGCTAGTTGCATTCTGACCGGAACGTGGTGACGTTGGTGGGGATGGCATGAGCCCCATCCTAAAAAAGACCACAGGTCAGGAGTTTGAAGGATAGGTGTTGCGGACCTGGTATCCGCCTAACCCGATTTTCACGCCCTTGACCAAGCGCCGATCGAGCGGGATTATCCCAACAGACCACGGGGGGATGCAATGCGAACGGCAGTCATACTCATCGCTTCGGCGAGCCTCCTCACCTCCCCAGTTCTTGCTGCCGACTTTTACGCCGAGCGTTCGGACTGGGTGATCCTCAAAGATGACGACGATTGCAGTATGTGGCTCGAATACGAGGGGCCTGGATCGTCTACATTGGGCCTGATCAAAGGCGTTGATGGAACCGTGGCCGTTTCGGTTGGCAACGACAACTGGAGCGTGAAGGATCAAGAGAATTACGATGCATCTCTTGTCCTGAATGGGAAGGAATACGGGGGAGCCGGTGCCATTGGCTTCAAGCGCAGCCTTGGTGGAGGCCTGGTGCTGAATATGGGAGATGGCTTCGAACGGGACTTTGCCAAAGGTTCAACCCTTCATGTCTTCCTTGGCGAAGACCGGATCGATAAACTCTCCCTCGATGGCACCGCCAATGCTCTCGTCACCTTGAACCAATGCGTCGCCAAGGTTCGCCAGGAGATAGCTGAGCAAAAGGCATACGAGGCACGATATGCTGACTTGCCTCGCGACCCCTTCGCGGCCGCTAAGCCCATGGGGCCGCGTGAGCCAGTCCCTGTCAATCGACTCTGGATCAGTGGCTCGGATTACAGGTCTTCGATGATTGCCGCCAGGGTTGAGGGGCGTGTCGCCTTTCGCCTTGCCGTGAACACCGCCGGGCGTGCCGACAGTTGCGAGATTGCCGAAAGTTCGGGCAACGCTGAGCTTGATGAGCTCACCTGCACACTCGTCAGCCGACGAGCACGTTTCCGGCCAGCGATCGATGAAGGAGGCAACGAGGTGCCTGGCGTGTTCGAGGGCTCGGTGAATTGGACCATCCCTGACTGATCAACGGCGGTAAGCGTCCGGCCCCTCCCCACGCATCCTTGCAGCCCACCCCTGACGACGGAGCCGCCGATGCCCTCCCCAACCTTCAACGCCTTCCGCATGATCAACAACGGTGAACGAGTAGCGCTGCATCGCGTCTCGATCAGCTCTTCCGGCGAGATCGTGGCGGTGGAGCGCGAGCCCGCGACCTTCGCAGCAACAGCCGATACGCCCGGCTGGGGCCGCATATCGATCGGCGCCGACCTGACCAGCGCAGTCATGGCGTCGGTGGCGACCGAACCTCTCCTGCTTCGCGATGGCAAGCTTATCGATGCGGCTGATCATGGCGGCGACGAAGCGCGCCCGGCGAAGGCAATCGAACGCGCCAAGGAATTGGAAGCGCTCCACTGCCAATAAGGCGACCACTCAGCCTTAATCGGCGTTCAACGGCCCTTCTGGCAGATCGATGCCGGCAAGCTTCCATCCAAAGCCGTCACGTTCGAAGACCATAGTCGGCACCCGCTCGCCTTCGGGAGCAACCGGCGTTGCGGTAAAACGGCTGAACCCATCACGCGCGATATCCCAATCGGTAGGCTCCGCGTTGGCTTCCGTCTCAGGTTCATCACCCGCCTCACCCGCTCTCATGCGGTCCATCTTCCCCTTTTCGATCATGCTGGCCATCGATTGGGGGTTCACGAAACCGTCCACCATCGGGTCGACCATGCCCATCGCGAGCGCGCCTCCGAGCATCCCGAAGCCATCTTCACCTGCTTCCTGCTGACGGGCCATCTCCGCCGCCATGGCCGCACGCAGTTCCGCCTGCAAGGATTCGCGGACAGCCGGAAAGTCGATGCTCTCTTCGAGCTTCTCGGCGTCCCCGTCGATCGCCGCCTGCCTAAGCTGTGACAGCGCCATTGCAGGCGAGGCGAAATACCAGCCAGCGCCCAACACCAGCACCAACCCGACAACGGCTGCGATGATCACGTTTCTATTCATGGTGTCTTCTCCCCCTCTTGCCGGAGGTAATTCAACGCGTTCGCTCCTGTCATCAAAAATCTGACGGCATCGGGCCGTCAGCGCCGCCCGTCGCGCAGCCGCGGGCACCGGAGCAAGACAATGCCGAATTACCTTTCCCCTACCGGTTCACCCTGCACCGCCGACGAGGCGATGACCGCAGGCCGCCTTCGTCCAGGCTACAAGGAAATCCTCGCACCCGGCGAAAGCCTGCGCTTCGACCTCGCCTTCGTGGATAGCGCGCCTTCGAGCTCGCGCGGGATCTTCCTCAAGGACGATGGATCGGAAGACGCCATTCGCGCCGAAGTCGACCGCGAGCTGGCGGTCCATGTCACCAAGTTCGCCTTTCTCGGTGACGCAGCTCCCGCGTTTGATCGTGAGCGTGCCGAGTTTCTTGCCCGTCAACGGCGCGTCGCCGCCAGATCAGCGGCCATCCGAGATTCGGTTATGAGCGGGATCCCTGAGGCACATAAGCCCTCTGCGTCCGGTAACACTGCCAAGGTGGGCAATGGTCAGCAGGTTCGCGACTATGTTCGCGACATGCGTTACGGCGGGTGATGCTTCATGGCAAAATCGCTGCAAGAACGCATCGCCAGTGCGCGGTCGACCGATCGCGTCACCATTGAAACACTCGAACAGCTCATTGCGGATATCGAGCTCGAACAGGATCGCCTCTCCACCGCGCACGAACAAGCCAGCGCAGAGAGCATCGATTTTGCGCTAAACGAAGATGATCGCGATGAGGCAGCCGCGAAGGCGGCGAAATACAGTCGCGACATTGCAGGGCTCGCAAAGCTACTCCCCCAGTTTATCGGCAAGCTCGAGCAGAAGCGCGAGAGCGACACCCAACAGGCCAAGCGTGCCGAAGCGCGAGCTGCGTTGGTCCAACGCGACGAGATTTCAGCACGGTTCGCGGAGCGCGTGCCTGCGATTGTTTCGGAGTTGATCGACCTCTTCGAGGCAGTCAACGCCAACGCCGAGCGCATGAGGCTCGCTGGCGTCCACGAAGCGAATGCAGAGTGGCACGCGCGAGGCATCCCAGGAAATGGAATGATGGAGGTCAACTCCGCTGAAGCCTTCGTCAAACTCAAGCTCCCTAACTTCGATGGCGCTGGACGCGCATGGCCGAAGACCAGAGCGGCGGTGGCCGAGTTCGATTACGGCAAAGCTATGCGGGACAGCCGGTTGGAACGTGAAAAGCGTGAAGAGCGAGCGAGGCGCGCGGCTGCCGAGCACAATCGGCTTCATGGCGCGTATCGCTTGTCCACCGGCCTCGTGGGAAAGCCGGTGATCCTCCCCAGCCAGGTTGCCGAGCAGCATAATCTGCCAAGGAGCCTGTTCTACGGGACGCCTTGGACCGGTGAAATCGCCCACGCCGTCGCCGTTGAGTTGCGCGACGTTCCCCACCTTAACGTGGAGGCGATCGGCGGGGAGCAGGAACAGTGAACCAGGCGGTCCGCGACCACGCCGTCTTGGTCGCCGCGCGGGGTTTCACGATCTTCGCCCCGCGCGGCGTAACCTGTCCGGCGGGGGTGCTTGTTGGTGGCATCCCCGCCGGTTCGAACGAGAGAGGCAAATGCAGCCGACCAAGTATCCTCCCGCGGTCATCGACCGCATCGCAGCCCTTCTCGAAGAGGGTAAGTCGCTGTCCGAAATCTGCCGGCTCGACGGCTTCCCGGCCAAGACGACGGTGTGGCGTTGGTGCGAAGGAAACGACGAGCTTGCCGGTCGCCTTCGAGAAGCACGCGAAATCGGGTATCTCGCCTTGGCCGAAGAGGGGATGGCGATCGCACTCGCGCCCGCTGCCGAGAACCCTACTGATCCGCAAGCTGCTCGGCTCGCATTCGATGCTGTTCGGTGGAAGCTGGGCAAGCTGTCGATCGCCTTCCGCGACAAACCCCTCATCGAAGGGACTGTGAATGTCGCCGGAAACGATGCCTTCGGAGCTTTCGCCGAAGCACTTGAGCGGGCTGCAGCCGGAATTGCAAGCCGCGCTGACAGCACGCAGCAAGTGGCTCTCTCAAGCCCGCCCGGATCAGATCACACCGCCGGGGATTGACTGGCCTGTCTGGCTTGCCCTGGCGGGTCGTGGCTGGGGAAAGACCCGCACGGGTGCAGAAGACGTGGCATGGTTCGCATGCGCGAACCCGGGCGTCCGCGTCGCTATCGTCGCGCCCACTGCTGCCGATGCGCGAGACACCTGCGTCGAAGGGGAGAGCGGCTTGCTCGCCGTCCTGCCGCAGATCTGTGTCGAGAACTGGAACCGGTCGATCGGCGAAGTCACGCTATGGAACGGCTCGCGCTTCAAGCTCTTCTCGGCAACGGAACCCGAGCGCCTGCGCGGCCCTCAGCATCATCGCGCATGGGGCGATGAGGTCGCCGCGTGGCCGGACCCGTCCGCATGGGATCAGTTGCTTTTCGGGCTTCGCTTAGGTGAAAATCCGCAGGTGGTCGCCACGACTACCCCGAAGCCGACGCCGCTGATCCGAACGATCCTGCGCACGGCTGGCGCAATGGTCACGCGCGGCTCGACCTTCGACAATTCCGACAACCTCCCTGCCGGCACGCTCGATCGGCTGCGGGAACGCTACGAGGGCACGCGCCTGGGCAGGCAGGAGCTCTTCGCCGAGTTGCTTGAGGACGTGCAAGGCGCTCTGTGGACGACGGCTATGATCGAGCCGCACCGCGTAAAGGGTGCACCCGACCTCAAGCGCATCGTGGTCGCGGTCGATCCTAGCGGGACGAGCGGCAAGGATGCCGGCGACGAGATCGGAATCGTTGTGGCCGGAAAGGCTCAGGACGGCCGATACTTCGTCTTGGAGGACGGCAGCTGCAAGCTATCGCCCGAAGGCTGGGCCCGCCGGGTCGCGCACCTCTACGACAAGTGGGCCGCCGATCGCGTGGTCGCCGAGAAGAACTTCGGCGGGGCCATGGTCGAGGCAGTCTTGCGAAGCGTGGCAAAGGAATTGCCGGTCAGGACGGTCACCGCGAGCCGCGGCAAGGCAGTGCGAGCCGAGCCGGTAGCCGCACTCTACGAGCAGGAGAAGGTTTCACACGTCGGCCACTTCAAGGAACTCGAGGATCAGCTCTGTTCGATGACACCGTCTGGCTACGTCGGCGAAGGCTCCCCCGACCGTGCCGATGCGCTGGTCTGGGCGCTGACCGAGCTTCAAGGCAGCGGGAGGGTTTATGACCTCTCGACCATCTGACCAGGCCGACCTGCAACGCATGGCGGACGCTTATCCCGAGGCGGCGCGGTCGACACCGATCGAGGTTCGCGAACGCCTTTTTACCGACGCCCAGCGCGCGGCTTGGGATATGCGCTTCGGAGGCGGTCGATGAGCACGAAGCTGGCCGAGAGCATCGGCGCCTCGATCCTTGCGACCGAGCCTGCCTGGATAGACACCGATCATCTCGAAATCATCGCGGCGTTCAAGGCCGCTGCGCTGGTCGACCTGTGCAAGCTCGACGATCAGTCGGTCTCGCCGTTCCGTCGGCTGGCACGGGCTATCGACATCAAGGCACCGGGCCATGAACCGCACGAGGTCCGCTTTCACCGCGCCGTGCGCAACGCGACGATCGAGCAGCTTGGCGAAGGGCGAGCCGGGCACTGGCACGATCTACGGCTAACCCGACGCGCTTCCGCCCTCTTCCCGATCTTTCGGAAAAGCCTGGGCGGCGGATATTTGAAGGAGACGGCGTGATGCCGGAGATTGACCCGGTGGTGCTCGAATTGAAGGTGAGGCACGAAGCCTACCTAAACGGGGTGCGCCTCACCACGCGCACGGTGGATCGCGAACTCGGCACGCAAGAGAAGCGGGTCCGCATGCTCGAGCAGCAATTCCAGCGCTCGTCCGGACAGATCAGCAACACGCTCAAAGGCCTCGCCGGAACACTGGCAACCGCCTTCACCGGGCGCGAGCTAATCAACCTCGTCGATACGTTCACACGCTTTCAGAACAGCCTCCGGGTAGCTGGCCTCGAAGGCGCTGGTCTCGCCGCCACTCAGGAAAAGCTTTTCGCCCTCGCCCAGCAGTATGGCGTCGAACTCGAATCGGTCGGCACGCTCTATTCGCGTGCCGCGCAGAGCGCTGACAGCCTGCAGGCGAGCGAGGCAGACTTGCTCGCCGTCACAGAAGCGGTTTCGGCCTCACTTCGCATCTCCGGGATCAGCGCCACCGAAGCGCAGGGCGCGCTCCTGCAACTTGGGCAAGCATTCGGCTCGTCGCGGATCCAAGCCGAGGAATACAACAGCCTGATCGACAGCCTGCGCCCGCTCTTGAAGGAAGCGGCGAAGTTCATCGACGGCACGGGCGGTTCGCTCGACGGGCTCACGCGCAAGATCAAGGACACCAACGGCGCGGGCGTCACCAATGTCGAGCTCATGCGCGGGATTGTCGCTGCACTTGGCAATCTGAAAGATCAAGCAGCCTCCGCAGATGGCACGATCAGCCAAGCATTCACGAACCTGCGCAACGCGCTCACGCTCTATATCGGCGAGGCCGACAAGGCGAACGGGGCGAGCGCAGCTGTGGCCGCCGGCATCCAGAAGCTCGCCGACAATATCGACGTGCTTATCCCGGCAATCGCGATCCTTGCTGCCAACCTTGGTGGAAGGTTCGTCGCGAGTGCATTTGCTGGGGGCACCGCGCTTCGGGCGATCTCCGCCCACGCCACGATTGCAACCACCAGCCTCGCGGGCACGGCTCTTGCTGCTCGATCGGCTGGCGCCGCTCTCCTCACCGCCCTCGGCGGCCCTGTAGGAGTAGCAATCACCGCGCTTGCCGCAGGCCTGATCCTTGTCGCGAACAATGCTTCCACTGCTGAAAGCCGGATGAAGGCGATTGAGGATCGCACCAAGTCCACGGCGGACGCAGCGCGTGACGCTGCGCAGAGACTTGATGAAGCGGGCGTCGCTACCGACAGCATGGGCCGTTTCGCTGCCGGTGCATCGAACAAGGTCGCCAGCCTGTCGCGCAACATGAGCGTAGCCGCGCAGCGCGCCGCCGAGCTCACCGCTCGGCTGAAAGAACTCGGGATCTACACCGACCTTCAGAACAACCTGGGCCGACAGAACGATCTTGTTCAGCGGATCAATCGGAACCGAGACCTTGCCCGCGAAGGCGAGAGGCGCCGTGGCAACCCCTTCCTCGCCCAGACCAATAGCGGGCAGGCCTATCTCGGGGTGGCCAACCAGGTGTTGCAGGACCAGCGCGAGCTTCGCCTCCTTCGCGATGAGCAAGACGCCCTTGAGGCGCGCGCCGAAGGCGTCCGGCTCGCCATCGAGAACGGCGTGGACCTCGATGGTACGGGTATCACGCCGACAGCAGTTGCCACAGCCGCCAAGCCTGCCCGCTCCCCTTCCTCTCGCGCCGCAGCGTCCGGACCGACCTCCTCTGATATCGCTGCCCGCCAGGCGGACGAGATCGCGCGTTTGCAAACGGAGGAATTGCAGGCCCGTATTCAGCTGACCTCCGATGCTGAAGATCGGGCGCAGCTGCAGCGCGAACTGCTCGAGATTGAGCGCGACCAGCGCATTCGGCAGATTCAGGGGGACAAGGAACTAAGCGGCGAGCAGAAGGCTGCGCAGATCGAAATCATCCGTAACCTCTACGGCGTTGCCTCTCAGGTCGACGAGCAAGGCCGGATCGTGGTCGAGGCCAACAAGTCGCTCTACGCCCGGCAGGTCGCTCAGGATGAGCAGGCAGAGGTTATTCGCCGCGGGCTCCAACTCTCCACCGAAATCAACCGCACGCAGCAAGACTTGCTCTCGTCGCAGGCCGCACTTGTAGATGATCGCGAGGAACGTGCCCGGCTTGAGCGCTCGATCCTCGACCTGCAGCACGAGCAGGAGCGAAACGAACTGCGCACCTCGATTGCGCAGCTCGAAATCGCCGGAGCGAAGGAGGCCGAGCTCGCCGCAGCCCGCCGTCGCCTTGCGCTGATCGAAGAAGTGCAGGCCAATGAGCGTGAGGGCCTAGACCGCGAATACGAAAGCCCGTTGCAGCGCTATCGCCGCCTCATCAACAAGACCGAAGGCCAGCTACGCGACGAAGCGGAGCGCGTGGTGGTCGACGAAATTGATGGCGTTCGGCGCGGCATGAAAGACGCGTTGCAGGACGCCATCGGGACAGACGATCCGCTTATTTCCGGTTTGCTCGATATTCTGATCGAGCAAGTCCTGCTGCGCCCGATCGCCAACGCGCTGGCCGATGCGCGCGGTGCTGGCGGCGGAGTCGGCGGTTTCCTGTCTGCGATCGGCGGGATTTTCGGCGGCGGCGGTGTGGGCCATGCCAGCAGTGGCTCGCTCTCCGGCGTGTTCGGGCGCGCGTCGGGTGGTCGCGTCGAGGGCGGACGCCTCTATCGTGTCAACGAAAGCGCATCCCCGGGCCGTGTTGAGGGCTTTGTCCCGCAGGGCTCGGGCGACATCATCCCACTCGGGAAGATGGCCGCGATGCAGAACAGCGGGCAGTCGGGCGGGGTGGTTCGCGTGATGATTGAGGAAGCGCCCGGTTTCGCCGCCCGGGTTCGCACCGAAGCCAGCGGCGTCGCGGTGGAGGTGGTTCGGGCCAGCGCGCCCACGATCATCGACGCTTCGGTCAGCAAGACCACCCAGCAACTGACGAGACCCAAGCTGTGACCTTTCGGGTGGCGGTGCTATTGAGCTTCGAGAAATGCAGGAGGTCGAGATGAAGACTTTTTATCAGTATCAGGCGGCGTCAGCGAGAGCCTTGGCTCAGGCGCTGGCGCGCGAAGGCGCGGAATCTCCTGACGATTTCGAAAAGGAGCTTTTCATTCGCATCATGGACAAGGTGTCGGGAAGCACACAGCCCACCGCCGTGGCCAACCTCCTAATGGATGCGCATGCGAGGATGCAGGAAGCTTGGGCTCGCCTCGATCCGGAAGTGGCGACGGCTCTGGCGAAAGACGTAGAGGGGAATGCTTAGTGGGCGACCGATCTGCACCCGCGTGCCGCTAAGTGTCAGCTCGGTTCGAGCCTATATGACAAGAAGTAGCGCGCGGCCTGAGGCCCGCCCGAAGATAAACCTAAGATTATAAGCGGCTTGGCTAATGCAGCTCGCGTGCTAAGTCATCGCGCGGGGCATCTTTGCTCCAGGGGGAAGATGGGGGCTCACATGATTCGCACTACTAGCGCGCTTGCGCTTTTGATTGTTGGCGCGCCTGCAGTCGCGCTTGGGCAGGAAGTAGCTGTTCAGGAAACTGAGAGCCAAGAGGCCCCTACGGGCACCGCGCAGCCTGCGCCAACGCCCATCCAAGTATATCGCCGGGATGAGCAGCCAGGGCTCGCCGAACTGCCCGCGAACACCGAAATTATCGTATCGCTCAACCAAGAAGTCACCACCAAGGGCAATACTTGGAGCGAGGGCGACAAGTTCGACATGACCGTCGAGGAAGATGTCATGCTGGGCGAGTATATCGTGATTCCTCGTGGCACGCGCGCGGTCGGCACAATCACCTGGATGACGGACAAAGGAATGTTCGGGAAATCCGGCAAGTTCGATATCGAGATGGATTACATCGAGCTCGGCGGCCGCCGCCTCCCGATCAACGGCACCTACCGGCAGGAGGGTGAGGGCAACACGTTGGCCACAGTAGGCGGTGTAGTGCTGGTGCCGATCAGTGGCTTTTTCATCACCGGAAAGAGTGGCGCCATGCCGGCGGGTCGCGAGCTGAAGGCTTACACGGAAGAGGCGATCCCGGTGGCAATCGAAGCGAGCGCAATCACCCCGCCCAAGCGGGTCGAGCTGGCCCAGCCTGCAGGGATCACATCAGTCAATGCGACCGGCACTGCAGCAGAGGACGACCCTGCAGACGAATAGAAGTCGCTGGGGCCCTGAGCTCGCTGTCACCAATTAATTCTGCGTCGCTAGAGGCTTTTTCGCCGCTTACGGGCGTGATGTGCGACGGATCCCAAGATTTTTCCGATTGGCGAATTTTAGTGGGGTCGATTCTTTCGGGCCACGTATTTCCGCGATTTATGAGGGTGTTTCGACGGACACCCTGTCCGCCATTTTCCCCAGCATCGCCAATCCGCCGCGGCCTTTTCTTGCATAACAAATGTTTAGAGCGGGGCCGCACCCGCCCGTCCGGCATATGGGCTAGGTTCAATGCAAGGTTCTACCAAGGGGAAACCAAATGCTTCGCTGGGCTATCATCTTCCTGATTATCGCACTGGTCGCCGCCGTACTCGGCTTCGGGGGAATCGCGGGCGTATCGTCCAACATCGCCTGGATCCTGTTCGTCGTGTTCCTGGTGCTGGCGGTGATCGCGTTCCTGCGTCGGAACGTCTGACCCTGCTTTAATGCAAGACCGGCGGCGCGATCAGTCAGGCTGATCGCGCCGTTTGTCTTTCTGGACCAGCGATTGCGCGGCGCGCTCGCTTTCCGGGTAATCCTCCGGCTTGGCGGAGCTCTGGTTCATCAGCGCGCGATGTTCGCGCGTGATTTCGCTGTCGTTCTTGCCATCGGGCTTGTCGCCGCGCGGTGGCGTGCTGCTCTTGTCCTGTTCGCTCATGCCCTACCAACGGGCGAGAGGCCCGCAGGTTTCAGATGTGCAGCGCGCGCCCGTAGCTGGCGAGCACGCTCTCGTGCATCGACTCAGAGATCGTCGGGTGCGGGAAGACCGTCTGCATCAGTTCGGCTTCCGTGGTCTCCAGCGTCTTGCCGACGACGAAGCCCTGGATCATCTCTGTCACTTCCGCGCCCACCATGTGGGCGCCCAGCAGTTCGCCGGTCTTCGCGTCGAACACGGTCTTGGTGAAGCCTTCCGCCTCGCCCAGCGCGATCGCCTTGCCGTTGCCGATGAAGGGGAAGGTGCCCGCCTTCACGTCGTACCCGGCTTCCTTCGCCTTTTCCTCGGTCAGGCCGACCGAGGCGATCTGCGGGTGGCAATAGGTGCAGCCCGGGATGTTACGCCGGTCGAGCGGGTGCGGATGGACATCCTTGTTGCCCAGCTCCTGCGCGATCGCCTCGGCCGCGGTCACGCCCTCATGGCTCGCCTTGTGCGCCAGCCACGGGCCGGGCGTGCAGTCGCCGATCGCCCACAGGCCCTTGGACTTGGTGCGGCCGTAGGGGTCGATCTGGATGAAGCCCTTCTCCATCTCGGCCAGCTTTTCGAGCCCGATATTCTCGGTATTGGGGACGATCCCGATGGCGGTGATGCAGTGCGAGAATTCGCTCTCGCTCACCTTGCCGTCCTTGTCCTTGATCTTGGCCTTCACGCCCTTGCCGTCCGCCTTGATGTCCTCGACACCCGCGCCGGTCATGATCGTGATGCCCTGCTTGGTCAGGCTCTTGTGAAGGAAGGCGGAGACGTCCTTGTCTTCCACCGGCACGATCCGGTCGAGCATTTCGACCACGGTCACATCGACGCCCATGTCGTTGTAGAAGCTGGCGAATTCGATGCCGATCGCGCCCGATCCGATGACCAGCAGTTTCTTCGGCATTTCCTTGGGCGTCATGGCGTGGCGATAGGTCCAGATCCGCTCGCCATCGGCCTTGGCGAAGGGCAGGTCGCGCGCGCGGGCACCGGTGGCGACGATGACGTGCTTGGCTTCGAGCTTTTCCTCTGCCCCAGAACCGGAGGCGCCGCCCTTCACGGTCAGGCTGGTGGGGCCGGTCAGCTTGCCCTCGCCCATATGCACCGTGATCTTGTTCTTCTTCATCAGCCCGGTGACGCCCTTGTTGAGCTGATTGGCAACGCCGCGCGAACGCTTCACCACGGCTTCGAGGTCTGCCTCGATTTCGCCCGCGATCTTCAGCCCGTAATCCTTGGCGTTCTGCGCGTAGTGCAGGATTTCCGCCGAGCGCAGCAGCGCCTTGGTCGGGATGCAGCCCCAGTTGAGGCAGATCCCGCCGAGCAGCTCGCGCTCCACGATGGCGACCTTCAGCCCCAGCTGCGCACCCCGGATTGCAGCGACATAGCCGCCCGGCCCGCTGCCCAGCACGATAAGGTCGTATTTCTCAGCCATCGAATCCTCTTTTCAGTTCACTGCCCTGACACACCTGACACACAGTCCAGGGACCAGAAAATCAGGGGCCGCACGGGCGCCACTATCGGGCGCTTAAGGGAGAAGGTCATGGCGGTCACGCTCCCACCATGGCCAGTTGCACAGGTGTAGGACAGGCCCTCACCCATCATTGTCCGACGCATGACCTGGCGCGCGCTGCGCGGCTGCGCCCTGCATCCGCACCGGGCGCGGTTTGCCGTCGTCGTCGGCCAGCACGAAGACGAAGGTGCCCTTGCACACCAGCTTGGTCTCTTCGCCTTGGCGCGCGCGGGCGATGCCCTCTGCGGCGATGGTGATCGAGGTGTTCCCCTCTCTCAAAATCTCGCAATAGACATTGAGCTCGTCGCCCAGCGCCATCGCGCCGGGAAAGGCGAAGTCGGTGGCCGAGACCACGACGGCCTTGCCCTGCCCCTCACGACTGGCGAGCGAGCCTGCGCCGAGCGCCATCTGGCTCATCAGCCACCCGCCGAACACGCCCCCGTAGGGGTTCATGTCGGTCGGCATCGCGGTGACGCGGATCTGGGGTTGGCGATCGGTCAAAGTGTTTCTCCCCCTCTCCTTCCCACGCGCTGGCGCGCGCGGGCCCCTTCCTCTCCCGCAAGGGGAGAGGAGATATTGGCGCGATCGATCATAGCCCCTCTCCCCTTGCGGGAGAGGGGTTGGGGAGAGGGGGCTCCAGCGCCGCAAGAATCGTCACCAGAACACCGTCCTCATTCTCCAACACCTCGTTGTTCCAAAAGCGCATGATACGGAATCCCTGTGCGCCAAGCTACTCGTCGCGGGCTGCATCGCGTGCGCTGTCCGCATGCTGCGAACCATCGACCTCGACGATCAGGCGCGCTTCGAGACACGCAAAATCGGCAATGTAGGGCCCGATGGGCTGTTGGCGCCTGAACTTCCAGCCACTCAGTCGCTTGGCCCGAAGGCGGCTCCAGAGTTGACGTTCAGCATCGGTGGGGGCGTCCCGCATTTCCTTCGCGTGAGAGAGCGTATGCGTCATGCCCCCTCCCCTTCCCACGCGCTGGTGCGCGCGGGCCCCTTCCTCTCCCGCGAGGGGAGAGGAGAGTTTAGGCGTTTCCACCATCACCCCGCCGTGACGTTCACGTACTTCGCTTCGACCCAGCCCTGCGCGCAGGGACCGGTGTAGTTACGCGGGGTGTCGAGCGTTTCGTCGACCTGGCAATCCTTGCCCTCGTCACCCTTGTCGTAGACCACGCCGAACCAGTCGCCATCCTCGGAGCAGATGTGCACGCCCTGGCCGGGATCGAGCCGGTCGCGTTCCTTGACCTGCGTGCTGGGCGCGTCGCGGACGGAGAGGTAGGTCTCGCCGCCGGACTCCAGATCGTAGACCTCGCCATAGCTGGCGCAGGAATCCATGTTCGGGCCCTTCAACCCCACGCGGATCGGCTTGGGAATCGGGCCGTCATAGGGCGCAGGCTCGGTCTGGGCAGGCACCGCACTATCGGTGGGCGCCTCGGTGGCAACCTTGGGCGCGGGCTCTTCCGCGGTTCCGTCGGCGGGCGCCCGCTCGCACGCGGCGAGCGAGAGACCCAGCGTGGCAATCGTGGCGAGTGCAATTCTCACAGCATCATTCCCATCGGTTGTTCGCACATCTGCTTGAACGCTTCCATCAGCTGCGCGCCTTCCGCGCCGTCGATCGCGCGGTGATCGAAGCTGCCGCTGGCGGTCATGATGGTGGCGGGCGCGATCTGGCCGTCGATCACCCACGGGCGCTGCTCGCCCGCGCCGACCGCCATGATCATGCCCTGCGGCGGGTTGATGACCGCGTCGAACTGCTTGATCCCGAACATGCCGAGGTTGGAGATGCTGGCGGTCCCGCCCTGATATTCGTGCGGCTGCAGCTTGCCCTCGCGCGCCTTGCCCGCGAGTTCCTTCATCTCGGTCGCGATCTCGGGCAGGCTCTTGCGATCCGCGCCGCGAATGATCGGCGTGATGAGGCCCTTGGGCGAGGCGACGGCGACGCTGATATCGGCGCGCTGGTAGCGGTGGAGCGTATCGCCCTGGAAGCTGACATGCGCCTGCGGGGTGCGCATCAGCGCCTTGGCCAGCGCCTTGATCAGCAGATCGTTGACGGAGAGCTTCACGCCCTCGGCCTCCAGCATCGCGTTCAGATCCTTGCGCGCGGCGAGCAGCGCGTCGAGCCGGATGTCCACGCTTAGGTAGTAGTGCGGCACTTCCTGCTTGGCAGCGGTAAGCCGCTTGGCGACGACCTTGCGCACGCCGGAGACCTTCTCCTCCTCGAACGGCGCATCGCCATCCATCGAGGTGTTGGCAGAGCCTGCGACAGCGCCGGGCTTCGCTTCGTTCGCCGGGCGGCCGCCCTCGGCACCTTCGACGTCGGCCTTCACGATCCGGCCGTGCGGGCCGCTGCCCTTGACGTCGCTGAGGTCGAGGCCCTTCTGGTCGGCGATCCGGCGGGCGAGCGGCGATGCGAAGATACGCTCCCCGTCATTCTTTGGCGCAGGCGGCGCCTTCTGCGGCTCGGCGCTCTCGCGCGGCTGTGCCTTGGCCGGTTCGGCCGGGGCTTCGCTCTTCTTCTTGCCGGAGTCGTCGGCCTTGGTCTCTTCGGCCTTCTTCGCTTCGGGCTTGTCGCCCGGCGCAGCCTTTGCCGCGTCTTCCACGCTTTCGCCATCGGCGGCTAGCATGGCGATCACGGTGCCGACGGCAACGCCTTCTGTGCCTTCGTCGATTTCGATCGACGCGATCGTGCCCTCGTCGACCGCTTCGAACTCCATCGTCGCCTTGTCGGTCTCGATCTCGGCGAGCAGGTCGCCGGCGGCCACGCTGTCACCCACCTTGACCAGCCAGCGGGCAAGCGTGCCCTCCTCCATGGTCGGCGAAAGCGCGGGCATCTTGATCGGAGTGGGCATAAATGGCGTGTCCTGCGGTTGCGTCAGCTTTGCGTCGTGCGGGAGATTGGCCCCCGCCGTAGCGGCACGGTGTGAGTCTTGCGCCGCTTTGGCCAATTTGATTGGCGGGGGCAAGCACCTTGCCCTACCACACGATCTGTGCCCAATGCTGGCCTCAGGGAGATATCCGAATGGGCAAATATCTGGTCATTATCGACGAAACCGAAGAGGCGCGAAAAGCGCTGCGTTTCGCGATGCACTGGGCGCAGTCGAGCGGGGGATCGGTGCAGATCCTCGCGATCGTCCAGCCGCAGAACTTCAACGCCTTCGGCGGCGTGCAGGCGACCATCGAGGAAGAAGCGCGCGACCGCGCCGAGGCGATCGCGACCAGCGCGGCGGGCAATGTCTTTTCCGAAAGCGGGAAGATGCCCGCGATCGCGGTGAAGGTGGGCGAAGCGAGCCGGATCGTGCGCGACTATCTGGCCGACCACCCCGACGTGCTCGCGCTGGTGCTGGGCGCGGGCGGCGACGGTGCGCCGGGGCCGCTGGTGACGCACTTCTCCGCCCATTCGGGTTCCCTGCCCTGCCCGCTGGTGATCCTGCCCGGCGCGATGCCGATGGAGGATATCGAGCGGATCGCGAGCGCGTAAGGGAGCGGTAAACGCCATCGCTGCCTAGCTCGCGGTGCCGCGCACCGGATAATCGTTCTCCAGCACGAACTGGATCGCGCTGAGCATCTCGTCGAGCGGCGGGCGCGCGAAGGGCGCGCTCTGCACCTCCTCGAAATAGAGCGTGCCGTCGGGCCTGATCAGGAACAGGCCGGGTTCGGAAAACCGCTCCGGCTCGTCGCTGCCTTCGCGCTTTTCGGAGATGAACAGGCCCCACTCGCGCGCCTGGTCTTCCGATAGGCCCAACGCCAGCGGCAGGTCGTGGGTATCCCACTCCTCGTGCGTGACCATGGCCCGCTCGCGGCTGTCCATCGAGATTGCGAAGGGCGTGACGCCCAGCGCGGTGAACTTGTCCAGCTTGCCGCCCAGTTCTTCCAGATAGCGCTTGCAGATCGGGCAGTGCTTGCCGCGGTAGAACACCAGCATGGTGAAGTTTTCGGGCTTCTGCTTGGAGAGCTGAAAGCGTGCGTCGATAGTCAGTTCCAGGTCTAGATCGGGCACGTTCTGGCCGGGGGACAGCATGGGCAGGTTACTCCTTTGCCCATGCGAACGGTGCGAGCGATGGCGCGTTCCGGCTGCCGCTACTTCTTGCCGCGCCCCTGGTGGCGAATATTGCCCGGCCTGCCGCGCTTGCCGACCTGATGCTTGCCCGCCTTATCCTTCCTCACGCCGTTCTTGCGCGGGCCGCCGTTGCCTGGGCCATCCTTGCGCGGACCCTTCGGCCCGCTACGCAGCGGACGCCCTTCGCGCGCCTTGGAGGCATCGCCGCCGGGCACTTCGAACCGCAGCGCGCCGGTCAACGCATTGGCCTCGACCAGCTTCATCTTGAGCCGCTGCCCGGTCTCGTAGCGGGTCCCGCTATCCGCGCCGATCAGCGCCTTGGCTGCTTCGTCGTAATGGAAGTACTCGTCGCCGATGGTCGAGATCGGGACCAGCCCGTCGCCCCCCAGCCCCACGATGGTGGCGAAGAAGCCGAAGTTCTGCACGCCGGTGATGCGCGTCTCGAACGTCTCGCCCACCCGGCCTGAAAGCCATGCGGCGACGTAGCGGTCGATCGTATCGCGCTCCGCCTCCATCGCGCGGCGCTCGGTCCGGCTGATCGCTTCGCTGATCTTGCCCAGATCGTCGCGGTCGACATCGCTCAGCCCGCTACTCTCAGGCAGCTTTGATTTCGGCTTGGGCTGCTCAAGCTTGAACGCATCGACCAGCGCGCGGTGCACCAGCAGGTCGGCATAGCGGCGGATCGGCGAGGTGAAGTGCGCGTAGCTGCCAAGCGAGAGGCCGAAGTGCCCCTGGTTGTCCGGCCCGTAATAGGCCTGCGTCTGCGTGCGCAGCACCGCCTCCATCAGCAGCGCCTTTTCCTGCTCGTCGCTGACATCCTTGAGGAAGCGGTTGAACAAGGTCGGCGTGATGACCTGACCCAGCGCCAGCTTCTTGTCCTGCGTTCCGAGGTATTCCTTCAGCGCGAGCAGCTTCTCCCGGCTCGGCTGTTCGTGCACGCGGTACACCACCGGCGAGTTCTTGCTCTCCAGCGCCTTCGCCGCCGCGACATTGGCCGAGATCATGAATTCCTCGACCACGCGGTGAGCATCGAGCCGTTCGCGCACGACGATCTCGTCGATCCCGCCTTCTGCGTCGAGCACCACCTGCCGTTCGGGCAGATCGAGGTCGAGCGGGTCGCGCGCCTCGCGGGCTTTCCACAGCGCTCCCCAGGCTTTCCACAGGTTGTCCAGCCGTTCGTCCCCAGCCTTGTCATCGATCCGGCGCTGGGCTTCCTCGTAGGCCATGACCTCGGCGATCCGCACCACCGCGCGGGTGAAACGCCACTTCAGCAGCTCGCCGTCGGCCGAGATTGTCATGTGGCAGACCATCGCCGCGCGATCCTCGCCCGACTTGAGCGAGCAGACATCGGCGGAGAGGACTTCGGGCAGCATCGGGATGACTCGGTCGGGGAAATAGACCGAGTTGCCGCGCTTCCTCGCCTCGCGGTCGAGCGCGCTGCCGGGGCGCACGTAGTGCGAAACATCGGCAATCGCGACGATCGCGCGGAAGCCGCCTGCGTTGTTCTCGTCATCGTCGGGAGCGGCCCAGATCGCGTCGTCGTGGTCGCGCGCGTCGGCAGGGTCGATTGCGACGATCGGCACATCGCGCAGATCCTCGCGCTTGTCGGTGGTCACCGGCAGCTTGGCCGCCAGCTGCGCCTCGTTCAGCACGGCTTCGGGGAACACATGCGGGATGCCATGCTTGGCGATCGCGATCATGGAGAAGCTGTTGGGGGCGAGCGGATCGCCCAGCACTTCGGTCACGCGGACGCCCGAACGCGTGCCACGCCCGACCGGTTCGGCGGAGACCAGCTGGCCTTCCTCTGCCGTGCCGACATCGGAGATGGGCGAGGAATTGCGGACCTTCTTGTCCACCGGCGCGAGCCAGAACTTGCCGCGCCCGTCCTTCTCGACCACGCCGATCAGCCCTTCGGTCTGCTGAGCGAGCTTCTTCATCGGATGCGCGCGCCAGCCGCGCGGCGTCTCTTCCGTCCGTGCAAGCACCCGGTCGCCGACCTTGAGCGCGGGCATGCCCTTCGAGCCTCTCCCGCGCGATTTCTCGATAATCGTCAGCCGCGGCGGCTTGGCCCCGTCGTCGGGCTCCCACTTCTCGGGCACGGCGATCGGGTCGCCGTCGTCCAGCTCGACCACGCGCAGCACGGTCACCTTGGGCACGCCGCCCATCCGGTGATAGGCGGTCTTCTTGCCGTCGATCAGGCCTTCCTCGGCCATGTCCTTCAGCAGTTTCTTGAGCGCGATCTTCTCCTGCCCCTTCAGCCCGAAGGCCTTGGCGATCTCGCGCTTGCCGACCGTGGTGTCGGATGTCTGGATGAATTCGAGGACCTGCTTCTGGGTGGGCAGTCCTTTGGGGAGGTTGTTTGCGCGTTTGGCCATATCATGGCTCTAAACGCATGGGAGGGGCGGTGCTATCCCGCACACACCCCCTGCCCCCCGATCAAAACGAATAGCTACGTCTCTTTATCGTCCCAGAGAAGGTTCTGGGGAACGTCGATGAGTTCATACCCAAGCTCCTCCCGGTCCGATATTTGCTCGAAAAGAGGCAGCATTCGAGATTTCAATTCAGGCATTTGGTTAAGAGCCCAATCGACAAACCCATCAAAAAATATAATGTTGTCGTCAGTGCCTTCTTCTGTGTAATCGAACAGGCCGTTTTGAAGATGAATAAGGTCATCGACGAAAGTGCGGTAATTTTTAAACCACTCGATTAGCCCCTTATCAATCTCAAAAATATCGAGGTACAACCTATCCGATACCTCGGTTTTCACTAGTGTTACCCGCCCGCCAGACATCAAACTTTTATCTTTATCGACCGCGCGGTAATCAACCTTCCCGCTCGGACGAGTTTGCACGATGAGTTTTGCTCCCTTCTCCTCGATCACGCGATCTTTCGCGGCCAGGAGCGCTGACACAGTAGATTGATAAGCGTGAATGTTCGAGCGCATCTCTCCAGTGAGAGCAAGTTTGAGAGCTCGATACCTTCGCCTGCGCCCTCTAGCCTCTCTATATTCAGCTAATCCCTCCCTGAGAGAGAAGATGACAATAGCGATTACAATTGAGGCCGAAAAGAATTGTGAGACGTCCAAGGTCAATATGCCCGCGCGACGTAGACCCGCTCGACCGCAGGCTCGCCGGTGAAGATGCAGGTGCCGTCCGCAGGCGTCGCGTCGCGCGGCACGTTGCGCACGGTCAGCTTCTGATCCTTCAGCTTCTCGACCACCTGCTCCAGCGCATCGCCGGTCGGCTTGGCCCACTGCACCTCGACCCAGCCGGGATACTTGCCGTTATTGGCGAAGAACTCGACAACGCCGTCCCAGCTGTCGATGCCGGTCGCGATATTCGCGTCGCGGCGTTCGGCGGCTTCGGTAAACAGCGCCTGCTGGATGTCGCCCAGCAGGCCGGGGATGGTCTGGCCGGCGATCTCGCGCGTCGGGGCCTGCGCGTTGAGCTTGCCCGTTTCCATGTCCCACAGATTGTCGCGGCGGATCAGCGTGACGACGCCGTTCTCCATATCGCGTCCGCCGACCTCGACGATCACCGGAGCACCCTTGCGCACCCAGTCCCACCGCTTTTGCGCAGGCTTGCCGGGTTTCGTGTCGAGCAGCACGCGGACCGGCTCGCCCAGCGCATGCTGACCCGCGAGCGTGGCGCGAAGGCCTTCGCAATAGTCGATCAGCGCTGCATCGTCGTCGTTACCGCGCAGCATGGGCAGGATCACGACCTGCCAAGGCGCGAGCTTGGGCGGTACGCGCAGGCCGTCGTCGTCGCCGTGAGTCATGATGATGCCGCCGATCAGCCGGGTCGAGACACCCCAGCTGGTAGTGCGCGCGAATTGCTCGCCGCCTTCCTGCGCCTGATACTTGATGCCCGAGGCCTTGGCGAAATTGGTGCCGAGATAGTGGCTCGTGCCCGCCTGCAGCGCCTTGCCATCCTGCATCATCGCCTCAATCGACCAGGTTTCGACCGCGCCGGGGAACCGCTCGTGCTCGGGCTTCTCGCCCGCGATCACCGGCAGTGCGAGGTCTTCCTCGGCCATTGCGCGATAGACTTCGAGCATGGTCAGCGTGTGGTCCTTCGCCTCTTCGGCGGTGGCGTGCGCGGTGTGGCCTTCCTGCCAGAGGAATTCGCTGGTGCGCAGGAACATGCGGGTACGCATTTCCCAGCGGACCACGTTGGCCCACTGGTTGAGCTTGAGCGGAAGATCACGCCAGCTCTGAACCCAGCGCGCCATCGCATCGCCGATGATCGTTTCGGAGGTCGGACGGACAACAAGCGGTTCTTCCAGCTTCGCTTCGGGATCGGGGATCAGCCCGCCCTTCCCGTCCGCGATCAGCCGGTGGTGGGTGACGACCGCCATTTCCTTGGCGAAACCTTCGACGTGATCTGCCTCCCGCTCGAAATTGGAGAGCGGAATGAACAGCGGGAAATAGGCATTGTCGTGGCCGGTGGCCTTGATCCGGTCATCGAGCAGGCGCTGGATGCGTTCCCAGATGCCATAGCCCCACGGCTTGATGACCATGCACCCACGCACCCCCGATTCCTCGGCCATCTGCCCTTCGGCAATGGCGGCCTGATACCAGGCGGCGAAATCGTCTTCGCGTTTGACGGAGAGGGCGTGACGGATTGCGGGCACGGTGATGGCGTCCTGTTGGCTGGGTGATCGGTAGGGCAGGCTCGATAGGCGAGGCATCGGCCCGCGCCAAGCCTTCGACCGGCGTTATTCGGCGGCCGGGCAGTGGAGGAAGCTGGTCATCACTTCCTTGAAGGTGGCCTGCGGGTCGAAACCCTCCGGCGCGCTCCCCTCGTTACCCGTGAATGCGCCGAGCCCGTGGCGCGACATGTAGCGCGGCCGATAGGTCGGCGGGCCGAGTGCGGCGATCGCGCTGCACAGCGCGCCCAGTTGCGCCGGATCGTCGGCAATGCGCCCGACCGTTTCGGACAGCTTCGCCTGCTGCGCCTCTTCGAGATCGCCGAACGCGCTCATCTGCGCGACCATCACCGCCTGATGCGCAGTCCGGTCGGACACGCGGCGCATGTCGTAGCGGCCATAGACCCCGCCCAGCGCAAACAGGCTGGCCGCGTCGCCCCATTCCTCGCGCGCGATACAGGCGGCCGCGCCGCGGTAGAGATCGACCGGATTATAGGCGGGCCTTGCCTGATCGATCGAGATGCAGCCGATATCGTTCGGGCTCTCGAGGTCGCCCTCCATCTGGTAGTTGCGGATCAACGGCCCGTCGTTCTGCGCGCCGACTGGCCCGGCAGGCATTGCCACGATGAGCAGCGCGCTCATCGCCATCGATATTCCTCGCATCAACAATCCCTTCCCGTGCTGAGCGGGAGGGTGTCGCGCTACTTGCCCAGCTCGTCGAGCTTTTTTTGCATCGCGGCCATCTGGTCGCGCATCGAGGCGAGTTCCTGTGCGGTATCGTCCGACGGGCTTTCGGCGCGCTGCGCGCTCTTGCCCGCGCCGGCCTGCCCGGTGAAGGCGTCGGTCGCGGCGCGCATCATCGCCAGATTGGTCTCGGCCATCTTGGCGAAGGGATTGCCCGCCATGCCGCTTTGCCACGCTTCGGCGATCTTCGCCTGGTTGGCGCGGAAATTGGCCATGCTCGCTTCGAGATAGCTGGGCATCATCGACTGCATCGAATTGCCATACATCGAGATCAGATCGCGCAGGAAGCTGACCGGCAGGATATGTTCGCCATTGGCCTCTTCCTCGACGATGATCTGGGTCAGGATGGAATGGGTGATGTCATCCCCGCTCTTCGCGTCGACCACCGTGAATTCCAGCCCCTCGCGGGTCATCTTCGCCAGGTCTTCGAGCGTGATGTAGCTTGAGGAATGGGTGTTGTAGAGTCGCCGGTTGGCGTATTTCTTGATGACGATCGTGTCGCCCTCGGCGTATTTCTTGTTAGGCATGAAGAGTGCCGGGCTCCAGTACTGAATGCTGCGCAGCATCAGGCCTTAGCATTTGCAGCATCGCTTGGGCAATGCGCCTTGACGCTACGTTCGAACCGGTGGCCGAGCGTGGTCAGCAATTCATACTGCGACAGGCCGGAATGCTGCGCAGCATCGGGCAGGTGATACGGCACGTCGAGCCAGTCGCCGACACCCAAATCGGGTGCCTGAGCAAGGTCCACCACCACCATGTCCATCGAGACCTTGCCCAGCAGGCGCAGCGTGCGACCCTGGTGGCGCAGGAAGCCCTCCGCGCCCCAGCTGCGCAGGAACCCGTCGGCATAGCCGAGCGAGACGGTGCCGACACGCATCGGCCCGCTGGCGGTGAATTCGCGATTATAGCCGACCGCATCGCCCGCTTCGAGACGGCGGACATGGATGATCGCGGCCTGCGGGAAGGCCACCTGGCGGATGTGATCGGCAAGATCGGGCGTCGGCACCCCGCCATAGAGCGCGAGGCCCGGGCGGGTGAGATCGCAACTATAATCGCGGCCCAGCGCTATCCCGGCGCTGTTGGCGAGGCTCGTCTCGCGGTGCGGCAACAGCGCCTGCGCGGCGCGGAAGGCGGCGAGCTGGTGTCCATTGGCCGCCGAGTGCTCTTCCGCAGAGGACAGGTGCGACATCAGCACCTGCACGTCGAGCCGGGCGAGCAGCGGGTCGCTCAGCTCGGTGGGGGCAAGGCCGAGCCGGTTGATCCCGGTATCGATCATCAGGTTGCACGTGCCCCCTCCGGCATCGAGCCAGACCTTCGCCTGGTGGAGCGAGTTGATCACCGGGCGCACGCCGGTCGCGATGGCGTAGCGCGCTTCCTCGCCGGTCATCACGCCGTGCAGCACCGCCACCTGCTGCGGTGCGACATGGTCCAGCACGGGCGCGACCTCGCTCCAGTGCGCGACGAAGAAATCGCGCGCGCCCGCTTCGACCAGCGCAGGTACGCAGTTGTGCGTACCCAGACCGTAACAGTCCGCCTTGACCGCCGCGCCCGCCCGCGCGGTGCCCGACAGCCTGTCGAGCGCGCGCCAGTTATGCGCCAGTGCGGCGGTGTCGATCGCGAGGCGGAGCGTCGGGGGCGGCGGAGTTTGCGGGTGCGTGTTCACGCATCCCCGAAATCACGTGGCGGCCCGCTCGGCAAGCCCCACCATGCGACAAGCAGGCCGAAAGCGACCACGATCCACGTATACCATAGGCCTGCGTAGATATCCCCGCTGCGCGCGACGATGATCCCCGCGATCAGCGGCAGGAACCCGCCAAGGTATCCAGCGCCGATGTGATAGGGGATCGACATCGAGGAATAGCGGATCTGCGGCGGGAACATCTCGGTCAGCAAGGCCGCGACCGATCCGTAGGTCAGCGCGGAGAGCATCCCCATCACCAGCAGCAGGCCGACGATGCCGAGGATATTCGTGAACGGCGGTACCTGCGTGCTGAAATCGAAGCCCTTGACGGTCAATGCCTCCCGCACCCCGTCGCGCAGCAGCCCGCCCTTGGCGAACAGCGCCGGGTCGAGGGGCTGCGCCTCTCCGCCCACGGACAGCCCGAGCGCCCCGCCCTCACGCAACTCGTAGCGCACGCCGCTGGAGGTCAGCGCGTCGAGCAGCTTGCCGCAATCGGTCTGTTCGCGGCCGAACAGTTCGGCGAAGGGGTCGGGCGTGCAGTTCTGGCCCGTCACCACCACCGGCGTGCGCTCGGCGGCGGCGGACAGGCCCGGATTGGCGAGATGGCCCATCCCCCAGAAGACCGGGAACAGCAGGGCGAGCGAGAGCCCGGCACCCAAGATGATCGGGAGCTTGCGCCCGATCCTGTCCGACCAGCGGCCGATGACGAGGTAGAAGCTCATCGAGATCAGCCCGCCTGCCAGCAGCATCCATTCGACCACGCTTTCGTCCACCCGCATCGGCCCGCGCAGGAACGACAGGCTGCTGAAGAAGGCGGTGTACCAGATCGTGGTCAGCACGCCGGTGATACCGAACAGCGCGACGAAGATGCGCTTCTTGTTGCCGGGGTAGGTAAAGCTTTCGATGAAGGGATTGCCGCTGGTCTCGCCCGCCTCCTTCATCGCCTTGAACACCGGGCTTTCGGAGAGTTTGAGGCGCATCCACAGCGAGATGGCGAGCAGGATGATCGACAGCAGGAACGGCACCCGCCAGCCCCAGGCGGCGAATTCCTCCTCCGGGATCAGCCAGCGGCAGGTCAGCACCACGATGATCGACAGCACGAAGCCGCCGACCACGCTGGCCTGAATGAAGCTGGTGTAGAACCCGCGCTTCTCGGGCGGGGCGTGTTCCGCGACATAGATCGCCGCGCCGCCATATTCGCCGCCCAGCGCAAGACCCTGCAGGATGCGGAAGCCGATCACGATGATCGGCGCGGCAATCCCGATGGTCGCCGCGTCGGGGATCAGGCCGACCCCGGCGGTGGCGATGCCCATCAGCGTGACGGTGACGAGGAAGGTGTACTTGCGCCCCAGCCTGTCGCCCAGAAAGCCGAACAGGATCGCGCCCAGCGGACGAAAGCCGAAGCCGACCGCGAAGCCGGCCCACACCAGCAGGATCTGCAGTGTCTCGTTACCGCTGGGGAAGAACGCCGCGCCGATCAGCCCGGCGAGCGTGCCGTAGATGAAGAAATCGTACCATTCGAAGATCGTCCCCGCCGAACTGGCGGCGATGACGAGCCGGATTTCCTTGTCGGTCGGCTCACGGTTGGCCGATGCTGCGACGGACGCGCTCATATTCCGATTTTCCCCCTCCGTTTTATGGAGTTGGTCTAACGCGGCTGCCCGGCCTTGCAAAGCGCGTCTGTCGCCGCGCGCCAGGGGAGCAGGATCGCGCCGTGTCGTCCGGGGAAGGCGCGCGCGGGTTCCAGCACGGCAAAGCCGGGCCAGCCAGGCAACTCGGCGTTCTCATCGCCCAGCCATGCCTCGATTCCCTCAAGGCTGGCGCGCATCTCTTCCGCAGTACGGCCCTGCGCCGCTTGCGCGAACACTGCCGCCGCCGCCTGCCCGATTGCGCAGGCGGAGACGGCAAGGCCCAGCGCCTCCACCCGATCCTCGGCATCGAGTGCCAGGTCCATCGTCAGCGTGCCGCCGCAGGTGCGCGAGCGTGCTTCCGCGCTCGCATCGGGCGCGGGCAGGCGCGGGTAATCGGCCAGCGACACCGCAAGCGAGAGGATTTCGGGCGTGTAGAGCTTCGTCACTGGCTGGCGGTATCGCCGGTCACGGGGCCATTATCCTCCGACCGAGCCCGGCGCACTTCGGCGCGGCGATCGTGGATATAGCCGACCAGCGCTTCGCTGCCCGCGTTGATCGAGGGGTAGGTGCGCGCGGTGACGATCCAGTTCGGGCGGCCCTCTTCGCCCCAGACCGTATCGTAGCCGAGCACCAGCAGCGCAAAGCCGATCACCACAATGATCGCGCCCTTCACCGCGCCGAAACCGAAGCCGAGCACCCGGTCGAGCGGGCCGAGCAGCGAATCGCGCGCTCTGGTGCCGACCATCGTTGCGATCAGCTTGACCACGCCGAAGGGGATCAGCAGCAGCAGCGCGAAGGCGACGATCGCGGCGGTGGTCGCCGAGCCGACCTGCGGTTCGAGCAGCGCCTGCACCTGCGTGTGAAACTGCCGGATCGCGAGCAGCGCGAGAATCCACGCGGCGAGCGAGAGCATTTCCTGAACGAAGCCGCGCATGAAGCCGCCCACAGCGGCCACCGCGACGATCAGCAGCACGATGATGTCGAACCCGGTCATAGAATTTCAGCCTAGCACGCCATTGCTATCGCATCACGCGATCCACCAGTTGCGATAGCTGCCTTATTCCGTCGAATTGAATGCCGCGTGAAGCCTTTTCTTCCATGAAAGGGCCCTGCGCGCTCGAAAAACCGAGCTTGGCCGCCTCGCGCAGCCGCAGCCCGCCATGGGCGACGGGGCGGATTTCCCCGGCGAGCGAGACTTCACCGAACCAGACAGAGCGATCCTTCAGGGGCCGGTCGGCAAGCGCGGAGACGAGCGCAGCGGCCACCGCAAGATCCGCCGCAGGGTCCGCCAGGCGGTAGCCGCCCGCGACGTTGAGATAGACCTCCGCCGCGCTGAAATTGAGGCCGCAGCGCGATTCGAGAACCGCGAGGAGCATCGCGAGGCGGCCATTGTCCCACCCCACCACCGCACGCCGCGGGGTTGCGCCCGATTGCAGGCGCACGATCAGCGCCTGGATCTCGACCAGTACGGGCCGCGTGCCTTCCATCGCGGGGAAGACCGCGCTGCCTGCCAGCGGCGCGTCGCGTCCGGAGAGGAACAGCATGGAGGGGTTTTCGACCTCCTCCAGCCCCTCGGTCGCCATCGCGAACACGCCGATCTCGTCGACCGCGCCGAAGCGGTTCTTGAGCGCGCGCAGGATGCGGTACTGGTGGCTGCGTTCGCCTTCGAAGCTCATCACCACGTCGACCATGTGTTCGAGCACGCGGGGGCCCGCGATATTGCCGTCCTTGGTCACGTGGCCGACCAGCACCAGCGCGGTGCCGCGCTCCTTGGCGTAGCGGATCAGTTCGAACGCGCAGCCGCGCACCTGGCTGACCGTGCCCGGCGCGCCTTCGATCGTGTCCGAATACATGGTCTGGATCGAATCGACGACCAGCAGGTCGGGCGCTTCCTCCTGCGCGCCCAGCGTGGTCAGGATATCGCGCACATTGGTGCTGGAGGCGAGCCGGACCGGCGCATCGGCCAGCCCCAATCGCTCCGCCCGCAGACGCACCTGCGCGGAGGCTTCCTCCCCGCTGACATAGACGACATCGCCGCCCTTGCGCGCGATCGCGCCCGCGGTTTGCAGCAGAAGGGTCGACTTGCCGATCCCCGGATCGCCGCCGATCAGGATCGCCGCGCCCGGCACCAGCCCGCCGCCCAGCGCGCGGTCGAATTCCTTGAGCCCGGTGGTCGCCCGCTCGGGCGGCTTCACCGCATCGCTCAGCGAGACGAATTCCAGCCTGCGCCCGCCGCCAGACAGGTCGTGCTTCTGGCTGAAAACGGTCGCGGGGGCATCCTCCACCAGCGTGTTCCATTCCGCGCAGTCCGGGCATTGTCCCTGCCAGCGCGGCGAGACACCGCCGCAGGCCTGACAGACATAGCGTTTCTTCGGCTTGGCCATGCCACCTCCTTAAGCCGGGGAGTTAGGTGGAACATTAATGGAACGCAAGTTGCTATTCGGCCCCCTCCCCCGCTAGAATATCAACCATGCGGCAAAAGGAATTGAGGATCGGTCTTGTCTGCTACGGCGGGGTCAGCCTCGCCGTTTACATGCATGGCGTGACCAAGGAGTTGTGGAACCTGGCGCGCGCGAGCCGCGACTTCCATACACCCGGCCATTCCAGCCACGGGGTCGCGGGCGAATATCGCCGCCTGCTCGACCTGCTTGCCGACCGCCACGATCTCCGCCTGCGCGTGCTGCCCGACATCTTCAGCGGGGCGAGCGCGGGCGGGATCAACGCGGTGTTCCTGGCGCAGGCGATCTTCTCGGGCCGATCGCTGGAGCCACTCACCAACCTGTGGCTCGACAATGCCGATATCGACCGGCTGACCGCCGAGGACGCGCGGCCGGGGTGGCGTTTCGCCAAGGTGTGGGCGCAGCCACTGGCCACCTTCGTGCTCAGGCAGCCGGGCAATCTTGTGTCGGAAAGCGTCGCGCCGGAGACGCGGTCCGAAGTGCGCGAGAAAGTCTCCAAGCTGGTGCGCGGGCGCTGGTTCCAGCCGCCGTTCTCCGGCGAGACGATGTCGCGCATGCTGCTCGAAGCGCTGGAGGCGATGGACGGCTCGCCCGCCGACGGGCCGCTGCTGCCGCCGGGCCACCCGGTCGACCTCTACGTGCCGACCACGGACTTCCACGGCTACCTCGCCCGGCTGCGGCTCAACAGCCCGCCGGTGGTGCTGGAGAGCGAGCATCGCATGCCGATCTCCTTCACCGGGCGCACGCCTGAATTGGCGGGGGGCTGGCTTGCCGACCCGCTCGAACTGACCTTCGCCGCACGCGCGACCGCCAGTTTCCCCGGAGCCTTCCCGCCGCTGCAGGTGGGCGAGATCGATACGATCGCGGCGGAGAAGAACCTGTCGTGGCATGGCCGCGACCGGTTCCTGCGCCGGGTCATGCCGGTGCATTGCGACGACGGGTCGGCGGAAGGCGTCTCGCTGATCGACGGGTCGGTGCTGGTCAATCGCCCGTTCGAAGGCGCGATCGACGCGCTGCGCGGGCGGCCTGCGGTGCGCGAGGTGGAGCGGCGCTTCGCCTATGTCGATCCGCGGCCCGATCGCTATATGCGCGATAAGGAGAAGATGCGCGCGCCGGTCGGCTTCTTCGAGAATATCTTCGGCTCGCTCTCCACCCTCCCCCGCGAACAGCCGATCCGCGACAACCTGGAAGCGATCGGGGAGCAGTCGCGCCATGCGGCGCGGCTTCAGGCGATGATCACCGAACTGCGCCCGCAGGTGGAGGGCGCGGTCGAGAAGCTGTTCGACCGCACGGTGTTCTTCGACCGGCCTACGCCCAAGCGGCTGTCCAACTGGCGCAGGAAAGCGCAACAGGCTGCGGCGGAACAGGCGGGCTACACCTTCGCGGGCTATGCCGAGCTGAAATATGTCGGGATCGTCGAACGGATTGCAGAGCTGGCGCGCAAGGCCGCGCCCAAGGATGCCGAGCCCGATCCGCAGGTGCTGGCCGTGGTGCTGCGCGCCTGCCTGCGCGAACGGGGGCTGGAAAGCCTCGGCGGGGCGACCGGTGGGGCGAGCCCGGGGGCGATCGAGTTCTTCCGGACATACGATCTGGCGTTCCGCATCCGCCGCCTGCGCCTGCTCGCCCGTCGCACTGCGCGCGACTGGGAGGCGGATCCGGACATCCCCAACGAGGCGCTCGATAGCGCGCGCGAGGCGATCTACACGATCCTGTCTGCCTATTTCGAGCGGGACGGACTGAGCCCGATGGGCCCCGACTTTCGCGATCTGGCGCGCAATGCGGTGTCGGACCCGGGCGCGCTGCTCGATCATATTGCGCAGCGGCGCGGGCTGAAGGATCTGGATACGCAGGCCGAAGAGGCGCTGTGCCTCGCGCTTAGCGATATGCCCCGCAGCCTGCGGCGGCGGATGATGTACGCCTATCTCGGCTTCCCGTTCTACGATGTCGCGACCCTGCCGATCCTCGGCACGCAGGGGATGAACGAGTTCGAGCCGGTCAAGGTCGACCGGATCAGCCCCGAAGATGCGCAGGCGGTCCGCGAAGGCGGCGCGCCGGAGACGCTGCGGGGCATCGAATTCTACGATTTCGGCGCCTTCTTCAGCCGCGCCTATCGCGAGAACGACTACCTGTGGGGCCGCCTGCACGGCTGCGAGCGGATGATCGACATCGTGCTGTCGACCAGCGACGAGGCGATTCCCTTCGAGGAACGTCGCGCGATCCTGCTCAGCGCCTTCCTCGCGATCATCGAGGAAGAGCGCGAGGCGAAACGCTGCGCGGACGGCACGCTGAAGGCATTGCGCGACGAGATCGAGGCGCGGTTGGGATAGCGCGGGGCGTCAGGCCCCGAACGCATCCTTGATCCGGTCGAAGAAGCCGCGGCTTTCGGGGCATTCCTCGCCCGTCTCGGTCTCGCTGAATTCTTCGAGGATTTCGCGCTGGCGCTTGGTCAGCTTGGTCGGCGTTTCCACCGTGATCTCCGCGACCAGATCGCCCCGACCGCGACCCTGCAGCACGGGCATGCCCGCACCGCGACGGCGCAGCTGCTTGCCCGACTGGATCCCGGCGGGAATCTCGATCGTGTTGGTTGATCCGTCGAGGTCGGGCATCTCGACCTTGCCGCCCAGCGCGGCAGTCGTGAAGCTGATCGGCACGCGCGCGATCAGGTTCGATCCGTCGCGCGCGAACACGCTGTGCGCGCGGATGTGGATGAAGATGTAGAGATCGCCCGGAGGCGCGCCGCGCGGGCCTGCCTCTCCCTTGCCGGACAGGCGGATGCGGGTGCCGGTATCGACGCCCGGCGGAATATCGACCGAGAGCGACTGCGGCGCATCGACGCGCCCATCCCCGCGACAATTGCGGCACGGGGTCTCGATCACCTCGCCGCGACCGTGGCAATTGGGGCATGGCCGCTCGACCACGAACAGGCCCTGCTGCGCACGCACCTTGCCATAACCGGCGCACATGTTGCACGCCCGCGTGCCGGTGCCCGGCTCTGCGCCGGTGCCAGTGCACACCTCGCATTGCTGCGAGACTTCGATTTCGATGGTGGTCGATTTGCCGTGGAAAGCTTCTTCCAGCGTGATTTCGAGGTCGTAGCGCAGGTCCGCCCCGCGCCGTGCGCCCTGACGCATTCCGCCAAAGGCGCTGCCGAAGATCGTTTCGAAAATATCGCCGATATCGCCGAAGTCGGCCTGATGGCCGCCGCGGCCGCCACCCCCGCCGTGCTGGAAGGCGGCATGGCCATACTGGTCGTAGGCGGCGCGTTTCTGAGGGTCTTTCAACACCTCGTAAGCAGCGCCGATCGCCTTGAAGCGCGCCTCAGCCTCGGCATCGCCGGGGTTGCGATCGGGGTGATACTGCATCGCCATCTTGCGATAGGCGGCCTTGATCGCCGCCGCATCCGCATCGCGCGAGACGCCAAGCAATTCGTAAAGATCGGGTTCGGAAGCCATTATTCAGAGCACCGGTGCAACAAACATAGGCGGGCCCGCGCAGGCCGGGTGGTCTGCGCGGAGCCCGTTTCTCATGACCGTCCGGCTCAGGACCGGTCGGCGTTGTCGCTGTCGCCAGCGCTGTCGTCTACTTCGGAGAACTCGGCGTCGACGACGTCTTCGTCCTGCGAGGACGATGCGCCTGCATCGCCGGCCTGCCCGGCATCTGCGCCGCCGCTGGCCTGTTCCTTCTCGTAGATCTGCTGGCCCATCTTCATGGCCACTTCGGTCAGCGCCTGAGCCTTGGCATTGATCGCGTCGACATCGTCGCCTTCGAGCGCGGTCTTGGTCTCGGCAATAGCTGCCTCGACATCGGACTTGAGCGAAGCGTCGATCTTGTCGCCGTTTTCCTGAACCTGCTTCTCGGTCGCGTGGACCAGGTTATCGGCCTGGTTGCGCGCCTCGGCAGCTTCGCGCCGCTTCTTGTCCTCTTCGGCGAAGCGTTCGGCGTCCTTGACCATCGATTCGATGTCGTTGTCCGACAGACCGCCCGAGGCCTGGATGCGGATCTGCTGTTCCTTGCCCGTGCCCTTGTCCTTGGCGGACACGTTCACGATGCCGTTGGCGTCGATGTCGAAGGTAACTTCCACCTGCGGCACGCCGCGCGGTGCGGGCGGGATGCCGACCAGATCGAACTGGCCGAGCAGCTTGTTGTCCGCTGCCATCTCGCGCTCGCCCTGGAACACGCGGATCGTCACCGCCTGCTGGTTGTCCTCGGCAGTCGAATAGACCTGCGTCTTCTTGGTCGGGATCGTCGTGTTGCGGTCGATCATCTTGGTCATGATCCCGCCCAGCGTTTCGATACCCAGCGACAGCGGCGTCACGTCGAGCAGCAGCACGTCCTTGACGTCGCCCTGCAGGACGCCCGCCTGGATCGCTGCACCCATGGCGACGACTTCGTCGGGGTTCACGCCGGTGTGTGGCTTCTTGCCGAAGAACTCTTCCACGACTTCGCGGACCTTGGGCATGCGGGTCATCCCGCCGACCAGGATCACTTCGTCGATTTCGCCGGTCTTGAGGCCTGCGTCTTCGAGCGCCTTCTTGCACGGATCGAGCGTACGCTTGACCAGATCGCCGACCAGCTGTTCCAGCTTCGAGCGGGTCAGCGTTTCGACGAGGTGCAGCGGCGTGGAGCTGCCGCCTTCCATGCGCGCGGTGATGAAGGGCAGGTTCACTTCGGTCTGCTGTGCGCTCGAAAGCTCGATCTTCGCCTTTTCGGCGGCTTCCTTGAGGCGCTGCAGGGCCAGCTTGTCCTGCTTCAAATCCATGTTTTCCTTGGATTTGAACTGCTCGGCCAGATATTCGACGATCGCGCTGTCGAAGTCTTCACCGCCGAGGAAGGTGTCGCCGTTGGTCGACTTCACTTCGAACACGCCGTCGCCGACTTCGAGGATCGAGATGTCGAACGTACCGCCGCCAAGGTCATAGACCGCGATGGTCTTGTTCTCGTCCTTGTCGAGGCCGTAGGCGAGCGCGGCCGCGGTCGGCTCGTTGATAATGCGCAGAACTTCGAGGCCTGCGATCTGGCCGGCGTCCTTGGTCGCCTGACGCTGTGCGTCGTTGAAGTACGCAGGCACGGTGATGACCGCCTGCGTCACGGTCTCACCGAGATAGCTCTCGGCGGTTTCCTTCATCTTCTGCAGGATGAAGGCGGAAATCTGGCTGGGCGAATACTTGTCGCCGCCCGCTTCGACCCATGCATCGCCATTGTTGCCCTTGACGATGTTGTAGGGGACCAGCTCCATGTCCTTCTTGGTCAGCGGGTCTTCGAACCGGCGACCGATCAGGCGCTTCACCGCGAAAACGGTGTTGTCCGGATTGGTGACGGCCTGGCGCTTGGCCGGCTGGCCGATCAGGCGCTCGCCATCCTTGGTGAAGGCCACGATCGAGGGCGTGGTGCGTGCACCTTCCGCGTTCTCGATGACCTTGGGTTTGCCCCCATCCATGACCGCGACACACGAGTTCGTCGTACCGAGGTCGATACCAATTACTTTTGCCATGATACCCCGCATCCGTTTGGCTATGTTGGACACTGCCCTTCGCGACACCCCGTCAGTGGGCGATGCCGCTCGGCAGCTCTGGTTGAGCGGCGGATATAGGTGCGCTTGTTCTTGGCACAAGAGATGCCAGCGCCTAGTCGTCAAGCGGGACACAAACCTGGGAGGAGCCTGACATGAAATCGATTTACCTCGCCTGCGCACTTGGCCTTGGTGCCGTGACACTGGCCGGATGCGATCAGAAACCCGCCGAGGAAGAGGTCGCCGCCGCACCGCTGACCGCCAGCGAGGGCAAGCTGTTCCTGCCCGCGGTTTCAGGCAATCCGGGGGCGGTCTATTTCAAGCTGGAGAACCCGGGCGACAAGGCGATTTCGGTCCGCAAGGCCGACGTGGAAGGCGCGGGAAGCGCGGAATTGCACGATTACATGGAATATGACGATACCGAGATGGGATCGATCGGCGTGGTCACCGTGCAGCCGGGCGAAACCGTCTCCTTCGAACCGGGCGGCAAGCACGTGATGGCGTTCGACCTCTCGCCCGATCTCAAGCCTGAAAGCGCCACCTCGGTCACCCTGACCATGGCCGGGGGCAAGACGATGTCGTTCGACGTCGACGTGCTGCCCGCCGACGCGGAACGCTGAAGCGCGATCAATCGACGAGCGTCATGGATCACCCGATAGATACCGAGACGCATGAGACCCGCGTCGCTCCCTGCCCTGCGGGTGGGGAGCGGCGGCTGACACCGAGCGAGGTCGCGCTGGCGCAATCGGTGTTCGGCACCGCAATCGATTATCGCAAGGTCACCATCCGGCGGCGCAAGTGGGCGTTCTTCCAGCCGAAGAACACCACCATGGCCCCGCGCGGCCACCTGCATTTCCACCCCGATGCGGCAGGGTATTGCGACGATTTCTCCGCCGGAAATCACCATTCGCAGGGCCATTTCATCCACGAGATGACGCACGTGTGGCAGACCCAGACCAGGGGCGAGTGGTACCTGCCGCTCCACCGCCATCCCTGGTGCCGTTACGACTACAGCATCAAACCCGGCTGGGGCCTCGCAAAATACGGGATCGAACAGCAGGCCGAGATCGTGAAGCATGCCTTCTGGCTGAGGAACGGCGTGCGCGTGGCGGGCATCGCCAGCCGCGAGACCTATGATCTGCTGGTGCGCTTTCCGGGGGCAAAGCCTTGACCGATTACGAGTTTATCTTCGCGCTCTACGCGCTGCTCCTCGGCCTTTCGCTGGTCGAGATTCTCTCTGGCCTCGGGCGCACGCTGGAATTGCGTTTCGCCCGCGATGCCGGAGGTGAGCGGTTCTCGATCGGCTGGCTGACACCGCTGCTCGCAATATTCGTCATCCTCGACCTGCTGTCGTTCTGGATGTTCTCGTGGACGGTGCGCGATGTGATGGCGGTCAATCCCGCCACGCTGCTCGCCGTGGTCGGCTTCGCGAGCGCCTGTTACCTTGCGGCAAGGCTCGTATTCCCCGGCGACCCGGAGCGGTTTCGCGATCTCGACACGCATTACTTCCGCGTCTGCCGCACGGTGATGGGGATGCTGATCGCGCTGGTTGTCGTGCAGTGGGCTTTTCTGCTCAGCCTGCCGCAGCTGCGGGAGAACTTGCTGTCCCCGATGGTCATCTGGGTAACCGCATTGTTCGTGGGCCTGATGGGCACGCTGCTGTTTGTCCGAAACCGGCAGGTTCACGCGGTGGTGCTGGTCGCGCTGATTATCCGCTATCTGGTGATCTATCTGCGATGACGTAGCGTCACGGCTTGAGCGGCCCCGCGCCGCTTGTTAGTCGATGTGCCGTCCGGGCGGCCCAACCCGCGCCCGGCGAATGGTCCCAACAATGGAGCTGAGCAATTACGGCATGTCGCGGGAACGCGGCTACCTTTCGCATTACGAAATCGACGCGATCACCCTCCCCTCACAGTTTGATCCGATTGTGCAGGCCGCAGGCAATCTTTCCGCCCTGCTGACCACTGGCCGCGTGCGTCACTGGCTGGACGCGCTGCCCGATCCGCAGATCGGCGAATGGGCCAAGGACGCACCCGAGGAAGAGGTCCGCACCGCGATGGTGCACTATTCCTTCCTGGTGCAGGCCTACGTGTGGGGCGAGGACGATCCCCCCGCGCACCTTCCCGCCAACCTTTCCCGCCCGATGGTCGCGCTGGCCGACCGGCTCGGCCAGGCGCCGCTGCTGCCCTATTCGGGGTATGTGCTCGACAACTGGTACCGGCTCGACAAGTCGGGCCCGATCGCGCTCGACAATATCGCCATGCACCAGAACTTCCTCGGCGGTGCGGACGAGAACTGGTTCGTGCTGGTCCACGTCGCGATCGAGGCCGAGGCGGGCGTGCTGCTCGACAATGCGGCCAAGCTGGTCACCGTGTGCCGCGATGGCGACGAGGATACCGCGCTCACCCTGCTGAAGGAGATGGATGAAGCGTGGGAGCGGATCTACGCGCACTTCGCGCGGATGCCCGAGCGGTGCGATCCGTACGTCTATTTCCACCGGGTGCGCCCCTACATCCACGGCTGGGCCAACAACCCCGCGCTGGACGGCGGACTGGTGTACGAAGGGATCGAGACATTCGGCGGCAAGCCGCAGGCGTTTCGCGGGCAGACCGGATCGCAGTCCTCCATCGTTCCGGCGATGGATGCGCTGTTCCAGGTCGGCCACAGCGACGACCCGCTCAAGAGCTTCCTCGATGAGCTGCACGCCTATCGTCCGGTCGAGCATCGGCGCTTCATCGAAGACCTCGCCGCGCAATCGACGCTGCGCAGCTTTGTGGCCGAGAGCGGCAATACGGCGCTGAAGGACGCGTTCAACGCCTGCCTCGAACAGGCGGCGCGGTTCCGCACGCGGCATCTCGAATATGCGGCGAGCTACATCAACAAGCAGGCGGGCAGCATCGCGGGGAACGACCCCGATGTCGGTACCGGCGGCACGCCCTTCATGAAGTATCTGAAGAAGCACCGCGACGAGAACCGCGCACAGGTGGTCGACTGATACGAAAAGGGCCGCCCTTCGCGGGGCGGCCCTTCATTCATTGCATTGCGCGATTTAGCGACGCGGATCGGCCGGATAGCCGCGCGTGCCGAAGCAATCCTCGTCCAGATAGCCGTCGCGGTCGTAACCGTCGCAGTTGTCGTTCTTGTCGACGAAATAGCCCGCCAGCGCGCCTGCAGCAGCACCGGCCAGCGCGTAACGCGTGATGTCGCCGCCGGTCACCGCGGCAATGCCTGCGCCCAGCGCTGCGCCGCCCAGGCCGCCTTCGGCCGAGTAGTTTTCCGCACATGCGCTGAGCGAGAGGGCGGAAATCATCGCCACGGGGATGAGGGCGAAACGGGTCTTGCTTTTGTTGGCAATCATTGGGGGTCTCTCCTTGCACCTTGTGCTGGGAGAAAGCCCCGATAACGCCGTTTTGTTCCGCAGCTTTACGCTCAGTCCGGCTTCTTCGCGACACCGACCAGCGCAGGGCGCAGCAGGCGATCGCGGATCAGATAGCCGGCCTGCATCTCCTGAACGACGGTGCCCGGCTCGGCCTCGTCGCTGGGAATTTCCATCATCGCCTGATGCACGTTGGGGTCGAGCGGCAGGCCCATCGCGGCCACGCGCGTCACGCCATGCTGGCCGAACACGCGGTCGAGCTCGCGCTGGGTCGCCTCGATCCCGGCGACCAGCCCCTTGAACTTGCCGTCTTCGCGCAGCTCTTCGGGGATGGAATCGATCGCGCGCGACAGATTGTCCGAAACCGACAGGATGTCGCGGGCAAAGCCGGTCGCCGAATAGGCACGCGTGTCGGCAATGTCCTTTTCCATCCGGCGGCGCACGTTCTGCGTCTCGGCGCGTGCGTAGAGCACCTCCTGCCGTGCGGTCTCCAGCTCTTCGTTGAGCTTCGCGACCGCCTCGGCAAGCTTGGCTACGCCCTGCTCGCTCTCGTCGTCGCCATCGTCGCCCTGGTCGCGCAGGTGTTCGGGGACGCCTGCCAGTTCACGTTCGGCTTCCGCGTCGAGCTTGCTGTCTTCGCGGACAGGCTCGTCCTTGGGATCATGTTCTTCTTGCATAGTCTTTACGTGAATTCTGCCCTGTTAGCCGGTCAATCGGCCCAGTGATTGTGCGGTGAAATCCACCATGGGAACGATGCGCGCGTAGTTCAAGCGCGTGGGGCCGATAACCCCCAGTACCCCCACGATGTTCCCCTCGCGATCGCGGAAGGGAGAGGCGATAACAGACGACCCGCTGAGCGCGAAGAGGCGATTTTCGCTGCCTATGTAGATCCGCGTAGCCTGCGCCCCGCGCGCGCGCTCCAGCACCTCGGCCACCGCCTGCTTGTTTTCCAGCTCGTCGAGCAGTTGCCGCACCCGTTCGACATCGCCGACCGCCTCGTCGTCGAGCAGCTTGGCCTGCCCGCGCACGATCAGCACCGGATTGCGATCGGGCGCCTCGCTCCACATCGCGATCCCGCGGCGCACCAGATTGCTGCTCGCCGCGTCCAGCGCGCTGCGCCCGCTGTCGATCTCGTGCTCGATTTCCTTCAGCGCTTCGCCAAGGCTGCGATTGGCGAGGCGCGCGGAGAGATAGTTGGAGGCCCGGTCCAGCGTGGCGCTGTCGACTCCGCCGAGTTCGATCAGCCGGTTCTCGATCTGCCCGTTCGCATCGACCAGCACCGCGAGCGCGCGCGCGGCGTCCAGCGGGACGAAGCTCATCTGCGCCAGCCGCCGCTCCGCCGTGGGCACGAACACCATGCCCGCCGCGCCCGACAGGTCGGACAGCATCGCACTGGCCGCCTCCAGCCGCGCTTCGAGCGGGCCGGGATCGCCCAGCTTGGCCTCGATCGCGCGCCGCTCGTCCTCGCTCGGCTGGGTGATCTGCATCATCCCGTCGACGAACAGCCGCAGCCCGCTCTCGGTCGGCTTGCGCCCGGCGGAAACATGCGGCGCAGCCAGCAGGCCGAGCTTTTCGAGATCCGCCAGTACCGAGCGGATGGAGGCGGGCGAGAGGTCGACCGCCCCACCCTCGGCCAGCGTTTTCGATCCGACCGGCTGCCCCGTCGCCAGATACTGTTCCACCACCACGCGAAAGATGTCGCGCGTGCGGGCGGTCAGTTCTGTCAGCGGCGGGGTGCTCATGCTCGGTGGTTCAGCCTTGCTCGCAGATCATCTGTTCTGGTCGTAAATCTGGCGGTTCTCGGCGGTGCCGACAAGCTCGTCCACCGGCAGCTCCTGCCAGGCCTGGTAGAGCGCGTCGCGGTTCTCGGCGAGGCCGGGCTGGCGGCAGCCGATATACCAGTCGAGCGTGACCGGCTTTTTGCCCGCCTCGTGCCAGGTGATCTTTACCGACGGGGAATCGGTCGCCACCGGCCCGTCGCACTTCTCGTACCCGTACTTGACCGAGGTTTCCGGGCGGAACGGGGCGAGCCGCCGGGCGAAGGCCTCGACCTCCTCCGGGCTGGCGGTGAAGGATGCTGCGCCCTTTTGCTGCACGAAACGCTCGCCGTGATAGGCCCCGCTGCCATCCTGCGACACGGAAAGCGTGAAGGACGGGCAGAAGCCGAAGCACGGGGTCACGGCATAGTCGATTTTCTCGACCGAAGCCGTGCTGCCGGGCCCTGTTGCAGGCGTGACGCAGCCTGCGATGGCGAGGGGCAGCGCGCAAATCGATAAAGTGCGGATCATCCGGGATGCCTTTCTTAACGGGGGCGCTGGTGATGCAGCATGTCCACTGGCCACCCGATGAATAGGCCGCTAGGGCGCTCGCGACCATACAGACCAGAGGATTTCCCCCATGCGACCTTCAGGCCGCGCGCCGGACCAAATGCGCGCCATCTCCATCGAAACCGGTTTCACCAAGCACGCGGAGGGCAGCTGCCTGATCAGCTTCGGCGATACCCGCGTGCTGTGCACCGCCAGCGTCGAAAACTCCGTGCCGCCGTGGATGCGCGGCAAGGGCGCGGGCTGGGTCACCGGCGAATACTCGATGCTTCCGCGCGCGACGCACACCCGTGGCAGCCGTGAGGCGGCGCGCGGCAAGCAGTCGGGCCGGACGCAGGAAATTCAGCGCCTGATCGGCCGCTCCCTGCGCGCGGTGGTCGACATGAAGAAGCTCGGCGAACGCCAGATCACGCTCGATTGCGACGTCATCCAGGCCGATGGCGGCACGCGTACCGCGGCGATTTCCGGCGCGTGGGTCGCGCTGCGGCTCGCGATCGACGGCCTCAAGAAGTCGGGTGCGATCCTCGAAGACCCGATCATGGGCAAGATTGCCGCCGTTTCCTGTGGCATCCACAAGGGCACCCCGGTGCTCGACCTCGATTACGACGAAGACAGCTCGGCCGATGCCGATGCCAACTTCGTGCTGATCGAAGGCGGCAAGATCGCCGAAGTGCAGGCCACCGCCGAAGGCGCAGCCTATGACGAGGAAGCGCTGCTGCGCCTGCTGCGCCTCGCGCAGATGGGCTGCGGCGAGATCTTCAAGGCACAGGACGCGGCGGTGAAATGACTCGCCGTATCGGCTCGGGCAAGCTCGTCATCGCGACGCATAATGCGGGCAAGCTGAAAGAGATTTCAGCCTTGCTCGCGCCTTATGGGGTCGAGTGCATCTCCGCCGGTGCACTCGGCCTGCCCGAGCCCGAGGAGACGGGCACCACCTTCGTCGAGAACGCGCTGATCAAGGCGCGCGCCGCGGCGCAAGGCTCGGGCATCGTCTCGCTGGCCGACGACAGCGGGTTGTCGGTCGCCGCGCTCGATGGGCGCCCCGGCGTCTACACCGCCGACTGGGCGGAGCGGCAGTGGTTCGAGGGCGAACCGGGCCGCGACTGGTACATGGCGATGGGCAAGGTCGAAGGCCTGCTCGCGCAGCAGGGACCGGACGTGGATCGCAGCGCGGCGTTTCACTGCACGCTGGCGCTCGCGTGGCCCGATGGCGAATACGCGGTGTACGAAGGCATAGCGCCCGGTTCGCTCACCTGGCCACCGCGCGGGCAGCTCGGCTTCGGCTACGATCCGGTGTTCGTGCCAGAGGGGCGCGAGCAGACCTTTGCCGAGATCGACCCTGCGGAAAAGCAAACGATCAGCCACCGCGCAGACGCCTTCGCCAAGCTGGTCGCCGAGCAGTTCGGCTAACTAGCTGGCCATCGCGGCCCGCGCCTCCTAGATTCGCTCCATGCCCGCCGCAGACGATCTTGCGCTCTATATCCACTGGCCCTTCTGCTTGAAGAAGTGCCCCTATTGCGACTTCAACAGCCATGTTCGCGACACTGTGGATGCCGAGGCGTGGCAGGCCGCCCTGCTCGCCGACATGGTGCACGAGCATGCGCTGACGGAAGGCCGCCGCGTAGGCTCGATCTTCTTCGGCGGTGGCACACCCTCGCTGATGCCGCCTGCGCTGGCGGGGGCTCTGATCGATCAGGCACAGCGCCTGTGGGGCCTCGCCCCCGACGCCGAGATCACGTTGGAGGCCAATCCGACCTCCTACGAAGCGGGCAAGTTCGCCGGTTTCCGCGCCGCGGGCGTCAACCGCGTGTCGCTGGGCGTGCAGTCGCTGCATGACGAGGCGCTGGCGTTTCTCGGGCGCGAGCACAGCGCGACCGAGGCGATGGCGGCGGTGGAGAGCGCGCAAGGCCTGTTCGGGCGTGTCACCTTCGACCTCATCTATGCCCGCCCCGGCCAGACTGCCGCCGCTTGGGAAGCCGAGCTGGCACGCGCTCTGGCCTTCGGGACCGAGCATCTCTCGCTCTACCAGTTGACTATCGAGCCGGGCACTGGCTTCGCCGGCGCCGTCGCACGCGGGCGGCTCACCCCGATGGACCCGGACGAGGCCGCCGATTTGTTCGTGCAGACGCAGGACCAGACCCGCGCGGCGGGCCTCCCCGCCTACGAGATCAGCAACCACGCGCGGCCCGGTGCCGAGAGCCACCACAATCTCACCTACTGGCGCTACGGCGACTATGTCGGGATCGGCCCGGGTGCACACGGGCGGCGCGGCGGGATGGCGACAATCCGCCACAAGAAGCCCGAGGCCTTCCTGCGCCGCGTTTCCGAAAACGGCCACGGCACGGCCGAAGAGCGCGCGCTGGTGCGCGAGGAGCAATTGAGCGAGGCGTTGCTGATGGGGCTGCGGCTGACCGAAGGGCTTGATCTTGCGGCGCTTGCCGCGCGGTTCGGCACGACGCCCGATGCGCTGGTGGATAGCGGACGGGCTGCGTTCTACGCCGATCTCGGCTTCGTTGAGCGCGAAGGACACCGGCTGACGATCACCCCGCAAGGGATGCCGCTGCTCGATGCGCTGCTGGCCGAGCTGGTCCCCGCGCACCTCGTCGCAGCATGAGCGGCCTGCTCGCCCGCTGGGAGAGCCACCTCGCGACTGAGCGCCGCCTGTCGCCGCATACCGTTCGCGCATACGTCCGCGCCGCCGAGCGGCTGCTCGAGAAGACCGATGCGACCGACTGGCAGGCCGTCGCGAAGCTGGAGGCCCCGGCCCTGCGCGCCCAGCTCGCCCGCCGCCGCGCCGACGGCCTGTCCAACCGCTCCGCCGCGCGCGAACTCTCTGCCCTTCGCGCCTTCCTTGCCTTCGCACGCGCCGAGGCAGGCTTCGACGACGCGCAGGCACCGCGTCTTCGCGGACCTAGGATCAAGCGCACCCTGCCTCGCCCGGTAACGCCGGACGAAGCGGTCCATCTGGCCGAGAGGATCGGCGAGGAGCGGCGCGAGGAGTGGACCGGGCTGCGCGATCGCGCCGTGCTGCTGCTGCTCTACGGCGCGGGCATGCGGTTGGGCGAGGCACTCTCACTCACTGGCGAACACGCCCAGATAGACGAAACGATCCGCGTCACCGGGAAGGGCGGCAAGACCCGCGTGGTGCCGATCCTGCCTGCGATCCGCAGCGCCATCGCCGCCTATGTCGCCGCCTGTCCGCACGACCTTACGGCAGACAAGCCGCTGTTCCGGGGCACGCGCGGCGGGCCGTTGTCGCCCGGCCTCGTACAGAAAGCGATGGCGGAGGTGCGCGCCGAGATCGGCTTGCCCGCCAATGCCACGCCGCACGCGCTGCGCCATTCCTTCGCCACGCATCTGCTCGGCGCAGGCGCGGATCTCAGGAGCCTGCAGGAACTGCTCGGCCATGCAAGCCTCGGCTCCACGCAGATCTATACCGAGGTGGATGCGGCCAGCCTGCTCGACACCTATCGCAACGCGCATCCCAGAGAGAAGACGGCGCCCGAACGGGGCGACTAGCGCTCGGCGCGCGGCTTCCATGTGTAGAGCCGCCATCCGTACCCCGCGACCGCGAGCAGCAGCGAGCCGATCACGATCCACCCGACCAGATCCTGGATCTGCGAGAAGGTGCCGACCAGCCAGCGCGTGCCGTAGATCAGGATCGCATTCCAGATCGCCGCGCCCGCGGTAGTGAAGACCAGGAATTTCCAGAGCTTCATGTGAGCGAGCCCTGCGGGGAGCGAGATCATCGTGCGCATCACCGGGAAGAACCGCAGGAAGAACACCGCCCATTCGCCGCGCTGCTTGAAGAAGCGCGATGTGCGCTCGATGTCTTCCCATTCCAGCGTCAGCCACCGGCCCCAGCGCTCGATAAACGGCCCCAGCTTTTCATAGCCGACCCGGTCGCCGAACCAGAACCAGCCGTAATTGCCTGCAACCGTGCCGATGGTCGCGAAGATCAGCAGCGGCCAGAAGCTCATCCTGCCATTCTCGATCGCGAGCGCGCCTGCGCCCATGATCGCTTCCGACGGGAGCGGTGGGAAGATATTTTCGAGGGCCATGAGAACGGCGATGCCGAAATAGCCGAGCCGCTCGACGATGGAGACTATGATCTCGTCCATGGGGCACCAATGCACGGGACGGCGGAAAGTTACGGTGCGGCTTGCGAGATTTTTTCCGAGCGCGCTCAAACGGTTCGCCGATGAATTTGCACGTTTCATCGCCCATTCATCTCGTTTCATCGATAGGATTGCACGGTTTATCGCAGGGCGAACCAGCCAATCGGGGCTCCGCCGCTGCGAACCTGTCGAGGAGAATGAGGGATGGCCGGGTTTATCGAAGACAATCGCGTGGTGGTGCTGGGGTCGGTGGCGATCGTGATGGTCGGGCTGATGGGCAGCGGCTTCCTGCTCGGCGATGGATTGCGCCGCGCGAAGGAGGCCGACCGCGAAGTGACCGTGAAGGGCGTGTCCGAACGCGACGTAACCGCCGATATCGCCACCTGGTCGATCCGCTTCTCTGACACCGGCAATGATCTGGCGAGCGTCCAGGGATCGGTCGACCGGCAGGCGCAGGCGGTGCGCACATTCTTCACCGAAGCGGGCTTCAAGCCGAGCGACTTCACCGACAGCGACATCTCGCTGATGCGCGATCAGCAGCGCGATGCCTATGGCAACCCGCTCCCCGAAAGCCTGACCGTCTCACGCACGATCCAACTGCGCACGAACGACGTCATGAAGGCGCGGGCGGCCTATGCGAAACAGGCGGACCTGCTGCGTGCGGGGGTCGAGATGGGTGGCGGTTCGGTCAACTACACCTTCACCGGCCTCAACGAGTTGAAGCCCGACATGATCGCCGAGGCCAACCGCAGCGCGCGCGAAAGTGCGCAGCAATTCGCCAACGACAGCGGTGCGTCGGTGGGCAAGATCAAGACCGCCAGCCAGGGCTATTTCTCGATCAGTGCGCGCGACGGAGTCGACTGCGAATATTGCGATTCGAGTGGCGCGAACACGCCGTTCCAGAAGGTCCGCGTGGTGACGACCGTGGCGTATGAATTGAACTAAATCTCCTCCCCAAACCGCGACGTATCGGGGCAATCCGTTCGTGCTGAGCTTGTCGAAGTGCGGACGGATTGCTCAGCGCCAGGCTAATCGCCCTTCGACAGGCTCAGGACGAACGGTTGTTCATAGGAGCGATCCAACCTCGCTTGCAGCTAGTGCTGCCGCCCTCACATCTCCCGATGCCGCCGCTCGGTCGCATCCCACAGCGCGCCGGCCGTGTCGGTGCCGTTGAAACGATCGATCGCGACGATCCCGGTGGGCGAGGTGACGTTGATCTCGGTCAGCCATTCGCCGCCGATCACATCGATGCCAACAAACACGAGGCCGCGGCGTTTCAGCTCGGGTCCCATCGCGGCGCAGATTTCTTCCTCGCGCGCAGTCAGCCCTGCCGCCTCGGCAGAACCACCCTGCGCGAGGTTGGAGCGGAACTCGCCCTCGCCCGGCTTGCGGTTGATCGCGCCCGCGACCTCGCCGTCGACCAGTACGATGCGCTTGTCGCCCTCGCTCACCGTCGGCAGGAAGGCCTGAACCATGTGCGCCTCGGGCCACTGGTTGTCGAACACCTCGGACAGCGCCGAAAGGTTCGTACCGCTTTCGTCGATCTTGAAGATGGCCTTGCCGCCATTGCCGTGCAGCGGCTTCACCACCACCGCGCCGTGCTTCTTCTGGAACGCCTGGATATCGGCAAGCCTGCGCGCGATCAGCGTGGGCGGCATGAAGCGTGCGTAATCGAGCACGAACATCTTTTCGGGCGCGTTCACCACTTCGCGCGGGTCGTTGACCACCAGCGTGGTGCCCTTCAATCGGTCGAGCAGGAAGGCGGCGGTGATGTAGCCGAGGTCGAACGGCGGGTCCTGCCGCAGCCAGACGACGTCGATGTCCTTCGCGAGGTCGATCACGCGCCGCTCGCCCAGCCATTCGAAGTGATCGCCTTCCACGCGCTGCACACGCACCGGGCGCGCGAAGGCGGTGATCTTGCCGGCGGGCGAGCCGTCGCTTTCCCACGCGAGGCTCTTCACGTCGTAATGCCAGACCTCGTGCCCGCGCTCCTGCGCCGAGAGCATCAGCGCGAAGCTGCTATCGCCTGCGATCTTGACGTTCTCGATCGGGTCCATCTGGAAGGCGGTGCGTAGGGTCATAATTGCTCCATTCGTCACCCCTGCGAAGGCAGGGGTCCAGATACGCGTGCCCGCTCGCGCATTCGGTGGGGTCGGCTGGGCCCCTGCCTGCGCAGGGGTGACCGCCGGTTCACGGCATCCAGGCGTTGGCGATGTGGCGAGGGTGAGCGCCGGGTGCAAGCAGGATCACGTCGATCCGTATGTCCTCTCCGCCGGTGGCATATTCATGCGCGACCGCGCCTACCGCCGCCGCGACCCGCGCCAGCCGCCGCTCGTCGATCGCAAGGTCGAGGTCGGGCACGCTGCGCCGCCACTTTACCTCGACGAAGGCGATCAGGTTTTCGCGCCGCGCAACAAGATCGATCTCGCCCAGTTTCGTCTTGCGGCGGCGGGCAAGAATCTCCCACCCCTCGTCCTCCAGCCACCGCGCAGCCTCTTCCTCCCCGCCGCGACCGGCCTTTTCGGCGCGTTCGCGTTTCTGGCTCATCCGCGCAGTTCCATCGCCCGCGCATAGAGCGCCTTGCGGTCCGCACCGGTCGCCTTGGCGACCTTGGCCGCGGCTTGCGAAGCCTTCTCGGTCTTCAGAGCCTCGCGCAGCAGCGCGTCGACATCCTCGGCGCTCGCCTGCGTCTCGTGCGGAGGCTCGACCAGCAGCACGATCTCGCCCCTGGGCGGCTTGGCTTCGTAATGCGCGATCAACGCCGCTGGCGTATCGACCCTGCATTCCTCGTGCAGCTTGGTCAGCTCGCGCGCCACGCCCACGCGCCGACCCGGCAGCGCGGTGTCGATCGCAGCGAGCGATTTCGCCAGCCGTCCCGCGCTTTCGTAGAACAGCAGCGTCGCATCGATCCCGCCGAGTTCGGCCAGCATGTCGCCGCGCGCCTTGTCCTTCACTGGCAGGAAGCCTGCGAACAGGAAGCGGTCGCTGGGCAAGCCCGCCAGCGTGATCGCGGCGATCGCGGCGCACGGGCCGGGGATGGTCTGCACCTCGACCCCCGCTTCGCGCGCGGCGTTGACCAGGCGGTATCCGGGGTCGGAAATCAGCGGCGTGCCCGCATCGCTGACCAGCGCCACGGCGCGGGTCTGCATGCTCTCGATCAGCCGCGCCCGGTCGCGCTCCTCGGCATGGTCATTGTATCGCCACAGCGGTTTGGACAGGCCGAGGTGCTTCATCAGCTTGCCGGTCACGCGCGTATCCTCGCACGCAACACCGTCGCACCGCGAAAGCACGTCGACTGCCCGCAAGGTTATGTCGCTCAGATTGCCAATCGGGGTCGCGACGATATACAGGCCCGGCGCAAGCGCGGCGTTCGAATGGGCGTCGCTGGTATCGTTCACGAATCCAGCCATGGACCAACGCAGGGGATATTCGCAAGCATGATGGGCTCCACCAAGACCGGCTTGATCCACTGCCGCCGCCTGATCCTCACGCTCGGCATGGGCCTGCTGCTCGCCGGGTGCCAGATCATTCCGCAGGTCGATCCGCCCTATTCCGCGCCGCCGCCCTCGCAGCCGAGCGGCCAGCAGGGTACGAGCGACGACCGGCGGACCCCGCCCCCGATCGATCGCAGCCGCCCCACCCCTCTGCCGCAGGAACCTGCCGACAGCAGCCGCCACCGGGTCGCGCTGCTGGTTCCGACCACGGGTGACAACGGGCGCGTCGGCCAGTCGATCGCCAATGCGACGACGATGGCCCTGCTCGACACCAATGCCGACAGCCTGCGCATCACCACTTACGACACTGCCGACAATGCCCGCGAGGCCGCGCGACGCGCGGTGGCGGACGGCAACCAGCTGATCCTGGGCCCGCTGCTGGGCAGCAACGTCGCCGACGTGCTGGCGGAGGCGCGCCCGCGCAACATTCCGCTGATCGCCTTCTCCAACGATGTCAGCGTGGCCTCGCCCGATGTCTACCTGATGGGTCTGTCGCCCTCGCAATCGGTCGCGCGCACGGTCCGCTTCGCGCAGAGCCAGGGCGCGCGCACTTACGGCGCGCTGGTGCCCGAGGGGGAGTATGGCCGCCAGGCCGAACTGGCCCTGCTCGAAGCGCTGCGCGGCGTCGGCGGCAGCCTGGTCGCGACCGAACGCTATTCGCGCAACGACGGCTCTGCCGCGAGTGCCGCGCGCCGTCTGCGCGCACGCGGCGGGTTCGACACGGTGATGATCGCCGACAGCCCGCGGCTCGCGATCATCGCTGCGGCCGAGCTGCGCGACGAGACCGGTGCCGGCCCCCGCCTGCTCGGCACCGAGTTGTGGAGCGGCGAAAGCGCCATTCCCGCCGCCGGAGTGATGCAGGGCGCGCTGTTCTCCGCCCTCTCCGATGCTCGCTATCGCCGCTTTTCGGAAAGCTACCGCAGCCGCTTCGGCGATTCCCCCTACCGGATCGCGACGCTGGGCTATGACGGCGTGCTGCTCGCGCTGCGGGTGGCGGGCAATGGCTGGCAGCCGGGTCGCCCCTTCCCCACCGGCCAGCTGACCGATGCGGGCGGCTTCCTCGGCCTCGACGGTGCGTTCCGCTTCAGCACCGACGGCACCGCCCAGCGCGCGCTCGAAGTGCGCGAGGTGCGTGACGGGCAGGTTGTGGTGGTCTCCCCCGCGCCCGAGAGCTTCTAGCACGCGGAAATTGCGGACATCGCGCCCCTCCCGGCTTGTTATAGTCGGGTGGGGCGCGCACATTCACGACCATGTCCGATGATCTGTTCGAAGGTACGCCGACCTCCAGCGGCGATTACGATTCCTCCTCGATCGAGGTGCTCGAAGGGCTGGAGCCCGTGCGCCGCCGCCCCGGGATGTATATCGGCGGGACGGACGACCGCGCGCTGCACCACCTCGCCGCCGAAGTGCTCGACAACTCGATGGACGAGGCGGTCGCGGGCCATGCGACCCGGATCGAGGTCAAGCTGGAAGAAGGCAACCGGCTGACGATCGCCGACAACGGGCGCGGGATGCCGATCGACGAGCATCCCAAGTTCCCCGGCAAGTCCACGCTGGAGGTGATCCTCTCCACGCTGCACTCGGGCGGCAAGTTCTCAGGGAAAGCCTATGCCACCAGCGGCGGCCTGCACGGCGTCGGCGTCAGCGTGGTCAACGCGCTGTCCGAACACACCCGGGTCGAGGTTGCGCGCGACAAGACGCTCTATGCGCAGGAATTCTCCAAGGGGCAGACGCTCGGTCCGATCGAGACGGTCGGCGCGGCGCCCAACCGGCGCGGCACCACGGTCAGCTTCACCCCCGACCCGGAAATCTTCGGCCCGCGCCAGTTTAGTGCCAAGCGGCTGTTCAAGCTCGCGCGCTCGAAAGCCTACCTCTTCGCCGGGGTCGAGATTCGCTGGAAATGCGCCCCAAGCCTCGCGACCGACGATGTGCCCGAGGAGGAAACGTTCAAGTTCCCCGGCGGGCTTGCCGATCACCTGACGCAGCGCGTCGCCGGGCGTGAATGCGTCACCGCGCAGCCCTTCGCCGGCAGCCAGGATTTCCCGAGCGTCGATGGCGTGTCCAACGGACGGGTCGAATGGGCGATCGCCTGGCCGCTGTTTTCCGACGCGGCGACCAGCTGGTACTGCAACACCGTGCCCACGCCCGACGGCGGGACGCACGAGCAGGGGCTGCGCAATGCGCTGACCAAGGGGCTGCGCGCATTCGGCGAACTGGTCGGCCAGAAGAAGGCGAAAGACATTTCCGCCGACGACGTGATGGCGGGCGCCGAGGTGCTGCTGAGCGTCTTCATCCGCGATCCCCAGTTCCAGAGCCAGACCAAGGACCGGCTGACCAGCCCGGAAGCGACCAAGCTGGTCGAGAACGCGGTGCGCGACCATTTCGACCACTTCCTCGCCGACAATATGGAGCGCGGGAAGGCGCTGCTGGGCGAGGTGATGGAGCGGATGGACGAACGCCTGCGCCGCCGCGCGGAGCGCGAGGTCAAGCGCAAGACCGCTACGAATGCGAAGAAGCTGCGCCTGCCGGGCAAGCTGACCGACTGTTCGGGCGAAGGCGACAAGGAAACCGAGCTGTTCATCGTCGAGGGCGATTCCGCGGGCGGCAGCGCCAAGCAGGCACGCGATCGCAAGACGCAGGCGATCCTGCCGATCCGCGGCAAGATCCTCAACGTCGCCAGCGCGTCTGCGGACAAGATTCGCGCCAACAGCGAAATCGCGGACCTGATCCTCGCGCTCGGCTGCGGGGTGCGAAAGGATTGCGACGCCGACCAGCTGCGCTACGACCGCGTGGTGATCATGACCGATGCCGATGTCGACGGCGCGCATATCGCGACGCTGCTGATGACGTTCTTCTTCCAGGAGATGCCCGACCTCGTCCGCAAGGGGCACCTGTTCCTCGCCCAGCCGCCGCTCTACCGCCTGACCGCAGGCAAGGAGAGCCACTATGCCCGGGACGAGGAACACCGGCGCGAGCTGGAAGAGACGGTGTTCAAGGGCAAGAAGATCGAAATCAGCCGGTTCAAGGGCCTCGGCGAAATGAACCCCGCGCAGCTGCGCGAAACCACAATGCACCCCGACAGCCGCAGCCTGATCCGCATCACCCTGCCCCCCGAATTCGAGGACCGCGCGGCGGTGAAGGAACTGGTCGGCCAGCTGATGGGCCGCAATCCGGAGCACCGCTTCCAGTTCATCCAGAACAAGGCAGGAGATTTGGATCGCGAACTGATCGACGCCTGAGGAAAATGCGTATGGCATCTGAGGGCCTCGCACTTTAGGTTTGGCAGCAGGGTCGCCTTTTCTCCGAGGAGAACGCGCGATGGTACGTCTGCACACAGCTGTGGCGGGTATTGGCCTGACGGTCGGTCTTGGGGCCTGCGGTATTCCTGCGCCGGACCCGGCCTTGTGGTTGGCCAAACCTGAAGAGACCTGTCCGAAAATCGATCCTGCCAAGGTCGACGCGACCGATCTGTTCGTGATGTCCAGCAGCCTGCCGGATTGTCGGCAGGGCACGCTGGCCTTTTCCACCTATCGAAGCCATCGCGGACTCACCTTCGCGCAGGCCGAGCTGACCGGACCGGACAGCGACCCGGCACAGTCGGACGATACCCGCCGCTTCGCCGACCGGGGCGCGTGGCTGGGCGCGATCGAGAGGGCGGTTTCTGCCGAGAATGGCAGTGCGGGGAAGCTTGCGGTCTATTTCCACGGATACAACAACACCTATCGCGATGCCCTGCGACGGGGCGAGAATGTGCGGCGATCCTTCGAATTCGCAGTGCCGACCGTGGTTGTCTCCTGGCCCTCACGCGCGCGGGGGCAAAGCTATCTCTACGATGAAGCGAGCATTGGCTGGGCGCAGCAGTACCACAGCCGGATGCTGGTCGATCTTGCGCAGCGGGCATCCGACATCACGCTGGTATCGCACAGCATGGGCGGGCGGACGCTGATCCAGTCAGTGCTCGACCTCGACGCCCGCTATCCCGAACTTGGCCGGCACGTGAAACGCCTGGTGATCGTGTCCCCCGATGTCGATCGTGATCGGGTGTTGCGCGACGATGGCGAGATCGATCAGCTATCGACCTTCGGGCAGCCCGACACTCCCGTGGCAGAGCGGCGCGACATCGTGATCTACGCATCGGCGCGCGATCTTCCCATCCGGCTGTCCCGCTTCGCGCATGGCTATGCCAGGCTGGGCAGCACCGACTGCAAATATGCGGTCAATTACGCGGACCGGGAGATCGGCGACGATCGGAAGGAAGCGTGCCACGCGGCGCGCCCGCGCGACAAGGTCACGATCATCGACACATCTTCCAGCCCCGGGCCAGAGCGCGATCTGATGCGCCACTCCGACGTGTTCGAATCCTGCACCGGCCGGGCGGACCTGCGCGCTTTCCTCGCGGGCGACGCGCGCACGCCTTGGCGTAGCGAGGTGGTCCTCGATGAACAGCGCAAGGCGTGGCGACTGGTGCGCGACCCGCGCTTCGAGCGGGGCAAGGAATGCATCGAGTGGACGCCGGATTTCCCCGTCGCCGACTAGATGCCCGCCGCTCGCCCGGCGGTCTTGCGAACGACCGGTCAGCCTATTCGCGGGCGGCCCTCAGCACCATTGCGCAATCGCCCTTGAATGCGGCGCCCCTGGCGGTGTCGCCACTCTCAAGCACGGCGAAATAGGCTTTGGTCTGCGCGGCCAGATCTGGAACCATGTCGGCGAATTGCTTGCCCGAGACCGTGCGGGCATAGATCATCAGGTCGTTCATGTCCTGCTTGTAGCGCGCCTTGTCCGCCTCGCTGTCGGACAGGATTTCGTCACCCTTCGCGACTCCGGCGCATTTGATAACCCGTTCGTAGGCCTTCTGGCGGACCATCGGCGCGGCTAGGTCCCAGTCCAGATTGCCCGTCGGGAGATCGGACGATTGCGCGTTGGCGGTGCCGATCAGACTGCCGGCGATCAGGACGAAGGGGGTGACTCGCATGGCGCATTTTCTCCGATGGTTGCGTGGCGCACCATCGAACGCGTGGATGTCCGGGGCAAATGACAATGGCTGACAGGATTCTGACAATGGCTGGAAGCTTTTTTGCAAAGGCCTGTAAGAAATCCCGCCGTTCGCCGACTAAAGGGACATGAGCGGGCAACAGACCACACTTTACCACCAGGCGGGCGAGCAATTCGCTCCCGCGATCGCCCGGCTTGCCCGCGCGATGGAGCGCGATGCCGACAAGGCGCGCGATCTGGAGCAGGATATCCACCTCGAGCTGTGGCGCAGCTTCGAACGCTTCGACGGCAACTGCGCGCTCAAGACCTGGGTGTTCCGCGTCGCGCATAATGTCGCGGCGGATCATGTCGGGCGCGATGCGCGCAAGCCTGCCACCGTCGACATCGACGAACTCGACAGCCTGATCGCGACCGGTGAAGGCGAGGCTGCGCAGGCAGAGACCCACGCGCTCCAACGCCTCCACGCCATCATCCGCACACTCCCCCTGCTCGACGCGCAGGTGATCCTGCTGTGGCTCGAAGGCCATTCGGGGGCGGAGATCGCGGAGGTTACCGGCCTGTCCAGCGGCGCGGTCGCCACCCGCCTCTCGCGGTTGAGGGAGAAACTCGCCGCGCAATTCGAACTTCCGGAGATCGACCATGACCGATGATCTCAAGCAAATCTGGCAGGCCGAGGGCGCTGCCGAAACCTTCACCAACCCGGAGGAATTCATGAAACGCAGCACGGGCTTTGAGCGGACGATCCGTCGCCGCAATTTGCTCGAATATGCGGCAGGTGTCTTGCTGCTCTGCATCGAGGTGCCCGCATTCTTGCTGTTCGCCGCTGCCGGGCAAGCGCTGATGGCGGGCGCGATGGTGCTGATGTTCGTCGGCACACTCGCGGTCATGTGGAACCTGCACCTGCGCGCATCGACCTTGCGCCGCCGGCCCGAGCAGGATTGCCGCAGCCACCTGATCGCGCAGTACCGGCGCCAGGTGGAGGCGCTGCGCACCGTTCCGTTGTGGTATATCGGCCCGCTTCTGCCCGGCGTTCTGGGCGTCTACGGCACGGTCGCAATCAAGGCGATCGGTGTGCGCCCGGTTGGCGAGATCATCGAGAATATCGGCTTGCCGCTGGGTGCGACCCTTGCCTTCTTCGGCTTCGTCATCTGGCTCAACCTGCGTGCCGCGAAGGCGCTGCAGCGGCAGGCCGAGGAGCTGGAGGCGGCGTGACCCGCCAGCCCGCCCTATCCCCAGGCCTGTTCGCCGCGCGTGGTATGGATGTGCAGGGTGCCTTCGAGCGTGCGATGGACCGGGCACTTGTCTGCGATCTCGATCAGCCGGTCGCGCTGCTCGGCGGTCAGATCGTCACCCAGAAGCGTGATCTCACGGTGGAGCGCCTGGACCTTCGCGTCGTCTTCCTCGCAATGGTCGCAGTCGCGCCCGTGATCCCGCTCGTGCGTCACCGCCACCCGCGCGCCCTCGAAGGGCAGGCCCTTGCGATCCGCGTACATCTTCAGCGTCATCGCGGTGCAGGTGCCCAGCGCTGCGCCCAGCAGGTCGTAGGGCGTGGGGCCAGTATCGTCGCCGCCATGGCCGCGCGGCTCGTCGGCGACGAAGCGGTGCGACGGGGTGTGAACCTCGGTGCCGAACTTGCCGTGGCCGGTGCACACGACCACGCCGTTCTCCGGATGCGGCCAGTCCGCCTTCATCGGCAGATAGCGCGCGCCCCACGCGGCGATGATGTCCGCAATGAAATGCGCATCGTCCGCCTTCGTCAGCAGATGATCCGCCTCGCCAAGACTGATGAAGCTCTTCGGGTGACGCGCTGCCTCGTACAGCGCAGAGGCATTCTCGATCCCCACGATCTGGTCGGTCGGCGAATGGGCGATCAGGATCGGCAGGCGCAGGCGACCGACCACCTCGGGCAGGTCGATTGCGCGGGTCCGGTCGAGGAATTCGCGGCTGAGGTGGAAGGCACGCCCGCCGATGGTCACCTCGCCCTGCCCGTCCCGCTCGATCGCGGCGAGATCGCCGTTGATATTTCCGAGCACGTGGGGAACGTCGGACGGCGCGCCGATCGTGGCCACGCCCGCGATCCGATCATGCCCGATCATGTCCGCCGCGGCGAGCACCGCCGCCCCGCCCAGGCTGTGCCCGATCATCAGGATCGGCCCGCCGAACCGGGTGCACAAATGATCGGCGGAGGCGACCAGATCCTCGATATCGCTGGCAAAGCCCGCGCGGCCGAAATCGCCGCCGCTGCCGCCCAGCCCGGTGAAGTCGAACCGCAGCGTCGCGATCCCCTGCCGGGCGAGCGCGCGCGTCACCTCGACCGCCGCCTTGCTCTGCTTGGTGCAGGTAAAGCAATGCGCGAACACCGCCGCCCCGCGCACCAGCCCGGTCGGCATTTCGAGCGCACCCGCCAGTTCGTAGCCGCGCGTGGTCGCGATGGTGATCTGTTCGGTGGGCATATCGGGAATCCTGAGAAATCTGAGCGACGGCGTGTAGCCATTTCGCCCAGTCGTGCAAATTTTGTCACGCAAATCGTTAGGCAACCGCAAGGGGAGAACCAGCATGCAAATCCAGACACTTCGCGCAATGATGATCGGCACCGCGCTGGCCGCCGCCAGCATCGCCGCAACCGCCAGCCCGGCCTATGCGCAGGCACGCACCGAGGCTAGCGAGGAGGCTGCGCTGCAGGCCCGCCTCGAAGCGCGCGCGGACGATGTGATCGCGGTCATCAATGGTGAGAAGCCGGCCAGTGAGGTGTTCGCCCCCGCGTTCCTCGCGCAGGTTTCGCCCGAACAGTTCGCGCAGATCAGCCAGCAGATGATCTCGCAGTTTGGTGCTGCGGTGGGCGTCGAAACGGTCGAGCCGGTCAATGCCAGCACGGCCAAAATCACCCTGCGCTTCGAAAAGGCGCTGGCGAGCGGGCCGCTGGGCCTGCAGGCGCAGGCGCCCTTCCTGGTCGAGACGCTGCTGCTGCAGGATTTCCAGCAGCTGGATGACGGGCCGGACAAGATCGACGCGGACATCGCCGCGCTCTCGGGCAGCACGGCGGCGTGGTTCGGTCCGCTCGATGGTGAGGCGATCTACAGCTACGGCGATCCGGCAAAGCCCTACGCACTGGGCTCCGCGTTCAAGCTCTACGTCCTTGCCGCGCTGTCGCGCGCGGTGAGCGAGGGGCGGCTCGCGTGGGACGATGTCGTGCCACTTGACGCCAAGAGCTTTCCCAGCGGGATCATGCAGACCTGGCCCAGTGGCACGCCGGTGACGCTCCAGACTGCGGCGATCCTGATGATCTCGATCAGCGACAACACTGCGACCGATCTGGTGATACGCACGGTCGGGCGCGATGCGGTCGAGGCGGAGATGCGCGCCAGCGGCCACGCGGGCGGCGGCAAGACGCTGCCCTTCCTCACCACGCGCGAGATGTTCTCGATCAAGGCGGGCGACATGGGGGAAGCCTATGCGACGGCGGACGAGGCGCAGCGGCGCGCGATGCTCGAAACGCTCGACAGCGACGAACTGATCCGCAAGCGGGTAATGGAGGTGTTCACCTCGGGCACGCCGGTGCTGATCGAGGATATCGAATGGTTCGCCAGCATGCGCGACGAGGTGGGCCTGATGCGCCTGCTCGCCGATCTGCCAGAGGATACCGCGCGCCGGATCATGAGCGTCAACACCGCGCTGAGCGAGGCGGAGCGCGAGGGGTGGAGCTATGTCGGCTACAAGGGCGGGTCCGAGGCCGGGGTGCGCAATCTCTCGTGGCTGCTGCGCGATGGCGACGGGCGCTGGTACATGCTGGCAATCAGCCAGATGGACCCCGCGAGCGAGATCGACACCACCGCGCTGCTGATGATCGCCAAGCGCATCCTCACGCTCAAGGAATAGGCGCCGCCCCTTGCAGCGCGCCGCGCAGGCCCCTAGCAAGTTTCGAAACAGGACTTGATAGGGCTCGGTAGATGGAACGTTTCGAAGGCACGAAAGACTATATTGCGACCGACGATCTGAAGGTGGCGGTCAACGCGGCGGTGACGCTGCGCCGCCCTCTTCTGGTCAAGGGCGAGCCGGGCACCGGCAAGACCGTGCTCGCGCACGAGATCGCCAAGGCGGTGAACGCGCCGCTGATCGAATGGAACGTCAAGTCTACCACCAAGGCGCATCAGGGCCTGTACGAATACGACGCGGTCGCCCGCCTGCGCGACGGCCAGCTGGGTGACGAGCGCGTCCACGACATTTCCAACTACATCAAGAAGGGCAAGCTGTGGGAGGCATTCGAGGCGCCCGAGCTGCCCGTGCTGCTGATCGACGAGATCGACAAGGCCGATATCGAGTTCCCCAACGACCTGTTGCAGGAACTCGACCGGATGAGCTTCGACGTTTACGAAACGCAGGAGCGGATCGAGGCGAAAGAACGCCCGATCGTGGTGATCACCTCGAACAACGAGAAGGAACTGCCCGACGCCTTCCTGCGCCGCTGCTTCTTCCACTACATCTCCTTCCCCGATCGCGACACGATGCGCGAGATCATCGAGGTCCACTTCCCCGGCATCCAGAAGAACCTCGTCACCAAGGCGATGGAGATCTTCTACGACATCCGCGAAGTGCCCGGGCTGAAGAAGAAGCCGAGCACCAGCGAACTGCTCGACTGGCTCAAGCTGCTGCTGAACGAGGACATGCCGGTCGAGGTGCTGCAGGATGCGAACCCCAACAAGGCGATCCCCCCGCTGCACGGCGCGCTGCTGAAGAACGAACAGGACGTGATGCTGTTCGAACGGCTCGCCTTCATGAGCCGACGGCAGAGCTGAGCGGCACGTTGTTCTCGCGGAAGTCCCCGACCAGTTCTTGGGGGCTTCCGCGCAGCCCTGAGCCTTCTCTGGGCGCTACTGCACCGGGAAGCAATCCGTGCCCGAGCGCTTGAGCGAGCTGCATGCGGCAAAGGCGCCGGGGCCGGTCACGCGCAGGCGGTAATATTGCCGCCGGTCGACCACGGCGGGGATGATCGCCTTCTCGTACTCGCCGAGTTCAGGATAGCGCGCGCTGATGCGCGACCAGTAGGCTTCCGCCTCGCCGGGGCTGCTCTTCGCGGCGAGCTGGATCGTCTGTCCGCGAGCGCGCGGGCGGGCCTGGTCGAGCAGGTCGACCGGCCGCGGAGCCGGGCGTGCCGCCTCGGCCAGCGCGGGGCGCCGCCGTCCTGGCTGCGTCGTTTCAGCCTGCGCCAGTCGCGGTTCGCTCTCCCGTAGCGGCGTCATGTCCTTCAGCGGCGGCTCGGGTCGCTGGACCAGATGGCCCCGCGCACCCGGCAGCGGATTGGGCATGTTGAGCGCGACCCGCCTCGCCGTCTCGTCCGAGCCGACGCGCTGGTCGGTCACGACCACGGTGGTGGTCTCCGGCCGGGTCAGCGCAAACAGCGCGCGCGCGAAATCGGCGGGCAGGCGAATGCAGCCATGCGATGCGGGATAGCCGGGCAGCTGGCCCGCGTGGATCGCGATCCCGCCCCAGGTCAACCGCTGCATGTGCGGCATCGGCGCGTTGGAATAGATGTTGGAGCGGTGGAAGGTCCGCTTCTGCAGGATCGGGAACATGCCCGATGGCGTGGTGTGCCCGCGCTTGCCGGTCGACACGGGCGAGCTGTTCCACAGCGCACCGTCCTTGAACACGTACATCGTCTGTGATGGCTTGCTGATAACGATCAGCACGCCCGACTTGAGCACCGCGTTAACCGCCGGGGGCAGCGTCGCGCCGTCCACTCTGGTCGCGGTCGCAGCGGGCACTGGCTTCGGCGGCCGCGGCGGCACCTTCTGGACCACGGGGTTGGAGACGTACTCGATATTCTCCGCCGCATTGGCCGAAGTCTGAATCTCCAGCACACGCCCTGCCGACGTGACGAGCAGCAGCGCCGCACACAGCGCGGTCGCCAAGCTGATTATGGTAAAGCCCGCTTTAACCATATTTTCATTGATGGGGCGGCGGGCGATTCGGTTCAATGCGATTTGCGCAGCCGGGCGCGATTGAGCGCGGGACTGTTGCCCCATTCCCTCCATCATCCTACGCATGCAGCTGCTGAAGGAGCGGTTGCCAGTGTTTTTGAATTTCGTCGACGAGCTGCGCGCAGCGGGCATTTCCGCCAGCCTCAAGGAGCATCTCACGCTGCTCGAGGCGCTCGACAAGGATGTGATCGAGCAGACGCCCGAGGCGTTCTATTACCTCGCGCGCGCTACCTTCGTGAAGGACGAAGGGCTGCTCGACCGGTTCGACCAGGTTTTCGCCAAGGTCTTCAAGGGGATCATGTCCGACTATGGGCAGAACCCGGTCGAGATTCCCGAGGACTGGCTGAAGGCGGTGGCCGAGAAGTTCCTCACCGAGGAGGAAATGGCCGAGATCGAGAAGATGGGTTCGTGGGACGAGCTCATGGACACGCTCAAGAAGCGGCTCGAAGAACAGAAGGAACGGCACGAGGGCGGCAACAAGTGGATCGGCACGGGCGGCACCTCGCCCTTCGGCCACTCGGGCTACCACCCCGAAGGCGTCCGCATCGGCGGCGAGAGCAAGAACAAGCGCGCCGTCAAAGTCTGGGAAAAGCGCGAGTTCAAGAACCTCGACAACACCAAGGAACTGGGCACCCGCAACATCAAGATGGCGCTGCGCCGCCTGCGCCGCTTCGCGCGCGAGGGCGCGGCGGACGAGCTGGATATCGACCAGACTATCCGCGGCACCGCCAAGCAGGGCTGGCTCGACATCCACATGCGGCCCGAGCGGCGCAATGCGGTCAAGCTGCTGCTGTTTCTCGATGTCGGCGGATCGATGGACCCCTTCATCAAGGTGACCGAAGAGCTGTTCAGCGCGGCCACCAGCGAGTTCAAGAACCTCGAATTCTTCTACTTCCACAACTGCCTGTATGAAGGCGTGTGGAAGGACAACCGCCGCCGCTGGCAGGAGCGGACCAAGACCTGGGACATCCTCCACAAGTTCGGCCACGACTACAAGATCGTGTTCGTCGGCGATGCCGCGATGAGCCCCTACGAGATTTCCCATCCCGGCGGCTCGGTCGAGCATATGAACGAGGAAGCGGGCGCCACCTGGATGCAGCGGATGACCAACACCTATCCGGCGACCGTGTGGCTCAACCCGATCCCCGAACGGCAGTGGAGCTATTCGCAGTCGACCAGCATGATGAAGAAGCTGGTCAACGACCGCATGTATCCGCTGACGCTCGACGGGCTGGACGATGCGATGCGCGAGTTGAGCCGCAAGCACGGGGCGTGATTGCTGCGGGCCTGAGGCTCAGTTTCCCGAGTCAGTCGTCACCCTGAACTTGTTTCAGGGTGCAGTTTTCCTGAAGCGAGGTTGGGCACGAATGCAGCGCGGGATGCTGAAACGGGTTCAGCATGACGGATAACGCTTCGCACTGCAGGCCCTACTCCCGCTTCCAGCAATTTCGCAAGCGCCTTGAAGCCTTCGATCCCGGCGCCAAGGGTCTCTGGGGCTGGCGGCTGTGGCTGTACGAATTCCTGCTGTTCGGCTTCACGCAGGCGTCGGCCTGCCTGTTCGGCGGGTTGCTGGTTGCGCTGGTGCAGCCGGTCCGCCGTCCGGATAAATCCGTGAGGCGAAATGCAAAATCGATAGCGGAGCGGTCGGCACGCGCCTAAAGCAGCGCGCAATGGACGCCCAACTGCTGGTCATCTGCCTGCTGACCTTCGTCATTCATCTGATCGGCACGCTGGCCTACGCAGCCCGCATTGCGGGGGTGCGCACGCGGCGCATCGCGATGAGTTTTGCGCTGTTCAACGTGCTGGTGCTGGTCTCGCGCACCGCCAACGGCTTCCTGGGGCCGTTCCTTGCCAAACGGGTGGAGAACCGCCTGCAATTCGGCGGCGGGGGCGATCTGGCTTCGGATTTCCGGCTCGTGCTGCTCTCGGCAAGTCTGGCCGTACTGGTGGGAATCGTGCTGGTGCCGACCGCGCAGCGGCTGTTCGCGGTCGCGATCGGGCATTTCCAGCGCCACCGTTCGACCGGGCGGATGCTGCTGCGCAGCGCCTCGCCCACCGGCCTGCGGATCATTCGCGAATCGATCGCCGCGCCTTCGCGCGCGACCTTCACCGGCCTCGGCAAGCCGCGCGGGGTCAGCTGGACCGTGCTCGCGGCCAATGCGCTGGCACAGGCGCTGCTGGTGGTGGGGGTGCTCGCGTCGATCTACGCCGGCTACCTCAACCCCGAATTCCGGGTCACCGCCTCGCAGCTCTCCGCCGTGATCAACGGGGTCGCGACGATCCTGCTGTTCGCGCTGATCGACCCGCAGATTTCGGTGATGACCGACGATGTGGTCGACGGGAAGACCAGCGAGGCGGAGTTCCGCCGCACGATCGTGTGGATCAGCTTCAGCAGGCTGGCGGGCACCGTGCTGGCGCAGGCGGTGTTCATTCCCGGCGCGCTGGCGGTGGCGTGGATCGCCGGGGCGTTCTGAACCCTCCTCAGTAAAGCAGGTGCGGCGCGATCTGGTCGCGCCATTCGGTTTCGTCGTTCGCCGCCATCCGGTCGAGGTCGACCGGAGAGGCGGCGGGATTATCGACCCATTCGCGCAGCGCCGGGCCACCGTTGATCACGTCGATCGCCAGCCGGTCCAGCTCGTATTCGTAAGGGAAATCGCGCCAGATTTCGTAATCGGGGTAGAGCGCGCGGATCGCCTTGAAGGCGAGCGCCTGCAACCGCCACGGGCGGAAATGCGTGTGGTCGTAGAACGGCCCTTCCGCGTGGATCATCAGCCCGTTGCACAGCTGGCCTGCGTGCTTGTGGAAGGTCGGTTCGAACCAGCATTCGCGAAGCGCGCAGCCCTTCAGCCAGCTTGGCGCAATCCGGCGCATTTCGGCGTGGACCGCCTTGGCGTCGATATCGGGCGCGCCGAACAGCACTTCGAGCGGGCGGGTCGTGCCCCGCCCCTCGCTCAGCGTGGCGCCCTCGATCATCACCGTGCCCGCATAGGCACGGGCCATGTTGACGTTGGCGGCGTTGGGCGAGGGATTGATCCAGACGCGGCTTTCGGGCCAGCCATGGCCGGGGCCATCAGGCTCCCAGCCCTCCATCGCGATCACCCGGTAATCGACGTCGAGCCCGAAATGCTGGATGAACCAGTGGCCCATCTCGCCCATCGTCAGCCCGTGGCGCATCGGCATCGGCCCTGCCCCGACGAAGCTCTCCTGCCCCGGCATCAGCGTTGTGCCTTCGACCGGGCGACCGGCGGGATTGGGGCGATCGAGCACCCACACGCTCTTGCCCGTCTTCGCCGCCTCTTCCAGCAGGTAGAGCAGCGTGGTGACGAAGGTGTAGATGCGGCAGCCCAGGTCCTGCAGGTCGAACACGAACACATCCGCGCTCGACATCATCTGACCCGTGGGGCGGCGCACCTCGCCATAGAGGCTGAACACGGGGATGCCGTAGACGGGATCGGTCTCGTCCGCCGTCTCCACCATGTTGTCCTGCTTGTCGCCCTTCAGCCCGTGCTGCGGGCCGAACGCGGAGGTGACGTTCACCCCCGCGGCGACCAGCGCGTCGAGACTGTGCTCCAGATCCCTCGTGACCGATGCCGGGTGGGCAACAAGCGCGACCCGCTTGCCTTCGAGTGGTTTGCGCAGGTCCGGCTCTGACAGAAGCCGGTCGATCCCGAATTTCATGCGTGCTGAAGTGCCTCTTTGGGTTTGGCCGGTGCGCTGCTGCCGAAACGGATGGCAAAGCTCATCGGATCATGGAAGTCGGGCTCGTCCCGGCGGTGGGCCATCGACCATAGCGAATGGTGCCCGCCTTCTTCCTCGATCACCGCGCATAGCGAAGCCGAGCTGACCCCGTCCAGTACGCGTGCGGGCAGCCGCACGGTTACCGTGATGACCTGAGGGCCACGCTGGAAATCGATCTGCGGCGCAACCTCGGGCACATAATCGCCGACGCGCTTGCGATAGGAGGCAAACTGGAACGCGGCCCAGTCACCAGCAGGCGCAAAGTTGAATTCGCGATAGCGCCCGTTCTGGTCGTAGACGAAGAATTCGAGGCAGGTCCGCCGCCACAGATCTTCCTCGCTGCGATGTGCGAAGCCGCGTGGCACCACCACCTTGGCCGCCTGGTTGATGCGATAGCGCAGCAGCAGTTCGCCGCCCATCAGGCGCATCATGGTGACCGAGATCCCGCTCACGTCGAGCGGCGGCGTGGTTGGATGCGGTTTCAACCTGTACGTTTGCATTTTCGACCCCCCATGCTAGCGGGCCCGGTCATTCCCCCCGGAGGAACCAGTGCCCACCTATCGATCCGAACTTCTGAACGTGCTCGACCAGCGGCACTATACGCATCAAATCACCGATGCGGAAAGACTTGATTTGCTTGCTTCCGAGCAGATTGTCCCAGGATATGTCGGTTTCGATCCGACCGCGCCGAGCCTGCATGTCGGCTCGTTGGTCCAGATCATGCTGCTGCGCCGGTTGCAGCAGACCGGGCACAAGCCGATCGTGCTGATGGGTGGCGGAACCGGCAAGATCGGCGATCCCAGCTTCAAGGATGAAGCGCGCAGCCTGATGGACGACGATCGGATCGCATCGAACGTCGCGTCGATCCGCAAGATTTTCAGTCGCTTGCTGACCTTCGGCGACGGGCCGACGGATGCGGTGATGGTCGACAATGCCGAATGGCTCGACAAGCTCGAATACATCCCGTTCCTGCGCGAGGTCGGCCAGCATTTCTCGGTCAACCGGATGCTCAGCTTCGACTCGGTCAAGCTGCGGCTTGAACGCGAACAGTCGCTCAGCTTCCTCGAATTCAACTACATGATCCTGCAGGCCTACGATTTCCGCGAGCTCAACCAGCGTTACGGCTGCCGTTTGCAGATGGGCGGCAGCGACCAGTGGGGCAATATCGTCAACGGCATCGAATTGACGAGGCGGATGGATTCTCACGAGGTTTTCGGCTTCACCACGCCGCTGCTCACGACCGCCAATGGCGCTAAGATGGGCAAGACGCTGGATGGCGCGGTCTGGCTCAACGAAGACATGCTGCCCGCCTATGATTTCTGGCAGTACTGGCGCAATGCGGACGACCGCGACGTGGGTCGCTTCCTGCGCCTGTTCACCGATATTCCGCTCGACGAGATCGAGCGGCTCGAACGGCTCGAGGGGGCGGAGATCAACGACGCAAAGGTCGCGCTCGCCAATGCGGTGACCGCGCTGGTGCGCGGCGAGGATGCGGCGGCCGCGGCGGAGGCGACTGCGCGCGAAACCTTCGCCGGGGGCGCGGGCGGCGACCTGCCCACGCTTTCGGTCGGCGATGGCATGGGCCTGCCCGCCGCGCTCAGCGCGCTCGGCTTCACCGCTTCCAACAAGGAAGCCAAGCGCAAGATCGCGGAAGGCGCGGTCCGGCTCGACGACGAGGTGTTGAGCGACCCCGCCATGGTGCTGACCGTGGCGCAAGGCGAACAGCGCCGTCTGTCGCTGGGGCGCAAAAAGCACGCGATCCTGCTGCGCTAGGTCCTGCGTAAGTCTTTCGGAACGCATCCTTTTGTCCCGAATTGGGACAAGGGGGCTTAACCCAAAATCAGCCTTTGGGTCGGATAAGTCGGGGCGGTGGACATCCCCGTCAGAGCCGAGAGAGGAACAGGCAAGTGGCATCGCATCTGAGTGTACCTGACCAGCGGGCGGCGATCCGTCATCCGGTCGATTACGATGTGATCGCGGACTATTTCGGTCGCGGCGATGTGCCGTTCCACATCAGCAACGTGTCCGCCACCGGCTTCATGATCGACAACGCCAGCGATGGCGCGCGCGGCGACCGCGTGATCGTGAGCTTCCCGGTGATCGGCCGGATCGAGGCCTATCTGATCTGGACCAAGGAAAATCGCGCCGGGTTCCAGTTCGAACGGCTGATCCGGGTGGACGATTTCCTGCTGATGATCGACGAGCTGCAGCCCAACCCGCGCCTGCGCCGCCCCCGCTAGCCGGGCGTGCGGTCAAGCCAGGCTTGGCCACCCCATCCCAGAATTTGCTTTTGTAGCACCCGCGCGCCTGCCAAGGCGATCGGGTGACGGCTACCGAAAAACCAGACTCGACCCCGCTGCGGATCCATAATTTCCGCGCCTACCTGCTCGCCCGATTCTCGATGATCGTGGGCCAGTACGCGATGATGCTGATCATCGGGTGGCAGACCTACACCATCGCGCGCGGCAATGGCCTCAACGCGTTCGAGGCGTCGGGCCAGCTTGCGCTGATCGGCCTGCTCCAGTTCCTGCCGCTGTTCGTGCTCTCGCCCTTTTCCGGGCTCGCGGCGGACCGCTTCAACCGCAAGACCGTGTCGCGCCTCACGATAACGCTGCAGTTCCTGGGCGCAGCCTACCTCGCGTGGACGACCTATGCCGGCCATATCGACCTGACCTCGCTGTTCTCGGTCGCGGTGCTGCTGGGCGTCGTGCGCGCGTTCAACGGCCCTGCGCTGTCCGCGCTGGCCCCCAACCTCGTCCCCAAGGCGATCCTGCCCAATGCGATCGCGTTGTCTTCCATCGCATGGCAGACCGGAATGATCGTCGGCCCGGCGGTCGGCGGCTATGCCTATGACGCGGCCCCCGCCCTGCCCTATGCGATCGCCAGCGGCCTGTTCCTGATCGCGATCATCTCCATCAGCACGATCGGCAAGGTGCCACGCTCGCCGATCAATGGCGCGCAGCATCCGATTGGGCAGATCGTCGATGGCTGGCGCTACGTGATCCAGAACAAGATGGTGCTCGGCGCGATCACGCTCGATCTGATGGCGGTGTTCCTCGCGGGGGCGACCGCGCTGTTCCCGCCCTTCGCCTACGATATCCTGAAAGTGGGCGAAACCGGCCTCGCGCAGCTCGCCGCCGCCCCCGCGATCGGCGCGGCGGTGACCGCGCTGTGGTTCAGCTTCCGCCCGCTGAAAAACAATGTCGGGCCCAAGATGCTGTGGGCGGTGGCCGCGTTCGGCGTTGCCACCATCGTCTTTGGCTTCTCGCGCACCATGCCGCTGAGCCTTGCCATGCTGGTGATCGTGGGCGCGGCGGACATGTTCAGCGTCTATATCCGCCAGTCGCTGATCCAGCTGCACACGCCCGACGAGAAGCGTGGGCGCGTTTCTTCCGCCAGCCTGCTGACCATCAGCGCGTCGAACGAGGGCGGCGATGCGTTCTCTGGCTTCCTCGCCAGCGTCATCGGCCCGGCAGGCGCGGTGATCTTCGGCGGGGTCGGCGCGATCGTGACCGTGGCGATGTGGAGCCGCATTTTCCCCGTTTTGCGGCACACCCGGACCTTCGACCCGCCTGCGTCGTTAGAAGAAGAAACCCCTGAAGAGATTTTGCAGGAGAAGATTTCATGAAAGCCGACTCGATCCTACAGACCATCGGCAACACGCCGCATATCCGCCTCTCGCGCCTGTTCCCCGACCATGACGTGTGGGTGAAGAGCGAACGCGCAAACCCCGGCGGTTCGATCAAGGATCGCATCGCGCTGGCCATGGTCGAGGACGCGGAGAAGGCCGGCAAGCTCAAGCCCGGCGGCACGATCATCGAGCCGACCAGCGGCAACACCGGCATCGGCCTCGCGATGGTTGCCGCGGTCAAGGGCTACAAGCTGGTGCTGGTGATGCCCGAGAGCATGAGCCTCGAACGGCGCCGCCTGATGCTCGCCTACGGCGCGACCTTCGACCTGACGCCCAAGGAAGGGGGCATGAAGGGTGCGATCGCCCGCGCCCAGGAGCTGGTCGAGCAGGACCAGGGCGCTTGGATGCCGAGCCAATTCGATAACGAGAGCAACTGGCAGGTCCACGTGCGCACCACCGCCAAGGAAATCCTCGCCGATTTCACCGATCGCCCGATCGATGCGATGATCACGGGCGTGGGCACCGGCGGCCACCTGACCGGCTGCGCCGAGGAACTGAAGCGCCACTGGCCCGAGATGAAGGCATGGGCGGTCGAGCCCGCAGGCTCCCCCGTCATCAGTGGCGGCGAACCCGGTCCGCACCCGATCCAGGGCATCGGTGCCGGCTTCGTGCCGGAAAACCTGCACACGCAGTCGATCGACGGCGCGATCCAGGTCGATCCCGAAGACGCCAAGGAAATGGCCCGCCGCGCCGCGCGCGAGGAAGGCATGCTGGTCGGCATCTCCAGCGGCGCAACGCTCGCCGCGATCGCCAAGAAGCTGCCTGACCTGCCCGAAGGCTCGCGCGTGCTCGGCTTCAACTACGATACCGGCGAGCGGTATCTCTCGGTCCCCGACTTCCTTCCGGAGGCGTGATCCCTGTTACTCCCCTCCCTTGAGGGAGGGGCTGGGGGTGGGTGTTCGGCCGATGCGGAGCGCGCAGAAGCCCCCACCCCGACCCTCCCCCTCAAGGGGGAGGGAGATCTGGATCAACCACCGCTCCCGATCACGAGCCCCAATGGCCCGTCGAAGAACGGCTGCCTACGCAGATGCCCGTACTTTTCGTTCCACTTTCCGCTTTCCAGATCGGCCGACAAAGCCGCTTCGAAGCGTTCCACCGCCTCCCTCGGCACAAGGCTCCAGCTCGAACAGGCTAGCCGCGCGTTTTCGTCCAGAAATGCCTCGGGTCGGCCGTAATAGGCCTCGTTGAACCCGTCCCGGCACTCGAGCGGGACCGGCACATCCTCGACCACCACCACCTTGCCACCCAACGCGGTAGCGATGCGCTCCAGCGACCGGAAACGGCTCGCTTCGATTTCCCTCACTTCGGGGATGTAGTCGGCCAGCCAGTAATCCATCATCGCCGCCGGATCGCACACCAGCAGAACCACGGGCCCGCGCGTCACCCGCCGCATTTCGCCAAGCCCCGCTTCGAGGTCCGACCATTGATGCACGGTCACCGATGCGATCGACGCATCGAAGCTCTGGTCCTCGAAAGGCAGGTCTTCCGCCACGGCGTCGATCGGGCGGGTGAGATGCGCAGGCCGCTATGCCCGCATCGAGGCAGACGGCTCGACAGCCGTCACCTCGCAGTGCGTCGGCTCGTAGGAACCGGCACCCGCGCCGACATTCAGCACGGTTTTCGCATCGCCGAGCGCGAGATGGATTCGCGCCTCGATCACCGGATCGGGCTGCCGGTAACGGCTGTAGGTGCCGCCGATCGTGCCGTAATCTACGTCGCCTGCGCTTCCGCCGCCTCGCCGCTCCCGGCTCATTTCCCGTCCTCCACCCGAGATTTTCCTACTCACCTCGCCGCTGCTAGCTTCGCACCGGCTCCTTGAACCTTCGAATATAACGAAAAACGCGGGATGCCCTATGGTGAGGGCACCCCGCGTCTGTACTTCATCAACTAGGTCCCAGCGTGACGCTGCGACTCGGGCGTCAGGAGGCGGTGGCGAAGGCCTCTTCGCCCAGCGCCATCATCGATTCGCTGCCGCTTTCGATCTTGCGACGCAGAGCACCGGCATCGGGCACGAAGCGGTCCGCGAAGTAGCGGGCGGTGGCGATCTTGCCTTCGTAGAACGCCTTGTCGTCGCTGCCCTCGGCCAGCTTGGCCTTGGCGACGCGGGCCATCTTGACCCACATCAGCATCAGGCAGGCGATGCCCATGATGTGCATGTAGTGATGCGCGCCCGCGCCCAGATTGTTGGGGTTCTGCATCGCGTTCTGCATGAACCACATGGTCGCAGCCTTCTGCTCGCCGACCGCCTTCTCAAGCGCCTCGGCCAGTTCGGCCATGCCTTCTTCATCCTTTGCCGCCGCGACTTCGTCGTCGACCAGCTTGAAGAACGCCTGCACCGCGCGGCCACCGTGCATGGCGAGCTTGCGCCCGGCGAGGTCCATCGCCTGAATGCCGTTGGTGCCTTCGTAGATCATCGCGATACGGGCATCGCGCACGAACTGCTCCATGCCCCACTCGGCGATGTAACCGTGGCCGCCATAGACCTGCTGCATGTTGTTCGCGACGTCATAGCCCTTGTCGGTGCCGTAGCCCTTGATCACCGGGGTCATCAGGCCGACGAGATCGTCCGCGAGCTGGCGCTCGTCCTCATCCTGCAGCGCGTGGCTCAGATCCTGCTGCAGCGCGGTCCACAGCGCGAAGGCGCGCATGCCTTCGTTGAAGGCCTTGGCGTCCATCAGCATCCGGCGCACGTCGGGGTGGACGAAGATCGGATCGGCCTTCTCGTCCGGCTCGGCAGGGCCGGTCAGCGCGCGGCCCTGACGGCGATCGAGCGCATAGGTCACCGCGTTCTGGTAGGAGACTTCGGCCTGGCTGAGGCCCTGGATACCCACGCCGAGGCGCGCGGCGTTCATCATGATGAACATCGCGGCGAGACCCTTGTTCTCCTCGCCGACCATCCAGCCCTTCGCCTCGTCATAGTTCATGACGCAGGTCGAGTTGCCGTGGATGCCCATCTTGTGCTCGATCGAGCCGCACATCACGCCGTTGCGATCGCCGATCGAGCCATCGTCGTTGACGAGGAACTTGGGCACCACGAACAGCGAGATGCCCTTCGAGGAATCGGGCGCGCCCGGCGTCTTCGCCAGCACGAGGTGGATGATGTTCTCCGCCATGTCGTGTTCGCCGGCGGAGATGAAGATCTTGGTGCCGGTGATCGCATAGCTGCCGTCGGCCTGCGGTTCGGCCTTGGTGCGGATGAGGCCCAGATCCGTGCCGCAATGCGGCTCGGTCAGGTTCATCGTGCCGGTCCATTCGCAGCTGACCATCTTGGGCAGGTACTTTTCCTTCTGCTCCTGGCTGCCCTTGGCGATCAGCGCCGAAATCGCACCGTTGGTGAGGCCCGGATACATGCCGAAAGCCTGGTTGGAGGAGCTGATCATCTCTTCCATCGCGAAGGCGACGACATGCGGCAGGCCCTGTCCGCCAAATTCCTCGGGCATCGAAAGCGTGCCCCAGCCCGCCTCGCGGAACTGGTCGAAGGCTTCCTTGAAGCCGGTCGGCGTGGTCACCGAACCATCATCGTGGCGAGTGCAGCCTTCCTGGTCGCCGACCTGGTTGAGCGGCTGCAGCACCTCGGCGGTGAACTTGCCGGCCTCGTCGATGATCGAGGTGACCATATCGGTGGTCGCATTCTCGAAACCGGGCAGGTTGCCGTAGCTTTCGAGGTCGAGCATCTCGTTGATGATGAAGCGAAAATCGCGGGTGGGGGCAGTATAGCTGGGCATTCAAAGGTCCTCTGAAGCGGGGATTTGGGGGTCAGTCCTGATCGATTTGCTCGATATGGGCGATAAACTCGGAAAGCTCGCTGATCGATGAGTCGATATCGTCGCGCTGCTGTTTCAGCTTGGCGACGTGGGCGCGGCAGCGTTCGATAGTGACCCGTCGCTGCTCCACCCGGCCGTCGCCCAGGTCGTAGAGATCGATCATCTCCTTGATCTCGCCAAGGCTGAAACCGACGTTCTTGGCCCGCATGATCCACGCGAGCCGGGCGCGGTCGCGCTTGGAATAGATCCGCGTCAGTCCGTTTCGGGTCGGCGCTATAAGGCCTTCATCTTCGTAGAAGCGCAGCGCGCGCGCGGTGCAGTCGAACTCGGCGGTAAGGTCGGAGATCGAATAGCTCTCACGCTCCTGCGCATCGGGCCGGTCGAGATGGGCTCCGGCCCCGGTATAGGGCCTTTTGGCAGCAGCTTGGGTCATGTGGCTCAGTATATATGCCCTTTACGTAAAGGTCAATTCGCGACCGGCTCGAGTCGGCCATCGGTGAGCTTGCGGTAAAAGCAGCTGCGCGCGCCGGTGTGGCAGGCAGGGCCCGCAGGCTCGGCGTGGATCACCAGTGCATCCTGATCGCAATCGACCAGAATTTCGCGCACGCGCAGCACATTCCCACTGGTCTCCCCCTTGCACCACAGCGTGCCCCGCGAACGCGAGTGGAAGTGCGCGAGCCCGGTCTCCAGAGTTGCGTCGAGCGCCTCGCGATCGAGATGCGCGACCATCAGTACTTCCCGGCTCGCGGCGTCGACCACCACGCCGGTCAGCAGCCCGTCGGCGCCGAATTTCGGCAGGAACTGCGTGCCCGATTCGCGATCCGCATCATGTGTGTCAGCCATGCTATCCTTTCGTTTCCCGTCGCCACGCCCGTTAGACCGATTGTTGCCAATCCACCACACCGAAGGGCGAATCCTTTCATTTTTGCAACGGCACCGTTGGCAAGAGCCCGTCGCTTTGGGAAGAATGCGTTCTGTGGCCGGGAACGGTCGCCCTTCAGGCCGAGGCGCCGCGCAGATGCGCCGGGTTCAGGGGGATGCATTTTCCGGATGGGGGTTTTTCCGGAGGTGCGAAGACGATGGTTTTGGTTTGCCGATCGGCCTTTCGGGGGAATGGCCGGGCAGACTTGGAAATTCGTCACGCGGCGCCCGGGATCGTTTCGGTCCCGGGCGTTTCGTTTTCCGGAACCCTGGTAAAGCACGCAATTCTAACACTTTTCGCGCCCGCCTCCAGCAAGGCTGCGGTGCACGCAGTGCTGGTCGCACCGCTGGTGAGCACGTCGTCGACCAGGATGACATGGCGGCCCGCAATGTCTTCGCTGCGCCCCGCCCTCACGCGGATCGCCCCGCGCAGAGCCTCGGCACGCCTCGCCCTGCCCAGCCCGCTCAGCTTGGGCGTCGCGCGAATCCGCTGCAACGCGTCGACCCGCACCACGTGGCCACTGTGCTTCGCAATCGCTCGGGCAAGCAGCGCGGACTGGTTGTAGCCGCGCTGCCACAGCCGGATGCGGTGAAGCGGCACGGGTACCAGCAACGAATCGCCCGGCACATCGGCAAGCCGGCTCGCCATCAGCCGCCCCATCAGCGCGGCAAGCCCGATCCGGCCGCCATGCTTGAACCTCAACACCAGCTGCCGGGCTGGCTCGTTATAGAGTGCCGCCGCGGCGATCCCCGCGTGTCGGGGTGGGTGCGCGAGGCAGTGGCGGCAGACGCTGTCCGCCGTAGCTTGCGAGAGTGGCGTCTGGCAGAGGCGGCACGCGGGCTCTCCCGGAAACGCGAAGCTCTCCCAGCAAACGGCGCACAATCCTGGCCCTGCCGCAATTCCTTCACCGCAGAGCGGGCAGCGTGGCGGATAGACGAAATCGACCAGCGGCCTGAAGGCGGAGGACACGATATTGCGGGCCATCGCGGGCTATGCTGCTCCCGTGCCCGCATGTAGGCAAGCGCGATGACCGAAGGCCCCATAGTACGTAGCGTCCCTCGCATCTTCTCGCCCGCCCGAAGACGGGCCCGCTACCACCGCGCTCTCGCCCGGCAGCGCGCCGAGGATGCCGCGCGGTTCGTGTTCGACGACATGATCGAGGATGTGCTCGAGCGGTTCGACTTCACCCGCGCCGAACCCGGCTCGACGCTCGTAATCGGCGACGTCACCGGGCAGCTCACCCCGGAACTGCGCGCGCGGGGCTTCGAGGTCGAGAGCGCGGGGCCGGACGAGCTCGACGAAGAGCAGCCCTTCCCCCGGACCTATCGTTACGTTCTCAACCTCGGCCTGCTCGACACGCTGAACGACCTGCCCGGCGCGCTGGTCCATGCTCGCCATGCGCTGGAGCCGGGCGGGATGATGATCGCCCAGTGCCTTGGCGCGGGCACTCTCCCGGCGCTGCGGCAGGTGGTGCAGGTCGCGGATGGAGCGCGGACCTATGCCCGCATCCACCCGCAGATCGATCGTCCGGCCGCGAGCGGGCTGATGAGCCGCGCAGGGTTTGCCAAGCAGGTGGTCGACAGCCGCGTGCTCCGCGCCCGATACCGCGAGTTGGACCGTCTGGTCGCGGATCTGCGTGACCAAGGCCTCACCGGCATCCTCGCCGATGCGCCACCGGCGTTCACCCGTTCCGCCTTGGCGCGCGCTCAGGCGGGGTTCGAGCCGCTGAGGGAGGAGGACGGGAAGGTCACCGAGACCTTCGAAATCCTCTCCCTCACAGGCTGGAGCTAGGCCTTCCGCAACGCAGCCTGCGCCGCCGCGAGCCGCGCGATCGGCACGCGGAAGGGCGAGGCGCTGACGTAGTCCAGCCCGACCTGTTCGCAGAACCCGATGCTGGCGGGATCGCCGCCATGCTCGCCGCAAATACCCAGCTTGAGCTTGGGATCGGTCTTGCGTCCGCGCTCGGCCGCCAGCTCGACCAGCTGCCCCACGCCATCCACATCGAGACTGACGAAGGGATCGCGAGCGAAGATGCCGCGATCGACGTAGGAGCCGAGGAAGCGGCCCGCATCGTCACGGCTGAGCCCCAGCGTGGTCTGCGTCAGGTCGTTGGTGCCGAAGCTGAAGAAGCGCGCTTCTTCCGCAATCTCGCCCGCCATCAGCGCGGCGCGCGGCAGCTCGATCATCGTGCCGACCAGATACTCGACCCGCGTGCCCTTCTCCGCGAAGACCTCTTCGGCCACCCGGTCGACCAGTGCGCGCAGGATCTCCAGCTCGCGCTTGGTGGCGACCAGCGGGATCATCACTTCGGGCAGCGGCGCCTCGCCGCTCTTTTCCTTCACCGCGCACACCGCTTCGAAGATCGCGCGCGCCTGCATCTCGTAGATTTCGGGGTAGGTGATCCCGAGGCGGCAGCCGCGATGGCCGAGCATCGGGTTGAACTCGTGGAGTTCCGCGACGCGCCGCTTGAGCCGATCCTCGTCCATGCCGGTCGCTTCGACCAGATCGGCGACGTCGCCATCATCGGCGGGCAGGAATTCGTGCAGCGGCGGGTCGAGCAGGCGGATCGTGCAGGGGAGCCCCGCCATCACCTCGAAGATCGCCTCGAAATCGCTGCGCTGTTCGGGCAGCAGCTTGGCCAGCGCGGCGCGGCGGCCCTCTTCATGCTCGGCGAGGATCATCTCGCGCACCGCCATGATCCGGTCGGCGTCGAAGAACATGTGCTCGGTCCGGCACAGGCCGATGCCTTCCGCGCCGAAGCTGCGCGCGGTCTTGCAGTCCTCAGGCGTTTCGGCGTTGGTTCGCACGCCCATCCGGCGCGCTTCGTCGGCCCATTCCATGACCTTGGCGAAGTCGCCCGCGAGCTCGGGCTCGATCGTGGACACCTGCCCGCGCATCACCTGCCCGTTACTACCGTCGAGCGTGATGACATCGCCTTCCGCCAGTTCGGCCTGCCCGATCCGCACGGTGCGCGCCTTGCGGTCGATCGAGACGCCGCTCGCGCCCGAGACGCAGGGGCGGCCCATGCCGCGCGCAACCACGGCCGCGTGGCTGGTCATCCCGCCGCGCGCGGTCAGGATGCCCTTGGCCGCGTGCATGCCGTGGATGTCTTCGGGCGAGGTTTCGACGCGCACCAGGATCACCGCATCGCCGCGATTGGCCCATTGTTCGGCCGTATCAGCATCCAGCGCGATCTTGCCGCTCGCCGCGCCGGGCGACGCGGGCAGGCCGGTCGCCAGAATGTCGCGCGGGGCATCGGGGTCGAGCGTGGGGTGGAGCAACTGGTCGAGCGCCATCGGATCGATCCGCAGCACCGCCGTCTTGCGGTCGATCAGGCCTTCGCCTTCCATCTCCACCGCCATCTTCAGCGCGGCCTTTGCCGTGCGCTTGCCATTGCGGGTCTGGAGGAGCCACAAGGTGCCCTGCTGCACCGTGAACTCGATGTCCTGCATGTCCTTGTAGTGCTTTTCGAGCAGGTCGAACACGCGGGCGAGCTCTGCGTAGGCGTCGGGCATGGCTTCTTCCATGCTCGGCTTGTCGGCCCCGGCTTCCTCGCGCCGCGCCTTGGTGAGGTATTGCGGCGTGCGGATCCCCGCGACCACGTCCTCGCCCTGCGCGTTCACCAGCCATTCGCCGTAATAGTACTTCTCGCCGGTCGAGGGATCGCGGGTAAAGGCGACGCCGGTGGCGCTGTCGTCACCCATGTTGCCGAACACCATCGCCTGCACGTTCACTGCCGTGCCCAGATCGTGCGGAATGTCGTTCAGGCGGCGGTAGATCTTCGCCCGTTCGCTATCCCAGCTTTCGAACACCGCGCGGATTGCGCCCCACAGCTGCGTGTCGACATCCTGCGGGAACGGCTCGTCCTGCTCCCGCTCGACGATCTTGAGGTATTCGCCGACCAGCGCTTCCCAATGCTGCGCTTCCATGTCGGTATCAGAATAGAAGCCATTGTCCTCGCGCATGATCTCCAGCGCTTCCTCGAACAGGCCGTGATCGATGCCGAGCACGACGTCCGAGTACATCTGGATGAACCGGCGGTAGCTGTCCCACGCGAAGCGCGCGTCGCCACTGGTCTTGGCGAGCCCCTTCACCGTCTCGTCGTTGAGTCCGAGGTTGAGGACCGTGTCCATCATCCCGGGCATCGAGATCGCCGCGCCCGAGCGGACCGAGACGAGCAGCGGGTCCGCCGCATCGCCCAGCGTCTTGCCCACGGTCGCCTCGACATGACCCACACCCTTCGCCACCGCGTCGCGCAGTTCCGGCGCGAAGTCGCCGCCGCGATCGAGGTAGCGCAGGCATTCCTCGGTCGTGATCGTGAAGCCCGGGGGAACCGGCAGGCCGATGCTGGCCATTTCGGCAAGGTTCGCACCCTTGCCGCCGGTGATGGTCTTGTCCTTCTGGCGCGCGTCCGAGTGGTCTGCGTTGCCGCCGAAGTGGTAGACAGTCTGCGTCATTTCGATCGTACCCCGGTATTCCCTGACACACCTGACACACTGTCCAGGCGCAAATTTCTATCCCTCGATCTTTCCGAAGTCCGCCACTTGGTGGACCGCATCTCTGAAACGCGCGAGCAGCCCAAGCCGGACCGAGCGTTTTGTCTTATTCTCGTCGTTTACCGTCACATTCTCAAAGAAATCGTCAATCGGCGCGCGTAGAGATGCAAGCGCGGACATCGCATCCGCGAACCGTTCTTCCTGAACTGCTGTTGCCGCCTGCGGGCCTGCCGTATCGAGCGCATCCATCAGCGCCTTCTCGGCCGGTTCGGGCGTGTAGGACAGCGAATTCGCCGTCCGCTCGGCCATCTTGGCGGCGATGACTTCCTTCATGTCGGGATCGTCAACCATCGCCAGCGGGTCTTCTTCGCCGGTGTGGGGCATGTCCGAGGTCTCCCCCTCTCCTTCAGGGGAGGGGGTCGGGGGGAGGGGCTGGCCTTCGCCGCCGCCCGAGGCCCCCTCTCCCAACCCTCTCCCCTCAAGGGGAGAGGGCTTTTGGTCGAAGCCCTCTTTCTTGAGGATATTCGCCGCGCGCTTGTACCCCGCGAGCAGGTTCCGACCGTCCTCGGTCTCCATGAAGCTCTGGAGCGCATGGACGCGGGCGAGCAGGCGGACGAGATCGTCCTCCCCGCCGAGAGCGAACACCGCGTCGATCAGGTCGTGACGGACGCCCGCCTCGCGCTGCTGGACCTTGAGGCGGTCGGCGAAGAATGCCGGAAGCGCATCAAAGACTTTTCGTTGTGCCGAAACGTGCGCTTCGTATTCCGTATCGCTGCTGGTCTCGGACAGTACCTGTCGGGTAATTCCAGCAAGCGAGCGCGTGATCGCCTCCCAGAAAGATAGCCGCAATCCATTCCGGTTAAGCAGTTCCAGAACACCGAGTGCAGCGCGCCGCAAAGCAAACGGATCCTTGGAACCAGTCGGTTTCTCATCGATGAAGAAAAACCCCACAAGCGTATCCAGCTTGTCCGCCAGACTCACCGCCACCGTCACCGGAGCAGTCGGCACCTCGTCGCCCTGCCCGACCGGCTTGTAGTGATCGCGGATCGCGTCGGCGATCGCCTCGGGCAGACCCTCGGCGCGGGCGTAGTAGCCGCCCATAAGACCTTGCAGCTCGGGAAATTCGCCGACCATCTCGGTGACGAGATCGGCCTTGCACAGCCGCGCGGCCTGCTCGGCCCAATCTGCAAGTTGAGCAGTGTCGGCGAGCGAAGCCCCTTCCCTTAAGGGAAGGGGTTGGGGATGGGTGTTCGACGCCTGCGAGGTGGGAACCCCCACCCCCGGCCCCTCCCCACCGGGGAGGGGAGAATCTGTGACAATCCCCTCTTCCACCAGCCAGCGCGCCAGCTTGGCGACGCGTTCGACCTTGTCGGCGACGGTGCCCAGCTTCTCGTGGAAGGTGATGCGCTTCAATCCCTCGGCATGCTGCGCGAGGGTTTTCTTCTGGTCGACCTCCCAGAAAAAGCGCGCGTCGGACAGTCGCGCGGCGAGCACCTTGCGGTTGCCGTCCACGATCGCTGCGCCGCCATCCGCCGCCTCGATATTGGCGGTGCAGATGAAGGCATTGGCGAGCCTGCCCTGCGCGTCCTCGCACACGAAATACTTCTGGTTTACCCGTGCAGTGAGCTGGATCGTCTCGGGCGGGACGGAGAGAAAATCCTCCTCGAACTGGCCCAGCAGCGGGATCGGCCATTCGGTCAGGCCCGCATTCTCGACCACCAGCCCCTCGTCCTCGACCAGGCTGAGCCCGGCTTCGGACGCGACCTGAGCAGCGCCCTTGCGGATCAGTGCGGCCCGTTCCTCGTGATCGACGATCACATGCGCGGCGCGCAGCTTCACCGCGTAGTCGTCCGCATCGCCGATCGTGATGTCGCCCGAGTGGTGGAAGCGGTGGCCCAGCGTGACCGCGCCGCTCGTAACGCCATGCACCTCGCACTCGACAACTTCGTCGCCCAGCAGCGCGACGATACCGGAGAGCGGGCGCACCCAGCGCATGCTCTCGGTAGAGATTGACGCCGCGCCCCAGCGCATCGACTTCGGCCAGGCGAAATCGCGGATGATCGCGGGGATCGCCTCGGCCAGCACGTCGCGCACCGCCCTGCCCGGCGTGTCGATCACCGCGAAGTACGTCTCACGGCCCTTCACCTCGCGCACCTCGAGCTGGCCGCGCGTCACGTTGTTCTTGCGGCAGAAGCCGTCGACCGCCTGATCGGGCGCGCCCACCGGCGGGCCCTTGGCTTCCTCGCTGACGGCCTGCGTCTCGCTCGGCAGTCCGCGCGCGATCAGCGCGAGGCGGCGCGGGGTGGACCATACAGTAACCTCGCCCATCGCGACGCCCGCGGCGTCCATCTCGCGGCGGAACAGCTTTTCGATTTCGGCACGCGCGCCCGCCTGCATCCGCGCGGGGATTTCTTCGGAGCGCAGTTCGAGGAGGAAGTCTTTCACAGGGACCACTCCGGATATTTCTCGGCCCACTCGGGCGCTTTCAGTTCCGCAAACTTCTCGCACGACCCACGCGCCAGGTCGCGCACGCGGCCCATGTAGCTCGCGCGTTCCTGTACGGAGATCACGCCGCGCGCCTGCAGCAGGTTGAAGATGTGGCTCGCTTCCACCGCCTGTTCGTAGGCGGCGATGGGGACGTTGTTGGCGAGCGCGTTCTCGCACTCCTTTTCCGCCTTGGCGAAGAGATCGAACAGCGCATCGGTCTCCGCGACCTCGAAGTTCCACTTCGACATCTGCTTCTCGTTTTCGAGAAACACGTCGCCGTAGGATACGCCGCGATCGTTGAACTGGAGGTCGTACACGTTGTCGACGCCCTGGATATACATTGCGAGCCGTTCGAGCCCGTATGTCAGCTCGCCCGCGACCGGCTTGCAGTCGAACCCGCCCATCTGCTGGAAATAGGTGAACTGGGTGACTTCCATCCCGTCGCACCAGACTTCCCAGCCCAGCCCCCACGCGCCTAGCGTGGGCGATTCCCAGTCGTCCTCCACGAAGCGGATATCGTGCTTGAGCGGGTCGATCCCGATCACCCGCAGCGATTCCAGATAGAGGTTCTGGATGTCGGGCGGGCTCGGCTTCAGGATCACCTGATACTGGTAGTAGTGCTGCAGCCGGTTCGGGTTCTCGCCATAGCGGCCATCGGTGGGCCGGCGGCACGGTTGCACGAAGGCGGCATTCCACGGCTCCGGCCCCAGCGCGCGCAGCGTGGTCGCGGTGTGGAACGTGCCTGCACCCATACGCATGTCGTAGGGTTGCAGGATCACACAGCCCTGCCCTGCCCAGAAGTCGTGCAGGGCGAGGATCATGTCCTGAAAGGAGGATTGCGGGTTCCGGTCCATGATGCGGCGCAATGGCTGAAGCGCGTTGGGGGGTCAATCCTGTCCGGCCGACATGCTCGCAATGAAAAGCAACCTTGCCATTGTGGAAAGCGTCGTTGACTCAGGCAATGGTCCTGTACATATAGTCAACCGTCCTTGACATAGATCAGGGGTCGCGATGCGGGCCTCCCGCGTCACTC